>JANJVQ010000036.1 GCA_024710005.1 Paludibacter sp. | reverse complement strand
CATGAAAACTATTAATAACAACCTGAGGAAATTATCAACTGAACAATTGAATCAAACAGTTGGTGGATATTATGTAATAATCACGTTACCTGATGGTAGCAGGGTAAGAGTAAGAGTATAAAACTCAATCTATAGCATTGTCTATTCATCAATAACTCAAACAGTCATGAAAACTATTAATAACAACCTGAGGAAATTATCAACTGAACAATTGAATCAAACAGTTGGTGGATATTATGTAATTATCACTCTCCCTAATGGGCAAAGAATTAGAGTTAGGGTATAACAAAAATATTCCCTAATTTTAAAGCGGTTTAGCGAGCAATAACTCATTATTGCAAGAACCTCCTGAAATCAACTGATTATCAAGAGATTTTATGCTATGCCGCTTTGAATATTAAAACTCTATGTCTAAATTCCCCTTCTACCACCAACACGATGCCATGGATTGCGGTCCGACCTGCCTGCGTATGATCGCAGCGCACTACGGAAGGCAATACTCCCTTGAAGGACTCCGTGAAAAATCCCACTTCAGTCGTGAAGGCGTTTCCTTGTTAGGCATCAGCGAAGCCGCTGAGAAGCTGGGTTTCCGTACGGTAGGTGTCTATGTAAACTTCGAAGAACTTAAGAAAGAAGCTCCCCTCCCCTGCATTGTCCACTGGAACCAACAACATTTCGTCGTAGTTTATGACATCCGCGAAAAAAACGGGAAAGACATTATTTATGTGGCAGATCCGGGAGCCGGAAAACTGAAATACACCAAAGAAGAATTTTGTCGCTGTTGGTTGAGCACCAGGAGTGACGGTGAAGATGTGGGTATTGCCCTCCTACTGGAAACGACTCCCGAGTTTTTCAAAAAAGAAAGTGACAAAACCAAGACCAACAAAGGATTTTCATTTCTTTTTTCTTACCTGAAACCTTATAAAAAACTGATATTCCAGTTGTTCCTCGGACTATTTTTTGGCAGTCTGCTACAACTTTTACTCCCCTTCCTCACCCAATCTATAGTCGATTTCGGAATATCAGCACAAAACATCGGCTATGTATATCTTGTCCTGATTGCTCAGTTAGTCCTGGTGTTTAGCGCCTCAACCGTTGAATTTATCAGGGGTTGGATACTCTTGCACATCGGAACACGGGTCAATATCTCGGTGATTTCCGACTTCTTAGCGAAGCTGATGCGGTTGCCCATGGGCTATTTCGACACCAAAATGACCGGCGATCTGTTACAACGCATGGGTGACCATACCCGCATCCAGAATTACCTTACAAATTCCACCCTGAACATCCTGTTTGGGCTATTCAACATCTTGATATTCACGTTAATACTCTTGTTTTATAATGTAACTATTTTCCTGATTTTCTTAGTGGGCAGCCTGCTATATTTCTTTTGGGTAAGCCTGTTTATGAAGAAAAGAGAAGCGCTTGACCACAAAAACTTTGCACAACAGGCAGCCAATCAAAGCAATGTAATTCAGCTCATTACCGGCATGCAGGAAATCAAGCTGAACGCCTGCGAGCAACAGAAAAGATGGGAATGGGAAAGGATACAAGCCAAGCTTTTTAAGCTGAGGATCAAAGGATTGGCTTTAAGTCAGTACCAGGATTCCGGAGCGATTTTTATCAATCAAACCAAAAACATCATCATTACTGCCTTAGTTGCCAAGTTTGTGATTGACGGAAACATGAGTTTGGGGATGATGCTCTCAGTACAATACATTCTGGGTCAGCTAAATAGCCCAATTGATCAGTTGATCCACTTCTACCGGGAGTCACAGGATGCACGCCTTAGCATCGAAAGGCTCAGCGAGGTTTATACCAAAGACAATGAAGATGAAGATAATCCGGATCAGATCTACAACATCCCTGACAAACAGGACATTATAATCCACAATCTGACATTTGCTTACGATACAACCTCAGCAGGAAAACCTGTTTTAAAAAACATAAACCTACATATTCCCTCCGGAAAACAGACTGCCATTGTGGGAATGAGTGGAAGTGGCAAGACTACCCTGATGAAATTATTACTGGGTTTCTACAAACCGCAACAGGGACATATATTCCTGGGAAGCAATAGTTTATCACACTACAATATGCGCGAATGGAGAAAAAATTGCGGTGTTGTGATGCAGGAAGGATACATCTTTACCGATAGCATAGCCCGGAATATTGCACCGGGTGACGAAGAAATTGACAAAGACAGGCTGTTGAACGCAGTTAATACAGCCAACATCAGACCATTCATCGAAACTTTATCCTCAAAATACGATACGAAAATAGGGTCTGAAGGACATGCGCTCAGTCAGGGTCAGAAGCAGAGAATCCTTATTGCCAGAGCGATTTACAAGAATCCTGAGTTTGTTTTCTTAGATGAAGCGACCAACGCGTTGGACACGAATAATGAGAAAATCATCATGGACAACTTAGGCAGATTCTTCGAAGGCAGGACATCAGTCGTAATTGCACACCGGCTAAGCACCGTAAAAAATGCAGATCAAATCGTGGTGCTTGACAATGGAGAGATTGTTGAAACAGGGACCCATGAAAGTCTCACAAAGAAGAAAGGCGCTTATTATCATTTAGTTAAGAATCAGCTCGAGCTATAAGAGAATATAAAACGACATGAATCAGGAAGGCAACAACATAGAACTCAGGAGTCGGGAGGTACAGGAAATCTTAGCCCGGCCACCGAAGGCGCTCATCCGATACGGAACATCCGTTATCTGTGCCATCCTGGCCATCCTCATTGCCGGCAGTTTCTTTTTCAATTACCCTGATATCATCAGCGGCGAAGCATCTATACAAAACTCTAACAATGAGTGGATTGCATACGTCAAAGTCCCGGCAGGCGGAGCGGGTAAAATTCAGTCAGGTCAGCAGGTAATCCTGAAAATGACTGCTTATCCCTACCTGGAGTTTGGGCATATCAACGGTATTACCCGACAAATTTCACCAACAAAGGAACGTGAAAGCTACCTCGTGGAAGTACAAATTGGTGAGAAATTAGTGACAAGTAGCAAAAAGGAGCTGCAAATGAGTGGAAATTTGTCGGCAACTGCCGAAATTATCACCGAAAACCGGAGGTTAATTGAAAGAATTTTTGCTCCGATAAAAAAATTATCACTTTTTTCACGTTAAATAATGTCAAACGGTGTAATGTTTTGTTAATTTTTTGTCATTTTTTGTTAGAACTTTGTTAGAACTTTGATAAAACTTTGTTAGATTTTTGAATAATCTGCTGAAATCCTTTTATACAGAGGGCTTTAGAGGTGTTCTGAGCCCAAAAGCACTTTTTGCTGAAATTTCAGGCATGAAAAAATTGCATAATTCCCGGTATAGACCCACAATAGAATAAAAATATTTTCAGAAAAAATTGCAGTTTATTGAAAAAGTATTACTTTTGCATCGAAAACAAAACGAAAATGACACGATTTTTTACATACTTTTATTTTTACTTTTACTTTAAAAGGTGAGAGCAGGATAATTGTATGTAGAATCAAATAATAAATAAGATACATAAATAAAAATCCTGCTCAATACATGAGTAGGATTTTTTAATTTAAACAGATATGAAAAGAGTAGCCATACAGGGAGTAAGCGGGGCATTTCACGAGATTGCCGCCCGACAATATTTCAACGGTGAAGAAATCGAGATAGTACCCTGCGTAACATTCAGAGATGTATTCAGTGTTATGACTGAAGATCCGGGTGTGTTAGGTATCATCGCGATTGAAAACACCATAGCCGGGAGTTTACTTCAGAACCACAATCTTTTAAGGGAAAGCGGCAATGTGATTATCGGGGAGCATAAACTCCGGATTTCACATACCCTTGCCGCGATGCCCGGACAAGGTATCAACGAAATAAAGGAGGTACACTCCCATCCCATTGCCCTGATGCAATGCGAGGAGTTTCTTGAGCAGCATCATCACCTGAGGGCTGTGGAAAGTGATGACACCGCCCTTTCGGCCAAAGAAATTGCAGAAAACAAGATCATGGGAAGAGCTGCCATTTGCAGCCGGTTTGCTGCTGAAAAATATGGATTAGAAATCATTGCTGACGGAATCGAGACTAACAAACGGAATTTTACCCGTTTTCTGATTGTAGCTGCGCCCGAACTGGCAGATAAAATGATACAGGACATCAAATTGAACAAATCATCAATGGTATTCACACTTCCACACGAAGAAGGGAGTCTGGCCAAGGTGCTTTCGATCTTGTCCTTTTACCGGGTAAACCTGACCAAGATTCAATCTCTGCCCATTGTTGGAAGAGAATGGGAATACCAGTTTTACATCAGCCTCACTTTTGACAATTACGAACGATACCGTCAATCATTAGATGCTGTTCGGCCGTTATTGAAGGATTTTCAGTTGTTGGGCGAGTATCAGGAAGGGAAGACGCCGGAGTAGCGAATAGCGAATAGCGAATAGTGAATAACTGTAGGGGCGCAATGCTTGCGCACAATGTTTTTTCCAAATAATAATACCATTCATCATAAAAGGAAAAAAAACATAATAACAAATGAACATCAAACCCGCAAATAGATTAAATAGCGTTTCAGAATATTATTTCTCGCAAAAGTTGCGGGAAGTGGCTGAAATGAATGCAGCTGGAAAAAAGGTCATTAATCTGGGGATAGGAAATCCTGACTTGCCGCCATCAGCAGAGACAATAGCAGCACTCTGTGCCGAGGCACAAAAACCCGACACACACGGCTACCAGAGTTATGTAGGTATTCCAGAGTTACGCAACGGTTTTGCTGTCTGGTACAAACAATGGTATGGCGTTGAATTAAATCCAGCGACAGAGATACAACCGCTTATCGGATCCAAGGAAGGCATTCTGCACATCACGTTAGCATTTGTAAACCCCGGGGAAAGCGTATTGGTTCCCAATCCCGGATATCCGACATATACTTCAGCCAGTCGCATCTGCGAAGCCAATATCATCAGTTATGATTTAGACGAATCAAACAACTGGCAACCCGATTTTGAGGCGCTCGAACAAATGGATTTGTCAAACGTTAAACTCATGTGGGTGAATTACCCGAATATGCCGACCGGCGCCAATGGCAGCATGGAGCTGTTTGAAAAATTAGTCGCATTCGGGAAAAAGCACAACATAGTAATCTGTAACGACAATCCCTACAGTTTCATTCTCAATGACGAAAAATTGAGCATCCTTTCAGTTCCCGGAGCAAAGGACATCTGCATAGAACTGAACTCCATGAGCAAATCGCACAACATGGCCGGATGGCGTATGGCAATGCTGGCAACCAATGCCGAGTTTGTACAGTGGATACTGAAAGTAAAGTCGAATGTTGACTCGGGAATGTACAAGCCTATGATGGTGGCTGCAACCAAAGCCCTGCAAAACACAAAAGCATGGCACGATGAAATGAATAGTGTCTATGCCAAAAGACGCGTCTTGGCTTTACAAATCATGGATACGCTGGGCTGTTCGTACGACACCAAACAGGTTGGCATGTTCATCTGGGCTAAAATTCCTGAGAAATACAAAGATTCAGGAGAACTGGCAGATGAAATACTGTACGGAAAAAATGTTTTTATCACCCCCGGCTTTATTTTCGGCGACAAGGGTAAACGGTATGTGCGTATATCGCTGTGTTGTCCGGAAGGAATGTTGGCGGAGGCATTAAAGAGAATATCAATAATAAATTAATATTAAACCATATAAGTCATATAAGTTACATATAAGTTTGTACAATATTCAATAAACATCAAATAACACAAACTGTATAACAGAAATATTATTACAAGACACAAAAACTTATATGTAACTTATATGACTTATATGGTTCAACAAAACAATCAAAATGGAATTACAATCAATTTTACTTCCCGGCATTGACGCAAAGCGTCCGCTGGTTATTGCCGGTCCCTGTTCGGCAGAAACAGAAGAACAAGTCATGGAAACTGCCCGTCAGTTGAATGCATTAGGCATCAAGATATACAGAGCAGGTATCTGGAAACCCCGCACCAAACCGGGAGGATTCGAAGGCATCGGAGCTGAGGGACTCCCCTGGTTGAAAAGAGTGAAAGAAGAGCTGGGCATGTATGTCGCCACAGAGGTTGCTACCGCCAAGCACGTACGTGAAGCCCTTGCCGCCGATGTGGACATGATCTGGATAGGCGCCCGCACCACAGCTAATCCTTTTGCTGTACAGGAAATTGCAGATGCGTTGGAAGGAACAGACATTCCGGTATTAATCAAAAATCCGGTTAACCCTGATTTAGACTTGTGGATTGGCGCCATCGAACGTGTTTACAATGCAGGTGTACGAAAAATTGCGGCTATTCACCGCGGTTTCAGCAGCTACGACAAAAAGATTTACCGGAATCTTCCGCAATGGCATATCCCCATTGAGTTACACCGGCAAATGCCGGAAGTACCTATCCTTTGTGATCCGAGTCATATCGGTGGAAAAAGAGAATTGGTGGCGCCACTTTGCCAGCAGGCAATGGACTTAAATTTCGACGGATTAATTGTAGAAACCCATGTAAATCCGGAAAAAGCCTGGAGCGATGCTACTCAACAGGTTACACCTGCCGTATTGGATTTCATATTAAGCACCCTGGTAATTCGTGATGCTCATCAAACAACCGAAAACCTATCGGCATTGCGTCGGCAGATTGACGAATGTGATAACGACTTGCTTGAGTTATTAGCCAAACGCATGCGCATTTCAGAAGAAATCGGTCAGTATAAGAAAGAGCATAACATGCCGATTTTACAGGAACAACGATACGATGAGATTCTGCAGAAACGCATCTCTCAGGCTGAAAAGATGGGCATGCATCCGGAATTTATGAAAGCCGTTTTAGTCGCCATTCACGAAGAGTCGGTACGTCATCAAATGGAAATAATGAAGGCATAAGTTGCGAATATTGCACATTTTGTGTAATTTTGTGCCGAAATTACGTCCTTTCTGAACAATTTCAGGTATTAATTGGTTACTTAGAAAGGATTAACTAAAACGAATAACATGGGTAATAATTTATTAAAAGGTAAAAAAGGAATTATTTTCGGGGCATTAAACGACATGTCCATCGCCTGGAAAGTCGCAGAACGCTGCGTGGAAGAAGGAGCAACTATCACCCTATCAAACACACCTTTGGCTATCAGAATGGGTACAACTGAAGAATTAGCTGCAAAATTAAATGCTAAACTCATCCCGGCCGATGCAACCAGCGTGGAAGATTTGGAGCAGGTTATTGATCAGTCAATGGAAGCATTGGGCGGAAAGATCGATTTCATTTTGCACTCCATAGGCATGTCGCCCAACGTACGTAAGAAGCGCACTTATGACGATCTGGATTATAACTTGTTAAACCAAACATTAGATATCTCGGCTGTTTCATTTCATAAAATGCTACAGGTAGCCTATAAAAAGAATGCCATCAACGATTGGGGTTCCGTATTGGCGCTGTCTTATGGAGCTGCACAGCGCACCATGTATGGCTACAACGACATGGCAGACGCCAAGGCAATGCTGGAGTCAATAGCCAGAAGTTTCGGCTATATCTATGGTCGTGCACACAATGTACGTATCAACACCATCTCACAATCGCCTACTGTCACAACAGCAGGAAGTGGAATTAAAGGCTTCGACAGTTTGGTTGACTTTTCAGACCGCATGTCACCGCTGGGCAATGCAACAGCCGATGAATGTGCCGACTATTGTGTGGTGATGTTCAGCGACCTGACTAAAAAAGTAACCATGCAGAACCTCTTCCACGACGGGGGATACTCCAGCATGGGTATGAGTTACCGCGCGATGGAGCAATACATCAAGAGTTTCGAAGGGCTGAAAGATGAAGAAGGAAATATCATTTTAGGATAAAATTCAAATATTTCATTTTTAAATTTCAGACATAAGTAAATATTTTTATAGAATCGCCGCTATTGAATTTCTCAGTAGCGGCGATTTTTTTAAAAAAAAACTGCTATATCAGCATTAAAATACCCAACACATACAGATATGTCCGTTTTTTATCACATCTTTGCCGGGTAATATGTTTTACAACATAAATTACGACTGGTACTAACCTCATTACAAAACGTGTAACACAACAGATGAAGTGATATTGTGTATCGCCATCGCTTCATTATCAATACAAATAAGATGGAAAACAACATCCTGAAATCCTACATCAAAGAATTGCGGGGAGGTTCACACAAAGCCTTCAACGCGATTTATGACATGTATGCCGACAAACTTTACAGCTTTGCACTGGCACACACCAAGTCGCAGGAGACCGCCGGAGACATCGTGCAGGAAACCTTCCTCCGCTTATGGACGGTGCGGGAATCACTGTCGGTTGACGGATCACTTCAGTCATTTTTATTTACTATAGCCAATCATCGGTTGATTGACCTGTTCCGCAAACAAATCAACAAAACAGAAATGGAACTCTACATCGGCTATAGAGAAGAAGCCGGTCAGGAAGAAAACACAGAAGCCGAGACAAAGTTGTTATACGATGATTTTGTAAAAACACTCAAGCTGTGCAAGAAACTCCTTACCGGTCGACAATTGGAAATTTACGAACTAAGCCGGGAAAAAGGCAAAACAATCGAGGAGATTTCGGAAACCCTCAATCTTTCAGAACAAACCGTTAAGAATCAGCTCACCACCGCCCTGAAAAAAATCAGGGGAGGTTTATTAAAAACCAATATTCTGTACCTGCTCCTTTTCGAATTATGTTTTATAGCATAAAAAAGAAACGGTACCAACACAAAATTGAAACGTGTAACACAACAGATGACAAAAATGAACAAACATATTAAGAACTTATATAAGAAATTTCTCTATGGCAACATCAGACGGGATGAATTCATGGAGATGCGGCATTACCTGAATGACATTTCGAATGAGGAACTGTCGGAAACAATGCATGATGAATGGAATGAGAACATTCTTTCGGGGAATATGGATGCGGGAGTTAAGGATGACATCAGGAATAAGCTGAACTTCTACATTGAACATGACAAGAAACAAATCAGGCGTACCCGCTTGCTCAGGGTTGCAGCTGTATTTCTTCCCCTGATTATGGTTGGTTCGATGTTGATGTTTATGCTTTTCGGGGAGGAAAAACCGGGCAATATGGTAGTCAGCGTGGAAAAAGGAAATAAAGCCATGATAACATTGCCGGATCAAACCAGGGTATGGATTAATGCTAACAGCACAATCGAATATTCGCAGGCAGATAAAAAACTGAGACAGGTTACACTAACCGGAGAAGCTTTTTTCAAGGTAGCTGAAGACAAGACAAAACCATTTATAGTAAGTATGAACGGACTGGAAGTTGAAGTGCTGGGCACCTCTTTCAATGCAAAAGCAAGGGAATATTCCGACATTATTGAAACCTCACTGGTTGAAGGTCATGTAAAACTGAGGAGTAGCGACTTATCACAGGACTACTATCTGAAACCGAACGAAAAAGCCATTTTCAACAAACAAACCAACATGATGCAGATTATGCATACCGACAATGATCTCGAAACAGCATGGATGTACAACAGGCTGAAGTTCAGCTCAGAGAAATTTACCGATGTGCTGACCCGTCTGGAGGAATGGTATGGAGTAAAAATCATCAATAACTGTCCCGATATTGCCAACGACCTGATATCAGGAACTTTCAAAGAAGAAAAAATTGAGACTGCATTAGAAGCTTTTAAAATTCAGTATCAGCACATTCAATTCAGAAGACACAAAGATACAATCGTAATATACAGGAATTAATAACTATATATCATAATAATATCCATATGTTGAGAAAACACAATCCACAAAAATCAAATTTAAAAGGTAGCTTCAAAAAACTACTTATGGTGTTGGTCATGTTGGGAGGGGTAATCCAGATGAACGCCCAGAACACCTCACAAACAATCACACTAAACCTCCGGAATGTGAGTATTCAGGAGTTCATGAAACAAATCGAGTCCCGGACTAACTTCACCTTTATTTACCGGGACATATTAATGGACACAAAAAAAGATGTTTCCATTCAGGTCAGCAACAAACCGCTGGTTGAGGTTGTAAAAACGGTTCTTGACCAGAAAGGACTTGAAGCCAGTTATAACAATAATACAATTGTGCTGACAAAGAAAAAAGAAGTTGCAAAGCCAGCCTCAAAAACAATCAGCGGTGTGGTTACCGATGCGTCCGGAGAGCCTATCATCGGAGCAACGGTGATGGACGTAAATTCCACAGAAGGTACAATCACAGATTTTGACGGAAGGTTTACACTCTCGTTAAGTAAGGGGGAAAATATACAAATTTCTTATGTGGGATACAAAAGTGAAACAATAAACACATCAGGCAAGTCCACTTTCAGTGTAATTCTGAAAGAAGACATTGCAAACCTGGAAGAAGTTGTTGTTGTCGGATATGGCACTCAGAAAAAGGTCAACCTGACCGGTGCGGTCAGTGTTGTATCGGCAGATCAGATACAAAACAGGCCCAGCGGTTCAGTTGTAAGTTTACTTCAGGGAGCTGTTCCTAACTTAAACGTAAACATGACATCGGGACGCCCGGGAGGTAGTGGCACGCTCAACATCCGTGGAGCAACCTCTATTAACGGCGGTTCACCATTGGTACTTATTGATGGTATTGAAGCCAGTTTGGAGCACCTGAATCCGAATGATATCGCATCAGTAACAGTACTTAAGGATGCTTCAGCTTCGGCCATTTATGGAGCACGGGCTGCGTATGGGGTAATCTTAGTTACAACAATTTCCAAAGATCGTGATTCGGATAAAATTAAGGTGAGCTATAATGGCAGCTACGGTATTGGTCGATCAACAACCTCTACTGATTTCGAAACACGTGGATACTATTCAGTATATATCAACGATTTATTCTACCGAACCACACAGGGTGTAAATTATTCCAAATACACCGAAGCGGATATGCTTGAATTATGGGCAAGAAGGAATGATAAAACTGAAGACCCCACTCGTCCCTGGGTTGTAACCCAAAACCGGGCAGGAAAAGAGTCATATGTATATTATGCAAATACTGATTGGTATCACTATCTGTATAATGAAAATCGTCCGATGCAAAAACACAATATTTCATTAAGCGGCGGAAATGATAAAGTTAAATTTCTTATTTCAGGAGGTTTTCATGCTGAGGATGGCATTATGCGTATGAATACAGACAAATACAAGAAAGCCAATCTTCGGTCAAAAGTTACAGCTGATATAAACAAATACATTTCAATCAGCAACAATACCAGTTTCTATCGAAACAGCTATACTTTCCCGGGATCAGGTGCGGTGAACAACTCATTTGTTTATCAAAACGTGCATGGCTTAGCCAGTTACGTTCCTGTTAACCCTGACGGCACTCCTGTTTACATGACTATTTTCAACAGTGCGGGCGTTATGGATGGATGGAGTGCTCTTATCACACACGGTAAACATGCCAATGAGGATACATACGTAAATTTGACAAACATTGCTGAATTGACAATCAGGCCATTTAAAGGACTTGAGATTAAAGGTAACTTCAGCTATGCGTTTAATGGTTATACTGCCATGAACAGAAGTGTGAATATACCATATTCTATGTATCCGGGTGAATTGTCTTATGTTACTTCCGGGCGAGGTGACAATAAACTCAACGAGAAATTCAATAGGAATGAATATTATGCAACGAATATTTTTGCTACATACAAGAAAAGCATTCGCGATCATAATTTATCACTGTTGGGAGGTTTCAACTACGAAACCCGTAGCTACAAAGACATTGGGATTGTTGGATGGAACCTATTATCTGACGATTTAAACGATATGGGTCTTACGGCTATTGACGAAACTACAGGCATGGCCAGGTTTGAAGGAACAGGTGGTCAAAACGAGTATGCTATTATGGGTGGTTTCGGACGTTTCAACTATGACTATCAGGGTAAATATTTATTGGAGATCAGCGGACGTAATGATGGTTCGTCGAAATTCATGCGTGGTTTGAGATATGTGTTTTTCCCTTCATTTTCTGCAGGTTGGCGAATGAGTGAAGAGAAATTTTTCAACCCGCTTTCAGATATTATCGACAACATGAAATTAAGAGTATCGTACGGTAGTTTAGGAAATCAAAATGTTACCGGGTATTATCCTTATATACGAACTGTATCAACATCAACTTTAGATTATGTTTTTGGTACAGATGCCAAAGGTAAATACGCATCCTTCTCTGCTCCTGTTGCATCAAACATTAGTTGGGAAGTCGTTACAACGAGTAACCTTGGCTTTGATTTGGGTTTCTTCGATTCAAAATTAAATTTCAATGCCGATTTTTATATTCGTGATACTGAAGGCATGCTGGTTAAAGGGAAAACACTTCCATCAGTTTATGGAACAACACCTCCCAGAGAAAACGCAGCTGATCTGAGAACCAGGGGGTATGAATTGGTTTTATCATGGAATGACAAATTCACCCTTGCAAGTAAACCATTCAGCTATGGAGTTACCTTGTCACTCGGAGATAACACTGCCAAAATAACCAGATTTGACAACCCCAACAAGATGTTAAACGATTATTACGAAGGACAAACCTGGGGGGAAATCTGGGGATATAAAACTGACGGATTATTTGCCAGTGACGAAGAAGCTGCTAACTGGTCAATTGATCAGACTCTGGTAAACCAGGAAATTTTAATTGCGGCCGGAGCTGAAGGAAAACTTAGAGCCGGAGATGTTAAATTTGTTGATCTCAACAATGACAACAAAATAACACAAGGTGAAAACAGGGTAGGAAACAGTGGCGATCAGGTTGTAATTGGGAATTCTCAGGCTCGATACCGATATGGTATTTCTGCAAATGCCTCCTGGAATGGGATTGACATTTCTGTATTCTTACAGGGAATTGGCAAACAGAACTGGTGGCCAAGCAACGATGCATATATGTTTTGGGGACCATATAACCGTCCATACGCTACTTTCATACACAAAGACTTCATGAAAGATGTGTGGACAGAAGATAATCCTGATGCATATTTTCCACGCCACAGGGGTTATGCTGCCTCAGGATCTGCAAGCAATCGCTCATTACGTGCTCCAACAGACCGATATTTACAGGATCTTGCATATTTGAGGTTAAAGAACCTTACCGTAGGTTATACACTCCCTACTAAATTAGTCAACAAACTGGCTTTAGAAAAATTACGATTTTATTTCAGCGGAGAGAACCTGCTAACATTCAGTAAAATACATTCGAAGGTCGTGGATCCGGAACAGGCATCGGCAGAAGGAGAAGCCTCAAGCAAGGCAAATATCTATCCGTTCCAGAAAATCTTTTCGGTAAATATTGACATAACATTCTAATTGAGCAAAAAATGAAAAATATGAATTTTATAAAATATACAGTGGCAATCCTCACTTTTTTCCCTTTTCTGATTGCCTGCGAAGATGCGCTTGATAAATTTCCGAAAGACAGGACATACCCTGAATTTTTCTTCCGTACAGAGACAGAACTTGAATTGTACACGAATCAATTCTATACATTTCTTCCAAGTGCTGCGGCAGTTTATAATGAAGAATCAGATGTAGTGGTAAACCAGACTCTTTCAGAAGCGATTCGCGGAACAAGGGAAATCCCCGGTACCGGAGGTGGTTGGTCATGGTCACAACTGAGAACTATCAACGAGTGTATGGTAGGTTTGCCTAACTGTCCCGATGAGAATCTGCGAAATAAGTATGAGGCAATTACCCGTTTTTTCAGGGCATACTTCTACTTTGATAAAATAAGACGTTTTGGTGATGTACCCTGGTACGACCGTCCACTTGGTTCTGCTGATGCAGATTTATACAAACCACGTGACAGTCGCGAACTGGTTATGACAAAAATAATCGAGGACCTGGATTTCGCAATTGAGCATTTAGGTCGCGACAGAAACCTGTATAAAATAAGCAAATGGACAGCACTCGCACTGAAGTCACGCGTATGTCTTTTTGAAGGAACTTTCCGCAAATATCACGGAGTATCTTATCCCGGGCATGATCACAATTATTATCTTCAACTGGCAGCGGATGCTGCGGATGATTTCATCACGAACAGCGGATACAGAATGTACACCTCTACCGCAGCAAACGCGTACCGTGATTTGTTTTCAAGTTTAAATGCCAGAAGCGAAGAAGTTATTTTAGCAAGAGACTACAACAGCTCCCTCGGTTTGTTTCACGATGCCAACAATGCCATGCTGGCGCTCACAGGCGGGCGTCCAAGTTTGACAAAGAAAGTTGTCAATTCCTATTTAATGACTTCAGGAGTGAGATATACAGAGACACCGGGATACGAGACTAAAAGCTTTAAAGATGAATGTCTCAACCGTGACCCGCGTTTGGCACAAACAATTCGCACACCGGGATACACCCGTATTGGTTCAAATGTTAAGTTAGCGCCAAATTTGTCGGTAACCATGACCGGCTATCAACCTACCAAATGGGTAATGGATGCTACCTACGACCAGGTAAGCAAGTCCTGCAATGACATCATTCTATTTCGTGCAGCCGAGGTTTATCTGAACTTTGCCGAAGCAAAAGCAGAATTGGGAACATTAACTCAAAACGATATCAATCGATCGATAAAACCGCTGAGAGACAGGGTAAGCATGCCAAATCTTAACCTGACAATCGCGAACGCGAACCCTGACCCTTATCTGGAATCACCAACAACAGGTTATCCAAATGTAGATCAGGGACCAAATAAGGGCGTCATCCTGGAGATTCGCCGTGAACGTACAATTGAGCTAATCATGGAGGGTTTCAGGTATTACGACTTAATCCGATGGAAAGAAGGAAAAGCATTTGAGCAACCTATGCACGGGATGTATGTGCCGGGGCCTGGCGATTACGATCTTGATAACAATGGAATGGTTGATGTTTGCTTCTATATTGGTACACAACCACCTTCATTCGCACCTGCATTTTTTGAAATCGGCGTTAACATGTTGCTTTCCAATGGAAATAACGGCTACATGGACCCACACAAGAATACGGCGCGTAGCTGGAGAGAAGACCGCGACTACTTCTTCCCTATTCCAACCAACGACCGTTTACTCACAAACGGTGTGTTAACTCAAAACCCGAACTGGAATGACGGGTTGGATTTCTGATGAATGTAAGACTAATAAAAAACACATATAATATATGAAACAGCCATTTTATTTTTTAAGTTTAATTATCCTGCTTTCATTGTTCATATTTCCTTCCTGCAAAAGCGATGAACTGGAGGACTATTTACCGGAACCAACGAATAACCTGTCAGGAGACACGCTTCGTTTTATATCATACAACGTATATCATTTTGGGAAAAACCCGGAGTATCCGGATGGTAATTATGAAGTAATTGCTAATATACTCAAAGATTTAAAACCTGATGTTGTATGTTTGCAGGAACTTGATAGCATGACAACCCGTACCAACCGGGTTTATCAAATCAAACGTCTGGCAGAGTTGAATTTCTGGAATTTCCGATATGCTTCAACAATTACATCCTATATGGGAGGCAGTTACGGAATCGGAGTTGTTACACCTCATTCCATCAGTAAATCTTCTTACTTTAAACTAACCAGCGTTGACGAGCAACGGGGTTTTCTGATAGTTGAGTTCCCAAAATACATTATGGTTTGCACCCACTTCGGGGGCGATGAAGCTACCCGTAAGACACAGGCTCAGGAGCTTACAGCCAAGATCAAAGAGTTATATGGCAATACACCCAAACCCATCTTCCTTGGAGGAGACCTGAATAGCACTCCGCTATCGGATACAATGAAAGAACTCTACAGAAACTGGATATTAATCAGTGGTCAGGAGAATACTTTACCGGGAGGTAATAAATGTATCGATTATCTGCTGATGCTTAATCAGGGGAATAAATACAAAGTACTGGAATCGAAAGTAGTTGGTTCCTCAGCTTACGGTAACATGCAGGTTGAGTCTGATCACTATCCGGTTATGGTTACAATCATTATTCCTTAATAAAATTCAGTATATATGAATAAATTATTTTTTATAATTCTGATTATCACATTTTGCTTCTCAGGAAATGTTTCTGTTGCTGATAATGCTGATTTCTCAGGTGGTAATGGAACAAAAGAAACCCCCTGGTTAATTGCAACTGCTGCTCAGTTAAATAAGATCAGAGACAACAACGGATCTGAGTCAGGACTGAAGCATTTCAGGTTGGTAAACGACATTGATTTAAGGGACATCAGTGAAACAAACAACTGGACACCAATCAACACAAGTGGTGCTTTTGTTGTAATTGACGGAAACGGACATGTAATTAAAAACATGCATATCTCAACCGGTTCAGCATCAAGTCCAAACTATCAAAGCTTTGTTGGTGTTCTGTTTGGGAAAATAATGAATCTCGGACTCACCAATGTATATATTAATGCACCCAAAATTGGCAGTGTCGGGTCATTTGCCGGATATGTCGGCGCAGCTTTCCCTGCAGATACTCCTATAAAAACCGGGGCTATTGAAAACAGTTTTGCTTCGGGATTCGTATCTTCCGGTGGAGGAGCTGTAGGAGGCATAACCGGTTTTATTGGACGCCCTGCTGATGATGGGACTCCATCTTATATCAGAAATTGTTATTTCTCCGGCGAACTTTACAATTCATACACCGGTAACTCGTCAACTGTTTACACAGGAGGTATTGCCGGTGGCGTTAAGGCAAATGAAAATCTCAGACCTTCAATACCAGACACACTGACCTTGGTTTCATACAATGTCAGAGTTTTCATCAACAATACTGCATTCCCTAATGGCAATTATCAGCCTATAGCAAATATACTGAAGTCATTAAATCCGGATGTAGTATGCATGCAGGAATTAGACAGTGTAACAACCCGTACCAACAAAGTATATCAACTTGACTACCTTTCCGGATTAAATGGATGGAACTTCCGCTATACAAGGTCAATTCCGTACAAAGGCGGCAGTTACGGTTTAGGCATAACTTCTCCTGATAATATTATCAGTTCTTCATCGCATAGACTTACCAGCGGGAAAGAGCAGCGGGTCTTTCTGATTGCAGAGTTCCCGAAATATGTCATGATTAGCACACACCTGGATCTTGACGTGAATATCTCTAAAGTTCAAGCGCAGGAAATCACAGCTAAAGTTCGCGAATTATATGGTAATTCACCAAAGCCTGTATTCATTGCCGGTGACTTTAATGTATTACCTAATTCAGCTACCATGCAGGAGTTTCACAAAAACTGGATTCAGCTGTCAACCTATGGCTATACGTTTCCTGCAAATGCTCCGGACAAGTGTATCGATTACATCCTGATGCTGGATAAAGGCAGGGAATATCAAATACTTGATTCAAGGGTTATCACAAGTTCACCACATGGCAACATGTCGGTTGAATCCGACCACCTTCCGATTATGGTTAAGGTTGTGGTTAAGTAACACGGTATTCAAATAACTTATATAAGTCTAATTTTAAATTTAAAGAGTATGAAGAAAAGTATTTTTACATTATTTGTGGCTCTGTTCTCTTATACAGCTATTGTATCAGCAGAGGGTGATGCCGATTTTTCAGGCGGAAACGGGACACAGGAGAATCCATGGCAAATCAGGACAGCAGTCCAGTTAGACAATGTTAGAAATAATTTGAGTGCTACCGAAATGAAGTACTTTAAATTAATGAATGACATTGATTTAAAACACATTGCTGAGACCAACAACTGGACTCCATACAGAGATGCAGCTGCAACAGCAGGAGCTTATATGGATTTTGACGGTAATGGATTTGTCATCAAGAACATGCACATTGAAGATAAAACTGCAAATTACCAAAGTTTTGCCGGTTATCTATGGGGGAAAATAAGAAATCTGGGCTTGGTTGATGTATACATCAAATGTCCGGCTGTAGGAGCTGTAGCGCCTTTCACAGGATATGTAGGAAGTCTTACACCCGGAACCAATCATCACAGAACCGGTGTAATTGAGAATTGTTTTGCAACTGGTTTTATTTCCGGTGGAGGCGGGAATGTTGCCGGAATTACAGCCAATATCGGAAGAGCCTCCAATAACGGGACCCCATCTTATGTCAAGAACTGCTACTTCTCAGGAGCATTACAAAACACCTATACCGGCTCATCAGCAACTGTTCGGACAGGAGGGATTACAGGTATAGTATGGGCAAACACCACTGCCGCCAACAATACGGTTTCTCCGATTCAGAACTGTTATGCAACCGGATATTTCCGTACGGCAAAAGGAAGAATTGGTGGGATTGCCGGTGAAACTGAGTTGACTATTGAAAACTCGGTGGCTTATGCTGATTTGGAAGAAACTGGAGAAACTGAAACTTCCATGGGATTGATTGTTGGTCGGTGTGACAACACCGGTACCAATAAATTCGGAAGTATCCAAAACTGTTGGTCATTCAACGAATCAAAAATGAGAAGAGGTGGTCAATGGGTTACACCGGGTTACTTTAATACTCCTGCGACAGGGAATATTTCACCGGTTGATGGCACGTTGAAAGACGAAGCATACTTGTCGACAGCGGTTAATTATTATGTCGGATTAGGATTTCCGATGGCAGGCGAAAGTGCCGTTTGGTCACAACAACTCAGAAGCAGCATATATCCTCAACTGCTTTGGGTTGCTTCCCGTTCTGATGCACAGGCTATTGATGGCTTAACAACTATTCCTTCAATTACCTCCATCGGTTCTCCATTAAAAGAGCAAGAAGGTCCGGTTGTTTTTTCCTCGGGTAACTTATTAATATTTAAAGATATTAAAGAACATTATAGGGTTTCAGTATACAATTCAAATGGCGCTTTATTAAAATCATTTGATCAGACAGAAGACGGAGCCTCCATTGTTCTGTCCGATCACGATCATATATTGCTTGTAAAGATGACTGCAAAATCAGGAGTAGTTTTTTCAACAAAAATAATCAAATAGGTATAAAAAAGGTTTCTGTTACAACCGGGCAGATTTGTTTTGAGTCTGCCCGGTTAAAATCAAATGGTTGAACATTATCATTTCAATCAAGAAATGATTTAAAATTCTAATGATGAAAAGAAGTGAATTCTTAAAAGTTATAGGTGCCGGTACTGCAACTGCTTTGCTGGGAGGATTACCTGCCATAGCAAAAGGTGCAAACACACAACAAGATGAAAACATTAAACGTATTTCCACAGGTCTGACAAATCAGGAGGCCAAAGTAGATAAGCCTGTTACCGCTATCGTAATTGGCGCCGGTTCAAGAGGAACAACTTATGCGGGTTATGCAAAACAGTACCCGGGTTCACTCACAATTGTGGGAGTTTCGGATATCAATGAAGTAAGAAAAAGACGCATGGCTGAGCAACATCAGATTCCTGAGGATCAACAATTTGGTGACTGGTCTGAAGTATTCAGGAAACCCAAATTTGCCGATGCGGTAATTATCTCGACACCCGACAACCTGCACTTCGATCCTTGTATGAAGGCCCTGGCAATGGGATATGACGTATTACTAGAAAAGCCGGTGGCACAATCAGTTGCTGAATGTAAGAAGATCCTGAATCAAGCAAAAAAGCACAACAGATTAGTCGGAGTTTGTCATGTTTTACGGTATGCACCCTATTTTGTGGCTTTGAAGGATGTAATTGATCAAGGCATGATCGGCAACATCGTAAGTATACAACATTTCGAAGCAATCAGACATCATCACATGGCTCATTCCTATGTAAGAGGTAATTGGCATGATTCAAAAAAAACCACTCCCATCATCATCGCTAAATCTTGTCATGACCTTGATTTGATGAGATGGATTATCAACAAGGATTGTAAACAGGTTTCTGCATTCGGAGACCTGAGATACTTCAAAAAGGAAAATGCACCGGAAGGCTCCTCAACCAGGTGCACAACGTGCAGCATTGAAAAAGAGTGTCCGTATTCGGCCATAAAGATATATACCCGTGACAAACGCCACTTATATGTTTTTGATCTGCCGGCAGATAAATCGAAACATCACGATTACATCATGAAGGAACTCGAAACAGGCAATTACGGACAATGCGTTTTCCATTGCAACAACGATCAATGCGACCATTATGTCATGAACATGGAGTTTGACGGAGGAACAACTGTGGCATTTTCTATGGAAGGGCATACATCATACGGAGGACGCCACACCAGAATCATGGGAACTAAAGGAGATATTGTTGGAGACATGAAAAAATTTACCATTACCGACTTCCTCACAAACGAGAAAACAATCTGGGATGAGGACATATCCAAACTACCGGGATATTCGAGCCATGGTGGCGGTGACTGGGGTATTTTAAAAGACTTTGTAATGGCAGTCAGTCATCAGAATTCGAAATACTTGTCAAGCACCATCGATGTTTCTATCGAAAGTCATGTAATGGGTTTTAAAGCTGAAGAAAGCAGAATTAAAAAGAGAGTTGTTAAAATTTAAATAAACTCTGATCAGGAGAAATATCTTTTATCAGCACTCACATTATTATTAATTGTTTATTTTAAAATTTAAATGTATGAAGAAAATTATTTTTACTTTTTTAGTAGTCTTTTTAAGCTTCACAGCTTATGTAAAAGCTGTTGGTGATACCGATTTCTCTGGCGGGAATGGTACGCAGGAAAATCCGTGGCAGATTAGAACAGCAGCTCAGTTAGACAGTGTCAGAAAGAATCTGAGTGCTACTGAGATGAAGTATTTTAAATTAATGAATGACATTGATTTAAAAGACATTGCGGAAACTAATAACTGGACCCCATACAAAGATGGAGCCTCATCATCGGCTGCTTACATGGATTTCGACGGCAATGGATTTGTAATCAAAAACATGCATATTGAAGGTAAGACTGCAAACTATCAAAGTTTTGCAGGATTTATCTGGGGTACAATCAGAAATTTAGGATTGGTTGACGTTTACATAAACTGTCCGGCAGTAGGTGGAGTTGGAGCTATCGTGGGTTACGTAGGAAGTGGTACCCCCGCAAACAATCACCACAGAACTGGTAGCATAGAAAATTGTTACGCTACAGGATATGTATTGGGAGGTGGTGGTACCGTAGGTGGAATTGCCGGTAGTATCGGAAGACCATCCAATAACGGAACGACTTCTTTCATAAAGAACTGCTATTTCTCAGGAGAATTACACAATGTATATGCCGGAAGTTCTTCTACAGTTCGTACCGGAGGTATTGCCGGATTGGTAATTGCTAATACAACTGCAGCAAACAACACGATATCTCCCATCCAAAATTGTTATGCAACTGGTTATTATCGTACAGGGAAAGGAAGAATCGGAGGTATAGCCGGTGAAACTGAAAATACGATTGAAAATAGTGTTGCATTTGCTGATTTGGAAGAAGAAGGATCTACAGCTAATGCAATGGGATTAATTGTTGGTTATTGTGACAATACAGGAACTACGAGTAAATTAGGTAAAGTCCTGAATAGCTGGGGATATGACGGAGCTAAAATGAGAAGAGGAGGAGAATGGGTTACTCCCGGCAACTTTAATACCCCGGCAACAGGAACAATATCTCCAGTCGATGGTTCATTAAAGGACATTACCTATTTGTCGAATGCAGTTAATTACTATGTTGGATTGGGATTTCCGATGGCTGGTGAAACTGCTGTATGGTCACAACAACTCAGAAGCAGCATTTATCCTCAGTTACTGTGGGTTGCTTCCCGTTCGGATGCTCAGGATATCGACGGGTTGACTGGTGTTCCGTCTATCACTACCGGCGCTGAACTACAAAAAGAGCAACAAGGACCGGTTGTAATTGCAAACGGAAACCTGTTGATTTTTAAAGATGTGGCTGAAGCATTAAAAGTTTCGGTTTATGATGCAAAAGGTGCTTTGTTGAAAACATTCAATCAAACAGAAGATGGTGCATCAATTGTTTTATCGGATAACTGTCAACTGTTGCTTGTTAAAATGACAAGTAAATCAGGTAACGTTATTACCCGAAAAATTATAAAATAAGCCTGACATAGCATAACCGCTGTGTATAATCCGGGCAGGTTTAGCAATAAATCTGCCCGGAGTTTTAAAAATCAGTTTAAATTACATCAATACTCCACTGTATGAGATTTATTTTGTTGACACTTCTTATATTTATTCAGCAGGTGCTGTTTGCATCAAATCAACCCAGGATTATTCCCGAACCGGCAAGTATACAATACGAAGCAAAAAGTTTTACGATTGGTAACAAAACCCTGATTGCAATTACTGATAGCGCTATACGCCCGATTGCCTCACTTTTTTCGGAACGGGTTCAATCCGGCACCGGGATCAGGATTAAAACTATTCAGCAAAACAGATCCGGTAAAAATCAAATTCGATTTATACATGAAGAAGCTCTATCGGAAGAAGCATACGAACTTAATATCTCATCCAAAGACATTGTTATCAAGTATGGTTCTCCCGCCGGTGCGTTTTATGCAACACAAACTCTTTTGCAATTATTTCCCACAACTGTTTTTGGCAGTGCCCCCACTAAAGTAAGTCATATAAAGCTGCCCTGTGTCTCGGTCAAAGATACCCCCCGTTTTGCGTACAGGGGAATTATGTTGGATACCGGGCGGCATTTTATGCCGGTTGATTTCATTAAAAGATACTTAGACGTACTTGCATTGTGTAAGATAAACCGTTTTCACTGGCATTTAACGGAAGATCAGGGCTGGCGAATCGAAATAAAAAAATACCCGCTGCTGACCGAGATTGGCAGCAAAAGAGCCAGGACTGTCATAGGAAACTGGAAAGACAGTATCTATGATGAGATTCCACACGAAGGATTTTACACACAGGAAGACGCCCGGGAAATTGTACGTTATGCCGCTGAGCGCTTTATCACTGTTATTCCTGAGATTGAACTTCCCGGTCATGCTTTGGCAGCCATAGCCTCATATCCAGAATTATCCTGTTTCCCGGAAAAAGAATACAAGGTAGGTGAACGTTGGGGCATCTTTAACGAAGTATTTTGTCCTAAACCTGCTACGTTTGAATTTCTTAAAGGAGTCTTTGATGAATTATTTGATATATTTCCTTCTGAGTATTATCATATCGGAGGTGATGAATGTCCGAAAGAATCGTGGAAATCCTGTGCTCATTGCCAACAACTCATCAAAGATAAAGGTCTGAAGAACGAAGATGAATTGCAAAGTTATTTCATAACTGAAATTGAGAAATACCTGAATCAGCATGGGAAACAAATTATCGGCTGGGATGAAATTTTAGAAGGAGGACTGGCACCCAATGCAACAGTGATGTCGTGGCGCGGAGAAGCAGGAGGAATAGCCGCTGCATCGCAAAAACATCAGGTTATTATGAGCCCAAACACATATTGCTATTTCGATTACTCACAGCTTGGCGGAGAATTAGACGAATATGATTTCGGACGAAAAAGATTCTTACCACTTGAGACTGTTTACCATTACGAGCCATACACCGAAAAACTTACGGAAGAACAACATCAATTTATCATTGGAGTACAAGGGAATGTATGGACAGAATATATGAAAACTCCGGAACGTGTGGCCGAACAAACTTTTCCACGTGCATTCGCTCTATCCGAAGTTGGATGGACGTTATCAGCGAACAAAAACTACGATACATTCAAAACCGGTGTATTACAAATGTTCAATAGAATGAGTCATTGGGGCATGAATTACAGTCAGGCGTTTTATGAACCAATATTTTATTACGACCGCAGAAGTAGTTCATACCCTAAAAAGCTGGAAATAAGAATTGACCTGCCCAATGCTGAGTTGTTTTATACAACTGACGGAACAGAGCCTTCCAGACAATCGACTCCTTATAAAAAACCATTAGAGGTAAATAAAGGGGACCTTATCAAAACCGCAGCCTTTGTTGGTGAGGTACAAACTGGCAGGACAAACATTGTTAATTTAAATTAAAAAAACCATCCATCTCACGGGTAATTTGTCTTTCAAACGTGTATTGAAGGAGTGGCAAATTACATCATTAACTTTAAAACAGAATCATGCTCAAACAGTTCATCTCATTTTTCAAAACGAGTGCTCCGGCTGAACAGCCTTTTCAGGGCGATGCGGCGGCGCAGAAAAAGTATTACAATAAACTTCGCTATTCAAGTTTCATCGCAGGAACGCTGGGGTATAGTCTTTATTATGTGGCACGTACCAGCCTGAATGTAGTTAAAAAACCCATACTCGATTCGGGCGTGCTGGATGCACATCAGTTGGGTATGATTGGTTCTGCCCTGCTCTTCACTTACGCAATTGGGAAGTTCGTAAACGGGTTTCTGGCCGACCATTCCAATATCAAACGTTTTATGGCAGCAGGTTTGGGTGTATCGGCAATTGCCAACCTGGCAGTGGGACTACTCGGTTTCACTTCCAGTAACGGCATGGCCATCACTTCCTTTGTGTTTTTTCTGTCTTTCGCCATCCTGTGGGGAATCAACGGCTGGTCACAGTCGATGGGCGCTGCACCGGCCATCATTGCCCTCTCCCGCTGGTTTCCGCTGAAAGAACGCGGAACTTTCTACGGGTTCTTCAGTGCCAGTCACAACATCGGAGAATTCCTTTCTTTCATCTTTGTTGGAGCCTTAGTCGGATTAGCCGGCTGGCAATGGGGCTTCGTCGGATCATCGCTGGCAGGTATTATCGGTGTACTCATCATCCTGTTTTTACTCCACGACACGCCACAAAGCAAAGGCTTACCACCCGTTGAAATTCTATCCAGCGAAGCCAAAACCGTCGAGAAGAAATCGGTTTCAGCCACACAAAAAGCAGTATTGAAAAACCCTTATGTCTGGATTATTGCCCTTTCAAGCGCCTTCATGTACGTAAGCCGTTACGCGATCAACGGTTGGGGGGTATTGTACTTGCAGGAAGTCAAAGGTTTTTCCTTAGCCTCTGCCACGCAGATCATCTCCATCAATGCTCTGCTGGGTATTTTCGGAACCGTATTATCCGGTTGGTTCTCCGACAAGCTTTTCAAAGGCAAACGCAACGCCCCGGCACTGATTTTCGGTGTACTCAACACCATCGCACTTTGTCTGTTCGTATTCTCGGGTAACAGCGTTTGGGTAAATGTATTGAGCATGGTATTGTTCGGTGTTGCCATCGGGGTACTTATTTGTTTCATTGGCGGACTGATGGCTGTCGACCTTGTACCAAGGAATGCCAGCGGAGCAGCCTTAGGTATCGTGGGCATTGCCAGCTACATCGGCGCCGGATTGCAGGACATCGCCAGCGGGTGGCTCATCGAGAGTAACAAAGTGATTGTGGGCGCCGATGTTCAGTACAACTTCATGCCGGCAGCTACCTTCTGGATTGCCGCATCGACTATTTCGTTTGTGCTGGCGTTATTTGTGTGGAAGCCGAAGCATACAACTCATTGAAAATAAACCAGGAAAGAGATATAGTTTCATTTGAACACATCAAATTGAAATAATATGAAATTGCATCAAAATAAAGACGTCAGAACAGGAATGTTTTGGCGTTTTCTATTTTCTTTTCATCAGTATGGATTCGAGCACAACTAGTGATACCCCCATCTAAATTGTCATATATATTATAGCATCTTTAAAAAGTTATTACAGTACGAAAAACACACGAGCATAAATTTGACATATTGTCAGTTTTTGTTTTATATTTGCAAATCAGAGCAGAATGCCGAAAGATATTTGAATAGTATGCTCAACTGAATGATGGAAAAAGATAAATTCAAAGCTTTCAACGAAATCTACAACACGTACTACCGCAAATGTTTTTTGTTTGCGAAATCATACGTGCATCAGGTTGAGGTAGCTGATGATTTTGCATCTGAAGCCATGATGAGATTATGGGAGAACTTTGAGAATGCCGACGACATAATCAACACACAAGCGTTTCTGCTTACTGTTGTAAAAAACTTATCCTTAAACTATTTAAAACGCGAGCAACTCAAGTACCTGGCACACGAGACGATACAGAATAACACACAAAAAGAGATGGAGTTCAGGATTTCAACTTTGGAATCGTGCGATCCGGACATCCTATTTTCATCTGAAGTACGTTCCATATTTGAGAAAACGCTGGCCTCATTGCCAGAGAAAACACGTAAAATATTCGTAATGAGCCGTGTTGAAGATAAATCCAACAAAGAAATAGCTCAAAAATTTGGGATTAGTGTGAAAGGTGTCGACTATCACGTTGCCAAAGCACTTAAAGAATTGCGAATTACATTAAAAGACTACCTACCTGCTTTGCTGTTTTTGTTGTATTAATATCTTATGAAAATCAGCAATTTAAAAGGAACACAAACACCAGTTTTTATTTTTTCTCATCAGGTTACTAGTGAAAACTTATTCCCGTTTGTCTATACATACAGAAGGGTGTTTCATACGAACCTGTGGTATTCGTGACAAAAAAAAACACTTTATATATATTCTAATGAATCAAAACTTAATACATAAATACCTGAAAGGCGAAACATCCTCGCATGAAAATCAGGAAATTATTAGTTGGATTGATGCCAACCCTGATAACCGCAAAGAATTTCTGCGTTACAGGCGCTTATATGATGCCGCAATATGGAATGAAACTGCTCAGACATCGGATAGTATTGAGAAAAAAACCACCAGACCGGCACTTTCGATCAGGAGATGGATGCAGGTTGCTGCAGTTGTCGCAATTGCAATAACCGGAACTATATTTATACAACAGCGCATTTTAAACTCTGCTGACAAAATTTTGACCCAGTCAATTGAGGTTCCTCAGGGGCAAAGGGTTAATCTAACCCTTTCAGATGGAACTAAAGTGACCCTTAATTCCAATTCAAAACTTTACTTCCCATCCTCATTCAAAAGGAATAACAGAGAAATTATACTTGACGGAGAAGGATATTTTGAAGTAACGCATGATAAATCCAGACCGTTTCGTGTGATAACCGAGAAGTGCAAAATAGAAGTACTCGGGACTACCTTTAATGTACTTGCTTATAAAAACTCCGGCATTTTTGAAACGTCATTAATAGAAGGCGCTGTAAAAGTAACAGAGAAACAGTCAAATCAAACAGCTATACTGAAACCACAACAAAAAGCGTCAATTGAAGGGAATAGACTTGTAACCAGAACATTCGACACAGAAGATGATTTCTTATGGAAAGACGGGATTTATGTGTTTAACAACGAAGATCTTACCAAAGTCTTCAGAAAACTTGAACAATACTATCAGACACGCATAGTAGTAAGAAATAAAAATTTAAGTACAAATAAATGTACCGGCAAGTTCAGGCAAAAAGAGGGCATAGAACATATAATCAAAGTATTACAAAAAGCCAACAATTTTGAATATCAACGGGACGAAGATAAAAACCTGATCATCATTTACTAACACATCACAATACTGAAAAATATGAAACACGGCAACAGCACATAAAAAGTGTCATTACAACACTGCTCTAATTTAGAGCACATGTCCGACTGCAATTTGCATTGCACAATCTATTATCCATTATTAATCCTTACAATTACAAAGACATGCTCAAATATCTTTGCAGGGGGTTGTTTTTGCTCAAAAAAAGCAACATACCGGAAAAACTAACCAGAAAATTAAGCATTTTTACTTTTGTGTTTCTCCTTACATCACAGCTTGCTGCGAGCGACAACAAGGTTACTTTCAACCTCAGAAACACCCCGTTAAAAACTGTTGTCAGTCAGATTGAAAAACAAACCGGTTATTTGTTCGTATACGACGAACAAGCCATTGATATCAATCAGAAAGTGAATATTAACGCCAAAAACAGTTCAGTAGAAGAAATACTGAAGAGCGTACTGAACGGTACGAATGTCACCTACAGCATTGAAGGGAAAAACATAGTTCTGAGAAAAAAACAAAAATCAGAACAAGACACGAACCAATCCACCCCTGCAAATCGTAATATCAGGGGAATGGTAACCGACAATAGCGGAGAACCGATTATCGGAGCAACCGTACTTGATCCGCAAACGAAGATTGGTACCATTACAGACTTCAACGGGAACTTTTCGCTGGACGTGTCGGATAATTCTGTTCTCCAGATTTCTTATATAGGTTATACCCCTGCTGAAATAAGGGTTGGAACCAATCAGACCTTAAACGTCAGGTTAGAAGAAGACATCAAAACACTGGATGAGGTTGTGGTTGTGGGATATGGGACTCAATTGAAAAGCAATGTAAGTGCATCAATCGGGAATTACAAGCCATCGGAAATGACTTCACGCCAGGCTCTGGGTGTTGAAGGATTATTGCAGGGACGGGTCCCCGGCGTTGTAATTTCTTCTTCCTCCGGTATTCCGGGAAGCAAGAACAGGGTAAGCATACGTGGTGCAGGTTCTTTATCTGCGAGCAACGAACCTTTGTATGTAATTGACGGAGTTCCGATTAACTCAACTTCCGGCGCTGATTTAGGAAACTACGGACAATCAATGAATGCGCTCGACAACCTGAATCCTGACGACATAGAGTCTATCGATGTATTAAAGGATGCATCTTCTGCTGCAATTTATGGCTCACGGGCAACCAACGGGGTAATTATCATTACAACCAAAAGCGGGAGCAAAGGAAAACCTAAAGTAGCTGTTAACGTAACGAGTGGTATTCAATGGCTTCCACGTACTGATAAATTAACGATAGCCAACTCAGAAACCTATCTGGAAGTGATGAACGAAGCTATCGACAATTGGAATATACAACAGGGCACTAATGAAATACCACGTATCGACCACCCATACCCCGGAAAAGAAGACACAAACTGGTTAGAGTTAATACTCAGAAACGCTCAGGTACATAACATAAACCTGTCGGTCTCCGGTGGCAATGAACAATCAAATTATTACATTTCAGGAAACATCAGACATCACGAAGGGGTTTTCAAAGGGAATGCGATTGACAAGTACAATTTTAAAGTCAATCAAAACAACATTATCAACAAAAGACTTTCCACCGGTGCTAACTTCACATTAAGTTACAGCAACAACAACCGAGTGCCAACAGGCTACAATATAGGATCTAATCTACTGCCGAGGGCACTGGAGCAACGAACATGGGATTCACCTGTAAAACCGGACGGAACCTGGTACAGGGGCGGTGTTGAACTCTTAAATCACAATCCGGTACAGATTCTGGAGGAAGAAGACGTTTATGTTAAAAACTTCAGAGCCATCGGTTCATTATTTGGGAAACTCAATATTACTGATCATTTTAATTACAAAGTAACTTTTGGCGGCGATGTCGGCTACACAGAAGAACATGTTTATTATACATCTCAGCATCCATACGGGAACAGTGTGGGACGTTTGGTTGATGGCCGGCGCATGCTGACCTCATATCTGATTGAAAATTTGTTTACATACGACAGAACGTTTAAGAAGCTATATGTAAATGCAATTGCGGGACATTCTTTCCAGTTTGATTCCAGCTCAAGCGCATCTCAAACCGGTATCGGTTTCCCATCCAGATCATTCGATGTCAACTCTGTTGCTGCAGAACTTCAGGATGTATCAACCGGAATTTCAGAATATGCTCTGCAATCTTATTTCACAAGATTTCAACTGAATTATGACCGGCGCTATTTATTATCCATGTCAATCCGTGCTGATGGTTCTTCCCGATTTGCTCCCGAAAACAGGTATGGCTATTTTCCCTCTGTATCTGCCGGATGGATGGTTTCCGAAGAAGATTTCTGGCCGGTAAAACGTTCATCCGCAAAAATTCGTGCCAGCTTCGGATCAACCGGTAATCAGGCAGGAATTGCGACATACGCTTACCAGGCGTTGGCTGGAGGCGGTTTTAACTACAACAACCAGAATGGTCTTGGCATTTCAAGTGCAGGGAACAGAAATCTGCAATGGGAAAAAGCAGATCAATCAGATATCGGTATTGATCTTTCGTTCCTGAATGGAGCCATTACATTTACTGCTGATGCCTTTATAAAAGACACGAAAAACCTGTTGTACAGTCGCCCGACTGCTGCTACCACAGGCTTCACCACCTATATGAGTAACATCGGATCCATGCAAAACAAGGGGATGGAATTTACAGCAGGATATAACTTTGATAAGAGAGATTTCAGTTACCATACAGACTTCAACATTTCATTTGTAAAAAACAAGCTGACTTCTCTCCTTGGAGATGATGTAATTATCAGACCGGATGCCACCCATATACTGAAAGTAGGAGAAGAAGTAGGTAGTTTCTATATGATTAAACAAATCGGCATCTATCAGAGTGATGATGAAATACCTGCTAAGATTTATGCACAGGGCGTACGGGCGGGTGATGTGATGTACGAAGATGTGAACGGAGACGGAGACATAGACAAAGAAAATGATTCCCAGATTGTTGGCTCTGCCAATCCTAAATTCACTGCAGGATGGAATCATTCGTTTAAATATAAAAACTTTGATTTCAGTTTTTTCCTGAACAGTTCTTACGGGAATAAAGTGTATCAATTGTGGACAGGCGGATATCGTATGGGAAACGGAACTTGGCCGATGCTTCAGTCTGAAGCGGACAAGCGATGGACTGGTCCCGGAACAAGCAATACTGTACCGCGTGCGGTGTACGGGGTTTCGTGGAACTCTACAAAATTCCAGACAACAAGATTTCTGCATGACGGCTCCTACATTCGCTTAAGAAATGCCACTTTGGGATATACTTTACCAAAAAGCATCGCAAAAAGGATGAATATTGAAAGCTGTCGTTTCTATGTACAGGGTGACAACCTTTTTCTGATAACAAAATATCCGTTACTGGATCCTGAAGTGAGTGTAAGTCTTTCTCCATCTCAGATGGGTTATGATTTCCTGCTCCCTTCACAACCTGTGGCCATTAATTTAGGTGTTAATATTAAACTTTGATTACTGATATGTTAAGAAGAAATTTTTTTATAACAGTTATTACTGTAAGCCTCCTATTACTTCATACAAGTTGTGATAGCATGTTGGATCTTTTTCCGCACAGTAGCGTTGCTACAGATAATCTTACAGAAGAAGACGCAGATTTACTGCTGACGGGACTTTATTACTATACACAAAATAAACCCACTGTAAACGGGTATATCACCCAGGATATATTAGGTGGAAATTTTATCCGTGGTGGTGCGTCGGGATACGCAACTTATCAGATTCTGCTAAACGATCTGATAACTCCAGAAAGTGGTTTTGTAAGTGACCCCTGGAACGGCTATTACACCAATCTGTATCAGATCAACGAATTTATTACATCCGTTGAGAAAATGACAGATTCGGACAAAAAGAACAGTTTATTGGGAATAGCGCATTTCTTCAGAGGATTGGTGTACTATAACCTGGTTACCAGATGGGGTGCCGTACCTTTAATTAAAGTCCCAACAACAGAAGATGTTGCAGCTTCTCCCGAAACTGAAATATGGGAATTTGTTGAAGAGGAATTTGGCAAAGCAATTCAATTCTGTCCGCAGTTCTCATCAAATGAGTATGTATCCAAAGAAGCTGCCAAAGCTTTGATGGCTCGGGTAAAACTTGCTACCGGAAAGAAAGCCGAAGCTGCCACATTAGCCGAAGAAGTTATAACCAGTGGGTTTTTCGGACTCGACCAGTTTGAGAAAATTTTCAGAAGAACAGCAAACAACGAGATCATATTTGCTTTTACGAACTTACCGGAGGAATCAAGTATCAGAACAAGCACTTTTTTCTACACGAGGGATTCTTCTGTAGGAGGAAGTTATACCTATGCTCCCACTAATGATGTGATGAATATGTTTGACCCGAACGACAAACGCAAAGATATTTCAGTTGCTGTTCAGGCAACGAACAATGTGCTGAACAAGTATCCAAGCGGTGAAACAAGTACGGACCCCATCATCATCACGCGCCTTGCTGAAATGTATCTGATCAGTGCAGAAGCGAAGGGATTGAGTAATGGTCTCGGCAGACTAAATGAACTGCGTACTTTCAGAGGATTGGCTCCTGTAAATCCGGCCAATGAAACCGAATTCATTGATGCAATATTACAGGAACGTCATTTAGAATTCCTGGGAGAGGGTTTCAGGTGGTTTGACCTTGTGCGCACAGGTCGTTTGGAAACAAAGCTTAATCTGGACAGTAAATTCAACAAACTTCCCGTTCCTTCCAGAGAAATGGAGTTGAACAAACTGCTCGAACAAAATTCACACTGGAAATCAGCAGAATAAAATTAAGCTTAAGTATTTCATTAACATATTAAATCATGAAAAAAATGAAAAAAACAATTCAATATTTTATCCCTGCTATTTTTATCATCCTGATTTCTTTATTGAATCACGGATGTGAAAACACTGAGGATAACATCAAACCGGTTTATCAACCACGCACTACATTGGGTAAAACATTACTCGAGCATTCGGATGCTGTTGCACGGGTTTTCTCCGACACCTCATTTACCATTGCTCCGGGGGTTGAAGAAACAGACATTCATTTTCTGAAAATGAACGGATTAACAACTCATGCTTATATTATAAAGATTGACATGAAAACTCCCGGATTAAAAGTTAAAGTCGCCATGCCCTATGATCAGAACACATCTAAAAACTTTGTTAAACAAACACTGACTGAAATGGCAGTTTACGCCGACCGGCCACATCACCGGGTGGTTGCTATGATCAACGCTGACTTCTGGGATGTGGGCAATATGGACCTGAGAGGACCACTGCATAGAAATGGAGTAATTTTAAAGAATTACTTTATCTATAAAGCTTCTTTGCCTCAACAAGCTTTAAGTTTTGCCGCCATCACAAATGACAATAAACCCCTGATTGCCGATAGTATTGCTTATAATAGCATGAAAAACAACCTGAAAGAAGTTACTGGAGGTGGAGCCATCGTGTTACGCGAGGGACAGGTTGCAAGCCTACCCGCAACATGGACACAAGTTGACCCCCGCACGGTATGGGGCTATACGAATGACGATGTATTGTATTTCTATGTCGTTGATGGCCGGAGTGCATTATACTCTAATGGCATGACGTACAAAGAACTCGGTAGTATCATGAAAGCATTGGGATGCTCCTACGCAGTCAATTTTGATGGTGGAGGATCTACCCAGATGATGATCAGACATCCGGAAGCAAATGTTTTCCAGATCAGAAACCGGCCATCGGATGGAAATCAGCGTGCAGTAATCAATGGCTGGATGGTAGTTGTTGATGAACCTTAAGATAATTTTACGACAATAAAAAAAATAAGAAATGAAAAAACTATTATATTTATTAACCGGTATTGTATTTATAATTAATACATCCTGTACAGATGAACAGGTTGAACAGCCGAGAAAGAAAGATCCTGTAGTTGTCTCCATCAATCCATCATACGGCTCTGCGAAAGATATTGTTACTATACTTGGGCGAAACTTCAGTACGATAAAATCAGAGAATATAGTAAAATTCAACGGTATCGAAGCTCTTATTCTTGAAGCAGACCCCGGCAAACTCCAAATTGTATTACCCAATATCGCAGAAGGTAAATTTAATGTTGAAGTTACAATTAAAGACACAACTGTTGTCGGTCCGGAGTTTACATTTCAAAAATCTGTCGATAACGGTTGGATTGTTCAAACCATCGTCGGTCAGAACGGAGTTGCCGCCATGAAAGACGGAATTGGGACAGAAGCGACCTGTAAATTACCAACGAGTTTAAGTTTTGCACCGGATGGAAGTATCTGGTTTACCGATCGCGGCAATTTTGCAATCCGCAGCATATCAACAGACATGCTGGTTACGACCATTGCCGGAGAGCCTTCAACAACGCTGTTTAGTCACCCCTGGCAAGGTAATTTTGACTCTAAAGGGAACTATTATGTTGCCGACAAGGCAAATCACAGGATACAGAAAATCGATGGACTGACACATGAAGTCACCACCTTTGCTACCGGATTCGATGATCCGATGTCTCTTGTATTTGACGCAAACGACAACATGTATGTTGCCGACAGAGACAACAAAGCCATCAAAAAAATAACCCCTGAAGGACAAACAACCACCTATCCGATTGGCATGACGCCCAATTGTCTCATTCTTACTCCGGGCGGCGACATTGTTATCGGAGGCAGCAGTAATTACAGACTGCTCAGGCTCTCTCTTTCAACCGGACAGGTTACAACTATTGCCGGAGATGGAGTGAAAGGAACAACTTATAATGATGGTGAGGCAGGGAATCCGCTTTCAGCCAATATCGGACAGATCTTCGGATTGGGTTGTGATGCAAACGGAGCAATCTATATTGCTGATGCTTTGTATCATGTAATTCGCAAATTCACGCCTGATTCGACCGGAGACTATTCAAAAGGCACCATTACAACTATCGCCGGTACCGGCACAAAAGGCACCAAGGACGGGAAAGCACTCTCTGCAACATTTAACACACCATATGCAGTTCTGGCTTCAGCTGATGGTAAGACATTGTACATTGCCGACACAGTTACATTTCTTATCAGAAGAATGACTTTCAGATAAATAATTATAAGTGTGAAATATAAAATTGATTATTAATTTCAAACCAAAAAATCATGATGAAGAAACGTACATTTTGGTCAGGCGTAATGGCATTGACATTTTGCACCGCATTAACAGTTTCCGCAACAACAACCTACACGGTTACTACATTCGCCGGCACAGCTAATGTTGCTGGTTTTGCTGATGGGACAGGGCTAACTGCAACCTTTAGGTATCCAAACAGTTTAAGCCGAAAAGCTGATGGCAGCATTTGGATAGCCGACAGGGGAAACAATGCTATTAGAAGTATGACTGCAGAAGGTGTTGTAACAACCATTTCAACGCCGAATGGTTCATTTAACGCCCCCTGGCAGGGTAATTTTGATTCGCAGGGCAACTATTTTGTCGCAGACAAGGCCAATCACAGGATTCAGAAAGTAACACCTGATGGCACCGTAACTACATTTGCTACTGGCTTCAGTAACCCGATGTCCCTGATTTTTGACAATGAAGACAATATGTACGTATCAGACAGAGACAACAAAGCCATCAAGAAAATCACACCAGCCGGTGTTATTTCCACCTATGCATCTTTGGGTGCTTTTTTACCGAATTGTGCTGTGTTTGATAAAAATGGCAATCTGTTGGTCGGAAGTGGCAATACCTACACAATTGTTAGCGTGGCTCCTGACGGAACTGTGACAACAGTAGCCGGTGACGGAACCAAAGGTACAGCCTCACTTGACGGAACTCCCGGGCAACCACTAACAGCTGAAATCGGTCAGTATTTTGGCTTTGACATAGACAGTAACGGTGTTTTATATATGGCTGATTATTTGTTTCATACAATCAGAACGCTAACCCCTGATGAAAATGGTGATTATTCAAAAGGAACAGTGAAAACAATTGCCGGTACTGGTCAAAAAGGATTTGCCGATGGCAATGGTTCGACAGCTACATTCACAAACCCATTGGCAATCTTAGTGAATCCTGATAATAATTCTTTCTTTGTTGCCGAATCATCTAACATCATACGTAAAATTACAATTGATACCGGAACCGGTATTGACGAAATCAACAATCAAACAATAAGTATATATCCGAATCCGGCCAGTGAATACATTACAGTTAATCACGAAGGTATCAGTCAAATTGAAATCTTCTCCATCACAGGCGCAAGTATCTTAAGATCAACAGCCAATCGCATTTCCCTGGAAAACATACCGGCAGGCATATATGTTGTAAAAGTTAACAATCATGCAACAGAGCGTTTAATAGTTCGCAAATAATATGAACAACAGGTATTAGTTAAGTAGTCCAAGATATTGAATGTAAGTATGGTTTTCTGAGTAATAAAAGCTATTTTTGCATTCAATATCTTATTTTTAATCCATCGAAAAACTTATTATTTATGAACGCATTTAAACTGACAGCAGTCTTGCTGTTAACCCTCTTTCTGAGTTGTTTCTCTTTTGAAAGTAAAGCCCAAACTGACTACATCATTCCCAAACCGGTATCAGTCATCAAACAAAAAACCGAGTTTGCATTCGATAGCAATACGCAAATCAATTTGCTGGAAAATTCGCGTCTGATGCTTCAGAACGGGAACTATCTGTCGGAACAGGTTAACACCCTTTTTCAAAAAAGACTAAAAACGACAGCTAATAAAAGGAAAGTTAACAATGCGATAAACATCAGCATTGATAAAAAACTGGGAGAAGAGGCCTATTCGCTGGAAATCACAAACAAACAGATTAATCTCAGCGGTGGCAGTCATAAAGGCGTTTTTTACGGCATACAAACTTTATTACAAGCAATACCTGATGAGTATCTCACCAAAGAACCCGGTAAGCAAATTATTGTACCGGGCGTAAAAATCAACGATTATCCCCGCTTTGAATACAGGGGCGCCATGCTGGATGTGTGCCGGCATTTTTACACGGTTGAAGAAGTAAAACGCTTCATTGATATTCTCGCCCTACACAAAATAAATACTTTTCACTGGCATCTGACCGAAGACCAGGGATGGCGGATTGAAATCAAACGCTATCCGGAATTGACGGCAATTGGCTCCGCAAGACAACAAACGCTGGCAAACCATAACAGAGACAAAGTACATCTGTATGATGGCAAGCCACATAGTGGTTTTTATACCCAGGAAGATATTAAAAGTGTAGTTCAGTATGCAACTGACCGTTTTATTACCGTTATTCCCGAAATCGACATGCCGGGTCATATGTTGGCAGCGCTGGCAGCCTATCCCCATCTGGCCTGCAATGAAAACAAGCAATATAAAGTTGCCGAAAAATGGGGTGTATTTCATGAAGTACTTTGCATCGGGAAAGAATCGACCTTTGAATTTGCTCAAAATGTTCTAATCGAAGTGATGGAGTTATTCCCTTCGAAGTATATTCACATAGGAGGAGATGAATGTCCTTCCACCACCTGGAAAACCTGTCCCCATTGCCAGACCCGCATGCAAAAAGAGAATCTGGCAAAAGAATCTAACTTGCAAAACTACTTTACCCACCGTATTGAAACATTCCTGCAAGCGCACGGCCGGGAAATGATCGGATGGGATGAAGTGCTGGAGGGTGGTGTGTCTCAAACTGCCACCATCATGTCGTGGCGAGGCACTAAAGGAGGAATCGAAGCGGCTAAAAAAGGCAACAAGGTCATCATGACACCCGGAACACATTGTTACTTCGATAAGTATCAGTCGAAAAAGACTGCTTCAGAACCATTGGCAATAGGTGGATACATCCCCGTCGCCAAAGTATATGAATTTGATCCCCTGCTGGATTTGAATCCGGAGGAACGTAAAAATGTTCTCGGATTACAAGCCAATGTTTGGACTGAATACATCAAAGATTTCAAACAGGTTCAGTACATGCTGCTTCCCCGCCTGGCCGCTCTGGCAGAAGTGGGCTGGACTTACGGGGAAAGAAATGAGGATGAGTTCCTCACGCGTCTGAAACAGTTCACCAAACGCTATGATGCCCTGGGCTATCATTATGCCAAACATATTTTCACTGACCTTGAAGGTAAATTTATCCAGGCTGACAGCCTGACATGGGTAGGTAAAGCTTCGGACACAAAAAAGATTTACCACAGAGTCGATACAGCAATTTATAAAAAAATGCCGCAGAAAGTAAAATCGCTCTTTACCAACAGTGCCGGAGTGGCAATCGGATTTACAACCAACAGCAGTTCCATCGCAGCAAAGTGGTCGGTTAAAAACGGCAAGGGACTTCCCAATATGCCCGATGTAAACTCGATGGGATTGGACTTATACATCAAAAAAGACGGGACCTGGCGATATGCCGGTATTGGTCGCCCTGAAGGTGCTTATTCAGAACAAATGATTGCAACCAACATGGATACGCTGACAAAGGAATGTTTGCTATACCTGCCTACTTACGATGAAATAACTTCCCTCGAAATAGGGGTGGACAAATCATCCTTTATAAAACCATCAGCATCACCCTTTGAAGGCAAATACCTGATTTACGGTTCAAGCATCACTCAAGGTGCTTCTGCTTCCAGACCCGGACTCGCCTATCCTGCCCGCATGGCAAGGGCAACCGGACTGAATTTCATCAATCTGGGACTTAGCGGCAACGGCAAAATGGAAGCTCCTGTCATAGAAATGCTGGGCGACATTGTTTGTGATGCCTACATCATGGATTGTATCGCCAATCCGAGTCCCGAAGAAATCAGGGAAAGAGCGCCATATGCCATTCGTTACCTGCGAAAAAAACATCCTGAAACACCCATTATTTTCATCCAAAGCGTATTGAGGGAGAAAGGATTGTTCGATGAAAAAGTCAGGTTAAAAAGCAAACAACAAAACGAGGCAATCGAACGTGTTTTTAATGACCTTCAGAAAGAACAAATTCCTCATCTTTATCTGATTAAAGAGAACAATTTCCTGGGAACCGACAACGAAGGCACCATCGACGGGGTGCATCCGAATGACATTGGGTTCGACAGGATGATACGGGTGATACAGCCGGCGATTTTATCAATTTTAAATAAAAAATGATACCGGATATTCATTTATAAGTCAAACATCAACTTTAAATAAAATTTAATTATGCACTTCAATAAATTGTGGTGGATGGTGATTACGTTGCTTTTTATCAGCATATCTTTCAATCTTTCGGCTCAACAAAAAAATCTGAAAATCATCAGTTACAACATTCTAGAAGGAATGAAACTCGACACAACTTCTAACAAAGATTATTTTGTTTCCTGGGTAAAATCACAAAATCCGGATATATTGGCTCTACAGGAACTTAATTCTTTTACACAAAAGCAACTGGAAGAGTTGGCCCGTAAATTTAATCATCCTTATGCAGTATTACTGAAAGAGAAAGGATATCCGGTAGGGTTAACCTCGAAATTCCCGATTATCAATGTCGAAAAAGTCCTGGACAACATGCTGCACGGATTTATTAAGGCGGAGATTTTAGACTATAGCATCTATGTGATTCATCTTTCTCCACATAAATATCAGAAAAGAAGAGAAGAAACAGACCTGATATTACAAATGTCACAATCCAAACCCAATCATCAAAAGAAAACCATCATCATGGGAGACTTCAATTCCATTTCTGAATCTGATGCAGAAGCCTACAAGGACGGGAAACTTTGGGAAAGATTTAACTTTAACGACAATAAATATCCTACACATGCAAATCTTTGTAATGGACAGCTTGATTATGAAGTCCACAGGAAAATAGTAAATGCCGGATACGTCGATGCTTTTAAACTACTGAACAAACCTTATGATTATTCAGCTCCGACTCTTTTGACATCCAATGGAGGTGAAACACCATCGTACCGTATTGATTTTATTTATGTCAGCAAGAGCCTAAAACATAGAATAAAAAGAGCAGCCATCGTTAAGGATGATTTCACAAATTATTATTCAGACCATTATCCGGTAGTTATAGAAATCATGAAATAAAGCAACATTTGTATTTTTTCCCATTCAACTCATTTGAGTGGGACTACTCAAGCCCCTTGAGTCGTACGTCTCAACCCATTTGAGTCGGGCGATGCAGACCACTTGAGAGGAACGTCTCAAGTCGTTTGAGTCGGACGATGCAAAGCATTTGAGTAAAACACATAACTTTGGTGAAATTTAAATTTGTGTGCGGCACAAAAAATCCCCTCAAAAAATGAGGGGATTTCCTACAACATACAACCCGGGAATCAAACTGTCAGAACATATTCCAACACATAAGTACGTGGTTCTTTCAACATCGTATGCGTTGCTGAAAACTGCGTTGTCAAATGCAACTTATAATCTCCCTCCGGCAAATCGGCCGGAACAATAAAGGAAACCTTACTCGGATCATTCAGCAGGATAGATGTCATCGGAATTTGAACCGGTACATTTGTTTGCTGGTTAACAAGCGCAATGCCATTGGCCGGGTTATCGCCGGCGATACGAATGCGGGTGCCTTCCATGTTAACACCACCACCGGGAGTTAACCTTGATTATTAATCACGCTAGAAAATATCTGACAAACGTATGAAAAGAATTCTGTATGTGGAAGATGACCCGAATCTTGCCGTAGCCATCCGTAAGCAATCCAACACACCGATCCTGTTTACTTCTTCATTAGAGGAAGATTATCACCTGGAGAAAGGTTTCCGTCACATCAACTCCGACTACATCAGGAAACCATTCGGCATTAAAGAACTGAAACTTCGCATCAACAGGATGTTGCATCAGGACATCACCCAACATCCCGGCCGTCAACAATACGCCCTGGGACAATTCACCTTCATCCCATTCGAGCATTCTTTGCTACACCAGGACAACCACATCCACCTCAGTTATTATGAAAATGAAGTCTTGTTGATGTTGTGCAGGCATATACATCAGTTTGTCTCCCGTGACAACATCATCCGTGACATTTGGCAGGTTAAAGAACCTGCCCTGAAAGAGCCATCCTATTATAATATCATCACCAAACTGCGCAAGCTATTGCAACGCGATCCGCGAATAAAGATTGAATGCTGTTTGAGGTCGAAGGTGAGGTTGGTAGTGGAGTGAAGATTTAAAACCGCTTCTTCACCAGCACCTTCAACCCGTCCTGCACCATTTTCACCTCAATTTCCCGACCTTCTTCATAGGGTTCGCCGTCGAAGTGGAAAGGACCGGGTTCGTCGCGGTGCAGGGTGACAGAAGTAGCCCGCAGGGTGGTCATGAAGAAATCGTTGTTGATGGTCTTGGTGAAAAGTTGCAGGGCAAGCGTGGGAATGGCTATCAACGGGAAATTACTAAGGATGGAAATATCCATTTTGCCATCCTGCACACTGGCTTGTGGAGCGATGTAAGCATTATTGCCCCACTGGGAAGCATTGGCAAATGTCAGCACGAAAGCCTTGGCCTTGATGTCGATGTTTTCGCCGGTTACATGGTAGCTTTTCGACCGGTAATTGAAATATCCGGTGATTATTTTTTCGAGGTAGGCCATGATGCCGCGTTGCTGTCCTTTCGCGAATTCGGTGCTCACATACGCATCGAAGCCTGTTCCGCAGGTACAAAAGAAAGGCTGATCGTTCACCAAACCATAATCTATGTTGATTACTTCAGCATGATTGAGCAATTCAACGGCCTTTTTCACATTCAACGGTATCTCCAAATGACGGGCTAGTCCGTTACCAGAACCTGCAGGAACAATACCCAAGGCAGTATTGGTATGTCGCAGCGAACGGGCGACTTCATTTACAGTACCATCTCCACCCACAGCAATCACAGCATAAAAACCCGCATCAACATAGTGTTTTGCCAGATCACGTCCGTGCAAACGATGTTCCGTAAAAACAATCTCATGTTCATACAAATCATTATCCAAGCTCTCACCTATAATCTCCGGGAATTCTTTTTTAGAACCGGTTCCGGAGATTGGATTGATAACAAATGCAATTTTCTTCTTCATAATCAGCATCACGTATTCATGCGGCGAATTTACAATAATTTAAACTGAAAATAACTTAATCTCTTGTTAATTGTTGTACATTTGCACATATACAGGGTTTAAGAGTTTAAAAATTTAAATACTTAAACCACAAAAGGCACAAAAGGATGCCTAAGAAAACACAAAAGAAAATTTTAATTTTAAAACCATATAAGTCATATAAGTTCATATAAGCATTCAGACGTTAGACATTAGACATTTATGAAACGAAAAAAAAATAAACAAGGCGGAAGCACCCGCATCCGTAAATCGGAGTTAATTCAGAACATCGTTAACCTGTTCAACGAAAACCCGGAAAAGAACTTCAATTACAGACAGGTTGCCAAACACCTCGATATCAACAACGAATCGCAACGGGTATATGTTCACGAGTTACTGTACCAGCTTTGGGATGAGGACTTTCTGGTAGAAATCTCCCGCGGCAAGTTCAAACTAAACTCTCGCGGAGGTTATATTACAGGTACCATCGACCGCCAGGGCGTTAAAACATATTTGATTCCCGACGATGGCGGCGAACCTATTTTCATCCCGGAAAGAAAAACCAACCACGCTTTACTGAATGACAAAGTAAAAGTATTCCTTTATGCCCGCCGGAAGGGACAAATGCCCGAAGGTGAAGTGGTGGATATCATGGAAAGGGCCAAAGATACTTTCGTGGGTATCCTCGATGTATCTGATAATTTTGCCTTCTTAGTCTGCGACAATCGGGTGCTGACCAATGATGTTTTCATCCCGAAAACTAAACTGAACGGCGCTAAGAATGGCCAGAAGGTGATTGTAAAACTCATGCAGTGGGAGCCTAACATGAAAAGTCCGGTCGGCGAAGTCATTGACATCCTCGGTGACAAAGGCAACAACGACACGGAGATGCACGCGATTTTAGCAGAATTCGGTCTGCCCTATAAATATCCTGAACAGGTAGATGCTGCTGCTGATAAGATTGATGCCGGTATTACCCCTGAAGAAGTAGCCAAACGCATCGACATGCGCGGAGTCACCACCTTCACCATCGACCCGCGTGATGCCAAGGATTTCGACGATGCCTTATCGCTCCGCAAACTGAAAGATGGATTGTGGGAAGTGGGCGTTCACATCGCCGATGTGACACATTACGTGCGTCCGGGCAGTATCATCGACAAGGAAGGAAAAGAAAGGGCGACATCAGTTTATCTGGTAGACCGCACCATCCCGATGTTGCCGGAGCACCTGTCGAACGGCATCTGCTCACTTCGTCCGGATGAAGATAAACTGACTTATTCCGTTATCTTCCAAATGACTGATAACGCAGAAATAAAACATTATGAAATTGCCAAAACAGTGACCCGCAGCGACAGGCGTTTTACCTACGAAGAAGCGCAACAGGTTATTGAAACGGGTAAAGGTGACTTCAAAGAGGAGATACTGACACTCGACCGTTTAGCCAAAATCCTGCGGAAAAAGCGTTTCGATAACGGCGCCATCGCTTTCGACCGGGTGGAGGTACGTTTCGAAATCGACGACAAAGGCAAGCCGCTTTCTGTTTTCTTCAAGGAACAAAAAGATGCCAACAAGTTAATCGAAGAATTCATGTTGCTGGCAAATAAGACCGTTGCAACCCACATCGGCAAACCGGGCAGGGGTCAGAAAGCCAAAACTTTCGTGTACCGGGTGCATGATGTCCCGAATCCCGACAAGCTCGAGAATTTCTCGCAATTCATCCGCAAATTTGGTTATAACCTGAAAACCTCCGGTAAACAATCGGCCATTTCCAGCGCCATCAATAACCTGCTCGACCAGGTAGAAGGTAAAAAAGAACAGAACCTGATTGAAACGTTGGCGATTCGTTCGATGGCAAAAGCGATATACACCACCGATAACCTCGGGCATTACGGACTCGCATTCGACTACTACACCCACTTTACCTCGCCCATCCGCCGGTACCCGGACATGATGGTGCATCGCTTGCTGGAACGCTATGCTTCAGGAGGCAAAGGTGTAAATCAACATGAATACGAAGAGTTGTGCAAGCATAGTTCCGACATGGAACAACTGGCTGCCAATGCCGAACGTGCTTCCATTAAGTACAAGCAGGTCGAATTCATGGCGCAACATGTCGGCAAGGTCTTCGATGGCGTTATTTCAGGCGTAACCGAGTGGGGTATCTATGTGGAACTCGTCGAAAATAAATGCGAAGGCATGATTCCCATCCGTGACTTAGACGATGACTACTATACTTTCGATGAAAAGAATTACTGCTTAGTCGGCCGCCGTTACCACAAGAAGTTCCAGTTAGGCGATGAACTAACCGTGCGGGTCGCAAAAGCAAATCTGGATAAGAAGCAGTTGGATTTTGTGCTGGCGGATTGATTCTGACAAAATTACAGACATAACAAAAAACAAATTATCATATCTGTGTAGAGGCACACGTATAAAATGTAGAGACGCACGGCCGTGCGTCTCTACATTTTTCGTTAATTACCTCAATCCCGCTGCCCCTCTTATCTCCGGCGAAATTTCATTCAACCACCCAGCCTGTTGCAACACAGCCGATTGTACTTTAATGAAGCGGATATGATCAAGGTCAACGGGATTGCCATTTATATCAACGGCATTACTGATATCAAGACGATTTGAATATGTTTTGGAATCGAAGTCAGTTCCGGATCTGTTTTCAGCATAACCCCATGCGAAACGACCTTCGGGAACTGACCAGCTGCTCGCGTCGCCAACCTGTGTATTTTCGTACGCATCGGGCAGACGTGTTCCCTGAAATGTTACCTCATTGCTTTTTGTCTCAGCCCACCACCAGGAAGAAGTATAGGCATTACCAAAACCATCCTTCAGTTCACCGCTCTGACCGTTACTGTCTGTCCAGGTGACATTTGCCGCATCAACAGCAGGTTTGTAATAGGTTACGCTGTAATTACGTTGTGAGTTTTCAAACTCACTTCCCTTGAGTTCATACCAGCTTTCGTTGAGTAGTCCGTCGCCATTATCGTCCCGCATTACATATACCACGGCAGGTTCCGGTCCGGCGCCGGGCAAGGCGAACACTTCAAAATCGGGGCCTTCAGCATTTGTTATATTTGCTGAAAAACCGGCAACAACATACCCCCCGAAACCGCCCAGATACAACCAGCCACTGTGCTTTGCCGGATTACCAATGACGTATTGCGTATCCGTCGGTTTAGCCTGAGCTGCATGTTGCCCGGGACCATATACATATTCAAAAACGGTTGACAGATATATCGTGGTTTCTTCCTCTGTTTCTTCTTTCGGATCACAGGATGAAAAGGTCGCCACAACAGAAGCAATCAGGCAAAAAGTAAAAAAATAAAAAAACTTAGTAATCATGAAATCTTAATATAGAGTTTATATCGATTAATTATTTATGCGAATCAAGAGCAGAAAATTGTCATCCCGAACGGAAGTGAGGGATCTAATTTTCTACTCCTGATTCGCATTACTTAATAACCACCATCGTGGCACCAAAACCATACTCCCGAAAAGATGCATCCTGGTAATAATAAGACTTATAGCGGGTTTTCAGCAACTTCATGATTTCATTGCGCAACACACCTTCCCCTTTTCCGTGGATAAACACAATTTTTTGTCCTTTCTTGTGTTTATTTTCGTCAATCACCGCATGAAACTTATCCAGCTGCAATTGCAACATGTCGGCATTGCTCATTCCGGTGGTATTATCCACCAGTTCGTGGATGTGTAAATCCACCTCAATCTCTTTTGGATTCAACAGCGTTTTCTGACGTTGCGGTTTGGGGGTTTCAACCGGCTCTTTGCTCAGCATCGCTTTCTTTATCTCGTCCGGAGATATCTCTGGCATTATGGGTTTCGGTTTCACCAAATCGAAGAGCATAGCCAGTTCATCGAAATAATCATTTTCAGTAAAACTATGCAATTTGTAAAACTTCACCGGGGCAATTCGTAAATTCAGGTCAATAGCGGTCTGAGGTTGATATACTTTACCTTGCTTATAGGCCACGATCTGCACTTGCAGGTTTTCCCAGTCATTTAAGTCTGCATTGGCAATGCGCGAAATTTCTTCCTGCATATTCGGTTCGATGATGCCGTTGGCAACAGACTTACGTTGATTTTTTTCTCCGATAATCAGGTTGTAAAACAGAAAATAATTACTGTCGTTAATCAACAGGCAGTCGTACTCACTGGTTTGCAGATTCCTGATATCGATAGGTATAAAAGCCAGTAACGCACGCAACTCGTCCCCATCTGCTGTTTCAATAATCTCTACCGGTTTTGGAGTCTCGATTTTGACATTTCGCACAGGATCTTCCGATGGAATATCCGCTACCGGTTTCGAACTGAAATCTTTTAACGGGAAGTTAGTCTCCATATTAACCCGGGGAACTGCCACACATTCGCGTTCCAGTGCCGGAATTTCGAAACCATCTTCATCTTCTACGTACACGATACCTTTCTGAGCATCAATGCGGGTTACTTTACCTCCGCCTACGGCATTCAGGAAGCGAACAGTGTCGCCTTTTTGTATGTTGTTTTTTTGCATGTTGTTTTTGTTTTCAAGACCTGTCAGGTTTATAAAACCTGACAGGTCTGAGATGTTTATTTTATTGAATTAACTGATAATCTTTAATTAAAATATCCGGTGAGATTTTTAGTTTAACGGTTAGCTGACGAATCATCTCCAGTGTAAGTTTTCTTTTTTTGTTTAACACTTCCGAAACCCTGTTTTTTCCTCCTATTGCCGGAGCCAGATCTTTTTGTTTTAATTGCATTTCTTCCATTCTGATTTTAATGGCTTCTATCGGATCTGGTGCTTCAATAGGATAATGAACTCTTTCATATTCATCAATTAATAACGCGAGGACATCAGCATAATCACTTTCTTTCGAATCAACGGGAGCATCAAAATACTTATCAAGCTCTCTCAATGCCTCTTGATAGTCTTTTTCTGATTTAATTAATCTGAATTCCATATTTAAATTGTATTTGCGTTAATCTTGTCATATTCCTGATGTGTACCTATGAATCTAACAAACATCCATTGTTTCTCAAAATTGAATTTAACAATCAACCGGTATGCATTTCCTTTGATGTTAAAGACCACACGCTGGTTCTTAAGAATACTCGCATTTGCATAGGTATTCTTCACATCGTTCGGAGATTTCCAATCTGATTTCATTGCAGTTTCGTGCCAGGTTTTAAGATACTGCTCTGTTTCAGGGTGTTTCTCCCAAAATTGCCGTAAGGTTCCTTTAGAAAAAATTCTTTCCATAGTTAATTGGTTTGCAAAGATAATACAAAGTTCCCGATTTGGGAATTAATTTCAATTTTTTAATCCACTAAACAGATAATTTCTAACTCGACTCGCGAAAGTTGAGAATCTTATTAAACCACAAAAGGCACAAAAGGTGACTAAGGAAACACAAAAGATTTTTTTAAACCATATAAGGCATATAAGTTACATATAAGCATTCAAACTTTTGACATTAAATGTCTGTGGAGTTCATCTTATAATTGTAAATCGTAAATGAGTAAATGGTTAATATTCGATTGAATTCTTTTGTGCCTTTTGCGGTTAATTTTATTACTTTTGCACAAAAATACAACATTTTACTGATTCCCGTGAACAAAGATTTTAACAGCAACCCCATTCTGATAGATGATTACGATTACGCATTGCCGGATGAACGCATTGCCAAATATCCGTTGAAAGAGCGGGACCAATCGAAATTACTCGTTTACCGGGATGGTCAAATCAGCGAAGATATTTTTTTGAACGCGGTGAGTCACCTGCCTGAAAACGTTTTACTGGTGTACAACAACACGAAGGTGATCCATGCCCGGTTGTTGTTTCAGAAATCAACGGGAGCACAAATTGAAATATTCTGCCTGGAGCCTCTCGCTCCCTCCGATTATGCTTTATCGTTAAGTTCAACGGAGGGCTGCACATGGAAATGCATGGTCGGTAACCTGAAAAAGTGGAAGCAGGGTAACTTAGCAAGAAATATCAGTATCAACGGAGAAAGCCTTCAAATAACCGCTTCTCTGATTAAGTCCACCGGTAATACTCACCAAATCCGGTTCGAATGGGACAATACACACATCAGTTTTGCTGAGATACTGGATAACGTGGGCGAGTTACCAATTCCACCCTACCTGCACCGGAAAACGGAGGAAAGCGACAAAACGACCTACCAAACGATTTACTCCAAAATAAAAGGCTCCGTGGCTGCTCCAACAGCCGGACTCCATTTCACAGAGCAGGTGCTTGACAGTTTGAAACAAAAGAACATCCAAACCGATGAACTGACTTTGCATGTGGGTGCAGGGACTTTCCAACCGGTAAAAGCAGCAGACATCGCTGATCATGAAATGCATGCCGAGGTGATATCAGTAAGAAAAGAGACAATTGAGAAGCTGCTTCAACACGATGGGAATGTAATCGCTGTAGGAACAACATCAGTCAGGACGTTAGAAAGCTTATATTACATCGGGGTACAAATACTCCATGACAAAGTTACACCTGACAAATTGATCCGGGTGGAGCAATGGGAGCCTTATCAGCAAAAAACTGACATTTCGACCGAAATGGCTTTACGGGCTATCTTAAATTATCTTAATAATCATCAATTGACCGTTTTACATGCCCAGACCCGAATCATCATCCATCCGGGCTATGTTTTCAGGGTAATCCGGGGTATGTTTACCAATTTCCATCAGCCCAGAAGCACTTTACTATTGCTGGTTTCCGCATTCACAGGCGAAAATTGGAAAAAGATATACGATTACGCCCTTTCGCATGACTTCCGTTTTTTGAGCTATGGGGATAGTTCGTTGTTGTTAAAATGAAAACTGACAGGTTCTGCGTTGGCAGGGAAATTGAAATTAACAGAGAGCGAATAACGAATAGTGAATAGCGAAAAGCAGAGAACGGAAAATTATTTGCGACAAAACTTATATGGTTTAAAGGTTTAAAAATTAAAATTAAAACAATATGATTATTTGGATTATTTTTGGTGTAACTGCTTTAGTGAGTTTCTTAATTCAAAGCAGTCTGAAATCGAAGTTTAAGAAATACTCGAAGATTCCGGTAGGGTTAACCGGTAGGGACATTGCGTACAAAATGCTGCAGGAAAACGGGTTGACTGATGTGAAAGTCACTTGTACGCCCGGTCAGTTGACCGACCATTACAACCCACTGAACAAAACAGTGAATCTGAGTGAAGAAGTTTATCATTCAGCCAGTGTGGCAGCAGCCGCTGTAGCAGCACATGAATGCGGCCACGCCGTACAGCACGCCACGGCTTATGCGCCTCTGCAAATGCGTTCAAGATTAGTCCCTGTGGTTAGTTTTGCCTCCAACTGGGTACAATGGGTATTGCTTGCCGGGATCGTTTTTATGGAATCCTTCCCGCAACTCTTGCTGATTGGTATCATTTTATTTGCCACAACCACCCTTTTCAGTTTCGTCACCTTGCCGGTGGAGATTAATGCCAGTCAGCGTGCACTTGCCTGGTTAAGCAATGCCGGCATCACGAATTATTCAACTCATGAGCCGGCAAAAGATGCTTTAAAGACTGCTGCTTATACTTATGTGGTAGCCGCGTTGGGCTCTTTGGCTACACTGCTTTATTATGTGATGATATTCATGGGAAGAAGAGACTAATCTGATTTAAAAAAGTTTATTCTTCATCCTTTTCCATGCAGGAATGTTCTCGGATTTTTCGAGAACTTCCTCATCATCCAGGTCTTCCAAATCAAGTGATATCGTCTCGATTTCCTCATCAATCTCAATCGGCAGTTCTGCTTGTACAGGCTTACTTTTATCTATAGATGAAGAATAATAAGTTTGTATGGATTTCTCGATATCGGGGCGAGCAGGCTCAACACTTTGCTCGGCTTCCGGTTCTTCCGTAATTTCATTGTCACCATCGAAAGTTACCGTTTTCAATGCTGCCTGTTGACGAATCTTTTTCTTAGCTGATGCCGGCATACCCGGGATATCAGACACATCATAACCGGTTGCAATCAGGGTAATCTTTACATTCTCACCCAGACTGTCATCGAAAGCAGCACCCCAGATCACCTGAATATCTTCTCCAATGGAAGCCATGAATTCATTGATTTCTTTGACTTCCTCCATTTTAATCTGATATTCCTGTGCACTTGAACAGTACAAGTTGAGCAACACTTTGCTTGCACCGCTAACATCGTTGGTATTTAACAACGGAGAATTCAGGGCATCCTGTATCGCTTTGGTAATACGCTTTTCTCCGGAAGCATAGCCTGTATTCATGATGGCCACATTACCTTTGCTCAGGATGGTGTAAACATCCGCGAAGTCGGTGTTGATATAACCCGGAACCGTGATAATCTCTGCAATGCCCCTGGCTGCGTTGGTCAGCACATCGTCGGCTTTGGCAAAAGCGTTCGACAACTCCAGGTCGGCAAAAATCTCACGTAACTTTTCATTGTTGATAACCAGCAAGGCGTCCACGTGCTCACTTAAGGCTGCAACGCCTTCGAGCGCCTGGCGTATCTTCATACTGCCTTCAAATGCAAATGGGATAGTTACGATGCCAACTGTGAGAATACCCAATTCATGTGCTGCCTGTGCCACCACAGGAGAAGCTCCGGTCCCGGTTCCACCACCCATACCAGCAGTAATGAAAACCATTTTGGTATTGTCTTTTAATACACTTTTGATGCGATCAATGGAATCTTCCGCAGCCTGTCGTGCCACTTCAGGGTTTCCACCAGCACCTAAGCCTACACCGAGTTGTATTTTCAGCGGAACAGGCGAATTCTGCAATGCCTGATTGTCGGTATTACATACCACAAACGACACATCCCTGAAACCCTGGTTATACATGTGATTTACGGCATTTCCACCTCCACCGCCGACACCAATTACCTTGATAATCGCAGGGTCAATCATGGGTAAATCTACTAATGGCAAAATATCTTCCATATTATATATATTTACGATTTTATTATTTACAATTTAAGAATTTGAGTCACAAAAGGATGACTAAGGAAACAAAAAGAAAATTTTAATTTATTAAACCATATAAGTCATATAAGTTACATATAAGCTAATTAACTATCCACTGACCACTAACCACTAACCACTATTGGGCGCAAGCATTGCGCCCCTACTCCTTTTTCACCTCCATCTCGGTATCTTCCTCAAAAAAACGGATAATACCCTGTGTAATTTTGTCTGTTATGGATTTACGTTTTGGTTTCTTTTCTACTTCGGTTTTCTCAATCACTTCTTTATGTTCCAACCTGTAGTCATGTGTCAGAATGATGGTACCAACCACCTGTGCATACGACAAATCCATAAATTTTCCGGGTGTGTCAGGAGTCAGCCAACCCGAATGATCACCATAACGTGTTTGGATTCCGGATTTCTCCTCAACATAATCCCTTACTTCTGCTAATTTAGCACCTCCACCCGAAATAATCACGCCATTAGGAATCTGATCTTCATACTGATTCAGGATTTTGAATATCGGTTGAAAAATCTCGTCCAGCCTGGACTCTATAATCATAGCCAGAAAAGTAGTCGTAATTACAACCGGTGGTTCTGCCGGATTTTTTGCCGGCACCCTGATATTCACAGGAGCGCCGACTGCCTTTTCCATGGCAACCCCCTTTTTGCATTTTAACTTCTCAGCATAGGCTTCAGTTATACCAATTTCTTCAATATCCTTCGTGATATTCCTCCCTCCAAGCGGAACCACCATGAGATATTGCAGGATTTCATTCCGGTAGATGGCAAGTGTTGTAGAAGAATCACCCATATTGATAACCGCACAACCGGCCTGCCTGTCTTCCTCCTCTGTAACCGCGATGGCAAAAGCCTCTGCAGCCAGCGGGATGTGCTCAACATGACAGTTGTAGATTCTTTCTAAACATTTATGCAGTTGCACCTTCATCTGAGCACTGCCAACCACCAAATGATAGTTTCCAATGATGTAAGTTCCCCGTTGACCTTCCGGCTTTTCCATCTCCACACCATCAACCTCGTACAAGACAGGAATGGTGTCGTAAACCAACATATCCTGCGCCTGATACGATTTTTCACATTCCAGGGCCATCGAATCGATGATATCTGTGGTAATCTCTTTGGACTTATTTAGCTTACGACGAACCGAAGCATGTACGATTTTCATGCTTTTCCCGCCAAATGCAGTGGAAAACTTCTTGATGGGTTCACGCAAGCCGGCACTGTTTTGTAACTCCTTCAGTAATGCAACCACGTTGAAAGCCGTTCCGGAAGGATGTCCGATGATGCCATTCTTTATCTCATCCACTTTTCTGATTTCTTCCGACACTATCTTTATGGCATAATCCTCTCTCACCTCAGCGGCAATAGCCCTGACTCCCGTACCGGCAAAATCAAAAGCCACCAATCTGTTTATATCCTCTTTTCCTTTCATGCTCTTAAATAAATCCTTTAACGTATGCTCATCGTGACTTCAAAAAATCTAATTTTCAGAGTCCCTTTCATTTCTTATTCCAACAATTTGGTTGTCGTATTGTAAGTCTATTTTTTCATAGCTGTTCCAGCCCATCACCTTGAAACCCTGGTTATACAGGCGATAAACACGACTCAGCTTTTCCTCGTAACCATCCAGACTTCCCAATAAAATCACCGTATTGCCAACCCTGGGAACTAATTCCACTTTCAAATCCTCTCTGACATGAATCTGAGAAACCTGTGCATTCCAGAAACTGTGCCTCCCGATAAAGTCAACAAAATCATACAAGGTACCTTTAGCCATCGACCGGGTAACCCTGCCTGTAACCACAGGAACATAAGCCACTGCATGCAAAGGCACCGGCAATATCTCCTTGTGCTGATCCACATAATAGTTCTCGTTGGTCATAACCAAAAACCTGGGTTCCCGTAGCGACACGTTTACAAAGACACAACCATCAGGAGTATGATAACAAAGTGCCTGCTTCACCAGGGGATTTTGTTCCAGAAAACGTTCAATCTGTTCTGTCCGTAACCGGTTCAGTGACTGACCAATGGGATGCAGGTCGTTGTCCCGCAACATGTCGTTCAACTCTCCGGATTTTATCAGTTCAATCTTCCCATCTACGTTTATAACCAGATTCTTGCATTTGATATCGCTCTCATCCACCGAAAAACGGATTAGCGCGAAAACAAGGTATCCCAATACGATTACGACACCGGTTATCAAAAGAATATAACTGATTACTTTTCGTTTCATATACTTACTGCCGGTTCTTCCAAAGGCTCCCCGGTATTTATTTTCTTTTGTTTAATCACTTTTCTGATTTCAGGCACCAGGGCATCAATATCACCCGCGCCAAAGGTGACCAACACTTCCAGATCATCTCTCTTCTCCAACAAGCTGATTAGTTCACTTTTCGGACAATATTGTTTCTTATCCAGCGTCATTTTATTCAGAATAAGTTCCGGATTAACCCCTTCAATGGGTAACTCACGTGCAGGATATATATCAAGCAAAATCAATTCATCCAAAGTTGAAAGCACCCGGGCAAATTCATCCGCGAAGTCCTTTGTACGCGAATACAGGTGCGGCTGGAAAATCCCGGTTATTTTTCTTTCGGGATACATTTCCCGGATAGACGTAATGCCCGCGTGCAACTCGCTGGGGTGGTGCGCGTAATCATCAATATAAACCGTTTCTGCAGTTTGGCACACGATATTAAAGCGCCTGTAAACTCCTGAAAAAGAAGACAAACCTGTTCTTAACTCTTCTGAGGTCACTCCGCTCAACCAGGCCAGCGCCATAGCAGCCACGCTGTTTTCCACGTTAATTTTCACCGGAACACCCAGTCGGACATCCGCGATGGTTTCAGTCGGCGTTACAAAGTCAAAACGAATCTCACCCGGCATACTGCGGATATTAGCCGCATGAAAATCACCTCCTTCATCCATGGAATAGGAATATAATTTCACGCCCTTTTGCAAGGTCGGATGAATATCCAGGCCTTTCCTTACAATCAATGTTCCTCCGGGACGTACAAGCGATGCAAAATACTCAAAACTTTCCTTCACCGCCTGATGGGTCTTATAAATATCTAAGTGATCTGCATCTGCAGAAGTAATCACAGCCATATAAGGCGTCAGGTGGTGGAAAGAGCGATCGTATTCATCCGCCTCGATTACCACAAAATTACTTTCCTTCGACAACAGTAAATTTGTGTTGTAATTATTTGAGATTCCACCCAGGAAAGCATTGCAATCCACCTGCGACTGGCGGAACAAATGGGCTGTAATCGTCGACGTGGTCGTTTTCCCATGTGTACCGGCGATACAAACACCTTTACTCTGTCGGGTAATGTATCCGAGTACTTCGGCCCGTTTCATGATAGTAAACTCTTTTTCACGAAAGTAAACCAACTGAGGGTTGTCCTGCGGTATGGCAGGAGTCAGAATCACCAAAGTTTTGTTCTTATCCAGAAACTTAGGCGGAATATCTGAATCCTTATCATCATAGGAAATTTCTATTCCTTCGGATTGTAAGGCATTGGTCAGTGTGGTGCTGGTACGGTCGTACCCGGCTACCTCAAAACCGTGGATTTTATAATACCGGGCGATGGCACTCATGCCAATTCCACCAATACCGAGAAAATAGAATTTCGTAAACCTGTTCATTTAATACAGTTAAAATTTCACTAATAATTTCTTTACTTCTTCAGCAATTCTACCCGCTGAATTTTGCTCGGCTAAATTAAGAATATTTTTGCTAAGCGCAGTCATTTTTGAGGCATCCTGAATTATTTTTAACGCCTCGGGAATCATTTTGTCCTTCGCTTCGACATCACTGATCATCACGGCAGCATCGTGCTTCACCAAAGCCATGGCATTTTTGGTCTGATGATCCTCGGCAACATTAGGAGAAGGCACTAAAACAGCAGGCTTAGCCAGCAGACATAATTCCGAAATCGAGCTGGCACCAGCCCTCGAAATGACCAGATCGGCTACTGCATAGGCGTAGTCCATACGTGAAACAAAAGCAGTTACGATAATATGTTTACAGGCGAAAGGTTTAAACGCTTTTTCTGCATCTTCTATGTAAAACTTCCCGGTTTGCCAGATGACCTGCACTCCTGAGTCCGCCAGCGTTTCCAAATGGGCAATCACACTTTGGTTGATGGTACGTGCACCCAGACTTCCACCTACAATCAGGATGGTTTTCTTTGCCGGGTCCAGACCGAAAAACTGATAAGCTGTCTCAGCCTTTGGAGCAACCGCAAACAAGTCCTGTCGAACCGGATTACCTGTTTTTATAATTTTATCTTTAGGGAAAAACCGCTCCATCTCATCATAGGCCACACAAATTCGGGCTGCTTTTTTTGCCAACAGCTTATTGGTTACACCAGCGTAGGAATTTTGCTCCTGAATGAGCGTTGGGACTCCAAAGGCCGAGGCGGCACGCAATACCGGCGCACTGGCATATCCGCCCACGCCGATAGCCACATCAGGTTTGAACCTGCGGATGATTTTTCTCGCTTTGAGAATGCTTCGCAACAGGTTCCACAACACCTTGACATTTCGCAGCATGTTTTTTCTGTCGAAGCCACTAACAGGAAGTCCTTCTATCGGATAGCCGGCTGCAGGAACCCGTTCCATCTCCATCCTGCCTATAGCTCCCACGAACAGAATATCTGCTTCGGGATATGATTCCTTCAGGGCATTGGCTATACTGATAGCCGGGAAAATATGTCCCCCTGTTCCCCCACCACTGATGATAAACCGGGGTTGACTATTCGATTTCGTCGTATGTTTCTTCATCGTCGTCTTCTATTACAATTTCTTCAGTAAGTGCATTGTTGCCAGTCTGTTCTTCTTTAATCTGCCTGGTAATGCCAAGCAAAATGCCGAAATAGATACTGGTTATGAGGATGGAAGTCCCACCACGACTGATCATGGGAAGCGGTTGTCCTGTCACGGGACCCAGGCTGGTAGCAACAGCCATGCTGACAAATGCCTGCAACACAATCATCAGCGAGAGACCAATCACCAGAATCGCGGGAAATACGGTTTTACTCATTGTGGCTATCCTGCCTGCCCGAAAGAGCAATACCATATAAAGCAGGATGACAAAAACACCTCCCACCAATCCCATTTCTTCCACAATAATCGCGTAAATAAAATCGGAATATGCCTGTGGCAGGAAGTCACGTTGCACACTGTTCCCCGGCATCACCCCAATCACACCACCCCTTGCAATGGCAATTCTGCCGTGCTGCACCTGCAAGTTCTCATCATTAATCACATATTTGTCTTCTTTTTCTTTATCTTCGGAAAGATAACGGTCGATGCGTTTCTCCCAGGTATAAGCCCTGTCAAACATCTTGGGCATACTTTCCTGCGGGAAAATTTTAATCGCCGCAAAACCAAAAACACCCAAACCGACAATGGCAGCAATAATCAGCACAAGTTTCCGGGTAGCTATTTTACCAATGAACATCATGATCCAGATAACCCCAAAAAGCAATACGGCTGTTGAGAAGTTTTCCAACAGAATCAGGAAACACACGATGGCCGACAACACCATCAAAATCCGAAAAAACTTATTTTCGTTTGAAGCAGAATTTTTTATCCGCGCAATAAAATCCGCCGCAATAATAATCAGGGATAACTTACCCAGCTCTGACGGCTGAAACTGAAAACCACCCAGTTGCAACCAACGGGTAGCATCATTTTCGGTTTTTCCCTTAAACAACACCAACACCAGAGTCACCATCGAGAATGCCAACAGCACAAACGCTCCGAAGCGGATGAATTTCGCAGGAATAAAATGCACCAGGAACGCGATAAAGGCCCCCATCCCCAGGAACAACACGTGACGCAACATCGGTGCGGTATGATTAATCGATTTGAAAGCCAGCGTACTTGAAGCACTGAACATTTCAACCGCCGAAATAATACACAAACCAATGAATACAGCCCATATTACTGCATCACCTTTGAGATATTTCTTTAATATTGAATCCATTTTAATAAGATTTGTCTACAGTCTACTGTCGCCAGACACCGGACACCAGACACCATTATTCACTATTCATTATTCACTATTAGCTATTCGCTTTTCGCTTTTCGCTTTTCACAGCGCCCTCACGCATTGCTTAAACTGCCGTCCCCTGTCTTCGTAGTTCTCGAATAAATCGAAACTCGCGCAGCAGGGCGACAACAGCACCGTATCTCCCTCACTTGCAAACCGGTATGCTTTGTCAACCGCTTCTTCCATCGAGAGAGCATCAGCAATCATTTCTTTTTTCCCATCGAAATAAGTATGCAATGGCTTATTATCAACACCCAAAAACACCAAAGCACGAACCTTATCACGCACCAACTCTTCGATTTCGCTGTAATCATTGCCTTTATCAGTTCCTCCCAATATCAACACAACCGGCGTTTTCATACTTTGCAGTGCATACCAACACGAGTTGACATTCGTGGCTTTCGAGTCGTTCACAAATTTCACATTGCGAACAGTAGCCACATATTCAAGCCGGTGCTCCACGCCCTGAAAATCGAGCAGAGACTGCCGGATAACTTCTTTTTTCACATCAAGTACTGCAGCTGTAAGTCCGGCTGCCATGGAATTGTAGGTGTTGTGAATTCCCTGTAAAGCTAATTCTGATGTTGGCATAACAAATATTGTTTTTAAGGTATCAATAATTAGTTTCTCTTCTGTTAAGAAAGCTTTGGTTTTCTCCGATTTTTCAAGCGCGAAAGGATAAATTGCCGATTGTATTTTCCTCTTCGCCATCTCCTTTTGAATAACAGGATCCTGTTCCCAATAAATGAAAGCATCCCGCTCTGTTTGATTTTGTGTTATTCTGAATTTCGCATCTACGTAGTTCTGAAACTCGTAATCATAGCGATCCAGATGATCTGGTGTAATATTCAGCAAAACAGCAATATCAGCTTTGAATTCGAACATGTGATCGAGTTGAAAACTGCTCAGCTCAATCACGTAATAAGCATGTGGTTCAAGCGCCACCTGTAAAGCTAAACTGTTTCCGATATTGCCTGCCAGACCAACATCCAATCCCGCATTTTTCAGGATATGATAAATCAGCGTAGTCGTGGTCGTTTTCCCGTTACTTCCGGTGATACAAATCATTTTAGCATCGGTATACCGACCTGCGAATTCAATCTCAGAAATCACCGGGATACCCTGCGCCACAATTTTTTTCATCAGTGGGGCTTTGTCTGGTATACCCGGACTTTTAATCACTTCATCCGCGTTCAGAATCAGGGTCTCAGTATGTTGCTTCTCCTCCCAGCTAATTTGATGTTCTTCCAGCATGGCTTTGTAAGATGATTTGATGGCGGATAAGTCCGACACAAAAACATCAAAACCCTGTTGCTTTGCAAGTACTGCTGCACCTGTTCCGCTTTCACCTGCACCTAAAACTACTATTCTTTTCATTTTTATTAATATCACCCCCGGGTTAAAACCCGGGGCAATTGAAATGCGCACGTCATTGCGAGTAGCGAAGCGACGAAGCAACCCCCACTAACCACTATTTCAATATTATCTAATTTTCAGCGTTATAATCGTCAGCGCACCCAAAATCAGCCCGATAATCCAGAACCGGATTACAATCTTCGATTCCGGCAGTGCTGTTTTGGGATTCTGAATCAAAGCCGGAATGCTTCCATCACCCGGTTTCTGATAATGGTGATGCAAGGGTGCCATCTTGAATATTCGCCTTCCTTCACCATATCTTTTCTTAGTGTATTTGAAGTACCCTACCTGCAACATCACCGACAAATTTTCAACCAGAAACACACCACACAGAATCGGTATGAGCAATTCTTTACGAATGGCAATAGCAAAAACCGCGATGATACCACCAATAGTAAGACTTCCCGTGTCACCCATAAATACCTGAGCAGGAAAAGCATTATACCACAAAAATCCGATGGTTGCACCGATAAACGCACCTGCAAACACGAGCATCTCTCCTGTCCCCGGTATATACATGATATTCAGGTAACCGGCATAATTCACGTTACCCGAGACATAAGCCAGGATCCCGAGTATTACCCCGACAATGGCCGAGGAGCCTGTCGCAAGACCATCCAACCCATCCGTCATATTCGCACCATTTGAGACAGCTGTCACGATAAAAATTACAATCAACACGAAGAATATCCAACCATAAATTTGAGACTTCTCGCCCATGAATTTAAACGCATCAGCATAATTCAGGTTGTTGTTTTTGAAAAACGGGATGGTTGACTTGGTTGATTTCACATCGTGTTTGGCGTAATGCACATCTTCCACCCGATTGGTTTCACCTTTTACTTCGATATTTTCGCGTATTACAACATCCGGACTCAAATACAACGTCAGACCGACAATCAGTCCGAGGCCTACCTGTCCCACGATTTTAAATCTACCACTTAATCCTTCCTTGTTCTTTCTGAATACCTTGATATAGTCATCGAGAAAACCAATAGCCCCCAGCCAGACTGTTGTAATAATCATCAGCAGGATGTAGATATTGGTCAGATTCGCAATTAGCAAGGTCGGCACCAGTATCGCGATGATGATGATAATACCGCCCATGGTGGGAGTGCCTTTCTTCTTCATTTGTCCCTCCAAACCGAGGTCACGCACAATTTCACCGATTTGTTTCCGTTGCAGAAAATCGATAATTTTTCTTCCGAACAAAGTCGATAAAATCAACGCCAGAATGAAGGCAACACCCGTCCTGAACGATATGTAGTTGAACATTCCCGCTCCGGGAAAATCAAACGCTTTGTCTAAGTATGTAAAGAGGTGGTATAACATTGTTTTTTCGATTTAATTGTTTAAAAGTTCAATGTCAGCTAATAGCTAAAAACTATATAATTTTCAAAATTCACTATTAGCTATTCGCTTTTCGTTATTCGCTTTTCGTTTTTAACTAACCACTAACTTAACTTCCTCCCTGTCGTCAAAATGATATTTCACTCCCTGGATAATTTGATAGTTTTCGTGGCCTTTGCCGGCGATGAGCACCACATCGCCCGGCTGCGCCAGTGCACAAGCTGTTTTGATGGCTTCACGGCGGTCGACAATGGTCAGGGCTTTGGTACGTTGCACGGCATCCAATCCGTCGGCCATGTCTTTCAGTATTTCCTGCGGATCTTCAAACCTCGGGTTATCGGAAGTCAGAATGGCCTTCCAGCTACCATCCACGGCTTCTCTCGCCATCATGGGTCGTTTTCCCTTGTCACGGTTGCCGCCGCAACCCACTACGGTAATCAACCGACCGCTACCCTGTAAAATCTGGTTGATGGTAGAAATCACATTATTCAGGGCATCAGGGGTATGCGCATAATCCACAATAGCTGTAAACCCTGAAGGCGCATGCAGGGTTTCAAACCGGCCGGAGACCGATTTCAACGAACTGATAATCCTCAGTGCTTCCATTTCATCAGCTCCCAATAATACAGCAGCACCATATACAGCCGACAGATTACTGGCGTTAAATTTCCCGATGAACGACACATTCACTTCTTTGTCGTTCATATCCAGCAACATCCCTTCAAAGCTGTGTTCCAGTATTTTCGTTTTGAAGTCGGCCAGTCCACGCAGTGAATAGGTGTATTTTTTCGCTTTCGTATTTTGCAGCATCACCATCCCGTTTTTATCATCCGCATTCGTCAACGCGAAACTATCTTCGGGCAACAGATCAAAAAACTTCTTTTTTGCCTTCAGGTAATTTTCGAAAGTCAGGTGATAATCAATGTGATCACGGGTCAGGTTGGTAAAAATGCCCCCGTCGAATTTCAGTCCGGCGATACGTCCCTGTTCCACCGAGTGCGAGCTGACTTCCATAAAAGCATAAGTGCAACCTGCTTCCACCATCTGATGTAACAAGGCATTCAGACTCAGCGCATCGGGCGTGGTATGTGTAGCTTCAACTTCCAAATCATCAACATAATTACAAACTGTCGACAACAGGCCTGTTTTATTTCCAAGTTCCCTGAATAAGTTGTATAATAAGGTCGCGATGGTCGTTTTTCCATTGGTACCGGTGACACCCACCAGCGTTAATTTCGACGAAGGATAACCATACCATGCTGCAGCCAGAAGACCCAACGCGTCAGCGCTGTTGGCAACCTGAACATAAGTTACTTCGTCGACGGTCAGTTCCGGCATTTGCTCGCAAACGACCGCGACAGCTCCTTTTTCAATGGCAGCTGCTATAAAATCATGGCCATCGACAGCCGTTCCTCTGGTGCCCACGAACAAGTACCCCGGAGCAACTTTCCGCGAATCAAATTCAATTCCACTAATCTCCAACTCCTGATTTCCAACAGAAGCAAGCACCTTAATATCCAGCAGCAGTTCTTTTAACAACATAGTAGTTCTTTTTTGCTATTCTACTGTAATTCTAATTCAATTATACTACCCTCCCTCAGTAAGGTACCCGGTTTCAGACTTTGTGCTACGACTTTTCCACGGCCTTTCACCCTGACATCCAGTCCCAGTGTCCCCAACATGTAAAACGCGTCTTTGACACCCATACCGGACACATCCGGCACCAATCCTTTCTGAATTTTATACGTATCCAACGAAAGCAGATTACCTTCATTGGGAGTTTGTTTTACCCATCCGCGAAATTCCGGGTTGTCGACCGGTATCGCCAGTTCTTCTATTACCTTTTTCAGCGCGAAAGAATTTCCGCTTTTCACTTCGGGCAGATAAGGATGTTTTCTGACAGAATCATTTGCAATCCGGTCGGGCGACCAGCTTGATTTCAGCAACATGGTACGCTCCGCCACCTTCTTGAAAATACTACCGGCCATCCGTCCACCTGAGGGTGCTCCTTCCGGAGCAGTCAGCACAACGATTGCCGAATACCTTGGATTATCCGCAGGAAAATAGCCACAAAAAGAAACATTATGACGTGTCTGACCAGCCCTGTATCCAAGTCCGCCCTGAGAAATCTGCGCTGTTCCTGTTTTACCGGCAATCCTTACAATCTTAGATTGAGCTGTTTTCGCTGTGGCGAACTTTCCATCTACCACCTCTTTCAGGGTCTGTTGAACCTCTTTCAGCGTTGTCGGTTTACAAATAGATTCTTTCAACACCTCCGTTTCGAACGCCTGTACCACCTCTTCATTCCTTTTTACAGTCTTCACGAACAATGGCTTCACCATCTTTCCATCATTAGCAATGGCATTGAAAAGTGTCAGGGTATAAATCGGCGGTATCTTGGTTTCATATCCAATGGAAATCCATGCGAGAGATGTCTTATACCATTCATTCTTATCTTTCTTCGGATGTTTGATCCAGGGCTTGGCAACCCCTTTCATCTGCAAAGGCAGGGAATCGTTCAACCTGAGGTCATATAATTTCTCGATGTATTTTTCCGGTTTGTCACCAAAAGATTTCATCACCATTTTCGAAGTTCCCACATTCGACGAAGCCTGGATTATTTCATTGACATGTAATTTGTCATATCCACCCCGGTGATGGTTATGGTCTTTCATCAAGCGGTTGGCAATCGGAAGAATACCCCCGTCAATATCAAAGACATCGTTGATTTTCACCTTCCCTTCATCCAGCACGGCGATCAGAGATGCAACCTTAAAAGTTGAACCAGGCTCCATCCTGTCGGTCAACGCGTGGTTTTTCCCTTCGTAATAACCATCCGATTTTTCGTCATAATCCAGATTCACCATGGCTTTCACCTCACCGGTCTGCACTTCCATCACCACGATACAACCCGATTTCGCACCCAGTGCGCCAATGGTATCCCGCAATGCTTTTTCAGCAATATCCTGTATTTCAATGTCCAGTGTTGTATACACATCCAATCCGTCTACCGGCTCCACTTCAACCGTTTCCAGGTACTTATTCGCCACTTTCTGGCGTGTTGAGACACCCGGAATTCCTAATAATTGTTCATTGAATGATCCCTCAATACCACTTCTCCCGCCCTTCACCTCATCGGCATACACATCCCCAATCGTTCTTGATGCCAGTGAACCAAATGGCTTTACTCTCCGCACAAACTCCCGGGTAAATAGTCCGCTGCGATTCCTGCCAAGCCTGTAGAGTGGTAACTTTCTGAGATCTTTCAGTTGTGCATACGAAATTCTTTTGGGATAAAGCTGCAAATTCCCATTTTGCTCTCTGAACGCTTTCAGCAATGTATTTCGGTATTGAACTTTGGTTTTATCTCCAAAAAACGTCGATAAAGAAAGAGACAGAGAATCCAGGTTTTCATAAAACAGTTTACCTTCATCTTTATTCAGGGCCGGGACCCTCATATCCATGTAAACATAATAGGTAGGTATCGAACTGGCCAGCAACCTGCCGTCTGACGCAAAAATATTACCTCTTTTCGGTCTGACGGTGATATCACTGATTTTCTGCTTCTCAGCCAGCTTCATCCATTCATCTCTTTCAAAAAACTGGATTTGAACGATTTTATATATCACCAATACAAAGAGTATGGAAATAATAAAATATACTATTCCAAATCTTACGACGATATTTTTACGTTTATCCGGCATATCCTTAATTGTCTCCAGTCAGTCATTGCGAGGAGTTCACTAAGTGAACGACGTGGCAACCTCCTCTTCAATCATTTTTTGCTGATTACCTATTCTTTATTCTATAACAATCGGCGGGGTACTACCCGGCTTCAACTGCATTCCCTTACTTTCCATCAACAGCAGGAGGTTCGACTGCCGGCTGATTTCCATCAACTCAGCCGAGATTGTCAACGACTCATATTTGGCATCCTGTATATTTTTCTTCAGCATCACCATGTTGGCAATCTGCTTTTCACTGGAATAGCGGTTATCAATATACCCGATACTCAGCACCACCAGGAGAACAATAAGCAAATACTGCTTTCTGATGAACTTTTTGGTCAGGATATTCCCGTTGAGAATATCGCGCACACTACTTGAACGAAGATCCGATAAATCCTCACTCTGACGAATCCTTTCTGATATGTTTTTAAAAAACGACATACTCAATGATTCAGCGTTGCAATTCTCAACTTGGCACTACGGGCCCTCGGATTAGCGGCAACTTCTTCATCTCCTGCAATAATCACCTTGTTATTGACCGCTTTCAAAGGAGCAATCACATTTCCAAAGAAATCTTTCTCTAATTTCCCCTCAAAATTTCCGGAACGGATGAAGTTCTTCACCAACCGGTCTTCGAGAGAATGATAGGTAAGTACAACTAACCGCCCATCTTCACTCAGCACCTCCACACACTGTTTCAGCAGCGACTTAAGCACTTCCATTTCCCGGTTCACTTCAATGCGCAATGCCTGAAAGACCCGCGCCATATCTTTTTTTTCTTTCTCTCTTCCGAAGAAAGGTTTCAACACTTCAATAAACGGAAATATCCTGTCAAATTTATTGTCAGCACGGTAGTTGACGATGGTACGGGCAATTTTCCTGGCATTATGCAATTCGCCATAGAGATAGAAAACATCTGCCAACTGCTCCTCCGAATAGGTGTTCAGCACTTTTGCAGCAGTCAGACCGGATTTTTTATTCATCCGCATATCCAGTTCTCCATCATAACGAAATGAGAACCCACGTTCCGCCTCGTCAAAATGATGAAATGAAACACCCAAATCAGCTAATATCCCATCAACTTTCTCAATCCGATGAAATTGCAGGAAATTTTTCAGGTACTTAAAATTACTGTGAACAAAAATGAACCGTTCATCCTGAGGTATATTCCCGAAAGCATCTTCATCCTGATCAAATCCAATCAATTTCCCGTTATTTCCCAAACGTTTCAGCATCTCCCGCGCATGCCCTCCTCCACCAAAAGTGCAGTCCACATAAACCCCGTCAGGTTTGATATTCAACCCATCAATGGTTTCTGTGAGCAACGCAGGCACATGATAAAGGGGCTCATCCATAAGGCATATCTTACTTTTTCATCATTTTTTCTTTCAGCAATGCCGCAAAATCAGGCGCAGCGAGTCTTGATTGCTCAAATTTGGCCTTACTCCAAACGGCAAACCGGTCAATCATGCCGACGAAAAGCACTTCTGCATTTTCCACGGCAATAGTTTGCAGGTGCTTTTTCTGTATCAGCACACGCCCCTGACTGTCAATGTCCAGCCATTCAGCCTCCGAGACAAACTGCATGAGCAACAGTTGATCGACAGGATTCCACTCATCAAGTCTGGACTTAAACTCCTCAACCTTTTCATTCCATACCGGAACCGGATAAATAATCAGAAAGTCATTTTCAGCATCCTTTCGCATCACAACACGCTCTCTTTCCAATTCAGGAAGAATCTTACGATACACTGAGGGGATGAAAATTCGTCCCTTCACATCCGCTTTAGCTTCGTATTTCCCGATAAATGTTGACATATATTTCCGCATGTTAATTTGCAACGGTAAAAGTATAAAAACTATTTTGAATTCCCCACATTTCCCCACAAAAAACTTATCAACAAGTTTTGAAGTGTTAAATCTTGCTTTTCAATAGATTATAAACAAAAACCAAACAAATAAATAAAGAAAATACGATAAACATAAACCACTAAAAAACAATGCATTATATAAAACACAAAAAACAATGAGATTAGAATGACATAAAAGTGGGGAAATAATTTTCACTCAGTAAAAACAATGAGATTCTTCGCTTTGCTCATGGTGATAGAGAACACACACCAATATACAACTCCCATATATTTTTACTATTTTTGCTTCGCAGAAAAAATGACCATATGACAAAACAAAAAATTGTTAAGATAGATGTCGCCAAGGTGATAAAAACCAGGGCTCCTCATGCAAAGGTTCCTAAATTCATTGTGAAATACCTGAAAAAGATTGTACATCAGGATGAAATAAACGAGTTTTTTGAGAAAAATCCGGATCTGAAGAATTTAGACTTCGTTGAAGCCGGGCTGAAATTCCTGGGGGTCACCACTTCGATTTACGGTAAAGAGAACCTGCCACCCAAGGATGGTAAATACATATTTGCCAGCAATCATCCGCTGGGCGGACTCGACGGGATGACAACCGGCTACCTGATTGGTAAGGAATACGACGGAAAGGTAAGATTTTTCTCCAACGACTTGCTTGCTAATCTGCACCCGATGAAGGAAATGTTTGTTCCTGTCAATAAGTTCGGAGCCCAATCGAAAAGCCACGCCGAAATGATGCATGAATTATACAGCTCCGACAACCACCTGGTTACCTATCCTGCCGGTATGTGTTCGCGCAAAACAAAAGGAGAAATCTGCGACCTGGAATGGAAGAAAAACTTCATCACCAAAGCCATTCAATACCAACGGGATGTGGTACCAATTTATTTCGAAGGAAGAAACTCAAACTTCTTCTACAACCTGGCGAATCTGCGCAAATTCCTGAAGATAAAATTTAACATCGAGATGATGTTTTTAGCAGATGAAATGTTCAAACAAAAAGGTAAACATTTCACCATCAAAATCGGAGAAAGAATACCCTGGCAAACATTCGACAAGTCGAAAACACAGGCACAATGGGCAGAATGGGTAAAAGAGAAAGTTTACGCGTTGAAGTGATTATAAGTCAAGGAGTCCTTCGGGAAGTTCAACCACGATGATTTTATTCTCGTGGTCAATTTTCTTTATATACTCTTCGCTGACTGGTATCAGCAATTCATCATCCTCTTTTTGAATCACAAACAAGGCATTGTCGGTAGTACGATCAATTTCACTAATCACGCCAATCGTGCCCTGTTCTTTTTCTTCAAGCTGAAAGCCAACGAAATAGTCCAACTCAATTTCAGCATCATCCACGACTTCCAGAAACTCTTTCAGGATAAAAATCTGCAATCCTGAAAATGTACGGGCACCTTCTTCACTATTTAACCCATCCAAACGCAAAATACCAGTCGAAGCAGTCTTCAAGCGATACTCGGCGACCACAAACGGGACAAATATCCCATCCAGTTCAAAGATAAAGAACGGCAATTCATCAAGCTCAAAAATATCAGCCGTGAAGCCAAACGACATTTCCCCGTGGATTCCGTGAGGTTTATTGATTTGCCCGATTGGGAAGAGTTGGTTTTTGTTTATCATATCACTGAAGTTCTTTGTTAGAATCATGTTTCTTATTTGATTGCTAACAACATTATAAAGACATGCAAAAGTAACAAAATATGGTTATAAACAAAAAAGCCACACATTAAATGAAAATGAATGGCTTTCTCGATAAATAATGAACGATATTTAAAACATAAAAACCAGTGTCGCCGTCAGTTGATTTCTTATCAGGCTGATATTATTCCGGTTATTCAAATCAACCAACCCCCAATTATATCCAACCCTTAACTGCACATTGTTCTGTTGCGCTCCGGCACCAAGGCCAAGTTGCAGGTCAAAACGGTTCACATCATAAACACCATCGTCATCCGCGTCTGTTTTGTAACGATTATAGGTTGTTTTAACCTCAGCACTGCCGACATTGGTTCTGTTGACGGTATGCTGTAACATTCCGAAGTTAAGATTCGGACCTGCAAATGCAAACAACTTCAGAGCATTGTCAACCCGGAAATTCAATTGTAACTGCAATGGTAAATCAATCTGATGCGCATTATAATAATTTGTCCCGGAAATCGCACCATCAAAAACCGACATCAGATAACTATAAATCACGCCATACCTGAAATCCACATTCGTAAAAAGCTCCATTTCTGAGACCGGTCCAATACGTATACCACTCACCTGTGCCGGAAAAATCACGGTCGACCCATTGGTTTCCTCAGTTACATGAATGTATCCTACCTCAACACCATTATTTTGTGCTGAAAGATTTATTGCTGTCGAAAACAGCATGATAAAAATTAATTGTTTAATGTTCATTTCTTTATAAGTTTAATGTTATAAATAATTTACACTTAATCCTTGAAACAAAGGACTACTTAGCAGATACAACTTAAAAATACAGGTCAATGTTTCATTTTTAGCATTATTTTACAATTCTAACTTCATTAGAAGAAATCATCAAAATAAAAACAAAGTCTTATCTTTGTATGCATTTCTAATTAAACATAAAAGGTTATGAAAGCATTTACCATTTTCGCCTTCACGTTTTTATGTCTGATTTCCACATCGGGAATTAACATTGAAATCACCAATCCAAATCAAGCAGACATAAAAGACGCTCCGGTCGTAGTAAAATTAGATCAATTCAAAAAAATCGGGCAGACAAAACGCGACCGGCTGGCTGTTTACATTGACGGAAAACAGGTTAGCAGTCAACTCGACGACCTCAACAACGACAGCATTCCTGACGAACTGGTATTCCTGACCGACCTGAAAGCCGGAGAAAAAAAGAAGGTTCAACTTCGAAGTATATCTGATAAAAAACGTGTAAAATTTCCGGCAGAGGTGTATGCAAGTTTGATTTTGAAAGAAGCCGACGGTAGCCATACCAACATCCGCGAAATATCATCGGCAAAAAATGACATGTACAACAAGCTGCACCACCATGGGGTGGCTTTTGAATCTGCCTTGATGGCTTATCGCATCTATTTCGACAACAAAAGCACCATCGATGTATATGGAAAGAAGCAATATCAGTTGGAGCTGGCCGACACCAAATGGTATCCGACGGACGAGCAGCTTGCTGCCGGTTATGGCGACGACATCCTGCTTGTCTCGGGATGGGTAGGCGTGGGCACTGTCAAAGGCTTTGAAAAAGATAAAGCAACGCATATCAACAGGTTCGATCTAAGAACACACCGCATCGTAGCTTCCGGAAACATTCGCACAGTGGTGGAAAGCGATGTAAAAGGGTGGGAGTATGAAGGCAAGAAAGCCGACATGACTGTCCGCTATATCCTCTACGCCCGTCACCGCGACGTGGTTGCCGAAATAACTACTTCCGCAGATATTGAGCAATTAGCAACCGGCGTGCAACAAATCGGCGGTGGCGCTTGTTTCCAAAGCAACCAGCTTGTAGGTTCGTGGGGCAGCTGGCATCCGCAACCCGACACCCTGAAATACGCCAAAGACACTGTCGGTCTGGGTCTGTACATGCCCAAAGAATTTCAGGGAAAACAAATCATGGAGGGCGTAAATAACCTGATTGTTTTTCCACAGAAAAAAGAAACAACCACCCGGTTCTACTTTACAGTTATTGCTGCAAAAGAAGAACAAAACGACATCAAAACGGCTGAGGATTTTTTCAAATACCTGAATAATTGGCGGAGAGGTTTAAATCCAGTAATCGTCGAATGATTTTTTACTCCTTATCAGAATCAACATAAATACTTAAGTCGAAAGTCTGCGGTTTGCGGTTCACGACAACAATACTCAGCACATTTTTTCCGGGTCTGTCTTTGTGTACAAAATTAACTTTCTTTTTATCAGCCGACAAGCCGAGCGCATAATCTTTACCCAGCGCTTTCATTATTTTAACAAGATATTCATTGTTTGCTTTCTGGAAGTCAGCGGCATCTCCTTCTTTAACAAGCGGGATAACATAATAAACCAATCCCATAGTACGGTCTTCGATTGTGCAAAAACCGTTTGACGGAACTTGTGTTTCAGTCGTATATCTTTTAAAAATCGCATTTGGTTCCTCAATCAGATCTCCTGTAATATTGTAAAATGCAGATTTTGACTCTTTAAGAACCAAATCCAGTTTTCTACTAAACTCATCCACCACCTTATCAACATTTACCACACTAAAATCGGTATAAGGCATACCGGAAATCATATTGTTGTATATATTTTTCTCAACACCTCCAAATTCAAAAATGACACGAACATTACTTTTACCCTCTTTTTTCAACACGAAAGCTGCATCGTACAATCTGAAAGCATTTTCAACATGATTAGAAAAAATATAATTTGTTTCACTAAAGATTCCTTTCTTCATTTCATGGAACCTAAAGCCCGGAAAACATTCAACCATCTGAGCAATCAATTCATTCACTTTCGCTTTTCCCGCATCTTCAGAATCAAACAGTCCGAAATCGCCTCTAAAAACTGTTCTCCCAAGACGCTGACTAATTTCGGTCTTCTGAGCTCCTGCGATTTGTAACGAGGAGAGATAAGTTTTAAACGCACCTTTAGCCGTTGTATCTTCAGCCAAACGAATCTGCGTAAAATTATCACCGGCAATTTCTTCTAATTGTCTGAATGCATTGCAAAAAGTTTTTTTCTGTGCCATAGCCCCTGCGTTAAACAGCAGTATAAACAAAAGCAACCATGAAGTTTTCATAAAAATGTATATATTAAAGTTAATCAATTATCTATCTATTGGTTTATCATTTGACCATCTGCCAGAATACACCAAATTCCCGTCTTTATCATACAGTGAACCCTGGCCTTGTCGTTTTCCGTATTCCACAGATCCGGAATATGTATAACCATCAGTGTATTTAAGCGTCCCTTTCCCATGGGGCTTGTTGTTCAAAAAATCCCCAGAATAACTACTTTTATCTACATAATTCATAGTGCCAGATGTAACTTTACCATTTACAAACCTTCCAGAATATTTCCATCCGTCGCGATGTGTGTATGTGCCATGTCCGTGATAAGTCGAATTCACTATTTCACCATAATAATCACCATTAAAGTCCTTGATATACCCCTTCCCATCGACTATCGTACCATTTACAAATTTACCCTCGAGTTTTAATCCATTTGAATTATATTTAAACACGCCGTTACCATGAATCTTCCCTTCGAAGATTTCACCTGTATACGTTCCTTCTTTTTGCAAGGTAAAACCTTTACCTGTCCAGGGGATACCATTATTAAATACACCCTCAAACATCCTCCCCTCTTTATCCCTATATACTCCCTGACCGTGAAATTTCCCTTCCAGAATCTGACCATTATATGTATCTTCTCCAATAGCCACAAATCCTTTTCCCGACCAGATTTCTCCCTTTTTAAATTCACCTTCAAAAGTTTTACCGTCACTATAAGTTAAGACACCACTGCCCTGGAACAAACCATCATAGACATCACCAACATACCGATTCCCATTAGAGAACTCGATGGTACCCTTGCCGGTCAACAAACCATCAGAAAAAGTTCCGGTGTAAGTATATTTATCTTTCAAAACATACTTCCCCTGACCTTCCCACTGACTGTTTTTCCAGTTTCCCTCGTAATAACCGTCATAATACTGGTGTTTTCCGAATCCGTTGTTGCAGTCACCCGAAACGCATTGCGCCCCAACAAGCTGTGCAAGACAAATAAAGACAGACAATAAAATTAACTTATTCATATTTTTTCATTTTATCAGATATTCAGTCAGCAATTCATTTCAGAGTAATTTCTCAATATCCCCTTCCAACTCAGCAGGCTTCACCTTGGGATGATACCTGTAGACCGGCTTACCGTCTTTATCTATCAGGAACTTGGCAAAATTCCATTCAATATCCGGTTTGTTTGCAGTTCCCGGCAGTACTTTTTTCAGGTATTGATACAAGGGATGAGCACCTTCACCATTCACATCAATTTTAGAGAAAAGCGGGAATGTTACTCCATAATTTACGGAACAAAATTCAGCAATCTCCGCTTCTGTTCCTGGTTCTTGTCCCATAAACTGATTACAGGGAAAACCAAGTATGACCAGTCCACGGTCTTTGTACTTCTTATACAAAGCTTCGAGGCCTTCGTATTGTTTGGTCAACCCGCACTTGCTGGCAACGTTTACAATGAGGATGGTTCTTCCCTTGTATTGCGCCAGAGTGGTTTGCTGACCATCAATTGTATTTACTTTAAAAGAATAAATGGATTGAGAACTGATACTGCCCGTAAATAATACGGACAAGAAAATCAGTGAAAGAAGTTTGATTGGTGCCATTGTACTTATTTGTTTATTTAATTGATACTTAAAACATGTTATGATAAAAAATTGTTCATACAGGCACAAAAAAAGCCCGCGAAATTCGCGGGCTTTTTTCAACATATAATCTAAAATCTCAATTACAGCACACCCTGTGCCATCATGGCCTTGGCAACTTTCATGAAACCGGCGATGTTGGCACCTTTCACGTAGTTAACATAACCATCAGCTTCTGTTCCGTATTTCACGCAGGCATTGTGGATATTTTCCATGATGTCTTTCAGTTTCTGATCAACTTCTTCTCTTGACCAGCTCAGTTTGATTGAGTTCTGAGTCATTTCAAGACCTGAAACTGAAACACCACCAGCATTGGCAGCTTTGCCCGGAGCATACAGGATTTTGTTTTTCAGGAATACTTCAACAGCTTCGGGAGTAGAAGGCATGTTAGCTCCTTCTGAAACAGCTATACAACCGTTTTTCACCAGCATTTCAGCATCGTCGCCGTTCAACTCGTTCTGGGTTGCTGAAGGCAACGCGATAGTACAAGCTTCAGCCCATGGGCGTCCACCTTCTACATATTTGCAATTGTATTTGTCGGCATATTCCTTGATTCTACCGCGGTAGATATTTTTCAGTTCGAAAACGTATTCGAGTTTTTCTTTGGTGATGCCTTCCGGATCGTAGATATAACCGTTACTGTCGGACAGGGTAATTACTTTACCTCCCAGCTCCAGCACTTTTTCAGCGGTATAAGTAGCCACATTACCTGAACCGGAGATAGATACAACCTGACCTTTCAAATCGTTAATCCCTTTTCTTTTGAGCATATTCATCAGGAAGTAGATATTACCGTAACCGGTAGCTTCGGGACGAATCAGCGAACCACCGAATTCGATACCTTTACCTGTGAATGTACCTGTATTTTCACGGGCCAGTTTGCGATACATGCCATACATGTAAGCAACCTCACGACCACCTACGCCGATATCACCGGCAGGAACATCAGTTTCAGGACCAATATGGCGCCACAATTCCAGCATGAACGCCTGGCAGAAACGCATGATTTCTGCATTTGATTTTCCTTTCGGATTGAAATCAGAACCTCCTTTTCCACCACCCATCGGTAAGGTAGTCAGTGCATTCTTGAATGTTTGCTCGAAAGCTAAAAATTTCAGAATAGAAGGACAAACAGAGGCGTGGAAACGCATACCGCCTTTGTAAGGGCCGATGGCGTTGCAATGCTGAACACGGTATCCCATGTTGGTTTGCACGTTGCCTTTGTCATCTGTCCAGGTAATACGGAAAGAAAAAATCCGATCCGGAATGCAAAGTCTTTCAATTAAATTTTGTTTTTCGAATTCGGGGTGGGCGTTGTACACTTCTTCAATTGAGTGCAATACTTCCTCAACTGCCTGATGGTATTCAGGTTCATTGGGAAAGCGACGCCTCAGGGTGTCGAGGACTTGATCTGCTTTCATAAAAATGTTACGTTTTTTAGTGGGTTTATTGTTTCGGCGGCAAAATTACAAAATTTATTTAACTATAAAAGCAAAAATCAGATTTTTTTTAATTTTTAATAGCAAAAACATTTTTTTTGTTTGGTTTTATAAGCATTTTTCTATAGAGCAAGGAAAGTGAGTGGTGTGTTGTAAAGGGCACTTTGCTATTTGCTCCTTTTTCGCTAACTTTGCGAAGTTTTGGCTGAAAAACACTTTTGTGAGATTACATTATCCTGTTTTTACATCAATTTTGCAGATAAAAGCACACATTAGACATTGAATTAAAACATGGTTAAAGAAAAAGAATTGCTCCTCGGGGCGGAAGTCATTGCCGTTGCCGCTATTGACGAAGGAATTTCGGGCGTTTATGCTTATCCCGGCACTCCTTCTACCGAAATCACCACCTACATTCAGCAATCAGAAATTGCGAAACAAAAAAAGATAAGGTCAAGCTGGTCGGCCAACGAAAAAACGGCTTATGAGGCTGCACTCGGCATGTCGTATGCCGGGAAAAGGAGTTTGGTTTGCATGAAACACGTCGGATTAAACGTGGCTGCTGATGCTTTTATTAACTCTGCTGTAACCGGGATTAACGGGGGACTGGTGTTGCTGGTGGCCGATGACCCTTCGATGCATTCTTCACAAAATGAACAGGACACCCGTTTCTACGGAAGATTTGCTTTCCTGCCTTTGCTCGAACCTTCGAGTCAACAGGAAGCATATCATTGTGTTCGTCATGCTTTCCAATTGTCGGAAGACGTGAAATTGCCGGTCATAATCCGCATTACCACACGACTTTCACATTCCCGCTCGGTGATTGAACGCACTGCGCCTGTCGAAGCCAATCCGCTGAATCCGGAAACCGATAAATTCAAGTGGATTTTACTACCCGCCAATGCACGCAGACGTTACAATGCATTACTTGAAATGCAAAAACAACTGACTGAGTTATCTGAAAATTCAATTTTCAATAAAGAAATTACCGGAACTGGAGACTTTGGGATTATTGCTTTCGGACTGGCCTATAATTATGTGATGGAAATCAATTCAGCCCATCAATTAAACATCCCTGTTTTGAAAATTTCGCAATATCCTGTTCCGGAACAAAAAATCAAGGCCTTTTGCAGTCGTTATTCAAAAGTGATGATCGCGGAAGAGGGTTACCCTATTTACGAAGAATTGTTGCGCGGGTTCTTCGACAATGGTAAGTTCACTGGGCGACTGGATGGCACCTTACCACGCACCGGAGAGTTATCACCGGATGCATTAGCCAAAGCATTGCTGAATAAAACCAATGTCACGCAGCCGGTTCCTGAGATTGTTGCCAACCGGCCGCCCGAGTTGTGCCAGGGTTGCAGTCACCGCGACTTGTACGAAGCCCTGAACATAGCACTCGAAAGCTACGAAAACAAGCATGTATTTGCCGATATCGGATGTTACACGCTGGGTGCGCTTCCTCCATATAATGCCATCAACACCTGCGTGGACATGGGAGCCTCTGTGACCATGGCCAAGGGCGCTGCTGATGCGGGAATACATCCGGCAGTAGCAGTAATCGGAGATTCAACATTTACACATTCCGGTATCACCGGTCTGCTGGATGCGGTGAACGATAAAACACCGATGACCTTGATTATTTCTGATAATTATACAACAGCCATGACAGGCGGACAAGATTCTGCCGGGACTAACAAACTTCAGCAAATTTGTGAAGGCATCGGGGTGGAGACAGCACACATCCACACCATCGTTCCTTTGAAGAAAAATCTGGAAGAAAACATCGCCAAGCTGAAAGCTGCTTTCGATTACGAAGGCGTTTCGGTTATTCTGGCTTGCCGCGAGTGCATTCAAACATTAAGAAGGAAAAACAGCAAAAAATAAGACACGATGATCAACAATATTATATTGGCAGGAGTGGGCGGTCAGGGAATTCTGACCATTGCCGCCATCATTGATTATGCTGCCATGCAAAAAAATCTTTTCATCAAACAGGCGGAAGTCCACGGCATGAGTCAGCGTGGTGGTGCGGTAGAATCGCATTTACGCATTTCCGATCGTGAAATTTATTCCGATTTAATTCCACGTGGTGAAGCCAGTATTATTTTATCGCTGGAGCCTATGGAAGCACTTCGTTATCTTCCTTTTCTGGCGGAAGACGGTGTAATCATCACGGCGACAAAACCTTTTGTGAATATCGCGAATTATCCGGATGAAAAAGAAGTGCTGGAAAACATAAAAAAAACAGGCAAAAAAGTACAGTTTATCGATGCCGAAGCCATCGCGAAAGAAGCTGGCAGCATCAAAACCGAGAATGTAGTGATGATAGGCGCCGCTGCCGATTACCTCGGGTTCACCAAAAAGGAACTCCGGGAAAGCATCCGTGCCATGTTCAGCAGCAAAGGCGAAGCCGTGGTAGAGATGAATTTGAGGGCGTTTGAGATGGGAATTGAATATAGCGGAGAACGGAAAACGGAAAACGAAAAATGTTAATTGTAGAGACGCACGGCCGTGCGTCTCTACACAGGAATCAAAATTTTGATGAATTGCCGATATTAATTGCAATAACACATGCCCTGAAAGGGCAATATATCATTAGCCCCGGGTAAAACCCGGGGGTGCAAATGACACGCAACACAATATCAGCCCCGTAGGGGCGACATAAAAAATCGTAAATCGTAAATAAAAAAATCGCAAATAAAAATGATCTGGAACGAATTTATTGAAACAGCCGACAGAGAAAAGCTGAAGGAGATTCAGAATGAGCGTTTTGTCAAGATGATTGAACGCATGTACTACAATGTGCCTTTCTACAGAAAGAAACTGACAGAAGCGGGCATAGAACCCGGCGACATCAAAAGCATTGATCAGCTGAAAGATTTACCTTTTACGGTAAAAGACGATTTACGCGATAATTATCCTTTTGGACTGTTTACTGTCCCCCAAAACCAGATTGTCCGCTTGCATGCTTCGAGCGGTACCACCGGCAAGCCAACGGTGGTGGGTTATACCAAAAACGATTTGCAACTTTGGAGCGAAGTCGTGGCACGTTCGCTGACCATGGCGGGGGTTACTAAAGAAGACATCATCCAGGTGGCTTATGGTTACGGATTATTTACCGGCGGACTCGGCGTTCATTATGGTGCTGAAAAAGTCGGTGCATCAGTTATACCTATTTCCGGAGGAAACACAAAAAAACAATTGCAGCTGATGGTTGATTTCGGTTCGACCGTGATTGCCTGTACGCCTTCGTACGCTGCACACTTGGGCGAAAGTTTAGTTGCAGCAGGCATTGACAGGAAAGAAATTAAACTGAGAGCCGGTATTTTCGGTGCTGAACCCTGGACCAATGAATTGCGCAAACAGGTAGAGAATCTACTCGGCATCAAGGCGTTTGATATTTACGGACTCAGCGAAATCATCGGTCCGGGTGTATCCATGGAGTGTGAATGTCAGAACGGCATGCACATTTTCGAAGATCATTTCATCCCGGAAATTATCGACCCGAAAACGCTGGAGGTTTTGCCTTATGGTGAACTGGGCGAACTTGTTTTCACAACTATAACAAAAGAAGCCATGCCGCTGCTCCGATACAGAACCAGAGACCTGACTCGTCTGCATGTGGAGAAATGCGCCTGCGGTCGTACGCTGGTGAGGATGGAAAAATGCATGGGCAGAAGCGACGATATGCTTATTATCCGTGGCGTGAACGTGTTCCCATCGCAGGTAGAAGCCGTACTGCTCGAAATGAGCGAGGCGAGTCCGCACTACCAACTGGTGGTAAACCGCGAAAACAACCTCGACACCTTAGAAATCAATATCGAAATCGACGATCAGTTCTGGTCGGACGAAATTAAAACTTTAGAGAATCTAAAGAAAAGATTCCAGCATAACATCGCAAGCACGCTGGGTATTTCAGCGAAAATTAACTTAGTTGAACCCAACACCATTGCCAGATCAGAAGGAAAAGCAAAAAGGGTGATTGACAAGCGAATAACTAATATCGAATAGTGAATAGCTATTAGCTATTAGTTATTCGTTATTCGCTATTTACTGACGTTAGACTTTAAAAATAAAAAATTATGATAATAAAGCAATTATCAGTTTTCCTGGAAAACAAGACCGGGAGACTCACCGAGATGACAAAGATTCTGAGTGAGAACAACATCAATATCTCAGCATTCAGTATTGCCGACACAGCCGATTTTGGCATTGTGAGGTGTATTGTATCCAAACCGGATGAAGCCATCAAAGCATTGAAAGAGAAGCATTTTTCAGTGAACATCACCGATGTGGTGTGTATGATTGTACCGCATGAACCAGGCGGTTTATACAAAGCATTGCAAATTCTTTCAGACAACAATGTGCCGGTTGAATACATGTACGCCTTTGCCTTCGACAATGCTGCCAGCGTGGTGATTCGTTCCGAATCGAACGAGGAAGTCATCCGGGTATTGGAGGCAAATCAGATGAAATTGGTGAAAGCGAGTGATATTTATCAAATCTGATTTTCAATTACAACTTTAAACCTGTCAGGTTTTGAAAACCTGACAGGTTTAAATACCAACCATTAACCACTATTAAACGTGAGCGATAAGTGTTTTGAATATTTCAAAGGCGACAACTTTGCCCGCGAAAACGGGATTGTCCTCGTATCATGCAATCCCGGCCATGCCATTGTGAAGGTTGAAATAACCAGCCGACATCTGAATGGGGCCGGCGTGGTGCATGGTGGACTGCTATTCACCCTGGCCGATTTTGCCTTTGCAGCTGCGACAAATTCGTATGGAAAGGTAGCGTTATCAATCAATGCATCCATTAATTTCTTTGAAAAAAGCACTTCAGGTACTATTATCGCTGAAGCAACCGAGATTTCCCGCAGCAACAAATTAATACACTGCGACATCAATATCCGGCAGGAAAATGGTCCGCTGCTGGCCAACTTCAAAGGAACCGCCTATGTCACCAAAACAGAGATTAAATTTTGAATATTTAAACCACAAAAGGCACAAAAGAAAAGCTAAGGAATCACAAAAGAAAATTTTTGAACCATATAAGCCATAAAAGTTACATATAAGCTTATATTCTTTTCGATTTACTATTAAGCATTTAAACCAAATTAGAAACATTAAGTTTGAATTTCTAAACTTTTAAATCTTAAATCAATTAACCACTATCCACTAACAACTAATAACTAAATATAATGACCCGTTTTTCAACTTCCATAAATAGTCTGCGCACTTCAGAAATCCGCGATTTAATGAGTTTGGCCAATAAGCCAGGTATGATTTTATTCTCAGGTGGAATGCCCGACAACAACCTGTTTCCGCTGCATCAGATTGATGAGATATACAATAACCTGACGGAAAAGGAAAAGCAAATCGCCATGCAATACGGTCCGACCAGTGGCATACCCGAGCTACTCAATTCATTAAAAGCATTTCTGAGAAAAAAAGGATTACCGGTTGATGAAAACAAACTCATGATCACCACCGGTTCCCTGCAAGCTATCAACATATTAGCAAAAGCCTTTATTGATCCGGGCGACACCATCATCGTAGAGAATCCATGTTTTATCGGCGCCATCTCCGCGTTCAAATCCTATCAGGCAGATATTGTTTCCGTGCCACTCAGCTCTGACGGCATCGATTTGGAAAAATTGAAAGCAGCCCTGGCTAACGTGGAACAAAAGCCTAAATTCGTGTATCTGACACCCAACTTCCATAATCCGGCGGGAACATTATATACATTAGAAAAGAAAAAGGCATTGATAGAAATCCTTTCCGGTCACGACATCCCGCTGATTGAAGACGATGCCTACAGTGATTTGTGGTATTACGAAGCAGACAAGGAGCACCTCACCACCATCAAGGAAATGAATCCTGCCGGCATTGAAGTATGTTATACCGGTTCATTTTCGAAGATTCTGGGACCGGGTTTACGTCTTGGTTGGATGTTAGTACCAGAGAATATTTATCAGAAATGTGAGTTAATCAAGCAGGCAGTTGATGCCTGTTCGCCCAGTTTCACGCAGATGCTGGCTCATAAATTCGTAGAATCAGGAGCTGTTTATAACTATATTGATGCAGTTCGGGTACAATACAAGGAGCGTGCGGAAGCGATGGTAATCGCCCTGCAAAAACACCTGCCCGAAGGCGTTACCTTCACCGCACCACGCGGAGGTTTTTACATCTGGTTGCAATTGCCCGAAGGCATCGATTCAACAGAAATACTTAAAAAAGCCATTGAAAAAGGCGTGGTTTTCGTATCCGGAAAGACATTCGACCCGCATGGCAAGATCAACAACACCATGCGCTTGTCGTTCTGTAATACGTCCGTTGAGAAAATCAACGAGGGGATACCTTTGGTGGCCGAGGCGATAAAATCTTTCTTGATTTAACACCCTCAAAAGTAATCTTCACGGGATTTATAAAACCATTTTCATCAAAGGTCATTTTATCTACACATGTGACCCGGTGATCACGTTCGGTTACATTGATCGGGCGACGGTGATACACGATATAATAATCGTCGGAACCGGGCACATGCATGACAGAATGATGTCCGGCACCGGTAGCTACTTTAGGATCTTGTTCCAGGATCTTTCCGATACGTTTAAACGGACCGAAAGGAGAATCGGCAATGGCATAAGCAACCGAATAATCCGGTCCGCCCCAACCGCCTTCACTCCACATAAAATAATACTTACCGTTTTTGATAAACATAAACGGACCTTCAACATAACCTTGTGGTGTAACTTCTTTATACATTTCCCCATTATCGAAAGGAACCAACGCGGTGAAATCTTCGTTTAACTTCACAACATTGCAATGTCCCCAACCACCATAATACATGTAATGTGTACCATCCTTATCTTTGAAAACAAACTGGTCAATCGGTTGAGCACCGTTCACAATTTTATTAATTAATGGCTTACCCAATAAGTCCTTGTAAGGTCCCTGTGGACGATCAGCCACAGCAACTCCAATACCGCCGGTTTCTCCTTCGTGCACATCATTCGCGGCAAAAAAGAAATAGTATTTGTTGTTATTCCGGATTACTGAAGGCGCCCACATGGCAATCTTTGCCCACTTAACTTCAGCCGTATCAATTATATTCGGATGCCTGGTCCAGTTAACCAAATCTTTCGATGAAAAACAATCAAAGAAAGTTTGTTTTTCGTATTTATCACTCGTTGTCGGATAAATCCAATAGGTGTCATCATATATGATTCCCTCGGGGTCGGCATACCATCCCTCAAAAACAGGATTTCCGCTCATCTTCTTCTGACCCGGCACCTCAAACGAAACAATTAACAATACAACTACCAGCAAACAGATTTTCAATAATTTATCCATACTAAACATGTTTTTTTATAATTTAATCCCATTAAAATGTTCGCAAAGTGCATTCTGCAACTCCGGGGCTCCAATGCAAGATGTAGTTGCCAGTACTTCCCCATCAGTTGCATTCGCAGTGATAACTGAACAAACATTTAAATTCTCAATTGCAATTCCTGTTAAAGGGTTGATGATATGACGATAATCTGACTTATTTCCAGAACTTGTTAAACACTCATTCACCAGTATTACATACTCATTATCTTTTCCCGGCACATTCACCTTCCACCCTTCCCCATTGGGATGATTTCCAAGTGCAAGAATTGAACTATTGCCCATATTAACGAGCGCATCATTACATTGATTTTCCAGCAGAATATCTTTTACCTTATCCAGCGCATATCCCTTGATGTAACCATTCAAATCAATTTGTACATCCGGATGTTTAAAATACACGGTTTTCAGCTCTGGATCAAGTTCAATCTCATTAATTCCATCTTTGTGATTATTCAAAGAATTTACCGTAACATCGAAAAGACCTGCACTGATCCGGTTGTAATTGATACACTGTTCTATCATTGCAAACCATTCATCAGAAACGGGAAGAGGCTCAACAGCAGCCAGCCGGTTGATCAGGCTGATTTCGCTTTGCGGATTGAACCGGTCGGCCATGCGCTCAATCCGGTTTATTTCCGCGTAGATTTTCTCAGTCAGCTCCAGTGCACGCTGCTCATCGAGTCTGCACAGCGCGATATCTATACGGGTGTGCATGGCCTGAAACCATCCGTAAAAAACAGATTGTCGCGAATCGATTTGCTTGTATAAATGCTGAAAATGCATGGATTGAACAACAGGAAGTGCTGTTACAAACACTTCCTGTCAGATTGTCTGATTATTCTAACTCTTTAATTTTGATGTTCTGGAACCAAACTTCATCACCATGATCCTGCAACAGGATGTGTCCGGTTTCCGCATTTCCGAAACCTTCCCATACTTTGTATTTACTGTAGGCGACAAGCGCATCCCACATTTGGTTGTCACGCTCATATTCAACCACTTTCACTCCATTCAGCCAATGCTCAACATGATTTCCCTTAACAACAATTCTGGCTGTATTAAAGAAACCACCACGGTAGGGCTTGTTAGGCGCTGCCGGAATTAAGTCATATAAAGAACCTAATTTTCGGTTGCCTCCAACACCCAGTTTGGCATCAGGATGCTTGTTGTCGTCAAGAATCTGGAATTCGCATCCGATAGAGGAACCGGCTCCTTTATTCAATTCGGTGTCGACAAAGTATTTAATTCCGCTGTTAGCTCCCGGAGTTATTTTAAAATCTACCGTAAGCTCAAAATTCTTATACTTCTTAGTGGTCACGATATCACCGCCATTGGTCGATTCACCTCCATCCGATTTTATCACTTTCAGCACACCATTATCCACAACCCATCCTTTTTCGGGGAAAGACTTCAATTTAGCACCTCTCCATCCGTTTGTTGTTTTACCATCCCAAAGCAATTCCCAACCTTCCGCTTTTTCTTTGTCAGAAATGGTATTCGGGATGCAATTCTTTTGCGGGGCAGCTTTGGCCTCCGGTGTTTTTACATTTTCGAGATCGGTGGTACAAATGCGGATATTTCTCCATGCAATAATTTTCCCTTCCTGGCTGATATCTTTGATTCCATGTACCTGTAAGGCGATGAATCCGGATGCTGTTACGTCATCGAGGATATTGGCACAAGGCACATCATTCACCCAGGTTCTTAGGCTATTACCGATGGCTTCAATCCTCGCTTTATTCCATTCCCTTATTTTAAATGCTTGTTGCGCCTCCGGATATTGGGTCAGATCATAAAGCCATCCCCTCCTTGCTTCATCGTATATTCCACCTGTCCAGGCCCTTTTCGATGCATCGATTTCGAACTGATATCCATGAACCCGTCCGTTTTGATAGGCCGGATCAGAAAGAGAACGAAACTGAACACCAGAGTTAATTTCATCATGGGTTTTAAATTCAAATTCAAGGATAAAATCACCATAAGTCTTCTTTGTCGCTAAAAAAGTGTTTGGTGTATTCATCTTGCTGATGCCTACAATGGCTCCATCTTCAATTTTATATTCAGCTGTACCATTTATTTTAGTCCAGTTTTTAAGGTTCTTCCCATTAAAAAGATTTTCCCATTTAGGCTGAGCATTTATCGTTAACGTTAAAGATGCGATTACAGTTAGTAAAATAAACTTCTTCATATTATTCATTATTTTTTGATTTAACCAGTTTCTTTATCAAATAAAAAATTGCCCTCAGGAAACTCCAGGCAATATATAGTACGACTGAAAAGATAAACACATAACCCAACTGGGTTAATAATTCAACAAACGACGTTTGATAGGCAATTATCGCGTACAAATTGAGCAAGTTCGCGACTACAAAGCAAATCGCCAGGGTTATCAATTCAATCCTGATTCTTTTTGAGCTTATTACAATGTCTTTCATCAGCCGGTTTTTTTATGATTCAGATAATTTAATTTATAAGCATCCGGGAAAGGCACAATCTGCTCTTTTTCAATCGCTTCGTGTCCCAATAAACACAAGGCGCTCGCGTAATAACCTTCTTCAGCAATTTTCTCCGGTTGTTTTCCGGTAATCACCGCTTCCACAAAAGCATCAAGCATCAAAGAGGTTCCATCTGATGTTGGTTTCTCTCCAATAATATATTCTCCTTTGTTCACGTTCGCGGTTTCAGGCGCCCAGCTCGTTCCGGCAAAAGGCAGTGAATCAAACAAACTGTTCTCGATGTCGTTGATTAATTGAAGAAAACCGGGAGCCGGCTCAACATTTTCAAAGTAATACTTACCTTTTTCGGGTTCAACAGTTCCGAGATTCCCCAAAATTTGCTCTTCCAGTCCGTAAAACTTATTGGAAATAACCGATTCGAAATTCAGTTTCACACCATTGTCGAAGATATATATACAGGACACATTATCATACACTTCCCGGCCGTCTTTCCAATGTGTTATGGCGCCATGACCCATCACTCTGTCGGGAATAGTCTGCATGGCCCATGTTCCAATCTGAATCTGATGACAAGCCAGTTCAGTCATCAATCCTTTCGAATATTCGTTGTACAATCTCCAGTTGATATGTCTTTCCAGTTCCGGGGTAGGGACTGGTCGACGCCAGTCGTTGTTACGGAACCAGAAGGTACGGATTGCTTCAATATCACCAAAAACACCCTGCTGCACCATTTCCATGGCACGGATATACCGCGGATCGAACAGGCGCTGCTGTCCGGCGAAAAAGATCTTACCCGTTGCACGATGCTTCTGATACATCTGGTAACAATCGGCAATGGTCATGGCCAGCGCTTTTTCGCAGAAAACATGTTTTCCCGCATCGAAAGCATCCATAGCAATCTGAAAATGCGTATTCAGCGGGGTAGCAATCAACACCGCATCCACCCGGCGGTCTTCCAGCAATTTGCGGTAATCCTTATAAACCGTAGCTTCCGGGTATAACTTTAAAGCGCCATCGATGGAAGGTTGATAAATATCACATAGCGCAACGACCTCAACTTTAGCATTTTTCTTCAGAAAACTCATCAGGAACTGACCGCGCGAACCGGGACCGATAATTCCCAGTCGGGCAATTTCCTTTTTGGTGTTTTCAGTTTCGGAGAATGCCGACAGCCAGGGACTCGATGCCAGCATAACAGCGCCACCGGCCATACCCATATTTTTCAAAAAACTGCGTCTATCCATTATAATTTATAAAATTCTCCCCATCCTTTTCTGGGTGGTGTATCAACCAACATCTGGTTGGCTATTTTATTATTGGTTATTTTCTTTGTTTTCCGGTCGAATAAAAGCCTGGTATTCAGGCGCTGCGCAATCACGCCGAGACAGAACACCTGACTAAGCGGACCGGCAATGTGGAACGGAGAACGGGTTTGCTCCTGTCCTTTACAGGCCAGCAGGAAGTTTTCAAAGTGATTGGACGGACTAACCGGCACTTCCGGCAGCTTTGAGGCCATATCTAATGCCTTTTCCTCCGGAATAATCGAAAGTGTGCTACCATGACTACCCCCCTTAAAGGTAAGTTCCTTGCTGTAAATGATTTTACCCGGATTTAATTTCGATGGCTGAATCTGTCCGGTTGTTGGAGGTGGGATATTCGGGTCCAGCTCCACATTGCCGTAACCTGCGGGAACAGGAGGGGTATTGTCAATTCCGTCATACCAGGTGATGTCGCAAGCGGGCATATCACCCCTTTCCGGGAATTTAAACAGGATGGTGGATGAGTACGGGAAGAAAAACTTGTTATGTCCATTGGCATACAACATATTAATCTCGGTCGGCAAACCCAAATCCAGAAATTCGTGTGCTGTATCGATGATATGCGCACCCCAGTCGCCCAACGCACCCATTCCGAAATCGTACCAGCATCGCCACTGACCGTTGATATAGTCGTGGTTGTAATCGTGCCAGAACTCAGTCCCCAACCAGGTATCCCAGTCGAGCGTAGCCGGAACAGGTTCAGCAAACGGCATATTTTTCATGTTCGAGTCGAACGAATGCCAACGGCGCGGATTATTCATGTGGGCGGTAATTGCCGTTACATCTTTGATGATGCCCGCTTCTTTCCAGACTTTAAACTGAAAATAATTTGCTTCCGAATGTCCCTGATTGCCCATCTGAGTTACCACGCCATATTTTTTAGCGCCCCGCATCATCAGTTCCACTTCATTGAAAGTGTGCGCCATCGGCTTTTCAACAAAAACATGTTTACCCAACGACATCGCGAGCATGGTGGCCGGAAAATGACTGTGATCAGGAGTACCGATGCAAACGGCATCGATCTGGTTGGCCATCTTGTCGAACATCACCCTGAAATCCTGATAGCGCGGTGCATCGGGGAACATGTTGATGACATTCAGCGTATGATTGGCACCCATATCGGTATCACACAAGGCTACAATATTACAATGACCTGTTTTATTTAACTCGCGGATAATATCCCCACCGCGGTTACCGATGCCAATACAGGCCAGGTTTACTTTTTCGTTCGATGGAATTTTGCGGGGTTTAGGTTTGCCTTTCGCATCAGCAAACTGTAAATTACTGAGCAACATAGTCCCCGCCAACAAGGAGCTGTTGCGTAAGAAATTTCTTCTGTTCATGGTATTTAAGAATGTGGTTAATAATGGGATTTGCTGAAAGAAACCCATTTGATAAATACTGTACACAATGAGTTGCTAAAATTACTATAAAGAGCAGACATAAACGTTAAACTTTTTCCAAAAAAAATTAAATTTAACAAAACAACATTAACGTAAATTGGTTTTGATTTAATCTGATAGTTAAGGGCAAACCACTTGTTATCGGCTAAGTATTTCTTGAGTTTTATACAATATCCTCTCAATATTCTAAACATTTTTCAATGATTTGTTTAGAATACTTTAAATTGTCAAAAATATTGTTACTCGTAAGATTAAGAATTCGTCTCCTCTCAAAAAATATGTGATTTGTTGTTAAATCTTTGCTGTAACCAAACCTTCCTTTTGTGTTGTTGAGATCATAGGGCATAAATACGGAATGAGTAAATGGTTGTCTATAGTATTTTAAATAATTTTCATATCGGAAAGTTTCATTTTGTTTCCCAAACCAATCTTTTCCGCATGCACATTGTCCTAGAATAATAATTGTATTTGGGTTGTTATCTTCAAATGGAATCCATGCAACAATGTCTAAACCTTCTTCTTTGCTATTATAATCTGATATTTGCTCTACCTCTTCATTATTATATTCTAAGTTAATGTCATTCGCAAGCTGTTTTATTTTCTCTTTTGTATTACCATTATAAAGATCATTATTTGCAAAATTTAGAATTCTTGCTTGCGAAGGGAGATATGATTTAAGCACAAACTCAGAAAGTGTTTCAAACTCGGAAGTTATTTCGGCTTTTAGCTTTTTGAATGATTTTAAGGAAGACGCAATTAGTAGATATACATATAATTTTTGTTGTTCAGTCAAAGAACTTTTGTCTTTTAACTTGATTCCTTTTTCTGATTCTGTTTCAAAAGGATAGGCGTTTCTGTAAATTATTTTTCGTTCTTCGATATATTCGAAAACTATATTAATAAATTTTTCTGCAGAATCATGTTCTTGCGCATCAACCAAACCAATGCTTCCATCTTTTGGAGTTGGCACGTTAAATTCATCTCCGCTATCCTGCATTCTATCAATGACATCGGATTGTGAAACAAAATCATTTGAAAAAAGACAAATTAACTCAACATAGTCTGCATAAATATGTTTTTTCGATTTTGCTTCGTTCGGTTTTTGTACCGAAAATTCAGCAAATTGTTCTGATATGTTTTTCTTAAAGTTCTTCATCGAATCTACCAGCTTCAAGTTCGTCTTTAACAGTTTTTATTTTTCGTACAATTCTGTTGATTTCCACTAAATCATCTAATAAGTTGGGATATAATCTTTTTGTTTTTGTTGTTAAACCATCCGCTTTTTTTAATTGATTAATAGCATTTTTCATCGCATTTTCAAATTGTATATCAAACTCGTCTGTGAATTCAATGGCATTAAAAAGACTTTCTCCCAATTTAAATGCATGCAAAGCCATTGGTGAGACAATAACTTTATTTAGGGTGTTTAAATTTTCGCTGTCTCCAATTATTTTATTAGGCAAATTTTTATTAAACAACCAATTTGTCCATTCAAACAAATTTTCATATTCGACATTTTCGACAGGATTATCTTTCTCTAAATTAACACCAAGAAATTCTGCTATATTTGACATGATAACTTCGGAATTTTCAAAGATTCATCTCCCGACAGATGGGGACAGTTATTGATGAAGCGCAGAGAAATTCTTTTGTCTAAGATTGAGCAAAAAGAGCCTCGTACTTTATTCGGGATTGATTTCATGTTGGGTGTGCATGACAGTCACCGTATGGGCGGATTGCGTTTTAAAGAGTTAGAAGACGGTGATTTTTTGAGCAATGACGAAAGATTAGCTGCTCCACCCTGGACTTCATTAAGAGACCTTGAATTCGCTGTTGAACAATATGAAAAGAATGCTGACAATTTAGATGAGACTTCGCTGAAATGGATTAACCAACTGATTGCTCCGGGATCATCATTGGGAGGTGCTCGTCCCAAAGCTGATGTTGTTGATACAAACGGGAAACAGTGGATCGCAAAATTCCCCAGTAACAAAGATGATACTGACGTCGGGCTGTGGGAAATGGTTGTGCATACCCTGGCAATTCAGGCTAAGATTACGGTTCCAAATGCCATCATAAAAAGACTTGCTTCTCCTTATCATACTTATTTATCACAACGTTTTGACCGGACAGCAGATAACAAACGTATTCATTTTGCATCAGCAATGACATTGTTACAAAGGACTGATGGAGACGATGCGGATTGTGGAGTAAGTTATTTAGATTTAGTCGGGTTTATTAAATCGACCTGTACAGATGTCATTGAGAACTTAGAAGAGCTTTTTCGCAGGGTTCTTTTCTCCGTTTGTGTTTCGAACACAGATGATCATTTGCGAAATCATGGGTTTATCTATACTGAAGCTGGCTGGACGCTATCACCGGCATTTGACATCAATGCTAATGAAACAGGAACTGGTCTCAAACTCAATATTGATGATGAAGATAACTCTTTAGATATTGATTTGGTTATGAAAACCGCTCCTTATTATTTGCTTTCCAACCAACGTGCAGAAGAAATAAAGAAGGAAGTAACCAAAGCTGTTTCATCCTGGAGAAAACTGGCAACTCAGTACAAAATATCTCCTTCGGAAATAGAACGAAAGGCGAAAGCATTTCGGGTTTGATGGTTTCAGACCACACAACAACTGCGTAATCAACCCCTGTTCGATGTTGCCTCTTGGGGAAAACCGTCATTAACCTTATTTTACTAACCTTATTTTCTTACAAAACAACCTTAGTAGCAAATAAATACCCACACCATACCTAACCTTATTAAAAAACCTATCAATCAAAATAAGGTAATAAGGTCAGAGGAAATATAACCCAAATCTATGCTACTAAGGTTGTTTTGTAAGAAAATAAGGTTGAAAATAAGGTTCTGGTTGAGCATAATTGTCCCACGAACCCGTCGCTGCAAATCACTCAATTAGTCCGCAAAACCAACAGCGACGTATATATGACCCTAATCAACACACCGTCATTGCGAGGAGCGAACGTAGTGAGTGACGAAGCAACCTCGTCATTGCGAGCATAGCGAAGCAACCCTCTCTACCCAAAACACGCTATACCCTTTTACAAAAAATCATTATAATTAGTGATTTTTTTGCTTTACTTTTTCCCCGAATTTTGCAACGTAATTCAAAAACTATATTACAATGCAAAAATTCATATCTACATTTTTAATCGTTATCAGCTTATTTATAAGTCTTAATACTGCTGCATTTACCATCGAAGGTAAAATCATCGATACCGATGGTAATCCGCTGATTGCCGCCACGGTGATGGTGCAGGAACTCAAAACGGGTGTAACTACCGACAATGAAGGAAGCTTCTCGCTTCCGGTACCTAATGACCGAGAACTGACTTTGGTCGCCAACTTCATCGGTCATGAACCCTACATTCAAAAGATTGATCCGAAAAAGAACAAAGAAGATCAATTGGTAATGCAAATGATTCCCAACACCCACCTGAAAGATGTGGAGGTGTTTGGCGAACGTCACAAACAGCCGGAGAAATTAGATGTCATTACCCGCATGCCATTGCGCCCTTCAGAGCAGATTCAGAGTATCTCGGTTATTTCGGAGAAAGCACTGACTGAACTGGGTGTACTTACCGTAACGGAAGCCGTGCGCAACGTGCCGGGCATCACCTTATTCGGTTCTTATGGCGGAGTACGCGAGAGTTTGTCAACCCGCGGATACCGGGGAGTACCCATCGTGAAAAACGGGGTGCGGCTGGATTCTGATTTCCGTACGGCATCAGCACTCACCGAAATGCAGGGTGTGGAAAGTGTGCAGGTCATCAAAGGTTCTGCTGCCATCACCCAGGGTATCGGGAACGATTTGGGTAGTCCGGGTGGCGTGATTAACGTGGTAACCAAAACGCCGAAGTTCATCAATACCGGGGATGTTTCGCTGCGTGCCGGTAGTTGGGGTTATTTCCGTCCCACTTTCGATATGCAGACGGTACTGAACCGCGAGAAAACAATCGCCTTCAGGGTTAACGGCGCCTTCGAGCGTGCCGACAATTACCGTCCTGTGATTGGTTCCGACCGCGTATATCTGAATCCATCGCTGGCATGGCAGCCGAATCCCAAGACGATGATCGTGCTGGAAATGGATTACCTCAACGACAACCGCACGCCCTACACCAGTACCGTGAACCTGGGCCCTGACTCGGTGAATGCTTTATACGAGATGCCTTATGATAAATTCTTAGGGTTCGAATCGGACAATGCCAACAACATTACCACGACTTACGCAGCACGTTTCGTGCGTCAGCTTTCAGAAAAATACAGTCTTCGGGCTTCGTGGTTTGCTTCCAACTATCAGCTTGACAACACTTCGACTTCGATGGCTACCTTGCTGAATGCCTATCCGGGACAATACAACATGCGTCGCCGTTCGGTTTCCCGTTCATTGCGCGATGATGCCAACTCGGTATTCCAGCTGGATTTCGTGGGAAGGGATGTGATGACCGGTCCGGTAAAGCATACTTTTCAGGTAGGATTTGATTATAAATTTACCGACTTATCGACCACGGCATATAATACGGCAGTCATTGATACCATAGATGTATTGCAGTCCATCATTCCGAATAAAATCACGAAAAATGTCGCGCTAACAGCAGCCAGCCCCATTGAATCCCGCAGTTCGAGTTACGGTTTGTTGTTGCAGGAAGTGATGACCATCAACAAATACCTGAAAGCTATCCTTGGCTTGCGTTACAGCTACGGGAGCAGCATCAGCGCCACCAGCGCCGGTCCGACTACCGGTTCAGCCTGGAACCCGATGGCCGGGGTAATGGTATCACCGATTGAGAATATCAACCTGTTCGGTTCCTATACGACCACGACCAACCTGCGTTCCGCATCCAACAAAATGTCAAACGGCGAAGAAATCGGTCCGTCAGATACCAGGCAAGTCGAAGTCGGCATCAAATCCGATTGGTTAGACAACCGCCTGCGTTTCAACCTGACCTATTTTGACATCATCACCGAGAACCTCTCCAATACTGAATATGTACCCGGAACAAATACCGTAACCGGATACTTCATCAAAGCCGGAGATTTATTGCGAAATGGTGTCGAGGTAGAACTAAATGGCCGTCCGCTGCCCAACCTGCAGGTGATGCTGGGATATGCCTGGTTGAATGCCCGTTACGAAAACAGTCCGTCGTATGTGAATGGTTCATCACCGATGAATGCACCCGACCATACGGCCAATGGCTGGATATATTACACGCTCAGTAAAAGTGCCTTGAAAGGATTGTCGGTCGGACTGGGAACTTACTATGTAGGCGAGCGTCCGGTGAATGAATTCAGTCTGACACCCGACGGACACGGAACACCGGCAGGGGTAAAACCATTTGAGATGCCGGCCTACACCACCGTCAACCTGCAACTGGCTTACACCTACGAGAAGTTCACCGCTCGTGTGTTCGCGAACAACATCTTCAACGCCATCGGATATAACTCTTATTACAGAGGAGGTTACATCAACCAGATTGATCCGCTGAATTTGGCAGCTGTGTTGTCGTATCGGTTTTGAGGATTGATTGTAGAGGGGGTTGCCACGTCGTTCACTTTGTGAACTCCTCGCAATGACGGTGCGTTAATTGGGGGCAAATAAACGTCGCTTGAGCTTTTGCTAACTTATTGAGTGATTTGCAGCGACGGGTTCCGGGGGCAATAGTGCCCGTCGTGCAATAATGTTGATGTGTTATGCAAACTTGGACGACGGGTATTTTTTTAAATGCGATGACCTCGACATTGCGAGTCGGCAAAGCCGACGAAGCAACCCCCTCTTCATAACAGGTTCTGTATTATATATAACAAAATTATCATGCGAAAATTCTTCCTTGCACTCCATAAATGGTTGTCCATCCCGGTCGGCATTATCCTCGTTATCGTTTGCCTCAGTGGCTCCATCCTGGTTTTTCAGGACGAGTTGCAGGAATGGGCGCATCCGGAACGGTATTTTGTCAACACAATGCAGCAAGAACCTATTCCGTTGGAACAACTGATTCCAATGGTGAACAGTCAGCTGACCGACAATCAGGTTAAGGATGTCAGGATAGAATCCGACCCGAAGCGCACCTACGCGATGGGATTAGCAGAAGGCTTCCGCGTGACAGCCTATGTGAATCAATATACCGGTCAGGTAACCGATATTTTCCACTATCGGGAAAGTCCGTTTTTCGTAGTGATGTCGCTGCACCGCTGGCTACTCGACGACACGCGCACCTGGGGCAAATACTCCGTCGGAATATCCACCCTGGTATTTGTATTTATCCTGATAACGGGAGTCATCATCTGGTTTCCGAAGAAACTGAAGAAAAGAAGTTTCACCATACAAGGCAAAAAAGGTTTCCGTCGACTGATGTACGATTTGCACAGCGTGTTGGGCGCTTATGCCTTTCTGATTTTATTCGTGGGCGCGGTAACCGGGTTGATGTGGTCGTTCGAATGGTACCGAAACGGCGTTTTCAGGCTATTCGGGGCGGAAGTTCCGCAGGAAAAGGCACGGGAAGGAGGCGGCAGAGGTGAGAAAAAAGAACCCAAAAAGGTCAACATCGAGATTTGGCAGGCTGTTGCCGATGAACTGAAGCAGCAAAACCAGAATTTCAAATATGTCCGCATCCAGGACGGTTCAGCAGTGGTACATCAAAAAAACGCACCGACCTCACGCGCCACCGACAAGTACGATTTCGACAAGCAAACGGGTGAGATAACTGGTATCAACCTGTACAAAGACCAGGACAAGGCATCCAAAATCTGGGGTTGGACCTATTCACTGCATGTCGGCAACTTCTGGGGCATCTGGTCGAAGATACTCACATTTATCAGTGGGTTAATCGGGGCAAGTTTGCCGGTTACGGGGTATTATATGTGGTTTAGGAAGAAAAGGAAGAAGAAAAAATAAAGTAGTATTTGTGTACTAATAATTTACCAAGTGTAGGTGCGAGGAGGTTGCCTCGTCGCGCTTTGCACTCCTCGCAATGACGGGGCCATCGCATTTAATAAATACCCATCGTCCAAGCTTGTACAACCCATCAACATTTTTTCACGATGGGCGCTATTGACCCCCGAACCCGTCGCTGCAAATCACTTAATAAGTTCGCAAACCCAATTGCGACGTTTATATGACCATAATCAACGCACCGTCATTGCGAGGAGTTCACAAGGTGAACGACGAAGCAACCCCCTCAACAATCGCATTTGGTCGTTTGCCCGTCATTGCAAGTTGGCGAAGCCGACGAAGCAAACCCCGATGGCCTGCACTTCACCTCAACGCCCCAAACAACACCTCCACAGGATGCAATGCCTCCCTTTTGGTCCCGTCCTTTATCTGCGAGCGACAACTGGTGCCCTGCGCCACCACCAGCGTATTACCGGGTAATTGTTCGACCTGTTTAAACAACACCAGTTCCCCGATTTGCTGCGAGAGTTCGTAATGTTCTTTTTCGTACCCGAAGGAACCGGCCATACCACAACATCCCGAAGGTATTTCGGTGACATGATAGTTTTTAGGAATGGAGAGCATATCCAATGTCGATTGGGAAGAAGCGATGGCTTTCTGGTGGCAATGGCAATGCAGACTGATGTTCTTTTCCTCCTCATGAAAAGCGGTTGCATCAATGCTGCCTGCTTTGAACTCCTGCACGATAAACTCATCGATTAAGAAAGTATGACCGGCTAATTGTCTGGCATCGTGACGCAAAGAGGCTTCTACCAAATCAGGATATTCATCCCGGAAGGAAAGAATGGAGGAAGGTTCAATCCCGATCAGGGGTGTTTTCTTCGATACGATATCTTTCAGTAAACGCACATTCTTTTCGGCTAATTTCTTCGCTTTACGGATTAATCCTTTGGAGATGTATGCACGTCCACTTTCAACATGTTCGGGAATAAGCACTTCATAACCAAGTGCGACCAACAACTTCACGGCTTTCTGGCCCAGCTCTGCATCGTAATGATTGGTAAATTCATCATTAAATAAATAGACTTTCTTCCCTTTTTTCAGTTTGGCTGATTTCGCCAAAACCCGATAATGTTTTTTGTACCAACTGCTGAAAGTTTGTTTGGCAAGCAATGGCAGTTTTCGTTCCGACGTAAAGCCCAGCAACGAAGGCAAGGCAGTTTTATCTAAGATGAAATTGGTCAACGCCGGCAATTTCGACCCTATCTTGTTGAGACCATTAATATTGGCAATCAGTTTGGTGCGCAAAGGAACTCCATTGGCATCGTGGTAATGTTGCAGAAACTCCGCTTTCAGTTTGGCCATGTCCACATTCGAGGGACATTCGGATTTACAGCCCTTGCAGGAAAGGCACAAATCGAGCACCTTGTATATTTCTTCGTGGTCAAACGGATTTTTTTTGGTGGAATGTGTCAGATATTCCCGCAGGATGTTCGCACGGGCACGGGTCGTTTGCTCTTCATCGCGCGATGCCATATAACTCGGGCACATCAGTCCGCCCGTAATCTCGGTTTTCCTGCAATCACCCGAGCCATTACACTTCTCAACCGCACGCATGTAGCCCATCTCTGAACTAAAATTGAAAATGGTCTCTATCTCACGAGTCGGCTGTCCAGGCTCGTACCGCAAGGAAGTATCCATCGGGGGCGTACCGGTAATCTTTCCGGGATTAAAGATATTATCAGGATCCCAGGTTTGCTTGATTTGTTTGAGCAGTTCATAGTTTTTATTGCCGACCATGAGCGGGATAAATTCCCCACGCAGGCGACCGTCGCCATGTTCCCCGCTCAACGAACCTTTGTACTTCTTCACCAGCAATGCGACTTTAGTCCCCAGTTCCCGGAAGATTTTCACATCTTCTTTGAGTTTCAGGTTCAATACCGGTCGAAGGTGTAACTCACCGGTTCCTACATGAGCATGATACACACAGGAAAGCCGGTAACTTGCTAACAGTCGTTTGAACTCGGCAATATAAGCGGATAGATTCTGCACCGGAACAGCCGTATCTTCAATCAGACTCACCGGTTTGGCATCTCCCTTCATATTCGAAAGCACACCCAATCCCGATTTGCGCAAGTTCCAGATTCGGTTGATGTCTTTTCCCCAGATGACCGGGTAATGAAAGCCGAGGTCACGTGCACGCAGTTTAGCTTCCATCTGTTGACATATATCTTCTATCTCCTCTTTGGTTTCTCTTGCAAATTCAATAATCAGGATGGCTTCGGGGTTACCGGAGAGAAAAAAGCGGTTGGGTTGCTGGCTAATATTATCTTTCGTCAATTCCAGGATGGTTCTGTCCATCATCTCCACTGCTCCCGGCTTAAATTCGAGGGCTATCAGATTGGCTTCCAACGCTTCTTCCAGTGTTTCGAAATGTGCCGCCATCACGCCTTTGATTTTCGGAGGAAGTGGCACCAGATTCAGTTTTATTTCGGTGATGAATGCCAGGGTACCTTCCGAACCGGCAATTAATTTCGCCACATTCAAATCATCCGGAGCATCGGGCGTAAAAGGTGCCGAATCAAGCAATATATCAATTGCGTAGCCGGTATTGCGGCGACGAAGCTGTTTGTCGGGGTACTGCTCCCCGATTTCCTGCTGGTTCTCCGGGTTGGAAAGTATCTCTTTAAGCTGACGGTAGATTTTATTTTCAAGCTTTTCTCCAACACATTTTTCCTCAAACTCTCCAACTGAAACCGATTCAAACACCGTTTCACTGCCATCGCTGAGCAATACTTTTACACTAAGCAGGTGGTCACGCGTACTCCCATAAATCAGAGAATGCGCCCCGCAAGCATTGTTCCCCACCATCCCGCCTATCATACAGCGATTGGAAGTGGAAGTCTCCGGTCCGAAAAACAGTCCGTGCGGCGCCAGAAACTTATTCAATTCATCCAATATCACACCCGGCTGTACTTTCACCCATTTCTCTTCAACATTTAGTTCGATGATGCCGGTCATGTACCGGGACACATCCACCACCAGACCTTCTCCTACTACCTGTCCGGCGAGCGAGGTACCGGCCGTACGAGGTATCAAATTTACCTTTTGCTCCCGTGCAAAACGTATCAATTCCTTAATATCATTCGCATCTTTGGGATAAGCAACCGCCAGCGGCAATTGCCGGTAAGGCGATGCATCCGTGGCGTATATTGACAGGTGGATGTTGTCGGTGTATAAATCACCTGAAAAGGTGGTTTTTAATTGATTGAAAGGTATAGTGTGATGGTATGTTATCATTTTTTTAGCGATAAATTATATTCACTTAGGCATACTTATGTGACTAATGTGGTTTAATATTTTATATTTATCTTTTCTGTTTCCTTTTGTCTTCTTTTGTGCCTTTTGTGGTTTAAAAAATATCATCTGGCAAATATCATCTCCCTAAACTTCTTTATCCCCTCCGTTGCTCCCAGTTTGATATGTTGCACATTCGGTCGTGATACCGCTACTTCTTTCGGGTCAACGAGGTAGACAGGCACATTCGCCGGGGCATGATGCAACAACCCGGCAGCGGGATAGACCTGCATGGAAGTGCCGACAATCAGCACGACATCTGCCAATGACACAACTTGTGCGGCATATTCATACTCCGGTACCATTTCGCCAAACCACACGATGTGGGGTCGAAGCGGGTAACCTTTCGGACATAAATCACCGGGAGCAAACTCCACTTTATCGGGTGTAACATCGAAAACCTCTTGTCCCGGACCCGTCGAACGCATTTTCATCAACTCCCCGTGCAAGTGCTGCACATGCAGACTACCGGCTCTTTCATGCAGGTTGTCCACGTTCTGGGTGATAATCCTGACATCAAAATCGTTCTCCAACTTCACTAATTCATAATGCCCCATGTTCGGTTGGGCATCGAGCAACTGCTTCCTGCGCAAATTGTAAAAATGATGCACCAATTGCGGATTCGCGTGAAAAGCTTCGGGTGTGGCAACATCCTCAATCTTATACTTCTCCCACAAACCTCCGGAATCCCTGAAAGTTGAGATGCCGCTTTCGGCCGACATGCCGGCACCGGTTAAGACAATGAGTTTTCTCATAACAGTATTTATCAAAGAGACATGCAAACTTACATAAAAAATTGCATTTTCAGTTCATATCGACCCCTAAACACGCAAAACTCCTGTCACCGGAAATCAGAAAAAGGGGCATTCAGAAATTCTGAACGCCCCTGGTTATTAAAGCCTGCTTGTGTGCTATTTATTGTACGGCGATTTTTGTTACAGCATCGTCAACCCGGAGAATATACAGACCGGAAGATAAATTGCGGGAAGAGAATGTGCCATTTATAATCTGTGATTCAATCATTCTTCCGCTCATATCAAATACCCTTACTGCCGATTTTACTCCTTCCACGACGACTCTGCTATCTTTCGAATAGACTTTATACTCGTCAAAATTAATCAACGGCAGTCCTGAAATGTTTTTCAACCAACCCCATACGGTGATATTGGTATTAGCATCGGCAGGATATACTGCTGAACGATTTGGCAATTCCTTTGCAGGATCGGCTTCTCCCACCTCCGGATACCCCCAGTCCGGTTTGTTATACAACCGGTATTCGATACTCATTACCATTGGGATAGCAAAAGAGAACGTTCCATCCTGATTTTTCGTTGCTTTCATTGCATTGCCCATGTTCCAACCCAAGAAGTCTCCCATGATCCACACACTGTCGGTACCTGCGGGTACAGTGGCGGTAATGTTAATAGTTCCTGTTTTATCCGGATCGAAGATGGCTTTGAAAGCATTTACCACAACGGCGGTTGAGTTTTCCGTTGTACCATACTTGTAATTTGTTGATGGATCAGTCTGCTCGTATGACCATGCCGGTCCGGCACAAAATTTAAACTCCATATTGAAAGCATCTAAACTATGTACCGTTTTCGAGAATATCTTTCCGTTTACATCCTCCGATACGAAATTCATTTTAGATGCTTCTGACGGACTTGCCCAACCATTAAAAGCTCCAACAATGTATAATACTTTTACCTCAGCCGGTGCTAATACTTCAATGGTAACATCTCTTTCGTCCAGTTGGAAAACTTCCAGCCAATTTGCAACAACATCGTTTTGTTGCCAGGTTCTGTTTGCTGCCAGCTTTTGCCCCTGGGCATCGGCTTCTTCATATTTCCAGTCCGGACCCGACCAATACTTATACTCATCAGTTTCTTTTGCATTAGGCAAATCAATCGTGTAATGAGTCGCATCGACTTTTGTCATTGGAGTATTAAAACTCCAGCCATTCATTCCCCCTACAATATAACAGGCATTCGTACCTGCCGGAACCGTGACGTTATACGTCAACGCAGCTACTGGCTGCACAATAAACAAGCCTAATAAGGCGATTACGAAAGTAAAAACTTTTTTCATACTACTAATTTTAAAAGATTTATATTAATTGAGATAAAAGAAATTTATTTCCATTTGAAAGACACCACTTCGCCGGGCCTGAAGGTATAATCAAACATGGTTTCTGCACATTTCAGCCGGACATTCCCTGTTTCTTTTCCATGATACACAGCCAAATAAACAAAACTGCCATCAGGATTACGGAAGGCGACTCCTTTCAGTGCTTCACCTGCCGATACAAGTCGTACCGCATTGGGTTGTACCACCTTGCCATAATGACCGATTGCATAGTATTCCGCATTCTGTTTTACCTTACCTTTTGAACTGACCTGTACAACTCCCCAGCAATTCTGGCAGCCAAAATTCTTGGGACCATCGTTTTCATCGAGGGCAAGATTCCATAGCAGGGCATTTTTACTCCAGCAATTCATGGCACCGGCAAAAAGTTCTCCAACGTACCAACGGACATTCTGATCGAAATCAGGCGCCCATCCTCCTCCCGACTGTTCTGTAAAATACAGGCTCTTATCAGGGTGCGCCTCCTTCACCTTACACAAAGCAGAAATTTCTCCCTTGTAAAGATGAAAACCGGAACCATCCACATAACTTTTGGCTATTGAGTCATTCATAATGCTAATGGGATAATCGGGATTATCACAATTGTGGTCAAACAAGACGATTTTAGTTTTCAGTCCGGATGCCGACAATTTAGGGCCTAAATGATCGCGTATAAACAACTTTTGTTCATCCGCTGTCATATCCATGCAAGGATAGGCGGCGGTTCCGTATTCCGGTTCATTCTGGACAGTCATGGTGTGAATTTCAATCCCTTCCTGCTGATAGGCCTGCAGGTATTTAATCAGATATTCGGCATAAACATCATAACAACCGGGTCGTAATTTACCTCCCACCATGCTCCCGGAAGTTTTCATCCAGCCCGGGGGACTCCAGGGGGATGCCATAATCTGCAGGTCCGGATTGATGCTGAGAATCTCTTTCAGCATGGGTATTACATCCTTATAATCTTCTGCAATGGAGAAATTACCGAGCGTAAAATCTTCTTTCTCACTATAACTGAATAGATTGAAAGAAAAATCGGAAGCGCCAACGCACAAACGGGTATAATTTATCCCGATGCCTTCTGGCGTAAATAACACACGGAACAATGAGTCGCGTCTCAGAGAGTCCAGAAAATGATGAAAAACATACGCAGACGAGTGCGTAAGGGCTGCACCCACTCCCAATACCGTTTGGCAGGTTTGTTCAGGAAATATCTCCACGATGTCTTTCACCTCGTCTCCGGACATTTCCGAAGGGATGGAAGAACTCACCAGAAGTTGACCGGTATCAGGCAATGACGACCATACCTGTACCGTTCCTTTTCCGGAATTGCACCCCATAAAAATCAGTGTAAAAAGTAAAATCAAGAATTGTTTCATGGTTCTCTTCATGTTATTTTATTTAAAGTAAAAGCTTACAACAGATTCATCCAGTTGATTGTATAGAAACTTACGGGCTCCGCACCGGATGTTATATTGCTTTCTGGCACCACTCCGGTTAATGACAACGACTACTTTAGATCCGTCGGTGTTCATAAAAGAAGAGAGTGTCATTCCATCAGGCAGATTTGTGGCGCTGTTTTTAATTCTTTTCGCACCCAGTCGGACAAATTTCGAGAAATGTCCCAACAAGTAATACTCTTCATTTCTGGTATAAGTACCATCTGGTTTAACAGTTACCACGCCCCGGCAGTTTTGACATCCTCCGGTGGTAGTTGTCGGACCGTTCTGGGGATTCAAGGCCAGGTTCCACATGATAAAATTTTTCGAACCCCGGTTTACCGACGCCATCAGGAAGTTTTTCATATACCAGAACATATTCCCCATGCGGGTATCGGTATTCCAGCCCCCTCCTGATTGTTCTGTGAAATAAACGTCCTTATCAGGATGTAGCGCTTGTACTGCATCAATGGCAGAAGCATCACCACCATACCCGTGCCACCCGGTTCCTGCCACATATTGACGCGTCAGGGGATCGTTGAGGATATTAATGGGATAATAAGCCATGTCAAAATTATGATCCCAGATAATAATTTTCGTCTTTATATTATGCTCAACGAATTTAGGTCCCAGGTAATCCCTGATAATCGTATTTTGTTCTTCCCACAACATTTTCATGGTCGGATAACCGCCTGTTTCATGCATCGGTTCATTTTGTATGGTAATGGCGTCAACACTAATCCCTTCTGACTCGAAAGCTTTGATATAGCGTACAAAATATTCGGCAAAATCGTTATATACAGAATTTCCTTTCAGACTTCCTCCGTACATGCTGTTATTTTGTTTCATCCAGGCCGGTGCGCTCCAGGGACTTGCCAGTATCTTGATTGAAGGATTAATTGCCAGAATCATTCGCAGTACGGGGAGCAAATCGTCTCGGTCGCGCTGGGGAATTCCGAAACTGTTGATATCCGGATTATCACAATAGCTGTAGGTTCCAATGGAAAAATCGGAAGACCCAATGGTAATGCGCAGGTAATTCAAACCTATCCCCTGCGCTGGATCGAATAGGTCTTTCAGTAATTTATCCCGGTCGGCAGGGCGCATTTGCTTAATCAGGTATGCCGAAGAACCGGTCAGGGCAGCCCCGAAGCCATCCATTTCCTGATGAGTAACCGCGGTGTCCAGTACAATCGTGAAATCACCCAGTTCTCTTGAGAAATCGACTGAGGACTGGCGTTTCATCAAAAAGACTTCATTGCCGGAGGTAAGCCATACATTTACATCACCTATTGAGTCAACAGGTTCCGGTTCCGGTTCTATAATCTCAGGGTCTTTACAACTGAAGATAATAATGGCAGACAACAACAATATGGCTATTTTATGGAACATTTCTGTAAGAATTGAGCAGGAATCTTCCCGGCCATTATTTGCCGGAAAGATTTTCTGCTACGTTAACGTTAGTTTATTTTTACAAAAGAAGTCGTTTTGGTCTTCGTATTAATTGTAAACCGATATACTCCCGGCACAGCCGCAAAGTCGGCGGTACCAACAAAGTTTCCTTTATCCGAATCGGTTGGAGCAAACAGTAAACTGTTTGGCATCGTATAAGTCCGCGCATCTTCCTCCCCGCCCCAGTTACGCTGGTGGAAGAACTTAGCACTGAAGGTCAGTCGCCACGATTCTGCTGTTGGTACAGGGTCAATTACATGTTCAGCATAAAAAACAGCTTCATACACACCATCAGCTACTTTACGACAATACTTATATTCAAGCGGCGTATTCCAGTTCCACGAAGAAGATTTTTCATGCGGAGTTTTGTGCGGGCCGAAACCTACGCCACACAACCACAAGGCATCCGGATAAACTGCTGTCGGTTGTTCAACCCACAAATAATTAAGTCTGGGTAAATAATATACCGTATAAATACCGGTTTCTCCCAGGAACTCAGCAGTCGTTGCAGTTTTCACATCAAAGAAATCAGGCGTCAGGCTGTTCGACAAATCAGTAATTCCGGAGAAAGTCATCACCGTTCCTTTACCAAGATACATTTGTCCCTTTTTCCAGTTCTCCTTGGTTGTAACATTCAGGTTATTGGTTGAAGATAATTCAACGGTTCCAAATGTTGAAACATCCATTGAAGTTGCCGGCACCAGTTTATCGCCATCGCCTTTGACAGTGAAGTTATACAGGTCAAGAGTGACTTTATTGAACCCGACGAGTGTAGGGTCGGACAGCGTAATCATTTCGCCGGTAATACTTTTAACAGAGGTTCCTTCAATAACAGGGTACACCAATCCCAAACCATTGTTTACCCATCCAAAAGCAATGTTTTCCGCATTTTTCCAGTCAGGCTTCTTAAACCGGTCAACTTTCGTCACTAACCTGAAACTGATTTCATTTCCAAAAGTCAGACCTGTCGCTTCATAGATGTAATTTCCTGCATCCACTAACTTCAACTCCGCTGTTGAAGTATTGGTTACCATAAATATAGTGGGTATTGGCGGACGCGAAGCAATGGTATTAAAAATAACAGTGTCTTTTTTCGTTCCCTCAATGTTGATGGAAGAAACATGTACTTCCACTTCCGCTCCATCGGGCATGTGAGCGACAAAAGGCACCCCGTACCGCTGGGTGTAAGCAGCGCTGTATCCTTTTGTCCGGATACTTTCGGAAGCTATGATCTCATCGTTCACCACCACTTTTATTTCAAGCGTAGAAAGCGGTGTCAGCGGATCGGAAACTCCAAGACTCAGACTGATTGAATCTCCGTAAACGATCGCATTTTCAGCAACGGAAATGCTGTCGAAAACAGGCATAGAAGCAGGGAAACGTACCCTGAGTTCTTCCTGCCGGCATGAAACCAGCAACAATACAGCCAGCAGTCCCAATATTGATTTATTAAATATTTTCTTCATAACATCAATTTATTAGCATTAAATTAATAACCCGGATTCTGAATCAATAAATCATTCTGGTCGAGCTCTGTTTGCGGTATCGGCCAAATCAACCTGTTTTCAGTCAGCCTGACAGCATAGGTACTTTGAACATCTGTGCACGACTGCATCACCTGAATAGCGCGGCCCGTACGTACCAGGTCAAACCAACGGTAGCCTTCAAAAGCCAGCTCCAGCCGGCGTTCCTTTTCAATCTCCAAACGGAGTTGTTCTTTGGTGGTTGAAACAGGATTACCCAATCCCGCTCTGTTGCGGACTTTCTTCAACAGGTTTTTGGCAGGTTCAAGATTATTCAGTTCGTTTTCAGCCTCAGCCTGTAACAAAATGGTAGAGGCAAGTCGCCACAGGATAATATTTCCCTTTTCGTTGACCCTTTGCTTGTAAATGAAAGGATAAGCGCTGGCAGGCCATACCTGATCCGACCATTTTCCTGTAACATCCTGATAGAGAATACTTGCCTGTTTACGTCTCGTATCACCAGCGTCGTTGAAAGCTTTTTCAATATCCTTACTCGGAGTATTAAACTTTTTCCAATCGGTTCCCATAAACATCTGATACGACCAATTGCCTATGGTAGCCCAACTATTACAATCCACTTCGAACAGGGATTCCTTACAATGTTCATTTTTATTTCCTGACTCATCGGCAGCAGCAGCCCATAAATCATCAAAAGCCGGCATCAAATCATAATTTACATTAGAGGTTACAATAGACGCATGAAATCTAACCTTTGTCCAGTCAACATTATCCGGGGCACCTTTTGTTGCATATACTTCTGCCAACACGGCATGCGCCAGCGGTTTGGTTATGACAAACTTATTAGCCGAATAATCTTTACAATTAACCGTAGCATACTCAAGGTCTTTGATGATCTGAGCATATACTGAATCAGCAGGTTGACGGGCCGGATACAACAAAGGATACACCTCTTCGAGATTATCATTCGAGAGTGTGGGAATTTCTTTCAATACCAGAGGTACATCTCCGTACAATCTCACCAGGTTAAAGTATGCGACTGCCCGTATAAAACTGGCTTCTCCCACAATCTCTTTCTTTCTTATTTCAGTAAGATTAGGATCACTATTCAACGGAACCCACTGAATAATAGAGTTTGCTCCGGAAATCTGGCTGTACATATAACTCCAGTCACGGCGAACATTACCGTTATTAGCATCAACAGAGAACTGATCGATTTGCACAGTCTGGGCTTTTGGTTCTCCGGAGTAGCAGTTATCCGACTGTGCATCGCCGATGATGTAACGGTCGAGTTGATAATACTCTGTCTGGAAACTCCTGTAAGCCGATGAGAGGATAGCCTCTGCCAGCTCCACACTGTTATATTTCACGGAGTCACTGTTCGCGTCAGGGTCAATACCCAACATCTCATCAGTGACATCGGAGATGGGAGCTCTTGTCAGGAAATCTTCACAGGATACAAACGTTAAGAATAAAATTCCTGAGCATAATAGATTGAATATTTTAGTTTTCATGAGCCTCATGTTTTAAAAGTTAACGTTTAAACCAAAAATAACAGACTTGCTTTGCGGATACGTACCATAGTCAATTCCAAGCACGGTACCACTGTTTCCGGCATAGTTCACTTCCGGATCATAGCCGGAATAATTTGTCAGGGTAAACAAATTAGTTGCGGTTGCATAGATGTTTACATTGCTGATGATTTTCTGACTTCCCAGTAATTTTCTATCAAGATTATACGAGAGCGTCAATGTTTTGAGGCGAAGGTAAGATCCATCTTCAATAAAACGGGTTGAAGTAAGCACATTCTGCGTATCTCCTTCAGAAGAGGCTCTCGGAATCGTGGTTATCATCCCGGGACGCTGCCAGCGATCCAGTACACGAACAGACTGATTTTTAGTATCAAACATCCCTTCGGTATCAATACGCGAAGCATTGTAAATATCATTACCGTAAGTTCCCTGGAAAAAGAAGTTGAGCGTAAACCCTTTATAACTCAATGTATTTGTCATCCCGTAAATAAACTCTGGATGCGGACTCCCAATTACTGTGCGGTCGCCGGCATCTAAAATATTATTATTATTCAGATCGCGATAAATCATGTTTCCGGTTTCAGGATCAACGCCATCGGCAATATATCCGTAGAAAGTACCCAGGGGATAACCACCTTTCAGAATCGTTGCTGTTTGACCATTTGATTCGACAAATCCCTGAAAGGTTGGTTTATTGAAGTCGAAATTCATGGTTTGATTCGTGTTAAATGACATGTTAAAATCAGTATCCCATTTAAATACCCCCGTGAGGTTTCTTGTTGTAAGCTGGAATTCAAGTCCCTTATTCTCAATCTCTCCGGAATTTCGAACAGGGTTTCTGCCTACGGTTTCCGGTAGATATACAATGCGAATCAGATCCGTTGTCTTTTTATAATAGGCGTCCAGAGCGAGGACAATTCTTGAATTAAAAAGACTCAAATCAATCCCTGCATTCGTTTGAGTGGTAGTTTCCCATGTCAGGTCCGGATTCCCCATCGTACTGACCGGTTTGATTGAAGGTCCCGAACCCGTTTCTGTGATTTTCTGCACATAATTCAGGTTGTAATACGAATAAGACGACAGTCCTTCCTGGTTACCGTTCTTTCCCCAACCAATACGTAATTTCATATCATTAGCCACATCAGCCAGGCCCCCCCAGAACTCTTCTGCCGAAATTCTCCATCCGGCAGAGAAAGAAGGAAAGATACCCGTCCTGTGATTTGGATGAAGCTTGGAAGACGCATCAACACGTAAATTGGCTGTTGCCAAATAACGACTATCCCAGTTGTAGTGTAAACGTGCTAATCCGGAAACCAATGCCCATTCATCAGCACTTGTAGTCGAAGCAGTAATCTGGTTCGCCCAGTTCAGGGTCATGTACTCCTTGTTATTTTGTACTCCTTTTACAAAATCTTTCACAGCCTGATAGGAATTTTCATGATGATATTCCTGCGCTGTCATACCTGCCAATGCAGATACAGTATGTTTACCCCAGCTTTTATCATAAGTAAGCAAATGTTCGGTGAGCCAGGTCAGATAAGTATCCCGTGCCGCTTCTCCCAATCCGTTGTTCTGGCGTCCGTATCCGGTTTTTACCGGATCAATAAACGAATCCCACTGGTGGGAAGTAAAATCGGTGGAAAAAGAAGATTTGAATTTCAATTCCTTTGTAAAGTCGATGGTCATGGCCACATTCCCCATCAGGCGGTAGTCATTATTCATATTATAAGATGAAGCCTGCGCCACCGGGTTTTCCCATGAAGGTTGGAAAGGATTTACCGCATATTGACCCGGATGTGCCGGATCCCAGATTTCGAGGAAAGGCGGCGTATTTAACACACTGAGAATAATGCCTCCACGTCCCGAGGATGTGTTGTCAGTTGCGTCCCGGCGTTTGGTGCGTGTCACATTCAGGTTGGTTGAAAGATGCAACCAACTTTTAATTTCTGTATCCAGATTGGTACGGAACGACAAGCGGTCGTACCAGGCAGGGGAGATGATTCCATCCTCCTTTTGATAACCTCCTGAAACATAGTAGTTCGTTTTATCAGTGGCGCCACTGAAAGTCAGTTGATAATTCTGCTGATACCCTGTACCGAAAATTTCATTATTCCAATCGGTGAAATTGATATTGGTACGGTCAACATATCCTTCACCATAAATCTCATCCATCAAATCATAATACTGACTTGTATTCAGTGTAGGTAAAATCTTTCCCACCTTCGAAAATCCAAAATATGAACTCAGGTTGATTTGGGCTTCTCCTTTAGTTCCTCTTTTCGTTGTAATCAACACCACCCCGTTGGCCGCCCGTGAACCGTAAATAGCGGCAGAAGAGGCATCCTTCAGAATTGACATATTTTCAATATCCGAAGGGTTCAGATTACTGATGTCATTCGTAGGTGTTCCATCGACAACATACAATGGTTCATTACTGGAACTGATGGACGTTGAACCGCGGACACGTATTGACAATCCTGCCCCGGGTTTTCCCGATGGTTGAATCACCTGTACCCCGGCAGCTTTACCTTGCAGAGCCTGTGCGGCAGCGATAATGGGGCGTTCGGCTATTTCTTTCCCTGAAACAGAAGAGACTGCCGTTGTCAGGTCTTTCTTCTTTTGTGTTCCGTACCCAATAACAACCACCTCTTCAAGTGTTTTGGTATCTTCAGTCAGTACGACCCTGATATTATTAGAGGTTCCTACAGTCACTTCCCGTGGGTTCATGCCGATATAGCTGATCACGAGGACATCGCCAACTGCAACATCTATCGAAAAAATACCATCGAAGTCGGTAATGGTTCCTGTCGTGGTTCCTTTTAGCAAAACGTTCGCACCAATAATGGGATCATTGGCTGCATCAATCACTACCCCTGTCAGTGTAATGTTCTGAGCCGATAAGCGCATAGGAACAACCAACAGCAGAATCAGGGCAAATCGCAACAGATATTTACTGTCCGGTAAGATTACCCCCGGTTTTTGTTTGTTTTTCGTGATTTTCATTGATTATAATTTATTGGTTAATTACTCATACTTTATTGTTTGTTTCAAAGATCCGGTTTTGATTTCAAAATCGCCCGGTTCCGTGACCCACTTCCCATCCGGGGTTATAAAAGCAAGATCCCGCGCGTTTAATTCAAATTTGACCGTTTTTTTCTCCCCGGGTTCTAATTCAATTTTAGTAAACCGCCTTAAACGTTTTACATCCGGGGTAATACTTGCATACAAGTCAGAGGTGTATAACATCACAACTTCTTTCCCGGAGCGCGATCCGGTGTTCATTATATCAACAAATATCTCAACTGGTTTGTTTTTATCAATCGTCTCTGAGGATATTCGTAGATTACTGTATTCAAAGCTCGTATAATTAAGTCCAAAACCAAACTCGTACTGAGGATTGTAATCTGATTCATAGATATAAGCTCCTTCTGCTCTTTTTTGCTCTTCAGCCGGTTTATGATAATAAGTAACCAAAGAATTTGGATAAGAAGGATAGGTATAAGGTAATTTTCCCGAAGGATTCACGTCCCCGAACAGGATATCTGCCAAGGCATCACCTCCGTAGTTTCCGGGAAGATAAGTCAGCACAATTCCGGCCATCAAAGGTTCTATCGCGCTGATGCAACGCGGACGACCTTCGCTCAGCACCATTACTACAGGCTTACCCGTTTTAGCAAGCTCTTTGGCTAAATTCAGTTGATTATGACTAAGCGTCAGGTCATTTAAATCCCCCGGTTTTTCAGTGTAGCTGTTTTCCCCGAGACAAAGAACCACGACATCCACATTTTTAGCCTGCCGTATGGCTTCACCGAAACGGTCTTCTTTGTCTTCATAATAATGCCCGCCTTCCACATAACTTACACCAGGAACATATTTCACGTTTACTGCACCAACTTTATGCTGAATGGCTTCAAGAATGGTATTGTATTGTTGTGCATAATGATCTGTTTTTTCTCCTTGCCAGGAATAAGTCCATCCGCCATTCAATACCCGCATGCTATTGGCGTTTGGGCCGGTAACGAGGATTTTTGTCGACTTTGATAACGGCAGCATGTTATTTTCATTTTTCAAGAGCGTAATTGCTTCTGCCGCTGCTTGATATGCTTCCCGTGCTGATTTCTCCGAAGCAAATTCAGGATAATCATCAATTCTTGTAACAGGATTTTCCCATAATCCCAGTTTCATCTTCATTTTAAGAATCCTTCGCACGGCATCGTCAACCCTGCTTTCTTTCACTTCACCCTCTTTCACTAAAGCAACCAAATTCTGACAAAACCGCTCAAATTCATAAGGTATCATCGACATGTCAATTCCGGCATTAATGGCCAGCTTAATAGCCTCTTTATTATCAACGGCGATTTTATCCCGGGTGTGCAAGTTAATAATGTCCATCCAGTCGGACACCACAACTCCTTCAAATTTCAGTTCTTCTTTAAGCAGTTCCGTTATTATCTTGTGATTCGCATGCACAGATATACCATTGATGATTCCGGAATTAATCATGACCGATTCTGCTCCCGCATCAATTGCTTTTTTAAATGGTTCCAGATGATACTCTCGAAGCATATTCTCAGGAATGTACGCTGGTGTACGGTCTTTTCCTGAAGCAGGAACAGCGTAACCTAAGAAGTGTTTTACACATGTCGCCACTTTATAAGGACTGTTCACACTATCGGTTATGCCTTCATAACCCAGGATCATTTGTTCACCCATTACCCCAATCAGGTAAGGATCTTCTCCAAAACCTTCAAACTGACGGGAAAAACGAGGATCTGATCCCAGATCCAACACTGGAGAGAAATTCCAGGGGATACCACTGGCTCTTGTCTCATATGCAGTTACTCTCGCCATATTGTAAGCATGAACGGGATCAAATGTAGCTGCCAGTGTTATTTGTTGGGGAAAGATGGTAGCACCTTCAGTATATGTAACACCATGGATTGCATCAATTCCATAAACTACCGGAATTCTTAAACGGGATTCCTCCATAGCGACTTGCTGAATGAACCCGATAATCTCGTTCCATTGAGCAGGTGGTAACGCGTAATTATTAGTAGTATTCAATACCGAACCGACATGATATTCCAATATTGCTTTACGAAGCATTGCTGTATCAACAGAAAACGGTTCGTAACTATTATACCGGCTATCACCCTTACCAATCACATCAAGCGTTATTTGGGCCATTTGCCCGACTTTCTCTTCCAGGGTCATTTTCGTAAGCAAACTTTCAATCTCCTGATCAATCTTGTCTCTTTTCCCTACAGAACAGGAAAACAGAAAAAATAAGAAAACGAAAGGTATCAGCTTCGCAATGGGCGTTTTATTCATAGGATTCTTTAATTTAAAGTTATGCGCTTAAGTGTAAGTGTCGTTAACACAATAAGTATTCGGTTGCAAATATATGTGTTCTTTTTTTATCATCCAAATAAATTCGTGTTTTTTTTACACTAAGTAGTAAGCTTACAACACAAATCACTGAAAAAGAACAACATAATTACTGTGTTAAAAAGACACTATTTTTTGCAGAATATAATATATTTTATCTATCTTTGCAAAAATTCTTTGAACTGACATCTTAATTGAATAGAAACAAACTCCATGGACAACAATCAAATTCTGCCTACCATATCTGTCGACTGTGTGATTTTTGGCTATTACGAAAATGAGCTTTCTGTGCTGGTACGTAAAGAGCATGTACCTTATAAGAACGAAATCATTGAAGAATGGAAATTACCGGGAAATCATGTACGCAGGAATGAAGACATTAATGCAACTGCGGCCAGGATATTAAAAGAGCAAACAGGGCTGGAAGATATTTTTGTGAAACAGTTTTGGGTTTTCAGTGATCCTGAAAGGTTAAAAAGAAGAATGCAGGATTTTGAATGGGTAAAACCCCGTTTACTCGACGAACGGGTTCTGACGGTAGGTTTTTATTCTTTGATAAACATAGCCTGTATTGACAACTCCAAACTGATTGATGTAGCAAAGTGGACAAATGCCTATGAAATCAGTGAACTGATGTTTGATCACAATGAGATATTTGAAGAAGCCCTGAAGAAACTTCGTTATGATTTGCTGCACGAACCGCTCATTTTTGAATTACTACCGGAGAAGTTCACCCTCACGCAAATGCAAAAAGTATATGAAGTAGTTTTCAACACTTCGTACGACAAAAGAAATTTCAGGCGGAAAATCAACAAAATGCCTTATCTCATCCAATTAGATGAGATTCAGACGGGTGTTTCTCATAAACCTGCCCGTTATTATTCTTTCAATCGGGATATTTACGAGCAAAACCGATCGGAACGGTTTGATTTCAGGGTGTAAATTCAAATTGTAAATTTATCGATCTTCCGTATGGTGTTGCTCACCTTTATAATAAAGATGTAAACAATGGGTATCAACGAGATGGCGTTCGCCCATATAAGAGGACCATCTTTCAGCATCAACCCGTAAACCAGCCACATCGAAATACAAACCACAACGATACAATACATCAGCAAAGAAATGCTATGTGTGTCTTTGGTCCGAAATACCTTGATAGCCTGCGGAAATTGATTCAATATTGATAACAGTGAGGCAGTTGCTCCAACAAATTCAAGTGTTGTCATAATTTAATTAGTGTGATTTTGACGCAAAGATAAATATTTTTTCATGTAAAAATCATTTTGTTTCTTTTTTCGTATTTCTGAAGTTGTTCAAACAATTTATTAAACAGGTTGTTATATCTACAATTCAGAACGCACACCCCCTATGAAGATACTCAGCACCAAAGAAAAAGCAGTCAAAATCAACATCGAAAGCAATTACTACGGCACCGTCGCCGAAATTGGCGGCGGTCAGGAAACGGCCCGGCACTTATTTCAGGCGGGTGGCGCCTCGAATACGGTAGCAAAAACAGTTTCGGCTTACGACAAGCTTTTCAGTGACTACTTCTACAACGAAGGACAGCCATCGCGTTATGTGGCCGAAGAGCGGTTGCGTAAAATGGTGCAGTATGAATACGACGAACTGATAAAGATCTTAGACAAAAAGAACCCACAACGTTTCTTTGCCTTCGCCAATACAGTTGAAACCATCAATTTCTCCAAAACCAATCAGGGCAATGGCTGGCTGGGTATCATGGCTGAAGGGAGCGACCGCTACCACCCCAACATGATTTTGATTCACATCAAGTTGCTTGAAAAAGACACCTTGTTACAGCAATATACATTAGGTGCATTAGGCATCAACCTTATTCACGGGGGACTTTTCATGGGGGAAGACCCGGTTGGTATCCTGCTGGGCTTGCTTGATAACTTAGACACCGACCGGTTGGAAATTGACTATGTTTACACCGAAGGTCCGGATATGAACAAGGTGGATAACCGCATCCTCAACCTGATGCTGGTAAGCAACAATATGACTCCGGCCATCATGTTCGATAAAACAGGTCGGGTGATGCAACCAGGGGAAATGCTGTACAAGAAAAACATTCTGTTGACAAGAGGATATTTCCGTCCTATTACCAATTTGGGAATGAAATTCATCGAGGACAGCCTACAGGTTTTCAAACGGGATGAGGATTACACGCCGGATAACACTATTGCTTTTTGTGAAATTTCTTTGAACTACCTGATGCAGGGCGAATCGGTGGATGAACAGGACTTCCTCCACCGGGTCGATTTACTCAACCTCATGGGACAAAGTGTGATGGTCTCCTGTTTCCAGCGATACTTCGAGCTGGTGCGCTATTTCGGGCAATTCCGCATCATCAAGCTTCGCATCGTGATGGGCTTGCCAACTTTCGACAAGGTACTTGACCATACCAGCTACACCGACCTGCGCGGGGGTATCCTCCAGATGATGGGTGGCTTATTCGAAGACAATGTAAAGGTATACCTTTATCCTTCACTTAATACAGATACCGGGGAAATAATTTATCCCGATGATGCTCATTTCCCTGCTGATATCCGGCTGTTGTGGCAATATCTTAATCTAACCGGAAAGATTCTGATACTGAAAACAATTACATCGAATGATACAGGTATAACGACCGAGTTCATTACGCAGTTAATTGAGTCGGGGGATGCCAGATTGGCGCAGTATGTGCCGGAGAGGGTGTATCAGCGGATTAAGGAGAAAGGACTGTTTGGCTATCTGCACTGAAGTTGCTTGTAGCAATCAAGTTATACATAAAGTTAGGGAGCTCAGGTGCTGGAGGTTGCCAATCACTGAAGTTGATTGGAAGAATCAAGTTAAGAATAAAGTTGGGATAGTCTTAGGTTTTCATCTTTTCACTAAAGTTGCTTGAAAGAATCAAGTTGGAAATCAAGTTAAGGCTGCAACCGCTCTATCTTCCAGTCCCCGCTCTCCTGCAGGGTATACAGCAACCGATCATGTAAGCGATTGGGACGCCCCTGCCAGAATTCGATAGAAGTCGGCTTTACGCGATAACCGCCCCAATGTGGTGGCTTAGGGATAGCGCCTCGTTTAAATCGTTCGGCATAATAATCAAAAGTTTCTTTCAGAAAGCCTTTTCCGGCCACAACCAGACTCTGCGCTGAAGCCCAGGCGCCTAATTTATGTTCGTCGGGCCGACTGTTGAAATAGTCGATACTTTCCTGTATTGTAGTTTTCTCGGCAACTCCGGTGATGCGGATTTGTCTTTCCATCTCTTTCCAGAAAAAGACCAGACATACATTCGGATTTTCTTTCAGTTCAGTTCCTTTCTGGCTGTTGTAATTCGTAAAAAACACAAAACCACGTTCATCGAAGGCTTTTAGCAAGACAATACGGGCATTGGGAATGCCATTGTTGACTGTGGCTAATGTCATGGCATTGACTTCTGCTATTTCAGACTCCATCGCTTCGTTCCACCAGCGCTCGAACATATCGAAAGCATTCCTTTCGGCATCTTTCTCGTCTAAACTTTTCTTGGCGTAATTTATCCTGATGTCGGCGATGTCCTTGTGCATATTTTTCTACATTAATGTTACTCCATCAGCAAAGAAACAGGATCAGCTAAATGATCCATCACCTGTCTTACAAAGCGGGCAGTATCACCACCATCCACGATGCGGTGGTCAACGGTCAGCGACAAACCCAACACGTAACCAATGACAATCTGGTCGTCTTTGACTACCGGCTGCTTCACGATACGCCCCACACCCAGGATGCCTGCCTGCGGGTAATTGATGACCGGTGTTCCGTAGATGCCACTGATTGCACCAAAGTTGGTAATGGTAAATGTTCCGTCTTTCATGTCGTCGATGGTCAGTTTTCTTTCCTGGGCTTTAACGGTAAACTCGGTGATTTTCTGACTGATTTCGAAAATACTCAACCGGTCGGCATCCTGTATCACCGGCACCACCAATCCCTCAGGCGTATCCATCGCGATACCGATGTTATAGCGGTTCTTGTAAATCATCCTGTTGTTGTCCATATCCATCTGCGAATTCATGATACGATGCTTTTTCAAAGCCTGAACGGCAGCTTTAACAATGAATGGCAGGTATGTCAGCTTCGCTCCCCGCTCAGCAAAAGGTTGTTTGTATTTTTCGCGGATAGCAATCAACTCCGACACCTCAATTTCCTCCAATACCGTAACATGCGCAGCGTTGTGCTTCGAATTGATCATATTGCGCGCGATGGTCTTGCGAATCTGCGTCAATGGCTCGTAGGTCACATCTTCCTGTTCATACACCTGCGCGAAGAAGGCTTTTTCAACCGGACTTTGCTTCGCCACGTATTGTTCAATGTCTTCTTTGGTCACCCTGCCACCCTGTCCGGTACCATTAACCTGATTAATATCAATGTCAAGCTCTTTCGCCAACGCCCGCACATGCGGAGTCGCAAAAGCCTTGGGTGTTGACCTGACAAGCTCTGCAGCAGAATAAGCCTCATCGCTCGGGGGCAGGACTGCATTTACATCCGCCATTTCCATGGTACCCACCACGCCGGCAGCACCTTCATCTTCAGAAGACATTTCAGCAGAAGCATCCTGTGCGGACTCACCATTGGCTAATTCCAGTTCCACAAGTGGTTTGCCGACATGAATCACATCCCCCACATTACCGAAGATGCGGATAATCTTACCTGCTTTCGGAGAAGGAATATCCGCCGCCACCTTGTCGGTTTCCATGTTCACCAGCAAATCACCCGCTTTCACGGTCTGACCGACTTTCACGTAAACTTCGAGGATGGTGCCTTCTTCGAGGCCCTCACCGATGTCGGGGAATTTAAAAATGTATTTCATATTATTATCGTTTCGTTCCCCGGGGTAAAAAACCAACGGGGTTTATATTCTCAACATTTTCCCGGGGTTAAAACCCATCGGGATTTACATTCTCCATATTTTCCCGGGGGTTAAAACCCCGGGCTATTGATCTGTTGCCCTTTCAGGGCATGGGTTTTCCGTTTTCCGTTCTCCGTTCTCCGTTCTCCGCTAATATTTGGCCGTTTTCTCAATTTCGTAAAAAATCCGGTCAGGGAAAACCATGTAATACGGTTCGCCCTGCGCGAGGGGCACAATCGTATCGAATCCCATTACCCGTTTGGGAGGGGCTTCGAGCGACAAAAAGGCCTCTTCGTTGGCAATGGCCATCAGTTCGGAACCTACACTGAAAGATTCAGAGGCTTCGGCCACAATTACCACCCGCCCGGTTTTCTTGATTGAATTCACAATCGTTTCGCGGTCAATCGGGTAAATGGTGCGCAGGTCAATCAACTCTACAGATATCCCCGCTTCTTCCGCCATCACGATGGCTTTCTGACATTCTCTAATCAGTGCTCCGAAAGCAATAACCGTCACATCCGTTCCTTCTTTCAGCACCTTGGCTTTTCCTATCGGAATCGAGAATTTCTCCTCCGGCACTTCCTGTTTAATCGCCCGGTAAATCCGTTTCGGCTCCATGAAAATCACCGGATCATCGGTTTCTATAGCTGAAATCATCAGTCCCTTGGCATCATAAGGTGTCGAGGGAACCACGACCTTGATGCCCGGGATGTGCGCATACAAGGCCTCCGGACTCTCAGAATGATGCTCGATGGCATTGATGGCGCCACCGTAAGGAAAACGAATCACCATCGGCGCTTTGAATCTTCCGCGGGTACGGTTGTGCATCCGCGACACATTCGAAATAATCTGGTTGAAAGCAGGATAGGTAAAACCATCAAATTGCAGTTCCACGACCGGTCGCAGACCCGACATGGCCATTCCCAGACCTGTTCCCACGATGGCCGATTCAGCAATTGGTGTATCAAACACCCGCTGCACACCGTATTTCTTTTGCAAGCCTTCGGTCACCCTGAAAACACCACCTTCCACGCCTACATCTTCCCCGAACATCACCACCGTTTTATCCTCTGCAAGCTTGATATCAAAAGCATTGTTGATGGCTTGCACCATATTCATGACACTCATTTTCTCTTTTCCTTCCAGCTTAAATATTGTTCGTAATTCGCTTTCTGCCTTTTCAAATCATCCGGCATCTCCACATACATATAATTGAATACGTCTTCCAAATCATAAGGTCTGAAATTCTCCGCTTCCAAAAACTGTTTATCCACTTCTTCTTTATAGGATTGAATCAACTCTTCTTCGTTTTCCAACACGATACCCTGACTATCCATATACTTCTTCAACCGCGCCAAAGGGTCTGTCTTTTCCCATGATTTCTCTTCTTCCCTGGTGCGGTATTTCGATGGGTCATCGGAAGTGGTATGCGCCCCTTTCCGATAGGTGTAGGCTTCAATCAGAACCGGACCTTTGCCTGCACGGGCATGTTCCAGCGCTTCTTTATACGCTACATACATCGCGAAAAAGTCATTGCCATCTACTTTGATGCCCGGCATGCCGAAACCAACTGCTTTTACAGCTAAGTTAATGGAGCGGGTCTGACTCTTCACCGGAACCGATATCGCGTATTGGTTATTCTGAATGGTAAACACCACGGGGGCTTCCCACACGGCGGCAAAGTTGAGCGCTTCGCTGAAGTCACCCTCAGAAGTACCCCCATCGCCAATGAAAGGAAAAACAACCTCATCTTTCTGTTGATATTTTACGGAATAACCGATGCCGGTAGCATGTAGATATTGAGAACCAATAGGAACACAAATAGGAAGTACGTGATTGGCTTTGGCAAAGTTACTGCCTTCTTCATTACCGAGGTAATACAGGAAAATTTCTTTGAGCGAAACCCCTTTTGCGAGCATCAGCGCCATCTCCCGGAAGGCCGGCACTAACCAGTCCTGCTCACGGATAATCATCCCCGCTGCCACCTGAATGGCTTCTTGTCCCAATATAGGCGGATAGGTGTACATCCGGCCCTGTCGCTGGTACGATACTGCCATTTGGTCGGCCGTACGTGCGAACAGCATGGATTTATACGCATTTAAAATGGTTTCTTGGTCTAACTCCGGCATCCGGGCTTTGTCAATCACCTTGCCTTCGTTGTCGATAATCCGGAAAGTCTTATCTTCTAAAGGATTGAAATCGTTAAATATCATATAGTTTCTTCTGTTTTAAACAAGCCTTTCATCACCACACAACCAACATTCATCATACAACCTGCTTTCAGCTTTGTTTTTTCTATAACAATAAAACCGGCATAAGGTTCTGTAAAGTGACAATGGAAGTAATTTTTTTGTACTTTTACGTGTTCAAAAAAACGAAATCATGAAAAAGACAAACACATTCATTCTGCTTCTGATTGTCAGTCTGTGCTGGCTTCAGGTTGTAAACGCTCAGCAGGTCGTTAAAATTTTAGCCATCGGAAACAGCTTTTCGACCGATGCTGCCGAATCATACGTCGATGATTTAGCCAAAGCTGATGGGGTTAAGCTAATCATCGCCAACATGTACATTGGCGGGTGCAGTCTGGAACGACACTGGCTGAACGCCGAGAAAGATTCGGCAGCGTATTCCTATCGTAAGATTGTAAATGGGGATACGACCGTTGTTGCCAAACAAAAACTGAAAACGGCGATTCAGGATGAAGAATGGGATTACATCACTTTTCAGCAGGCCAGTCCGTTTTCAGGATTAACAGACAGTTACTTCCCCTATCTTCCAAACTTGTTGGCATACACAAAAGAACTGGCAACCAATCCGAAGGTTCAGTTTGCTTTTCATCAGACCTGGGCATATGCAGCCGATTCGAAACACAAGGGTTTTGACAACTACGATAAAAACCAAATGCAGATGTATCAGGCAATTGTAAGTTCTGTAAAAGAGGCCGTCAAGAAGGCGGGAATCAAACTTGTCATTCCTTCAGGAACCGCCATTCAAAATGGCAGGACCAGCTTCGTAGGCGACAACTTTACCCGTGACGGATATCATTTGAGTCTGGGACTCGGCAGGTTTACTGCTGCTTGTACCTGGTATGAGTTTTTCCTGAAAAAGCCAGTCATGAAAAACACTTATATACCACCCGGGGTTAGTCCGGAAGAAGCCATGGTTGCGAAAAAGGCGGCACATTTAGCGGTGAAGAAACCGTTTAAGGTAAGTTCGATGGAGAAAAAGAAATAACTAAAAAGCTCCTGATTTGACTTTAATCAGGAGCTTTTTAGTTTTTCAACGAACAACCAAATCTCCGGTAACCCTTTCTTTTTTGTTGTTTAGCACCAACAAGTAATTACCTGCACTTAAACTCGGATTTTCAATATGAAGTATATCTGTTTGCGGGTTTATTAATTCAGAATAAACGCTTTTTCCTTCCATATTAAAGATTTCCAGCCTGCCAGACTGGCGAAAAGAATCAGGTATTGTTACAGAGAAACTACCCTTATTAGGATTGGGTTTGACACGCAGGGATGCTGCATTTATCTTTTTAACAGCAGATTCCTGATCATGGAGGATTTCCGTAATCTTTGCCGTATAGACTTCCGCGTAGCGGTACATCCCTTTGTCATTCGGATGTACATAATCACCAATATCTGCCGACATATCCAGACCCAAGTCGCTGCGTGAAAGATAATACAGATTTGTATACCCTTTCTGCATAAAATAATCATACACCTTTTTCAGTTCGACATTATCCGCCATCACCAAATCCTTTCTGGCTTTCCACATCTCCATATCGGCATACCCGACATGTTCCGTTAATACAATTGCCGCATCCGGATGATACTTAGTCAGCGTGTCGATTGCACTTTTGTACCTGCCGTCAATCAGTGGAGGCATAGTCGTATTGGAAAAATTAGGCAGACAGTCGAGAATATATATCGATGCATCAATCCGGTTTATTACCTCTATAACCTCAGGTTCCATCCTGCCAACACCACTGAAACCAAGATTCACAACCGGGTAATCCGGGAAATTCCGGCCAACGATACTTGTCCACGTATTTCCGGGACGGGAGCAAACTGCACCGTGCACAATGGAAGTTCCGTACACCACGATGGGTTTCTTTTCGTTGGTAACCGTAAGAAATTCAAATTGTGCATCCGAATCGACTGTGACAGATATTGACGAAGTAATGGCAAAAGTCGGGAAATAAAGTACATATTCATATCCATCGGAAGCATAAGTCGCATCATCAGGATTGATACTGCTGTACTTAAACTGACTTCCAATTGTCCGGGATCCGGGATGACACCAATACCATTTCCCGTCGGGCTTGCGGGCATATAAGTCTAAACCATTTGCTCCCACCGAACTGAACCAGTTGTTGCTGCTATATTGCGATGACAAGGTATAATTGACCGTAATATTAGCAGAATTTGTTATAAAACGAACATGTAAACCACTGGAGCGTTGGGTCTGGTTCCATACATCCGACGGAATGGTTTGTTGGGCATCAGCCGGGAATCTTAAGAAACTATTCTGCCCGAATCCTTGCCCCCACACCACATGCCGGGCCTGACCCATCGGGTTAAATGTTTTTTGAGCGAAAGCGTATTGCATCGAAATCAGTACGCAAATCAGGATTATTACGCGTTTCATACCTTTAAAATTTATTATATATTCAGAATCCTTTCAAATGCCGTTCGTGTTACTTGTAAATGATTATCGTATTACAATTATACCGCTCGCCATATGAGTCAAAAATCTTATTGGCAGCAGGTTTATTCAACACACCATTTTCCGGAGCTGCATTTGACCAAAGTGTGGTAGATCTTCCTCCATCCAGGTTCAATGCTTTTTTGCAACCTAACACTTTCAGCATGTGGGCCAATTCCGGAATAGTCATCCCGTCTGCTTTCCCTTTGAACCGCCCGTCCACCGTAATAAGCCATAACTTATTATCTTTAGCAATCGCCATGGCGCTGCGCGGATGTTTTACATCTGTAAAACGAGGATAGGTCAACCAGGAAAAATCACTTACTTTGTTATCATACACCATCATTGGACCTGACGACAGCACAATTCCTTTTTTTTCATTGTATGATTTTTCAATTTCTTTGCTCCATGGAATAATGTCAACTTTCCCTTTTTTTATACGCAATGCACCATTCACACGACGAAATTCATTATCTGTTGTATAAGAAACCGTTTTTCCATCAACCCGGTAGTAGCAAGTTGATTCGAATGTTTCCTCATCATAGTACGAGCCATTGATGGCGGCAATTGCATTGCTCGACTTTGCCATTTCGCTGGTTATATTACAGGTGTCAGGAAAAACCACCCCGACTTTGTAATTAGCTGATTTCAGATCAATTACCATAATGTTCACGTTCTGCGTACCTCCATACAAATTGGGAATTGAACCCTGTTTATTCACAATACCTTTACCCAATGACATTTCTGTCCATTTAAAATCAACCACTACTGCTGAATCTGCGGGTGTCTGTGCACCTACAAATAAACAGCATAAGAAAAACGCAGACAATGAAATAATTATTTTCTTCATATTATTCACTTTTTAATGGATTATTGTGTTCTTGATTATGTTCAGACTAAGTTCTAAATTATATCTCCGATAAAATGCCGGTTGATATCATTTCATTTAACTAATATTTTCGATATAAATTGATTATTCTCCGATTGAATATTTACTAAATAGATGCCTTTTGACAAATCAGGTAAAACATAGTATTTATTCTCACCCCGGATTAATCGCGGTTCATCCAGCACAAATATCGTTTGACCCGACAAAGCGGTTATACTGATACGGTTATAAGCTTTTTCTGATGCCGGAATAAACAGCATTCCATTTCTGTAACCGGGTTTAAACACATCATTTCTCCGGATATTTTGGACAGCAGTATAATTCTCCAGCCCCGGCACAAGCATGGTTTGTGCACTTGCATTGAGTTTATAATAAAATGCCACACTGAAATTATACAAGGGGTAAGGTTTCTCATACATAATCCCTGTTCCATCGCGTGGCTCATACGACGGACGAAGGGTGGTTTCTGCAGCATCTCTCGGGTAAAAATAACTGTTATCCGGATTTCTTTTATCCAGATCAATATAATTGTAATAGGCTGGATAATCATCGCTGTCACGTAAATTTCCATGACCGGCATTGTTCGTTCCGGCATAGATAATTTCTACATCTCCCGTTAAGTCAGTCAGTGCAGTCAAAATGACGCAATCGCCTTCAACTCTCACCCCTGTAATTATTTTTTTAGCTCCGTTGAGGTATAATTCAAAACCGGCGCTGGTTACTTTGTTTACCAGTTGTTCGTCAATCACAAGCGGCAACTTGGGGACTAAGAACCTGATCTTAATTTCCTTAGGATTAGATGTTCTGGATAACTCTGCCGGTTGCAGTGGTTTGAAATCTTCACCAAGTATTTTGGTGCGATAGTAAACCTTGCCCAGCATTTCACCAAACCAGCGATATCCATTCGAATCAAGATGTCCGCCTCTGTCGGTCATCGGGTAAACCGGGCCGGCACACACGATGTCTTCCTGTTCGTTCGAGGCCTCCAACTGCGCCATTCCAACCGTCAGATAAGTACCACGGGTGTATTGCACCCCGGCCTGATAGGTAATAAACAATGGAGCATCCGTCTGGTTGTATTTCTTCATGATGTCGGCCTGCATGTTTTCCTTCAACGTCAACATCAGCGATTTATAGGTCGCTTTATCCGAAGCCGGTCTGCTGCCAGAGGTCAGACCACTATTGCCAGAAGGAACAGTATAGTTGTATTCCCCCTGCATCCAGATGATGGCCGGACAATGGAGGCTGTTTGATATTGAGGAGGCATACTGAATGGCATTGCTGAAATGACTATAGCAAACAGGATTATAATGTTCCTTCGAAAGTTCTTCAATCGTTTTTCCACCGGTACCACAGGAAGTTGCAATAAACTGATGCTGACCGTTGGTTTTTAGCTGAATGTGATTGGCAGCTGCAACAACCGGCGATTCGGCGTATATCATGTTTGCCCTGTTTTTTGCCAATGATGCAGTCGAAGATGCTACATTCGCAAGCAGCGGATTCAATTGGTTCAACACCGTATTGCCGAAATTGGACCACACCTGGGTACCTATCATATAATTACCGGGTACCGGCGTAGTTGACAAGGGTGGCCAGGACTGGTGACCCGTTGACAAGCTCTGACCATATATAATCAGGTGCTCGTATGACTGTGCCTGTGTCAGCAGCACAATAGCAGAAATTAATACCGAAAAAAGAATTCTCATGAGACTGCTCCTTATATGTTTATTATCTGATTGAAATTACCTCTTCAACACCATCATCACCGGATAATGATCAGAGTAATAATTGGTAAAGGCATCTTTGATGATTGCCGATTCCAGCACCTTGGATTTCATCTTCTTACTCACGTATATAAAATCAATCCGGGAAGAAGCATTTCTGCCTTCATCAGCCGTTTTGAGTGTTGGTCGTGTAAAATCATAGGTTGGATGCTTCAGTTTAAAAATATCAATATAACCCTGATTTACTATTTTTTCATGAACTCCAAAATCAAGTTTTCCATCGATCAGGTTGTCATGGTAAGCATATCTCTTTCCCATATCCACATATTTTTCAAGTATCTTTCCATTGGCATAGAAATCACCATCAGCTATTGATATTGCATTGAAATCTCCCATGATGATGGTTTTATGCTGATTGGCTTGTGTTGTTGCCGTTTGCAGAATAACTTCAATTTCTTCATGCCTTTTCCAGTACTTGTGTGGTGAAAGATGTACTACAAGCACATTGAATCCGGCTATGTCGGCTCTGATAAATCCATGATGCATATTATCAAGCACTTTCTGAACGTTGACAATCGGATATTTCGATGTTAACGCAACAGGAAAACCTTTTTCTTTCAACAACACAGCATAGGGATGGTTGTATCTTCGGGCCATGGTTTCCAGTGTAAGCTGGGTAAACTTATTAACTTCCTGCAAGGCCAGAATATCCGGATTCTGTTGTTTTACCCAATCAACAAACAAATCTTTGTTTGCCGTCGTATCGAGGGTCATGCCTTCAAAAATATTATAAGTTATGACTTTAAAAGTCTTTTGTTGAGCTGAAAGACAGAAAAACCAGCAACACAATAAATTCAATAAGAGTATTTTTTTCATCTTGAGAACAAATAAAGCTGAGACATGCTAATGTGGCGGATGGTGCGAAACCGCAATCCATCCACCACAAAAGAGACCTAACTAAAACAACACTTTTGAATTTTTTCCATTTACATTGACAATATATACATTGCCTTTTTGCAACTTATTGTCGATACGGGTAATATCTCCACTGGCAGTCACATCAAACACACGTTGACCGGTCATGTTAAAGACAACAACTCTGTCACCCGCTTGCGTTTTCACCACAATCCCGTTTTGAGCTGCATAAGCTACCGGCAATTGTTTTTCAACCACATCTATTGTGTTTGAGAACGGACCATTGGCAACCCAGGCACCCATTACTACACCCGCACGCTGATTACCCAGCTGGTCATACATAACGATACTTTCGGGCACAACCGGAGTTAGCGATCCTCCCAGTGACTGCAAGACAGCCGAACTCATTCCCAATGTAAATGCAGGGTTAGATTCTGAATCGAGCAGCAATTTACAGGTCTGTGTAGTTCCTCCATTATCCGCTAAAGTTCCCAGCATGGTCGCTACAGTAAATGTTTTATCCGCAACCTCAACGGCGGAGCCATCATATATCTTCTCGCCAATGGTTGAGTTCTTCGGCGTCAGGACACTTGTAGAAGTAACTGCAGCATCATGATTATTTGCACCTAATGCCGTGTTTCCCGAAACAATTGAGTTGTGGATATTGATGGTGCATCCTGCTGTCAGAGCAAATATTCCTGCTGTAGATGGATTCAGTAATTTGGATTTATTTCCGGTAATTGTTGAACTGATGACTTCCAGGGTATTTGGCAAATTTGACGTGTGCAGGGCGATACCCGCTCCGTTTCCATTGCTTTCATTACCATAGATTGTACAATTAACCACCTGTACCTGTGAACCATCGCGCACATAAATTCCCGACCCATTGCGGGAACTGGTTGTACTATTATAACCTGCAACATTATTGGCAATGGTAGTATTGTAAAAATATCCTTTTGCATTGGTTATAATCTGAATCGCACCCACTCCGGAATTTTTATTTCCGATAATATTGGAGTTATTAACCCGTAATGTTGATGCCGCAAACCAGAAGCTCGCCCCATTACCAGAAGAAGCCTGTCCGATATTATTTTGTACCAGACAATTGTTGACCGTTAAATCTGCACCTGAGAAGCCATATACGCCGGGTGTGTGAAGCATCGATTTATTATTGATGATTTTTGAATTATTAATTTCCACCACTGCTCCACCGATAATCATGGCACTTCCGTTTACACGTACAAAGCTCAGGCTGTTGATTGTCAAAGCTGTCCCAGATGCAGCAGCATTCCCACCCGTAATCGTAACATTGTCGATGCTAACCTTTTTACCCTCAGTTGCCGGTGCTGTTACTGCTACAACGTGGTAACAAGTTTCATTTCCGTTCAGGATTGTTTCATTGGCATCCGAAGGGTTGTCACCGGGAGCCGGACTGGCAGGATATCCACCAATCAGCGCCACATTGGTTTTAATTTCAAAGGTTTTGTCTCCTTCCAGCGTTCCGCTTGTTATATAGTCTGCAGGGACATAGGTTCCGGCACCAATATGTATAACGTCATCATCCTGAGCCACTGCAAGCGCAGCATTCAGCGTCATCGGCGTTGCCCACGACAGTCCGTCATTACTAACCAAACCAGTACTCGTAACATAATAATTAACAGCCTGCAGATTCATTAGCAGCACGCCTATGAGCATAAAGCTTATTGATAATTGGATTTTTTTCATGATTGTATTTATTTGTGATTAAGTTTTTTCAGTTAGAAGACCACTTTTGAGTTTTTACCATCCACATTTACTATGTATATGCTTCCTTTGGTAAGATTGCTGATGGAAGTCAGATTACCTTCTGCTTTTACGGTAACAATACGCTGACCTGCGATATTAAACACCGTGATTGATCGTGCATTTTCACTTTGTACCCACAGTTTATTGTCACGGCTGTAAATCAATGGTCTTGTTGCATCATTTTCATTCATACCCGATGAAGCAGCATTTGCTGTCCATGCCCCCATAATGCTGGCAGAGCGACTGTTGCCCAACTGGTCGAACGCGACAATACTTTCAGGCACAACCGGATTCAGGGAATTTCCCAGTGTTATCAGGTTTGCTGCAGTCATGCCATAGGTTCTGGCCGGATTAGCACTGTCATCGAGTAACAGTTTTACCGTTTCAGTTTTACCTCCGTTATTAGCCAGGGTATCCAGCATGGTTTCGCGATTGAAAGTAACTGCTGAGACCAGAACACCATCGCCATCGAATACCTTGTCGCCCACAACTGAACTTTTTGTAACAAGTGTAGTACCAGAAGTAACCGCCACATCGAAATTTGATGTTCCCTTTGCCATATTACCTGATATGATTGAGTTATAAACATTCACGGCACATCCTGTTGTGAGGGCAAATATACCGGCAGTTGAGTTATCAAGCAATAAAGATTTGTTATTGGCAATTGTTGATCCGATCACATCGACACTGGTGCCTGTATAGGCGGTAGTTGTATGCAGTGCGATACCGGCACCATTACCGTTGCTTTCATTTCCGTAGATGGTGCAGTTTACAACCTGAACCTGAGAACCATTCCGGATGTAAATGCCTGATCCGTTTCGGGAAGTAGTAGTATGGTTATATCCGGACACATTATTAGTGATGGTTGAATTATAAAAATTTGCCTTCGCATTTGCAATGATTTGAATGGCACCCACACCTGAATTTTTATTGCCGATAAAATTAGAATTAAACACATCAATAGTAGAAGCATCAATCCACATACTGGCGCCATTTCCACCACCGATATTATTTTCAAACACGCATTCATCAACAACAACTTTAGCATTAGAGAAAGCATACAACCCGGGGCAGTTGTGACCCAGGTTATCAAATATCCGGCAATTATTCAGTTCCAGCGCTGCACCACCTATTGTAACAGCACCTCCACTGGTGCGGGCATAACTAAGTCCATTGATTGTCAAAGCTGTTCCGGAAGAAGCCGGTTTTCCTCCTTTGATGCTGATATGGCTCATTGACACCTTCTTTCCTTCTTCGACAGGAGCAGTAATGGCAACCACGTGATAAGCGTTATAACCTACGGCAATTTCGCCATCAAGTATTGTTTCGTTCTCTTTAGATGGCAAATCTGCGGCTATCGGGTTTGCCGGATATCCTCCAATGAGGGAAATGTTGCTTTTAATTTCAAAAGTCATGTCCAAATCATCTGTTCCGGTTGTGATTAATGCAGATGGTGTATACTTACCCGCAGCCAGATGAATGACATCACCAGAGACAGAAACTGAGAGAGCTGCATTCAGTGTTGATGCATTTTCCCACGATAAACCTGTTGCTTCGCCTGAGGCTACCGGTTTAACATAATAGTTGGTTTGTGCCACAGTGATGGCAAACAGAGATCCAACCCATAAACTTAAAAGTGTAAAATGTAATTTTTTCATGATGTAAAAATTTTTATGTTAGTAATAAAAATCAGTTTTTATTTAGTTGAAATAATTAATAATCCATTTGCAACAGCCCTTTCTCCGGCTGCATCCGAAGGCTTATTCCGGATTTCAAAACGTCCGGACGTAAACTCCGGTGTATTTCTGACAAAGAAAGTGGTCGAACCTCCTCCATCCAGGTTAATGCCATTGAATGACCCAAGCGCCAGCAGACATTTGCTTAGCTGTTCAAATGTCATCCCGTTTGAATACGATTCATTTCGTCCATCGACAGCAAGGAAGAAAACCTTCTTCTTATCTTTTGAGATTCCTACACATGTCCTCGGTTCAAGCACCGTATTGTTGATTTTATAAATGGCGCTGTCCTTGACCAGCCAATACATTCCTCCTACAGCCTCCTGAATCGTATTCTTAACTGCAGGATAAGTATTCTGGTCACCAACGATTGCTTCTTTATTTTTCGTTATCGCAAAAAAGGTCCTGTTTGCATCCTGAAACTCTGTTTTTATACCCACGCCCGATTTATACAGGATACTCCTGGGAACACCGGTTGTCATATCAAAGAAATCGCCATTTACACCGCCATACACTTTATGCCCTGCCTGATCTTCATACGTTGCCTGTACTGTCATCTTCTGTCGCGTAAATGTATTCCCGTTATTTGGTGTTGATGCTTCAATGCTGATGAATGGATTTGTGAGATCAACTTCAAACACGAAAAGTTTCATCGCCAAAGAGGATGTAGCAACATAACTTATTTCAGTTGCAATCACACCTTCTGTAACTACATATGAATTATCTGTAACGATATAATCAAACATTCCTGTTCCCCTGACCAGCTTCTCCCCGATACTCGTCAGCGGAATAGCCGGCGATAAGGTATTAGCAACTTGAAGTAATTCAACGGAAGACATCCCATGATAAAAAGCCGGATTATTTGCTCCGATTAAACGACAGGTTTTATTGAATCCTCCATTATCAGCAAGCTCTTCTATCATCGTTCCCGGCATAAAATCATCAGCAATAATATTTCCTGAATCATCATACACTTTCTCTCCAAGCACCGAATTCCGGACAAAGAAATCAGCATTGTTAAACAAAGCAATATCTTCATTGAAATTCCCTGATATGACCGAGTTATAAACATTCAATTTACAAAACTGATCGTTCAACCTTATACCTCCACCATCATTCAGCACACCTGCATTCCGGTTTATGGTAGAGCTAATGATATCCAGGCGGGCGGCATTTTCCGACCGGTTATTGGCATACAGGCTGATTCCTCCGCCACCATTAGTTTCACGTGTTGTTTCATTCCCGTAAACCGTACAATTAATCATGACACCGACCGACTTTTCCCGACCATAATATCCGGCTTTATGTCCGGCTTTATTATGGTTAATCGTTGTGTTGTAGAGGTATGTTTTGGATGGATTTGATGCATTAAAGGCATATATGCCGCAACCCACTCCTCCTGTTTCGTTGTAGGCAATGTTGCAGTTAAAACACGTAACAGTAGAGGCATCATTCCACAATCCTCCGCCATTTACCGACCCCGTATTTTTTTCTATCGTGCAATGACGAAGTGTCACATCGGCGCCAGAAAACACGTAAATCCCCGGGGTATGATAAAGCGACTCATTCTCAGAAATCTCACATTGGTTTATCTCTACCGATGATTTACCGATGATGATGGCTCCACCATTGAAACGCGGATAATTCAACCCGTTAACCATTACATTCCCTGATTCGTTTGCCCCGGCTCTGCCTCCTGTAATGATGAGATTACTCAATCTAACTTTTTCATCTTGCTCAACAGGAGCTGTGATGGTTACCACATGAAAAACCTTTTTATCCGTAATGATTCCACTCAGGATGGTCCTGTTATCCTTAACCGGGACATCGCTATGTTCCGGATCAACAGGATACCCTCCAATTATGCTGATATTTTGTTTTATTTCAAATGTGCTGTCTTCGTCCAGACTTCCTCCTGTTATCTTTGATACCGGAGAATATGTTCCTGCTGCCAGGTAAATCACATCTCCGCTTTGCGCCTGCATTAGCGCTTTATCAAGTGTTGTAGCGGTTTGCCAGCTCATGCCATCGGTATGCGACAAACCTGAAGTTTTTACAAAATAATCTCTTGCTTGTATGTTCACCACCAGCAATGCGAAAAGCACATACAAGAAAATCTTTCGACTAACCGTTTTTCTATTTTCTTTCCTTACCTTCAGCATTACTAATCTTTTTTACTTTATCCGGCAAACCTTTTCCAGTCTTTTAGGGACATCAGTATTTTCCATCATCCCGCTAAACATTTCCGCTCCGGCACCAATCGCGAATACAGGAACCGATGCACCTGAATGGTTTTTGGTTGTCCAGCCTATATTCGCATGCTTGTTGATAATTTCAATCGCCAGCATGGCCAAAGGTTCATCTACTGAATAAGTTGTTACAATCTTTTTTGCTGTTTTACTAACGAAGGTTTCTTCATAACACGCTTTCAGTCTTGCTTCATCGCGTTTCGAGATTTTTATGTCCTTCCAGAAACCCATATTTTCTTCCAGCAATGTAACGACATGTTCCCAGAGCACTCCTTCCGGATACCGACTGTGAAGGCCATCGATTAAACCCGACAACTTACCCAATGATGCCTTCTGTTTATCCAGACTCTGCAAATCCAGATTGGACCCGACCGTGCCAAGTGCAAGTCCGCCTGTCTCATGATCGGAAGTCAGTATAATCAGGGTTTCCCTGGGGTGTTGCAAGTAAAAATCGTATGCCAGTTGTATACTTTTATCCATATCAATCAATTCTTTGATTGCAGTCGCCCCATCATTTGGATGAGAGCCGTGATCGATGCGCCCGCCTTCCACAACCAACATAAAACGACTGGCTTTATTTGTTTTAAAGTAATCAATCGCCGAAGTAGTCAACTGATGCAGTGTCAGGTCTTCCGGAGTTCTATCGATGGCATAAGGCAGTGCAGTTCCCGGATAATCCCGGTCAGGAATTAGCACGACGGGTTGGTTGTATTTTTTTTCATTTTTGTACTGATTCAATCCTTTGTAAACCACGAAGCCATTTGCCGACAATACATCCAACAAATGAGGATCATTCGAATTCTGAGGATTAGTATATGACTTAAAGCCAGCACCTCCGAGAAAATTTATAGCTGATTTTGCTGCCTGTACTCCAATTTCGTAATACATGCCCCGGCTATCGGCGTGGGCATAAAAGGAAGAGGGAGTTGCATCATCTACACTGGTAGAAGTAATGACTCCGGTCATCCATTTATTTGTTTTTGCTTTATGGATGATTGAGAACACCGGTTCATTTCTGGAATTTAAACCTACGGCCTTGTTATTTGCTTTGTGACCACTTGCCAGCGCCGTCCCACCAGCCGAAGAATCGGTAATATAGTGAGATGCCGAACGTGTTTTCACAATACCGGTCACAGGGAAATGAGGAAAAAGCAACTTGTCTGTTAAATCAGACACATCGGCAGACTGATAAAAAGAAGTGGCTGTGATGTGGTTAAAACCCATCCCGTCGCCAATGAAATAAAATACATATTTCGGTGATTTTCCGGAAACTGTGAAACTCAGCAACAGGAACAACAAACCGGTGCAGATCTTTCTTAAATTCATGTATAGCAATCTTAAATTGTTTTATGGTGTACCAGAAATAGCTTATTCCGGTACACCATAAAAAGTTTAGTTATTTAACACAAGCTCCAATCGATGTTTTTCCTACACGCGTTTTACCAAGCTGATCGAATGTAGTTACATCATCAGATATAGCTGGTTCGAAGTTTAGTCCCAGCGTTGATAACTGAGCTGAAGTCATACCCAGAGTTTCGGCTGGATTCGGACTTCCGGTGAGCAGACAGGTATATCCGACACCGCCGTTATTGGCAAAAGCACCTAACATAGTTGTTGGATCAAATGCCTGCCCCGATACTTCGTTACCGCTTCCATCGTAAATCAATCCGGAAATAACCGAATAGGTTTTGTTGTAATTTACGGATGCCGGCGCATAGATATCGCCGGGATTTCCACCACCCAGGTTTCCGGAGATGATTGAATTGTAAATATTAAGTGTACAATTGGCGTCATTTACCCGGATACCCCCGCTTGGATCCGCAGTTCCAACAGAGACATTACCTGTGATGGTAGAACTGATTATATCGAATCGTGTTGTTGTTGCATTGGCATACAAGCAGATACCTGCTCCGGAATTAGTGGCATGAGTCGAATTGTTGCCATAAACAGTACAGTTAACCATCAAGCCGACAGAGTTCTCACGGCCGTAATAACCAGCTTTGTGCGCAGCATAGTTATTATCAAGCGTTGTGTTGAACATGTATGTTTTGGACGGAACTGACGCATTATAAGCATATATACCTCCGCCAACACCAGAGTTACCATTGTAAGAAACAGCTGAATTGATAAAATAGACTGTTGAACCATCGTTCCAGATGGCACCACCATTTGCTCCACTTGCACTGGTACCGGTATTTTTATCTAATGAACAATTGATAAATGTAACCTGAGCACCCGAGAAAATGTAAAGGCCCGGAGTATGATGATCTGCTTTGTTTTCGTGGATACGACAATTTACAAACTCAACAACTGCTCTCGCGATGACACCGGCGCCACCGTTTAAACGTGGATAATTCAATCCGTTGATACTTAAATTAGCTGTACCGTTAGCAGCTGATTTTCCACCGGTGATATTGATATTTTCAAATTTGATTTTGAGTCCCTCTTCAACCGGAGCTGTAACCGTGATAACATGATAAGCAAACTGACCGCTCATATTTCCGCTCAGGGTAGTAACATGCAGGGCAGGATCGGCTGTTGCACCTGTTGTTGCATTAGCAGGATAACCTCCTGTCAGTGTAATATTCTTCTTTATTTCAAAAGTCAGGTCACCCGGACTGGCTTCATTTCCACCTGTTGCAACAACGGTCGGATTATACGTCCCCGCCGCAATATGAATCTGGTCTTTCGTTTCAGCCAAAGCCAGTGCATTATCGAGCGTAGTTGCTGTTTCCCAGCTCAAGCCATCATTTGTCGCACTACCGTCGACCTTCACATAGTAATCATTCGAAATATCCGGTAATGGATCGCCTGCTTCCTGTTTGATGATGATTACATTTTCATATTCCTGCGTAATCCAGGCGGTCAAGCGTGCCGTACGAACCGATGTGGTAGGATTTTTCGCTATTGAGAAGGAAACAGAGTCAGACTCAAGACCTTGTTTTGTGTTCACTGTTACCCATTCTGCATCCGATTTAACCCTCCAGGGAAGATTGGAGGTGAGCATCACTTTATAATCGGCGGCATCTTTACTTACATATACTGTATCTGCATCGCCAAATACCATGTTCGGGTCTTTGGGTTTGAAACTGCCCAGGTCTTCTTCAACACAAGAAAAAGCTCCAATAACGATTAGGCCCAGTATCAACCGGAAAAGATTCAATTTTTTCTGAAGTATGTTCATAATATAAAACATGATTAGATTCCTGATTTTAATTATTCGAGATGATTAATAAGCCGTTTGCCACAGCCCGTTCCTTTCCGCCATTATCCGAAGGCCAGTTTCTCACTTCAAACCTGCCGTCGGTAAATTCGGGTGTATTTCTGATGAAAAAGGTTGTGGAACCACCACCGTCCAGGTTCACTGAATTATAAGCTCCCAGGGCCATCATACATTTACCCAGTTCTTCAAACGACATCCCGTTTGAATGCCAGAAATTACGACCATCCACTGCCAGCATATAAACTTTGGTACTATCACTTGACACACCAATGCAGGTTCTGGGTTCGATGGTAGTGTCTGTTTGTTTTACCAGCGCGCTATCTGAAACCAACCAGTACAATCCACCAACGGCTTCTTTGATATTATCTTTAACTACGGGATAAGTGGTCTGGTCACCAACAATTGCCTTTTTATCTTTGGTAATCGCGAAAAAAGTACGGTTGGCATCCTGAAATGCTGTTTTAATGGCTACTCCATTTTTATAGAATATACTTCTGGGTTGCCCGGTGGAAGTATTAAAAAAGTCGGCATTGGTGCCTCCATAGACTTTATGACCGGGTTGGTCCACAAAAGTAGCCTGTACAGTCATGGGTTGCATGGCAAAAACAGTTTGGTTATTCGGAGAAGAAGCTTCAATACTTACTGACGGGTCGGTCAGGTCGACTTCAAAAATAAAAATCTTCATGGCAACGCCTTTCATCGACAGGTATTTGATTTCAGTTGCCTGCACACCACTGGTTACCGTATAGGATGTGTCCGACGAAATATGCGCGAACAAATCCGTACCATTCACCAGTTTAGCTCCTGTTTCTGTCTTGGGAACAGGCTTATAAACAGTTTGTGTTTCCGTTTCTTCACAGGCAAACAAGCCCGCGAAGAATAAAAGCAGAAAATATAATTTAATATCTTTCATGATACAATAATTTTAAATCTTGGATTAATAATTCGGATTGGGAGTAAGATTCGGGTTCAATTGCAACTCTCTTCCCGGGATTGGGAGTACATGTTGATGAGGCAGTAATTCGAGCACACTTGCCGCTTTTCCTGTTCTCACATAATCATGATACATGAAGTTTTCAGCAATCAGCTCTTTCTTCCTTTCCAGTAGTATCGCATCAATATAAGCATCATCGGTTGCCGGGAAAATATCCGTCAGTCCGCGGAAACGTCTCAATTCGTTCAGTCTGCCAACCCCGTTATTACGTCCCTGACCTTCGGCACTGATTAAATACATTTCAGCCAGTCGGGAAATAATAATCGGATCTCTTCCTGCTTGTCCGCTCGGGTATTTATTGATACAGTTGCTTCCTGAAACAGTAGTTACAGAGATTTCCTTCCTTTTATCAGCTGGTTCGTACATATCCATGACAGCCTGCGGAGGTCTGTAGGCATACTGCCCTTTATTCGGATGTGCATACGTATAGAATAAATCTCCGAGATTGTTACCTGATTCAGCGGCGATATTTTCGAAGGCAAAAATGATTTCTGTATTCAGCACTTTTCTGAAAATCTTGTCGTATGAATCCAGTTTATATTTCGGTGAAGTGATTAGCTCCTCGGCTAAGGCTGCTGCCTCGGCTTTTTTCCCTGCACTCAGCAAGACACGCGCTTTCAGGGCTGTGGCTGCATCTTTAGATACATAATAGTAACTCGATGAAGTTCCCAATAAATCTATGGCTACGTCCAGGTCTTCTTCTATGAAGTTCCACACATCGCTGATCGGGTCACGGAATACCAGATCCAGCGTATTTTTGCGGATGATGGGCACATCTCCCCAGCGGGATGCGAGACAGAAATAGATATATGCTCTGAAATAATGCGCTTCACCTTTCACGGTGTTTCTGATAGCTTGCGTAGAGGACATATTATCCGTTATCGAAATGAGGTTATTCACCTGATACAATGCTGAAAAATATCCGTTCCAGCTACTGGCAATATACCCATTCAAAGGGTTTAAGGTACCATATATCAAGTCCTTCGGATTACCAGAGCTGGTTGAAAGCGTTCCTCCGAGTATATCGAAGAAAATAAAAGCTCTTTCTCCCGGATCGTTTTGTACGGAGTTATACATTCCCAGGCGTAATGCCGGTAGATCCTTTTCTGTCACCGCATCCGGAGATACGGCTGAATGAGAAAAGATATTTAATGAATCGGCACAGGAAGATAGTATTAAGGTGCCCAATAAAATTCCAATTATATTCTTTTTCATGATTTATTTCCTTTTAAATATTAGAAACTAATGTTGGCTCCAAAACTGATTGATCGGGGCTGAGGCACATTCAACAAATCCACACCACTTAAACGCGGGTCAGTCTCGGTACTAACTTCAGGATCGTAACCCGAATAACGGCTCAACAACAACAGGTTATCACCCTGTGCGTACAATCTCAGGCCTTTAATATTTAATTTTGTCAGGTATTTGTTTGGGACATTATAGCTGAATGTCAGGTTGCGTAACCGCACAAAAGATCCGTCCTCAAGCCACCTGTCGGAGTTCCTGTCGTTATTGGTATCACTATTAATCGCTCTCGGGTATTTATTTGTACTACCCGGACCCGTCCAGCGTTTCTCCACATAATCTTCCAGCACAGCAAACCTGGCTCCCAAACGGCCAATGGTGGTTCCTTTCCGCTGGTTATACACCTTATTTCCATACATATAGGTCATAAAGACATCCAGTTGGAAAGCTTTATATTTAAAGGAGTTGTTCCATCCACCAAAGAAATCAGGTGTTGGTGCATCCATGACCTGACGGTCGTTGTCATTGATAATATTGTTTCCATCAACATCCAGCCATTTCACATCACCAGCTCTGATCCCCAGATCATAAAATTCTTGAGGCACTTCTCCGTCGTACTGGTAAATTCCTTCCATCTTAAAGAGATAAAAAGCTCCGAGTTCCTTACCAACCTGCAATGCACGGTTAGCGCCGATCGACATGGGTTGATCATCGCCAAGCAATGAAGTTATCTTATTTTGATTGGTGGCTATATTAAACTGAGAAATCCAGTTTATACTTCCAATCCGGAAATCGGTATTAAGGCTAAACTCAAGTCCCAGATTGCGCATAGAACCAATATTACTCATGATACTGGTCATACCCGTAGTTGCGTGTATCGGTTTACTGTACAACAGATTATTGGTATTTTTCAGATATGCATCGACAATTAGGTTTACACGACCCTTGAGAAATTCCATATCCAACCCTACGTCGTACTGATCAGCAGTTTCCCAGGTAAGCTCGTTATTACCGAAGGAAGTTACGGCAATACCGCTGACTTCTCCGTAATTCTTTCCTCCCGACATCAGCGACTGATACGCATAGTTTCCAATTCCATCCTGATTTCCTGTCTTCCCGTAACTAACCCTGAATTTCATATCTACTCCGCTGTCCTTCATAAAATCCTCTTTCGAAACATTCCAACCCAGCGAAGCAGATGGGAACCAACCCCAGCGGGTTTGAGGGGCAAACTTGGACGAACCGTCGGTACGGAGCGTTAATGTCATGAGATACTTTTCCATATAAGCCATCGTAGCACGACCAAAATATGATTCCATGGCGAATTCGGATAAACTTCCACTGGCATCGTAGATTTCTGACGCCACAGAAAGCACATCAAATGCAGGAGAAGGAAATCCGCGACCATCTATCATGGATGTATTGGTAGCAGTCTGTTGAAATGAATGACCGAGCATCACCCCAAGGTTAACTTTACCGAATACATCATTATAATTCATGACATTCTCAACCAGGGTATTTTTATTTAACCTGTTATACTCGATAATGCGACCGGCACCCGTACTGTATGGGTGTTTCTCATTATAATAAGTGTAGTCATACGTATAGCTGATATCACTGTTGAAAGAACTCTTCCATGTAATTTTATCATTAAGTTTTAACATGGCATAGAAATTTCCGAGATAACGGTAATTGTCGAAATAGGCTGTTTGCTCATTCAGAATCTGAACCGGGTTGTGAAACAAAAGCTCATCAGTTCCTCCCAGATAATAAGATCCATCCGGTTTTACGGGACGATCAAAGGGACGCTGTTCTACCGCTCTGGCCAGGATCGTACTTCCCAGGTTAGCCCCGGGAACCTGACTATTCTTTAAATAGTTACCACTTACATTGGCTCCCACTTCTAACCATTTCCTAACTTCGTGACTTATTTTTGCTTTGAGGTTGATTTTCTGAAGTGCATTTGTTTTGATAATACCCTCCATGCTGCTGATATTACCTCCAATATAATAATTGGTTTTATTTACACCTCCTGAAAAAGAAATATCACTATTGAATGCATGTCCGGTTTGAGTGATATATGACAACCAATCGGAATCAGGCAAGCCCTGGAAGGGATTTGAAATAGGGATTTTATAATTGGCATCCCCCACATTCAACCCGTATTGTTTATTATAATTTGTTACCCCTTCATTGTATTGCATAATGTACATATCCGAGTCAGCAAATTTCATCTTGTTTTTGTTGGCAAACTGTGAAAAACCGGCATTTACATTCAGTTTTATATCAGATCTGCCTTGTTTGCCAGATTTTGTAGTGATAACCACTACACCGTTTGTACCTCTGGAGCCGTAAATGGCTGCAGAAGCTGCGTCTTTTAAAACCTCTATCGATTCAATATCAGTCAGATTTAATGTGGCAAGCGAACTCATCGACTCACCAAAATTAAACACATTCGCATTGCTATTGGTAATTGGCACACCATCCACAACATACAAAGGCTGGTTGCTTGCACTCAAAGAAGATGCTCCACGAATTGACATCCTTTCACCGGTACCAAGGTTACCCGAGGTAGTCCCAATAGTCAGACCCGCAACTCTCCCTTCCAGCAGCTGTCCGGGACTGGCAACATTTCTGATATTACTTTCATCAATCTTTACCTTCGAAATCGCGTTGGTAACCAACGACCTGCGTTGTGTTCCATAACCGATTACAACTAATTCGTCAAGGGCTTTTACATCTTCATTCAGGATTACTTTCAAATTACTCTTGCCGTCAATCTGTACTGTTTCGGCATTATAACCGATGTACGAGATATTCAGCTTGCCATCAAGTGGTGCTTCAATACTGAACTTTCCATCAATATCGGTAATGGTACCGGCTGTTGTTCCCTCTAACTTGACAGTAGCTCCGACAATCTCCTGTCCGTTAAAATCGGTTACAACACCGGTTACCCTGATTGTGTTTAGTTTTACCGGAGCTTTCTCTGCTTTTCTCAACACAATTTGTTTTCCGTCGACACTGAAAGTAATGTCGGTACCTTCAAAAACCTTCGTCAGAATTTTTCTGACTTCTTCTTTGTTGGCATTCACGGTTACTTTCCGGTTTACATCAACAATTTGTTTGTTGTAGAGAAATCGGTATTCAGTCTTCGATTCAATTGCATTTAATACCTCCTCCACGGTTGCATTTTTCATATTCAGGCTTACCGTCAAATTTTGAGCCTGCAATGAAACCGGGAAAAGATGGATTAAACCACACATGATAAAAACGAACACAGACCGATTGAGTTTCAGCCTAAAAAAAGGCTTTTTCATCGATGCAATTTTGTTTTTGAGCGTAAAATTCATAATGATTATTGAATTAATTAAAAATAAGGTTGATTGATGTTGTTTTAATGTTTCTGTTGATCAGAAAAATGCAGAATGGGTTCTAAATAAATGTTTCTTCCATGATATTTTGAATGATTTGTATTAGAATTTTTTACATAATAAAAACACGAATAGATGCGGATTCTTATCCCTCTTTGATTATGACGTATGAGCAATAAAAAACCACATAGGTAAATTAAAAATATTTACCTGTGTGGATTTTTTATCGTTTAATACAAAAAAGATCTACCTTTTGTAAACTTCAATTTTTTCTTTGCTGAAAGCTCCAGAACCGGATCTTACCCTTTTGGAGTGCTCATATCTTATTGGCGCAGAAAGTTTGAGCAGATTTAAAATTTCATCCAGCGATTCTCCCTCGAATGTGGCACGGTATAATTGAGAAGCGATATCAACATCTTTTACCGAAATCTCGACATTATACATCAATCCGATTTTCTTGAAAACATAATCAAGCCTGTCATCTCTGAAGGCAAGCACTCCGTCCTTCCACGCTATCCATTTGTAGGTATCGACCGTGGACAGTTTATATTTATTCGACTGATTATTAAAGCAAATCCGTTGACTGGGTTGCATATCCAGCTTTCTTCTACCGTTGATATCTACATCAACCTTGCCATGCACAAGCGTTACAGCTACAATGGTATCCGTTTCGTATGCCTCAACATTGAAAGCGGTCCCGGTTGCTTCCACTTTCATTTGTTCCGTATGCACAACAAACGGATTTTTTTTGTCTGATCTGACTTCAAAAAAAGCCTCTCCGGTCAAAGAAACATTACGTGACCCGCTTTTAAATTCGATCGGATATTTCAATTTACTACCTGAATTCAGCCACACGGAGGAACCGTCTGGCAAACTGATTTTCGAACGAACACCATAAGGAGAAAACACTTCCTGATAAGCTGTTTGAGGGTTAAAATCTGTATCTCTGCTAAGCAGATAACCCATTAATACCATAACAGGTATAAACAGCACAGCTGCAATTCTTTGCCACCAAACTAATATCTTCAATGATTTTTTCGGCGACAACCGTTCATTTTCTGCTATCTTTTGATGCACATTATGAATCGCATGCTCAGCATTAATTTCTTCTGGATTAAATGACGGACTGGACGATTGCCACAGGTTAATCATTCGACCGAGATGCTTCTTGTTATCCTGACTTTCAGACAACCAGTCATCCAAGACCTTCCTTTCCTCAACGGTAATGTTGTTCGAAAGTAATCGGGCTATTAATATGTCTATTTTATTATTTTGCATCTTTTTATACCTTGCTACAGTTACGACGTTTTATGATTATATTTCCACATTATTATTACATATTTTATGAATTTATTATTGCCAACACAATCAATAAATACTCTTTAAGGTAAGAACGAAGCATACTAATTGCTTTGCTGATGCGAACCTCGACCGTTCTTTCCGACACCTGTAACCTTTCAGCAATTTCTTTGTATTTTAATCCTTCGAAACGATTCATCTGAAATGCATCCCTGTATGTTTCCGGAATTTTTTCAAGAGCAGTATTTAATTTATCCTGCAGTTCACTATATAATACATAATTTTCAGTATCCAGACAATCAAAATAATTAAATGCCTCTACATAAAGCTCATGATCGCGAACGACTTGTTTGTGTCTCAGCTCATCCAGGCAGCTGTTTTGAACCGAACGGATCAGAAATGATTTCAGTGATTTTTCAATCTCGATATTCTCTCTTTCTGTCCATAATTTCAGAAAGATATTTTGCACGATATCTTCACATTTCACCCTGTCACGCAAAATACTGCCCCCGAACAATACTAAGTCTTTATAGTATTTTCGGAATAAAATCGTGAAAGCTTCTTTGTTTCCACGTTTCAGTTCTATTAGTAAATTTTGCTCCAAGTCCATGCTGTCTCTTATTTCCGGACAATAAAAATGCAGGATGATTTATGATACAAGGTTATTCCTTCAAGTCACTTCATCCTGCAAAAGTAAAAAAGTTATTCGAAAATAGGAATTGTTATATTGAATTCATTGGAAGGTAATACAATAAAGATACTCACCCCTGGCTTTGAATTGCACGAGAGGTGAGTATTATATCTTCAATTAAAACGAAGAAAAAAATTTATTGCTTCACGATTCTTTCCATCTTAGCGCCTAACGCGTCTTTTACCTGAACGAAATAAATTCCTGCATTCAAATCGCTGATATTTATAACAGCTTTATTGCCTGAAACATTCAGTTGTTTAATCAGCGCTCCCGAATAACTGTAAATATCGATTCTACTAATGCTGATTTCAGAACTTATGCTGATAAAGTCTGATGCAGGATTCGGATATATTTTACATGATGATACATCCTTGTTTATATTAACAGATGAGCCTGTATCTCCGGTACCCGGTGTGCCAAAATCGCCATCACCGTACGGAGTAGTCGACACAGCCCAATTGGCGCCATTATCGTTATCTACTGAGTTATATTTATCGTAAAGCAGATACATACTTGCTCCATCAGGATCCGGAAAAGTTGCCCCATCGTCCCATCTAATAGAATCAATAATAACACCATTGCATTCTATAACAATCCCGTCGGTAGAATTAGCCAATGTGTAATTTGCTGCGGTAGGATATCCATAATCGGCAATCACTCCTCCGTTTGTCGCGGGATCACCGTTATATGCAAAGACCGCATAATCTTTGGCCTTTATTATTAGCGAGCGGTCAACAATAAAAAACTCAGATAAGGTAACATCATCTCTGAATTTGACACCAAACAAGTCGATGTCGGCATCAGTGGTATTGTATATTTCAAACCACTCTCCGGGAGGGTCATTCACGGTTTTTGAGTTTTGCATTACTTCCGATATAATCAGGGCGCCAACTCCCGGGCAAACAAGATCATTATCAGCTATTTCCACGACATGTGATGACCTGGTGCCAATTGTAGCGGATGCTCCACCAGCAACATTGGTTAACTCCAACACGATGGTTTCCGGTATTTCTGTTTGAGTATCATCAATAATGGTAAAAGTGACACATTGTTTTGCTGAACTGCCAGCCGGGAATGTAAGTTTGTAAGGCGAGGTAATGCTTGCATAATCAACTCCATTAACTGCCTGAAGTGAATTAACCAGCGTTGTATCTTTTATTACCACGTCAACCGTTGTGGCAACGCCAGGACTTGGATTTTCGATGGTTACACAAACATCAACAGAAACGCCATTTTCGTTAATTTTAGATGATGTGGATTCAAATGTAACAATCGTATTAGACGGTGTGTAACCAATCCATACGCCTGGATCGAATAAACCATCTGTCGTGCTAACGCTCTGCGTAACATGACTGGTGCAGCCTGTTGCAGCTGCTACACCCCACACGTTCCAATTAGCCGACGACCAGGTGCCCCCGTTTCCGCTTGTGATGCTTGCAATTCTTTCAGCTCTGCCATCTTCAAAGCCATGGCAGGTACCTGTTCCGTCTTCACCGGGAACACCAAAAATGTCAATTGTAATTGTATCACTTTCAGTGACAACAACCAGCAATGTTTGGTCATCTCCATTGTTATCAATAGGGCTGGAAGTGGTTGCAATCTCCTGATTGGGAGCAACACCATATTTTGCAGTAAAAGTTGCAGCATCCTTGGTTACTACATAAAATCCCTTTGACTGGATGGTTCCTGTTAAATAATAAATTGTCTGCTGAGGTGTTGTCCCTCCATTCGTGTAACGAAGGAAACCATACTTCGCCTCAGGATCTGCCAGGTTAACCTCAGTATCACCTGCATTGAACAATTCGACATAACGTGCTCCGGTGGCATCCAACGGATCTGCCAGTTCGGTCATAAATACCTGTGCTTGGGTAATTGTCAGGCTACAGATAGCCATAAATGAAAAAAGCAAAAAGTGTTTCATAATAATAAAATTTTAACTGTTAATAATTATAATACTCTCACATTACTGGAAGATATTTCTGTGCTATGCGATTAAATGTTTCTATCTGATTGTCGATCCAGTCCTGATTATAGCCGAACTCGTCAGCCATAATCTGTGCAACCACAGGTGCGGCTTCTATGGCAGCCCGGGCGTCGGTAACCAATAATCTCATACGGCGGCAAAGGACATCCTCGACGGTTCTAGCCATTTCTTTTCTCGCAGCCCATATGATTTCGGCAACGGTGTATTTGTAATCCGGATGTATCAGTGCAGCCATCATAGATTCATTATCAATCATTTTTTTTATGGCAGGCATATCTGATCCGTACACATAGAGGTGACTCGACATGTTGGGATTCAGTTTATAGCCATGTATCCTGAAAAGTCTTGATTTACACACCCGTTTTGGCAACAGATTCATTTTGATAGCTTTATTCACCGTATCCTCAGCGATGCGACGGTAGGTAGTCCACCGGCCACCTGTAACAGTAATAAGGTTGTTTTTTGACACCACAACCCTGTGACTACGCGAAATCTCTTTGGCCGTCTCTCCTTCTTTGATGGGTGCTGCTATGGGTCGCTGACTGGCAAACATGGATAAAATATCCTTACGTTCCGGTTTTATCGTCAGGTATTTGCCTGCTGTTTCCAGTATAAAATCAATTTCTTCATTCAACGGTACAGGCTCCATATCATATATATCGCTGGCAACATCTGAAATCCCAACGACGATCTTCTCGTGCCACGGCACAGCAAACAACATACGACCCTCAGCAATATCAGGGATTAACAAGGCACGTTTACCCGGCAGGAACCTGCTATCCAATACCAGGTGTACACCCTGACTCGGTTGTACAATTTTACGTTTCGTAGGCACATCCATTGAAATTATGCTGTCAACCGAAACACCGGTAGCATTGAATACACATTTTGAGTTTACACGGTAAACTTTATCCGTTTCCAAATCTTTTACTTCAACACCCGAAACCAGCCCTTTCTTGTCATGTAAAAGACCAATTACACGCATATAATTCACCGGACATGCATCATGCTCAATGCAAGACTGAGCCAGGTTTACCGCCAGGCGCGAGTCGTCGAACTGACCATCATGGTACACAACACCTCCCCGTAATCCTTCCTGTTTAATGGTTGGTATATATTTAGTGACCAATCTTGTCGAGATTGGAGCCGAATGGCCCAATCTTAATTTTCCCCAGGAAATGATGTCGTATAGCTTCAGTCCAATGGTGTACAAGAAAACTTCAAAACGGGTATAATTGGGTATCACAAAAGGCAGATTCCTAACCAGATGAGGAGCATTGCGACGCAGACGGCCTCTTTCAACTGATGCTTCCCGAACAAGTGCTACATCGCCGCGTTTTAAGTACCTGACACCTCCATGTACCAGTTTCGTACTGCTACTGGACGTATACTTGGCAAAATCGTGTTGTTCGAACATGGCAACACTATATCCCCGAAGTGCTCCATCAAGAGTCACACCCAGTCCTGTTGCACCTCCACCGATAACAATCATGTCCCAAACCTTGTTATTATCGGCAATTTGTTTGATTAATTTTTCCCGTTGCATGTTAATGTCTGATAATTATAGATTTATAATAAGATTTATTCAATAAGCAAATATAATCAAAACTATTTGCTTGTATGACTCCTGCTTATAAATCTGAACACTATTCTCTGGTTTCAATCGGATAAACGATTTATATATTCAATATATTTATTTCCAAAACTGTCTGTAACAACAACCTTAACTTCTGATTTATTGTCCGTTGGGGTGAAATAAAACAAGTTCGAAGTCTTTACCGGTTCTAACTTTGGTTTTCTGGATGGTTTTTGCTCACCAAGAAAATAATTATACGCATCAGGATCAAAGCCGGTTGCTTTTTTCATTTTTCCTTTATAAATACCTTCTTCATACACCTCAACTTTCCAATTTTCACTATAATTCCACACATGTGCAACAACACTTTTGCTTAACTCAGACACTGAACCGACAGGGTAAACTTTCATCTGATAGTCTTTTGGTTTTCCTGTCGATTTATAATATTGACTGACAAGCTGATTACCTTTAATTTCAAACACACCATATCCATTGGGACAACCATCAATATTAAAATCACCTGCCCAGGAATTTCCCATTGTCGGACTCAGGGTATAATCTACAATGTCTTTTGCAACAACCGCTTTATTCATCCGGTGTGTGTGCCCTGAAATGATTAAAACTGTGTAGCCATTCAGAATTTTGACCAATTCAGCGGTATTATTTAAAATCTTTTTTCCATCCATTCGATATACGGGTGAATGCATGCTGATGATTACCAGTTTACTTTTATCAACATATTTCAAATCTTGTTGCAACCAGTCTAATTGTTCTCTGGCAATTTCTTCTTTATAATCAGGACGCGTATTGTATATGATATTATCTAACGCAATAAAATGACAATCTCCACGATTGAAGGAATAATAGGTCGGTCCGAAATAAGACTCAAAATAATGCGAAGACTCGTAATCGTTTCCTTTGATTTTTTCATCGTAATCGTGGTTCCCGATTACCTGGTAAAATGGAAATGACAGTTGGTCAAAAGCCTTCACATAATCAGGATACATCTTGGGAGCGTCCCATAATAAATCGCCTGCTGTCATCCCGATAAACGCCACATCGCCAGGGTAACTGCTTTTTAATTTTTCAATATCTGGTATTGGCTCAGTCGTAAAACGTTTCATATCAGCAGGTATCTGAGCCTGCGGGTCGGCCATGACAATAAACACCAACGCTTGATCTTTTCCCTTCTTCGTGAGTGTGAAATTAACGACAATATCAGCAGTTGTCCCCTTTATTGATTTGTAAAACCGGGGAATATTACCTTCGTGAGGAATATCACAATCGGCAGGAACAGAAATAAAAATATGTTTCGCTAAACTTGTGCTTTGTAGTGTATATCTCCCATCATTATTGGTCGTTGTAACATAATAACCATCGCTGACCACCACATCGGCAATACCAACATTTTCAGGAGTCGAGACTTTCCCGGTAACGGTAAATGAAACTACTGATACTTGCGCATGCAACATGTTCGTAAACATTCCGCTTATAAACATAAGCAAAGTAAAGTATCTGATAGTACTCATCGTTATAGAACACCCTTTCTTCGATGAAACTCTTTTCTGATTATATGTCCAACTGATAGGCATAGCTTTATTTAATACATTTTTGATTGAAAGTCTGTCCTTCAACATACAGCGTTACAATATACACTCCCGCGGGAAGATGTTTTACATTGAGACTCCTTTCCGAACCACTTAAGTTTTTTTGTTCCAACCTGCGTCCACTCATATCCGAAACCTTAACAGTAATATCGTTACTGCATACATCAGTCTTCACTTCAAAACAATCAGTTAAAGAGTTGTAATAAATCTGCACATTCTGATCATTCAAAATAGATTTTACACTGGTCGCGGAAGTGGTTACCTGTTTCACTTCGGAAGTATTCGACACATAGGTTCCATCTGTAGCCCGAAGCCTGTAATAGTAAGTTTTGTTGTCTTCCAGCCCGGCTACTCTATGCGACGTACCTGCAACCGCTACGCTTTGATATCCGGAAACAACATCAACTGCCTTTCCTTTTATATAGATATTGCTGATGCGACTTGTTCCTCCGCCGGTTACGATATACGAAGACAGGCCTGATGTACGCAATGAGGAAGTCATAGTCCATCTTATTGAAACATTTTCCTGATTATCGCAAGCTGTTGGCAAAGCCAGGTCAGTCAACAGACTGGTTGGACCATAAGCGGCGCTTGGCATAACCAAATCACTTTGGGGAACATCAATCCAGGCACTCGTGTTGTTTAAGCGATACTGAACTTTCATATTCTTAGGACCATTAGCAGAAGAATATTGCCAGGAAGACAAGGATAATCCCGAAAAACCGATGGTATTCACATCTATTTTAAAATGTTTTTTATAAACACCATTTTCCCAACCGGTTGAAGAAATCGCATAAGGATTGGTTTCTGATCCATCTCCTGCACCATATGGAATTGCATTTGAATCATTTCCGGTTGCTGAACAACTTATAAACTTATCTTTATTATTAGCAGTAAAGATATTGGGCCCGGCAACAGTTCCCGCTGCATATATTTCGGGGAATGTCCAGGCTGCAAGTACGGTTGAATCTGCAACTGCAAAATTTTCACGCTCAGAAACATCCAATAAATATTGGGTAGCATTGGGATATTCATCCCATGAAACAGTAAAACCGGTTGCAGTAACTTCAGAGGCGTCGTTGACAACCGGACTGGCTGATATTTTCGGCTCACCCGTTAGCCATACATCGTCGATGCGAATGCTGTTGGTTGAGCTGGCTGGTTTTACAAAACGTAACCCCAACGCATTAATGGCGGCATCTTCGGGCAAACTCAGAATGGGACTACGATACCATCCGGATGGTTGGAATATCTCATTGAACAAGAAAAAGATTTGAACCCAGGATGTTCCGTTCCAATAATAGACATCCAAATCGCTCCTTACATCCGAACTGGTTTTACTGTATCCAAAGGATAATTGAATGTTTTTGAAAGCCGACGCATCAATACCATTGATGGCAAAACCTCTTTCTGTGCCCGGTTCTTCAGCTTTGAAATAAACATTGTTGCTCCCTGAGCATTCGGGATAAGTAGATGTCGCTGTTGCACTTACAACCGTTGATCTCACATCTGGTTGATTTGGACAGTCGCCTGTACTAATCGTGATATTTGAATTGTGCCAGCCAGTCCATTCTAAAACAGATGGATATGGACTTGTTGTAGAACCCTCGCCCATACTTTCAGTAAAGAAAACCTGTCGGTTGTAGTTCTTATCCGGCATTTTATTCAGGAATTCTGTAAAAATATTTCCAAAATCATCGGTAACAAGCACCTTTATCTCTGCTGAAGAATCAAGAGGGGTATAATAAAAAAGTGTTGGCGTGGTAGCAGGTTCCAAACTTGGTTTTCTGGTTGGTTTTGACGAGCCGATATAATAATCATAAGCAACAGGATCATAACCGGTTGTTTTATTCATGCTACCTTTGAATACTCCATTCTCAAAGACTTCTACCTTCCAACCCGGAACATAATTCCAGACATTGGCAACAACACTATTGCTAAAAGCATTCACAGAACCAACAGGATAGACACGCATCTGATAATCCCGGGAACGGTTGGTCGACATGTAATAATGATTCACCAGTTTGTTGCCGCTGATTTCGAAAACACCATAACCATTGGGACAGCCATCTACATTAATATCACCTGCCCAGGAATTACCCATGGTTGGGCTCAAGGTATATTCAACCATATCGCTGTTTATCAGAGTTTTATTCATCCTGTGGGTATGCCCTGAGATAAACACAACCTTATAACCATTCAGGATGTTGATCAATTTACTGAGATTAGTCACACCAACACTTCCACCTCTTCGGTATGCCGGAACATGCATGACAACAATAATGAGTTTGTTTTTATCAACATAGCTCAAATCCTGTTGCAACCAGTCCAGTTGTTGCTGTGTGATTTCTTCTTTGTAATCCGACCGGGTATTGTAAATGATATTATCCAACGCAACAAAGTGACAATCTCCACGATTGAATGAATAATAGGTTGGTCCGAAATAGGATTCATAAGTATGGGAAGCCACGTAATCATTGCCAGTGGTTTTCTCATCGTGGTCGTGATTTCCGATGACCTGATAAAATGGAAAGGATAATTTCTGAAATGCTTTCACATAATCGGGATACATGGCAGGTGCATCCCAAAGCAAATCACCGGCAGTCATCCCGATGAATGTAACATCTTGTGAATATGTATTCTTAAGCCATTCAATATGAGGTGTAGCCTCGGCAGTGAAGCGTTTCATGTCGACAGCAATTTGTGCCTGCGGATCGGCCATGACAGTGAGCACAAGATATTGGTCGACTTCCTGTTTCGTGAGTGTAAAATTGACCGTAATATTGCTGGTGGTACCTTTGATTGCTTTATAAAAACGGGGGATATTGCCCTCGTGGGGGACTTTATAATCTGATGGAATTGAAATAAAGACATGCTTAGCCAGATTATTACTGTTTAAGGAATAATGACCATCGGTGTCTGTTGTGGTAACATGATAGCCATCGCTGACCACCACATTGGCAATACCGGCATTTTCAGGATTGGAAACTCTTCCCGTAATAACGAATGAAGCAGTAGGAACCTGAGCTGACAAACCTGATACATACAGTCCGCCAACTAACAATAAAACACCCACATACTTTTTTAAATTCATCCTGAAAGAATATGAAATATGGTTATAGAAATTCTTAATTTTTAATTTTTAATTCTTAATTCTTTAACAGAGTCGCAGGAATTTACCTCCTGCAACCCTGTTTATCCAACACTTGTTTTCCTGACATGTTATTCGTTTGGCGCTTTGGTAACCTTGAAGTTATCAAAGAAGAACCTGTTCGATTTGTTCAATCTGGTTTGCTCCGAGTTTTCAATACCTGAGCGAATTCTGAACTGTGTACGCGATGTTGCTCCATAAATGGTGGCTGTCACCGTTTTATAAGGTTCTGTAAGTTCCTGACCAGCATTGATCCACAATCCCACATTCATGAAATAACTGGTCAGAGCTTGACTATTTATCGTCCCACCATTTCTGACTTCCAGCACGATACCGTCCAAATCCGGTGTGCCTCCCGCTGAAGCATACATTGCCACATCAAAAGTAATTTGTACATTTATCGATTTATACAGAGCAATTGAAGAGAATGGAGGTGAAATCAGATCACTACCAACACGGGTTTTCCCGATTTTCATTAAACCGAGACGTAAATAAGTTGATCCCAGCTCCTGGCTCCAGTTGTATTTATTAATAGTATCCCTTTGCTCAGGTGTAATATTGGAGTTAGTGAAACCCAGCTCATTTGTCGGGAAGTTCGCCGGAGTTCCACCAAAAGTCTCAACGGTTATCCACGAGAAATCTTCGCTGTAATACTCAAACCCAACAGGAGTTCCATCATCCACAACCGTCTGGAAAATAACTTCCTCTCCGGTTTTCCCGGCATCCTCCAGTAAAATAATATCGTCAATCCGGTAATTAATTTTATTTGCAACCACTTTGTAGTAAACAAAGGAAAGGTCAGCAACCTTATATTTGCTTTCTGCTTTAGCCCATCCTGACTGATTGCCGCTTCTGGTATATTTCAACGGCACCCAGCTTTCTCCGTCTTTGCTGATATACAGTTTCAGGTCATTGGCATTGAAAGTTTCAGGTGCATAAATACCAAAACTCAGGTTGAAGTACTCATCATCTCTGGTGCCAACCGGTCCCCAGCTGTAAGCTGATTCCAATGTTGAAAACAGAATATTATTCCCCCCGGAGGCATTTGCGTATCCTTCAGATGGATTCTGATTATCAACCAAGGCTGCATTTGCTCCTGAATATTTTGTAAGCAAACTACCAATACCGACTTTAGTCCACCCATCGAAGAAATTTACATCGACCTGTTGAACAGCTTCTTTTCCCATATCTTCGAACAGGTAATAAATAACCTCATCTTTGTCGTTCTGTGTTACCTGTATTTCTTTCTTCATGCCATCGAAAGTTTCCAGAATAACTTTCGCAGTGCGCGTTTCTCCATCATTTAAAGGCGCTGCAAACGAAAGTGTGGTCTCACCGGTTCCACCCACAGGCGAAACCGACAACCATTCTTCTTCCTGCTCAATTTTGAGTGTCCAGTAAATATTGGAAACAACATCCACTGTGGCCGTATTACCTTCTTCGTTCATTCCAAGTCTGCTAAGCGTAAGCGTTGAGGTGCTCAGATTTACCTGAGGCTGTAATACCACTTCATCTTCCACACAGGAAACTGCAAAAAATCCCAATGCAGCCATCAGCATGATGAAAGTAGTCCGTTTAAATAATGTCCTTTTCATTTTTTTATCAGATTAGAAGTTTAATTTTTATTCCATTGAAACTACAAATTGTTTGGGTCTTGTCATTGTCTCGGTATAGTTATTACCAAACCTGTCAGTTACCGTAATCTCCAGCGTTGATGTTGAACTCCCGGCAATAACCTGAAACATGTGTGGATTATTACCGGTGGTAAAACCATCTGTAACAGAACCATTATCCCGCATACGCGGATAATCGTACGCTAATGTATGCAGTGGATCTTTTAAGAAAACCCGCTTCGTTGATAGTTTAGTCCCGTTTTCTTTCACATCGATTGACCATTCGGGATCATAATTCCAGATATTAATCAATACAGAATTATTAACCAACGAGGCATAATCGTCTTTCCGGTTTCCGCTTAATTTTTCCATGACCGGAAGCACATCACTACGACTAAAAAATGCTTTTACACTATTCATGTCGTAAGTGCGAAACTGTTTTGATTTGCTCAGACCGATTCCTTTATAATACCATTTGATATCCTGACTGTTCACCTCGAACACAGCGTATCCGCTTGGAGAGCCATCAATACAAACATTCAGTCCGCTGGTTTTACCACTCCACCACCAGGTTTCGGATGTTGCAGCGATGTTGTGTTCCTGTATATTCGTACCAATAGTTGTGTATCCATTATTATGGGTATGACCATTCAGGAAATGTACATTGCTGAATCCATCGAAACAGCGGTGAAACTCAGTTGCCTTGTAGGACGGGTTAAACGTAAGCTGCGTTGTAAAGGTCGAATTATAGTTACTGGTACTTGGGCAATGGAAAGATACGATTACCGGTTTATTCTTGTCCTTCACAGCTGCTAAATCATCTTTTAACCAGTTTAGCTGTGTATTGGTTAAGTACTTTTCATAATTTCTCTCCCCAACGGTTCCCAATAAGCCACCCGTGTTGATGAAAATCGTATTATCCAGAAAGATATAGTGCACATCACCAATATCCATTGAATAATAGGTAGGACCAAGTGCTTTTTTGTATTTCTTTTCAGCATCAAAATCATTGGCATAATACGGATCATTGTCATGATTTCCCATGACGTGGTACATGGGTGCAGGAAACGATGAAACCGTGGTCACATAATTTGAAATATCATAATTTCTGCTGTACCAGTATCCATCCCAGCTCATGTCCCCCAATACAATAGTATACACCGGCTTGTCTGTCTGACTTTCAACAAACTGCCTGGCTTCAACCATAAAACCATTGTTAAACTGCCCCATATCATTGTTGGATGTTGGCCCTCTGTTTGCCAGATGCATGTCGGTTGCAATCATAAGCACATAATTATCCTGCTGCACTTCAATCAATTCGAAATTATGTTGTTCGGCAGTTGTTGGTACAGCAGTAAGCGTCGACCAGAAACCGGGAACTGCATTGTTGGTTGTTTTGGGCTGATATCCCGAAGGCGTACAGACAAAAACATAGCCGTGCAATTTATCAGAATTAAGCCAGTAGAAACCATTTTCATCCGTTATGGTCGTTGTAATCCCATCCGATACCCTAACTCCCTGCACCGGATTTGTCCCGCAATACACAGCACCTTTAATAGTAGCGCCTTGTTTGTCGGGAACATTAAAATTCAGGATAATCGTAATGGTTGTTGTTCCCAACTCCTGACGTTTCGTATCCCGCTGGACAAGAATGCTATATTGCCCGTTATTCAATGTTTCCGGAACAATAAAAGTTGCATAGGTATTCGTGAAGGTAACTATGTTCACAACAACCTCATCATCTCCGGCTTTAAAAATTATTTCATCCCCGGCAGCAAAGCCTTTCCCACTGATGGCCTGTGAATTCCCTTTCACCAGACTCATCTGTGAAGGTATAATCACATCCTTAATTAAGACTGTTTGCCCGGGGTTATTCGGGTCGTCAGGATCCGGTTCAATCTTTTCACACCCATGCAGGATGGATGTGAAAAGAATGACTAACAACAATTTTACAAGACTATTTGGCGAAATATACATGTTAAAAATTTAAATATTAGTTTTTCAGCTGGGTAATTCTTATGAAGCCCAGACGATTAGTTCCGGATGTCCCAATATTACTTCCGTTGAGTGTCGCGCGTTCCTGACTGTTAACTCTCAGTCGAATCACAAGATTCGATTTACCTTTCACAGCATCCGGCAGTTTGAATACATATTGCATCAGTTGCTGACTGTTATTAATATCACAAACCGTATAGTTGGCTACATGATTCCACTGATTGAACGGAGTATTCTCGGCTTCTGCCCATTCAATCGTAAAGTGGGCAGGACCAGAAGTACTGCTCGATGATGAGAACTGCAGGTACAAAGCGCCCGGTCCGGTTGCATTCAAGGTGCTGGTGGTAATTACCCAGGCTTCGCCTGAACTACCTCCTGAAATACTGGAGGAAGGATTACCCCACCAATACTGTGTATTGATACCATAATACGATAAATTATTATTGTACGCAATCGTGGGTGTTCCATCCTCATTCAGATCACACGGCTCCATTCTGGCCTGTGAAGCAACATAATAAAACGCTTCGGCACTGCTGGAGGTTAGCACATTCTGATTTACTCTACCAGTATATTTGAGTGTTCCCGTTCCAATATATGCCGTAATAGAACTTAATGCGACAGTATTATTTGGCCACGGCCCCATCTGCATGATGTCTCTGGAAAGCGCCGTATTCTTATCTGCTGAAACCTTGTTGTCTTCATTGTTCCGGATTCTGATAAAATAACTGGTTACGTTATTTTTCACCCGTTTCATAACAATACCAGTAAGTGAGCCTGAGCCCCAAGGCATTACTATTTTAAACCTGTCAAGGAAAGAAGGAGAAGTGTACATCTTAATTGTATTTCCTTTCTTATCCCTTACCAGATGTCCGTAATTATCGGTATCATCGGCAAATGGTTCAGCTGTAGCAGTCCAGTTAGCAGGTTTCTTATTATAATACGTCTCTGTGATGTTCACATAGGTACCATAAGGCAACGGGAACTCTACGTCTTTGAGCGTAACCAGCGCATTTTCATATTGAGCCAGGTTCACGAGTTCAGTAATTTCAATAGGAGTTACACCTGACGTTGGGGTAGCATCGTGTACAAACGACGGCGAGAAGGATTCAACTTTGCTGGCTTTCGACGAAGCATCGAGAATAAATGAAGCTCCATACATGTGAACCTTCACCTTTTCGTTCAGATTGAAGGTGTTGTCATCAGCGTTTGTAAACTCAATCCATACGCCTTTGTTACTTTCATCCTGAACCACCATTTGTGTACTGGCGAGTGCCTTTTTACTGCGATCGCTGATTACATACCCTTCGATGTACAGGTTATCGTCAATTGTCCCAACACCCGAAGGCCCGACACGCGACAACAAGTCGGCAACAGTTACCTTGGTTGCATTACTGAAGTCGTTGGCCAAATCCAGCTGTTTGATATACATGGTTACCGACTGCTCCACTCCAATCATCGAGAAAGTTATGGAACCTTCGCGTTGTACGGCAGGATTCTGACCAATAATAATTTGTTGTGTCGAATCAGTCACCTCGCCAATTGTAATCCAGCTATCGTTTGTAGCAGCCTGCCATGCAATGTTGGCAGTTACCTTAACAACAAATGTTTCACCCAGTGAAGATACAAATTTAGGGGTTGTTGAATAATTTATTGCAAGACTCGGTGGCGCAGGATCCTGATAAACGGGTATGCTACCCATCACTTGTCCGGCACTATTCAACAGGCTAATTGCGTAATCTCTCGGATAAGCTGATGTATTCGGAGTTGCCTTGATGCCAAACCTGCCATCACCTTTGCCTTCTGCCGGCCAAATCTCAACCCAGGCTTCATGTCCTTCTCCCGGCGACAATTTCCATTTTCCCACATTTGATTCCACATAGAAATACCGGCTGCCTCCCTGTTGAGGAAAACTGCAAACATAATCGGTTGGCAACAATGAATCCATTTCAATGCCATTCGAATTCTTATAGGTTATTCCAAAGGCCACATCAGTACCACCGATATCATCCGGTTTATCTTCATCGCACGAAGAAACCAATGCGCACGCTATGATTGTTGCAAATAAAAGGAAAACACTTTTCCTGTTTCGTGTTCTTTGCATAATATGATTTATTTTCATTTTATTTTTCATCTGTAAAATTATAAATTGATGTCAGATGTAGTATTCCGGATAATTGATTTATTTAATTGCTGCTGCTGCCCTGCTCCACCAAACCGGTGTTCTCATATCATCTCCACCTCCATAATCAGCCTTCAGCCTATCCACTGCAACCTGATAGTTTGCAGGATTTGTCTTAGCTGTATTGATTGGATATTCGAAACGCATAGGCAAAATGTGATCGTTAAAGGTTCCTACCCCGATATTAAGTTTCGGGAAACCGGTACGACGGTAATCATGCCAGGCTTCGTAACCCACCCAGAACATAGCGATGTATTTTTGGTTCAGGATATTTTCCAGTCTTCCGTCGTAGGGAGCATAATTATCAATAAAATTGGTAATGGCTTCATCGGTAATCCCCGCTTTATTCGGATCTACACTCACCCAGTATTTTATGGATTCTGTGATTGCAGTGCGATAGTAGGCAGAAGCCGCATCATCGCCACCCGGAATAGCTCCGAGTTTAGCTGCCTCACAAAGAATAAACAACACTTCATCATATTTCATCAAAGAATAGGGTGAAGTATATCCTCCCAACACACTTTTGTTCAGTCGTGCTGAATTGTCCGAATCAGTATCCTGAGAACCTGCGCCACTGGCAACGCCTTTCCAGGCTCCACCACGTTGAACAAAGTAAGTGGAAATACGCGGGTCATTCTGCTCATCCATCATACTTACAATTTGTTCAGCGGCATTTCTTCCGTTAAATGCTCCATCAGTCTGGTCACCAAAACTATTGATAAAAGGTGTAATACCCGAATAAAAAATTGTTGCGTTATCCGCATTACTGGTAAAAATAGGATATTTAATCGGATCATTCAAAATTTCATTGATTTTTTCGAACACAGTCAGTTCCTGCGTTCCGTCACCTGAAACAGTCATTTTCAGGTTACTACGGTTACTTAATCTCATCAACAACCTCAGATAAAGCGAGTTGTTAAATTTCTTCCATTTAGCGATATTTCCACCATAAATCAGATCTTTCGATGGTGTTTTAATGGATTGATTTACATCGAATAAATTATTTGCTTTTTCAAGGGTTGCAAAAAGTTGTTTATAGACATCCTCCTGTTTATCAAATACCGGAAAAAGGGTTGTTTCTTCCACATAGTTATTGTCTTCATCGTAGTAGGGAAGACTGCGGAAAGCTTCACTGCAAGGAATATCACCAAAAATGTCCGTTGCATTTGACAGATACAGAGTCCTCAAAGTAAGCGCAATAGCTTCGGTATTAACATCCTTCTTTCCTTCCAGCCGTGCCAGTTGTCTCATGTGATCTGCATTGGCAGCCCATACCAGCAAACTGTTCCAGGTACTTGCCATCACCGAATTACCTATCACATACCTGTGATAAGCATTGTTTGAGGTTCCAGACACCGTGTACTGTATCAGTTCGCCCGTAAAAAGCCAGGTACGGTAGCGCATGCCGTCGGCACCTGAGAATATTGTTTCCTCCAGGAGGTTAACCGGAGAAATATCCCAATATTTGGGAACATTCGGATTGTCGTTGAGTTCTTCGAATCCTGAACTGCATGAAAATTGAAATGCGACAATCAGTGTCAGAAAAATATGAATTAGATATTTCATTTGTTTCAATTTTTAGAATGATACTTTCAGATTAAACCCATAGGTACGTGTCATCGGATAACCACCGGTTTCCACCCCCCTATTCAAAGAACCGCCACCAAAAGCTGCCACTTCGGGGTCATATTGGGGCCAGTCAGTCAACATAAACAGGTTGGTTGCATAGACTCCAACGAAAGCACTTTGAATAAATCCGATTTTTTTGAGGGTAGTCGCAGGCAATTTGTAATCCAACCGGCATTCTTTCATTTTCAGAAAACTGGTGCTGAATGTGTTTTGTTCCACATTATTTCTATTCCAGACAACGGTATTGTAATAGTCCACAATATCAGTCGTTATCTTTGTGTTTTTCGTATATGTCCCATCCGGATTCAGGTTCACCCCTTCGTGAATCAATCCTTCGTAACGACCTTCCAGCGTATTTGTTAATTTACCCATATAGGATAAAGCAAAATTTGTTACCGAATAGGCCTTTCCGCCATATTGCCCCGCAAAAGTCATGTTCAACGTGAAGTTCTTATACGAGATGGTCTGAGTCATACCCGCTTTCCAGTCCGGGAAAATACTTCCAAGGTCCAGGAGTTCTTCTCCCAGCACCGGGTTTCCGGTTACCGGATCCACAATGACCTGACCGGCTACGTTTACTTTTTGGTTACCATCCATATAATAAGCACCTTCAGGAGCACGCAGGTATCCTGCTCCATAAATGCGACCCAGTTCAGTGCCCGGGAAAGCATATACAAAAACCCTGCTTCCTACCGTATTGCTGGTATTGAGTTGCCATAATTCCACACCGGGAGCCAGTTCAACCAGTTTATTCCAGTTCTTGCTCCAGTTGAGATTCATATACCAATTCCAGTTTTTAGATCTTAATGGCTGTATTCGGGTGGCAATCTCAATCCCTTTGTTGGTTACCTTACCGGCATTGATTACCTGTGAAGATGCACCCGTTTCCCATGATGTGGGAACATTGATAATCTGGTTGGTAGTAGCCGCATCATAATAAGTAACATCAAAACTCAGGCGGTTACGGAACAAACGGGTATCAATACCAATCTCCCAGCTTTCAATGTTTTCCGGTTTCAGGTTTTTATTCCGGATAACGCCCGACAAGTCATAAGCACTGGTAAAATTACTGTTATTATACACCTGATCCAGTTGATATGGATCTGTATCATTCCCTACATTTGCCCACGATGCCCTTACTTTCATTAAATCCACCCAGGGTGCATTTTCTTTGAAATTAAAGGCCTGATCAAGCAATAAGCTGGTGTTCACTGAAGGATAAAAATAGGAATTATTGCCCTTTGCCAGTGTACTTGACCAGTCGTTTCTACCGGTAACTTCAGCAAACAGTATTCCTTTCCAGTCGGCAGAGATGAAACCAAATAAACTGTTGATACTCTTGTCTCTGCGTGTATTTGACGAAATAATTTGTCCATCACTGTTTTGCAACTGATATACATTGTATGTAAACAACTTGGGAGCAGTTTGCGTAATTGCTCTGTATTTATTTACCATGTTGTTGCCTCCAAAGCTGGCATTCATGTCAAAATCACCGAATTTATTTTTATAACTCAGCAGGAAATCGTTATTCATTTCGAACGAATTCACGCTTTGCTCACGGTACATACCGGTTCTATTGGAAACTGAATAGTATGGCTTACGTTGTGTACGGAATTCTCCACTCCAGTCCATTCCCGTACGGGCAATCAAAGTCAGTTTTTTAGGAATAAGGTTGATGGTAATGCTTGCATTTCCGAAAACCCTGTCGCGTGTCATGTCATTTAACTGTTCGTAAACCTGGAAATATGGGTTATCACTGTCGTAATTGATAAGATTACTGGTTCCCATATTCTCCTGATGAATCTGTTTTAATCTTCCTGAAAAATACTCCTCTTTAAAATCGTCGATATCAACGGCTGCCGGAGCCCAGATCAGGGTATACAGCGGTGAAGATGTGCTATAACCAGACATCGGCAGGTTATCACTGTTCTTTCTGTAATACGTCATTTTCGTTGACATCGTGATGTATTTATTAATTTCCTGTGTTGCCGAGAAATTAATATTTTGGGAGTTATACCCTGTGTTCGGTACAATCCATTCGTTGCGTGTATCTCTTATTGAGAAGCGGAATGAGCCTCCTTTACCGGTATTCGAATCAATAGAAACGCTGTTGTTATATGTCACTCCGGTTTCGAAGAAGCCTTTGTACCAATCCATTGGTTCGTAAGGGAGCAGGTTGTATTCATTCGTTTCCCAGTTTTTGGAAGCATACATATAACGCAACTGACCATCAAACTTCTCCCCGAAATTATAACGAGACCAGAAACGGGATGTTCCCCCTACAGTCCACCAGGAGAATGGTTTGGGAACTACGTCATCTCTGTTGTTTTTACTGTAATTACCGGCACCGTATTCATTCTGGAAATCAGGCCAAAAACCTGCCTGTTCAAGGGTTAATGAGGAGTTGACTGTTACGCCCAGTCCTTTTGATTTACTTCCCGACCGTGTTGTGATAATGATGGCGCCATTTGCCGCCCTGGAACCATAAAGAGCGGTTGCTGAAGGACCTTTCAGCACTGAAACAGACTCTATGTCTTCCGGGTTCAAATCGCCCGCACCACCACCATAATCGATTGGCGCATCAGCATTTGAATAACCGCCACCGGTATTGCTCGGCGTGATGTCGCTGTTCAGTGGAATACCGTCAATCACAAATAATGCAGTGTTTTTATCGTGCGAAAGCGAACCCTCACCACGCAAGGTAACACGCATGGATCCCCCGGGACCTGCCGACGACTGATCGAAATTCAAACCGGCCACTTTACCTGCCAGTCCGCTCATCCAGTTATTGGAAACCGTATTGTTCAGTTCCTCACTGGTAACTTTTGAAATAGCATAACCCAAAGCCTTGTCAGCCTTTTTGATACCAAGAGCTGTTACCGTAACTTCTTCCAGCTGGAACAAAGTCGGACGAAGGGTTATGTTTACGACCTTCTCTTCCGATTCATCAATATTAACATTGATGGATTGCTTCTCATGTCCAATGTAACTGGCTTCGATAACCTGTTTACCAGCGGGGACATTAGTCAATACATACCGACCCTGCATGTTTGTTACCGTACCGATGGATGTACCTTTGACAATAACAGATACGCCCAACAACAACTCTCCCGAATCATCCTTAATTTCTCCGGTAATTCTCGCTGTTTTCTTTTGCTGAAAATTCTCACTGGTGTGGTTGTTTTCTGTTGAGGCATACGACCCAACAGCAGAAAAAAACAGGCAAAGAAACATCAGGCTTACGGTAAGTAAGCTCCACTTTTGATTAGATAGTAAAGGAATTTTTTCTCCTTTAATAAATAGTTCCTTTTTCATGTGCATTAGAATGTTATTTTTATTTTTCCATTTTTGATTTTAAGTCCGTAAAATTATATGTTTCATATTTCGGCTTTATTTCTGTTTCATGTCAGATTGTTTATAGCTCTTTGAGAACCGCACCATTTTCACACCCCTATCGGGATAATTCGTAATAAAACCATCCACTTTCAAATCTATCATTTTTTGAATATCCTCCAGATTATCAACTGTCCACGGCAAAATTTTCATACCTTTCTTATGAACAGCTTTTACGAGTTCCTTATTCACGATGACATGATCGGGACTAAAGATTTTCGGTATAAACTTCAGTTCCGACATCGCTTCTTCGAAACTTGACATTTGTTTTGGGACGAGATACGACAAGCTGATCTGAGGATAATGTTCATGAATATAATTCAGGGTACGTGTATCAAAGCTCTGTATGACAAGTCTGTCCACTATGTTTTTTTGTAATAAAACACCCAACGCCAAATCGGTGAACTCCTTATAATCGGGGGCATACACATTATCTATCTTTTCACTCGACTTTATTTCAATATTATAATAAGGTAATGGCAGGCTATTTTTTCTTGCATAAGCCTCGGCTTCATCAATCAAGTCTGATAACAAGGGTTTATGTGCCGGCACTTTTTTTCTTTGCGTAAACCTTGGATCGCCTTTGATTCCTGTATCATATTTGACAATAGAGTCATAGGGCATGCTGTACAACTTGTAATTTTTCTCTTCTGCTTTTGTAAAAGATTTTCCACATGGCGTGGTAACATACCTGTGATCCATTACATGTTCATGCGACACAACAACCTGTTTATCCTGCGAAATGCTCAAATCCATTTCCAGCGTGTTCACACCCCAATCCATCGCATTCAACATCGCGATAATCGTATTTTCAGGATAAAGCGCCATACCTCCGCGGTGTGCCTGAATGTCAATTCCCTGAGATAAAGAAATGCCCATCGAACCCAGCACGAAAATCACGACACAAAATAATTTATTCATAATACTCATTTTTATAAAAAATTATTACGTTATTGGGCGCAAACATTGCGCCCCTACTAAACCCCTTTAAAATTTTCAACCCTTAAACCAATAATTAACCACTATCCACTATCAATTAACCACTACTTAACAACTTCCAGTCTTTCCTTTTCTTTCTTCCAGGTCATGGCAGTGAAAAGAATGGCGACAACACAAGCCACAAGCAAAAGGATAAACGTAGCATCCCAACCCATGTGCTCTGCTATAAATCCAATAGCGATATTCGCAAACAAGGCACCACCGAGGTAACCGAACAGACCCGTTAAACCGGCCGCTGTACCCGCAGCTTTTTTGGGTACCAAGTCCAGCGCCTGAACACCGATAAGCATTACCGGACCATAAATCAGGAATCCAATTGCAATCAGGGCAATATTGTCCACCATGATATTTCCCGGAGGATTTATCCAGTAAACAAGCACAGCCACCATCACCAACAACATATATATAATGATAGAAGGCGCTCTTCTACCCTTAAATACTTTATCTGAAATCCAGCCACACAATAAAGTTCCGGGAATCCCGGCCCACTCATAGAGGAAATAAGCCCATCCAGTTTCTTTCACCGAAAAGCCTTTCACCTCGTCAAGATAGGTTGGCGCCCAATCCAGCACTCCGTATCTTACCAAGTAAATCATGGCGTTTGCAATGGCAATCAACCAAAGAAACTTATTTTTAAACACATAGGTAAAAAAGATTTCTTTGGTAGAAAACTCCTTTTCATGACTTTTATCGTAATCTTTCGGGTAATCATGCTTGAATGCCTCAATATTGGGAAGTCCGCACGATTGAGGCGTATCCCTTACCAGCAAATAAGTTATAAATGAAATAACAATGGCAATCATGGCCGGAAAATACAGCTTACTTTGCCAGTCACCGAAAATTGCGATACCTGCTATTGCCAGCGGGCCGATTAATCCGCCCCCCACATTGTGCGCGATATTCCAGATGGACATTTTCGTTCCCCGCTCTCTCGTGGAAAACCAGTGAACCATGACCCTGCCGCAGGGAGGCCAGCCCATACCCTGAAACCATCCGTTGATAAACATCACAATAAACATGATAGCCACAGAAGATGTAAGGAAAGGTATTGTGCCGAATCCCAAAATGACTAAGGCCGAAAGCAGCAACCCGGCACTTAAAAATACCCGTGCATTGCTTCGGTCCGACACTCCACCCATCAGAAATTTGCTTAATCCGTAAGAAATAGAAACCGCTGCCGCGATAATTCCCAGCTCACCTTTGGAATATCCCTGCTGGATAAGATCAGGAATTACCAGTGAGAAGTTTTTTCGAACCAGATAATAGCCTGCATATCCCACAAATATCCCAATAAATACCTGCCACCTCAGAAATTTATACCTGGAATTAATTTCATTTTCAGGAATTAACTCTTTATGCGATGGTGGTCTGAAAATACTTATCATTTTTTTACTTTTTAATTCAATACATATCCCCTGGCAATGGCGGTAAATTCAGCCACTTGCTTTTCTACCCATTCTTCACCTTCTGATAATTCAGCAGCCATGATACGGGCAACTTTTTCTGCAATTTCAATTGATTTCCTGGCATCAAGACTCAACAGACGAACCCTTCTGGCCAACACATCATCCAGTGTTATAGCCATCTCGTTCCGGATTGCCCAGATAACCTGCGAAACCTTGAAATCAAATTCCGGATCGAGTTTCTCCGCATAAGCCGGATTTTCTTTTTCCAGTTTCAGTATGGCATCCTGATCACTTCCGTAAACATACATCCAGTTGCTCCTGTCCTTTGTCTTTTTATACCCGTGTACCTTCATTTTTTTAGTTACACAAGGCTTAAATTTAATTCCTTTTTTCTTAATGGCAAGGTCTACTGCCTCTTCCGCCATAATTCTGTAGGTAGTCCACTTTCCACCCGTTATGGTAATCAAATCAGAATCAGACGCTAAAAGTTTATGACTACGTGAAATTTCTTTTGTTTTCATTTCGTCAGACTGTTTCCTGGGCGCTGCCAGTGGACGTAAACCGGCAAATACGGACAACACGTCTTTTCGTTGTGGTTTTTTCACCAGATACCTGCCGGCTGTTTCGAGGATAAAGTCAACTTCTTCCTCCAGGGCAAAAGGCTCTAAAACAAAGTCTTTTACCGGCGTATCCGTTGTTCCCAGAATAACCCTGTTGTGCCAGGGCACACCAAACATCACCCTGCCATCACTGGTCTTGGGAATCATAATGGCATCATCTCCGCCGAGGAAAGATTTATCCACCACAACATGCACACCCTGACTCGGGCGAACCAGTGGCGCTTCATCTTTGTTATCCATTTTAATAATGTCATCAACAAAAACACCTGTTGCATTGATGATACAGGTCCCATGTAGGGTAAATTCTTCATTATTTAACAGGTCTTTTACCACAACGCCGGAAATTTTACCTTTGGCATCTTTGATCAGTGAAGTAACCGGTGCATAATTCACAACCGTTGCTCCATATTCAACTGCTGTTTGCATGAGGTTAATAGCCAACCGGGCATCGTCAAACTGTCCGTCGTGATAGACCACACCTCCTCTAAGTCCCTTCTGCTCAATTTGCGGAACCGATTTAATCACGCCACTTTTTGTCATGGGCAAAGAGCGACCCAAACCCAGCCTTCCGGCCAACAAATCATACATGGTCAATCCGACTGTATAAAAAGGTTTTTCCCACCAAGTATAGTTTCCGATGATAAAACGCTGATTCTTTACCAGATGAGGTGCATTCTTCCGTAAATACCCGCGTTCTCTTAACGCTTCTCTTACCAAGCCTACATCTCCGTTTTTCAGGTAACGCACCCCGCCATGCACCAGTTTTGTACTCCTGCTTGATGTTGCTTTCGAGAAATCGGACTGCTCAAGCAATATTGTCTTGTACCCCCTTGAAGCCGCGTCGACTGCAATTCCAAGGCCGGTTGCGCCACCTCCAATGATAATAAAGTCCCATTGACTGACGCTTTTTCCTTTAAGCTGATTAATAAAATCAGATCGTTTCATTTGAATATGTGTATTAAAATCTTATATTTATTATTATGTGTGCAAATATAAAACAAATTTTATAGAATAAAAACAAATACGAAAGTTTTTAATCACAATTCGAAACTTTAACATTTCACAATAATTGCATAACGAAAGTTGCGTATCTCGGAAGAATACACTAATTTTGTCACATAATATTGTTGTTATGAGAAATATAGCTAAAAGACATAAGCTCATTATCACAGAACTGGAGAAGAATGGCTATGTCCAGGTTCAGGAACTAAGTGCGATCTTAGGAGTCTCAGAAGTAACGATTCGTAAGGATTTGAAAGAACTGGAAGGCAGGAAACTGCTTTACAGGAGTCATGGTGGCGCCAGTTTACATTCGGCCTTAATCGGCGACCGTCACATAGATGAAAAAGAGAAAATACAAACGGAAGAAAAAAACAACATAGCCGAATATGCTGCCGGTTTAATTGAAAAAGACGACCGCATCATCATAGCATCCGGAACAACCGTACTGGCATTGGCACGAAAGATAACAGATCACTTGCCACTGACAGTTATCACCCCTTCAGTAAAAGTTACCTCTATATTAAGCTACATTAATAATATTGAAATCATCCAACTGGGAGGCAATATCCGGAAAAGTTCTGCTTCTGCAATCGGAGCTTATGCTGAAAATCTGCTGAAAGATATGATGTGCAATAAACTATTTATTGGGGTAGACGGTATCGATATTGAGCACGGACTCACCACCAGCAATCTGGGTGAAGCACATTTAAATCAATGTATGCTGAAATCTGCACAAAAAATTATCGTGCTCACCGACTCTACGAAATTTGGCAGAAGAGGTTTTGGAAAAATTTGCGACATCAATCAGATTGACCAGATTATCACCGATAAAAATGCACCTTCGAGCACCGTTCAGATTATGCGCGACAGGGGTATTGATGTCGTTCTGGTATAATCCTTTTTCCACTGATACCAACCCACAATCGCCATAACCGTGTAGATAATAAAAAGGATTGCTGTGGGATACAAACCTTTATACAGGTATAAACCCGCCGAAAGCCCATCCACAATCACCCACAAAATCCAGTGCTCGAGGAGCTTTCTGGCCAGCATCCAGGTAGCGGTAATGCTCAGTGCTGTTGTAAGGGAGTCACCCAACGGTAGCGGAGAATCGGTATAACGCGTTAAAATGAAATAATATAGCAAGAAAACGAAAGTTGTAATCGACATCAATACCAACGCCTGCAACTTTTTTGTTCTTTTAACTGGCAGTTCTTTACCGGACTGTTGCTTCCCGCTTCTCCAGCTAATCCAGCCGAACACACTGACGGCCAGGTAATAAAATTGCAGTGACATATCAGCATAAAACTTACTCTGAAAAAAAACCACGATATACAAAGCCGAACACAAGAACCCGAATATCCACAGACTAATTTTTTGTTTGATGGATAGATACAGGTATATCAGGCTCAATATGGAGCCAATGATTTCAATGTAATGTTGCTGGATATACTGAACCATTCACTATTCACTATTCGCTATTCGCTATTCGCTTTCCGTTCTCCGCTATTGTAGAATCTTTTCATACTCCCCCTCCGTATTCAAAATCCGGATAGCACGTTGCAACGATTCATTTTCTTCATCCATGATACGGTAATATTCATTCACCGACCACATATCACGCGCGATGATGGCTTTCAGTTGTAACCGGATCAGATCCTCAGATTTTCTGAACTGCTCCTCATCATACACAACACCCTCCTTTTCGGCCATTGCTCTGATTTGATCCAGGATATCGGCATCAACGGTAAAATCACGGTAATACTTCTCAAAATCTTTATATTTTTTCTTCAGTTTATCCCTGTTTTTGTCGTTAAACTGAACAACCACCTTATTCACAATACCCTGTGCCACTATTTTGCGGTGATAATCGGTATAACGGGTGGTATCTATCGGGATAAAAATATCCGGCATGATGCCACCGCCACCATACACTGTTCTTTTCAGTATTTTAGTTTGATATTTCAATGAATCAGGGAAATGAATGGAATCGACATGTTGCATTTCTCCATGATTATACCTTTCCAGCAAATCATTCTGATATTTCTCAACACCATCCTTATAAGGCTTTTGAATGCTTCTGCCGGTAGGTGTATAATAGCGTGAAGTTGTCAATCGCAACATAGATCCATCGGTCAACGGAATCTGCCGCTGCACCAATCCCTTACCAAATGTTCTCCTGCCGATGATGATTCCCCTGTCCCAATCCTGTACAGCACCCGAAACAATTTCACTGGCAGAAGCAGAATATTCATCTACCAGCACGATCAACTTACCTTGCTCGAAACCCCCTATTGCTGTTGCATTGGCTGTACTCCGGGGCTGTTTTAGTCCTTCTGTATATACAATCAGTTGTCCCCTCCCCAGAAACTCATCTGCCAACTCAATCGCTGCATTAAGGTAACCTCCACCATTGCCCTGCAGGCTCAGAATCAGGTTCTTCATACCTGCTTTCTTCAGTTTGGAGAAAGCAGACTTATATTCCTCTACGGTTTTACTTCCAAAGTTGTTTATCCGGATATAACCGGTTTCCTGATCAATCATATAGGAAGCATCAACACTATTCACGGGAATTTTGTCGCGGATAATCTTGAAAAGCATCAGTTGCGGAATGCCACGTCGTGCAATTTTAACCGACACCTCCGAGCCTTTGGGTCCACGCAGGCGTTTCATCACATCAGAATTCTGAATTTTCTGTCCAGCCATTAAATCCTCGTTGATATAGATAATCCGGTCGCCTGGCATTACTCCCACTTTTTCGGCAGGAGTTCCCGAGATGGTTTGCACCACCAGAATAGTATCTTCAAAAATCTGAAACTGAATACCGACTCCCTCAAAACTGCCTTCCAACGGTTCATTCACCCTGTCGACCTCATCCTTGGGAATATACGAAGAATGTGGATCAAGCTCTTTCAGGGTGGCCATGATGGCAGTTTCAACCAATTTCTTTTCATCCACAGAATCAACATAGAGGTTGGAAATCACACTGAACACATTGTTTAGTTTTAATAATTCCGAATTGATTCGAAGTTGGGAGGATACCGTGAAAACAGGAATGAATGTCAGTATTAGTATGAATATTCTTTTCATCAGGGGAAATAAATTTTGTAAATTATAATATGATATTCAAATGCATTGTGGTTTTCAATGTAGAGACGCAATGCATTGCGTCTCTACATATCAACGTATCAACAAGAAGTCCGCAAAGGTACAATATTTTTCAATTAAAAACCGGTAAAAAACTAAAATGAGAATTAACAATCAGGCTATTCAAATCCGAATATTTCGTTTACTGCTACCAGTTCTCTTACCTCACATCCTTTTGCCGTAGCGATGGCCAGATAAATTTCAGCGAGGGGCATCGTACTCTCATCACTTTCTACTAAAATCCTATCGACAGGGATTGCCTGCACACTCTCCGGGTTGAATTTTTCTCCGAAAGAGATAAACATGCCGGCTTTAATAAGTTGTGAAGCCATCTCTGGCTTACCCCTGAAACCATGAATAATCCAGGATTGTTTCGGATTCAGCGCTTTGTGTAAATTCATCAATTCATTATAACAACCTACACAATGAATTATCAGAGGCTTATTAAGCGCTTCCGATAGTTTTATCTGCATCTCGAACACTTCCAGTTGTTTTTCTATGGCAACCGGTGAGTTTTTATCAAGACCACACTCTCCCACCGCGATTACCTGATGGAAATTCAACAATAACTTCAGATTATCAAGCCAAACCGACCTGAGATTACCGGCATCCCAGGGGTGAATCCCTGCCGAGAAAAAGATATGATTACCATGTGGTAATGTTACGGCATCATCGTTAATCTGGATATTGTAAATGCTCCGTATATCTCCCGGATTGATTCTATGGCAGTGTGCATCTGTTAACATCTGTTTGATTTTCAAAAACTAAGAATGGCAAATATAAGTTTTTCCATTGGATTTTTGTATCTTTGTCGCCCATTTCGTTCAAAATTAAAAAATAGTAAATAATCCAATGTATTCAACTGAATTGTTCTCCGGTTTACCTTACAAAGTAGCCGACATGTCTCAGGCGGCTTTCGGAAGGAAAGAAATAGAGTTAGCAGAAAAAGAAATGCCGGGACTGATGTCCCTGCGTACCAAATACGGGAAAGACAAACCACTGAATGGCGCCCGCATCATGGGGTCCCTACACATGACCATTCAAACGGCTGTGCTGATCGAAACCCTTGTCGAGTTGGGAGCCGAAGTGCGCTGGTGCAGCTGTAATATTTATTCTACCCAGGATCATGCTGCCGCAGCAATTGCTGAAGCCGGCATTCCGGTTTTTGCCTGGAAGGGTGAAACGCTGGAAGAATACTGGTGGTGTACCTTGCAGGCATTAACTTTCGAAAACGGACAGGGACCAACCCTGATCGTGGACGACGGAGGTGATGCAACCATGATGATTCATGTGGGTGTAGATGCTGAAAAAGATGCTTCTGTACTCGACAAAAAGGTCGAAGGCGAAGACGAGCAGGAACTTTATGCCATCCTGAAGAAAGTATTAAACGAGAAAAACGGTCACTGGACAAAAGTGGCCAAAGAAGTCAAAGGTGTTTCGGAAGAAACAACAACCGGTGTGCACCGTCTCTATCAGATGATGGAAGAAGGTAAGCTGCTGTTCCCTGCTTTCAACGTAAACGACTCGGTTACCAAATCGAAATTCGACAATCTCTACGGCTGTCGCGAATCGTTGGCCGATGGCATCAAGCGCGCTACCGACATCATGCTGGCCGGCAAGGTAGTGGTGGTTTGTGGCTATGGCGACGTGGGTAAAGGTTCGGCAAAATCCATGCGGGCTTATGGCGCCAGGGTTATGGTTACCGAAATCGACCCGATTTGCGCCCTGCAGGCTGCCATGGAAGGATTCGAAGTCTGCACGGTAGAAGATGCCCTGGCTGAAGGCAATGTGTTTGTAACTACCACTGGTAACAAAGACATCATCCGCATCGAACACATGGAGAAAATGAAAGATGGTGCCATTGTATGTAATATCGGCCACTTCGACAATGAAATTCAGGTTGAAAAACTCAAGAAATATCCGGGTATTCAGAAAGTGAATATCAAGCCACAGGTGGATAAATACATTTTTCCTGACGGACACTGCATTTTATTGCTGGCCGACGGTCGCCTCGTGAACTTAGGTTGCGCTACCGGACATCCTTCTTTTGTAATGAGTAACTCATTTACCAACCAAACTTTGGCACAAATCGAGTTAAACACCAAAAAATATGATATTGACGTGTATCGCCTACCCAAACATTTAGATGAAGAAGTGGCACGTTTACATCTGGAACAATTAGGCGTAAAACTCACCAGACTCACACCGGAGCAGGCTGCCTATATTGGTGTAGATGAAGGTGGTCCGTATAAACCGGAGCATTACAGGTATTGAAATTACACCCCCAAAACAATGGCCGGAGCTATCTTCAATTCTTTGCTGATAGCTCTGGCTATTTTTAATGTTGGCTCACTCTTTCCGGTTAAATACTCACTAACTCTGGAAGGAGACACCCCGATTTTTTTTGCCAGACTTTTTTGAGATATCTTATTTTCTTCTATTTTCAATTTCATCACCTCCGCAAGTGGCGGTAAGGAAACCGGAAAGTGCTTTTCTTCATATTCAATAACGATATCAGACATTAAAGCCAGTTCTATCGCTTTCCTGTCTGAACGTGGGGTTTCATCAGTTACCTGTTGCAATAATTCTTCAATCCTTGATAAAGCTGTTTGATAAAGTTCTTTGCTGATTTCTTTTTTCATCTCTTTGATTTTTAAACTGTTAAACAGTTGATTTTGTCATATTCCGAATGTTTTCCTACGAAGCGAATATATACATACCCATGTGTGAATTGTATGATTACAACCAAACGATATTCATTTCCTTTAATATTAAAAACATACCTTTGATTCCCAACTCCATCAACCGCGCTGAAATCATTTCTTACATCTGCAAAACATTTCCAATTTGCTTGCTTAGTTAATTGATACCATTGCTCAAGTGACATCTTGCTATTAGGATGAGTTCTGTAAAACTCAACCAGTTTTCTGTGCGAGACAATTTTCATTTTAATTGGTTTAGTTCGTGCAAAATTACAATATTGTTTCGAATAACAAAACATTTAGCCTGATATTTTGAATTACGCAACATTTTTATGAGGTATAGCGAAATACTGATATGCAATTTTTGAGTAAGTGCTTTAATTTCTTTTGCAACAAATTTTTCTTCTCCTGCATCTTAGAGTTGAGTTTCTGCAAATTTAAAACACAACTATATGAAAAAGTCAGTATTATTTCTTCTGTCTTTGCTGATGTTTGCTGCCTGCGAACAACCCGAAGTAAAACTAAAAGATGCGGAACCAATTCCATTGAAGGCAGGCATGGAAAAGCGTGTGCAGCAGGACAATGCTTTTGCATTTGATTTGTTTCGTCAGGTGTTAATCAACAATGCCGATGAAAAGAATATCTTTATTTCACCCCTGAGTGTGAGCATCGCACTGGGTATGGCCTGGAACGGCGCCAACGGCGAAACCAAAGCCGAAATGGCAACTGCCCTGAAGATGTCGGGCATGACTGAGGATGAAATTAATGAGTATTACCAAATTATGTTGACTGCTTTACCTGAGGTTGACCCTTCAACTAAGCTAAATATAGCCAATTCTCTATGGTATCGAACTGGTTTCCCTGTGAAAGATGAGTATTTAAAGGTAAACAGTGATTATTTCAATGCTGAAGTTCGGGAACTGGACTTTGCAAAACCTGACGCCCTGAGTATTATCAATGGATGGTGTGCTGAAAAAACCAACAATCTGATTAAAAATCCATTAGATAAAATTTCGGCTGATGCAATGATGTATTTAATCAATGCCATCTATTTCAAAGGGATTTGGGTAAAAAAATTTGAAAAGGACACATACAAGGCTAATTTCTATGCTGAAGGAGGAAATACCGTACAGGTGGATATGATGCAACAAAAAGACACCTTCGGTTACCGGGAAGACGAGATGGCTCAATACCTTGACCTTCCTTACGGGAACAAGGCATTTAGCATGACGGTCATTTTACCCCGTGAAGGCAAAACAACAGACGAAGTATTGGAAACACTGGATACTGAAAAATGGAACAATATTATCAATGGTTTTTCCAGTCATGAGGTGCAGATTTATCTGCCAAAATTCAAAACAACAGGCAAATACGAATTAAAAGAACCTTTGATGCAAATGGGCATGGTGAAGGCATTCACCGATCAGGCTGATTTTTCTAATATCTCTGATATAAACCTGTTGATTTCAAGAATTATCCACAGTACTTATTGTAGTGTAGATCAAGAGGGTACAGAAGCTGCAGCTGTTACTGTTGTGGAATTTGAACTGACATCAATGCCCATGAATTATGTCTTTAATGCGAACCGTCCTTTTATCTTCGTGATCCGGGAGAAAAGCACCGGTGTAATTTTATTCATGGGTAAGATGGGACAGGTGGAATTATACAAATAGAGTTCCTTTTTTATAGATTATACTATCATGTAGATTGTTTACAGCCTGTTTCGGTGACAAACTGAAACAGGTTTTTTTATTTTTACGTAACAGCTGTTACATCTCATTCGTTATTTTTTAGTAAATTTGCAGCCGAATTTTAAAACTTCACACATGAACAAAATCGTTGGTAAAGAGTATTTTTCGGAAAACGTCATTAAATTTGAAGTCGAAGCGCCGTTAATCGCTAAATCGCGCAAAGCCGGACATTTCGTCATGGTGAAAGTCGGAGCCAAAGGAGAACGCATTCCGTTAACCATTGCCGATGCCGATATCGCGAAAGGAACCATCACGCTCGTGGTGCAGAAAATGGGGGTATCATCGTCTAAATTAGCGTTGTTGAATGTTGGTGACGAGATAACCGACCTGGTTGGTCCGCTTGGGAAAGCCACCCACATTGAAAACTTCGGCACCGTAGTTTGTGCCTGTGGTGGTGTCGGTACCGCGCCGATGTTGCCCATTGTAGCCGCGCTGAAAAAAGCCGGAAATAAAGTAATTACCGTGTTAGCTGCCCGCAACAAAGACCTCATTATCCTTGAGGATCAGATGAAACAACATTCGGATGAAGTGATTGTCATGACCGATGATGGTTCTTATGGCACCAAAGGACTCGTAACCAACGGCGTGGAAATGGTCATCAACCGTGAAAAAGTAGATCTGTGCGTAACCATCGGTCCGGCTGTGATGATGAAGTTCGTGAGCATGCTTACCAAAAAATACGAAATCCCTACCGTAGCCTCGCTGAATACCATCATGGTAGATGGAACCGGCATGTGTGGCGCCTGCCGTGTGACCGTTGGCGGTAAAGTGAAGTTTGTTTGCGTGGATGGTCCCGAATTCGATGCCCATCAGGTTGATTTTAATGAAATGTTGATGCGACTGGGCGGTTACAAGGACATAGAACGGGAAGAAATGGAGCGTTTCGATTGCCATGTGTGATTTTTAACCATATAAGTCATGTAAGTGATCATATAAGTTTTTTTTCATAAGTAATTTTAATATAACACGCATATACCATATAAAGTCTGGTCTTAAATGACTTATATGGTTAAAAAAGTAAACCAAGATGCAGAATTTAGCCGAAGAAAGAGCACAAGCCTGGAGAGAAGAATTGCGTAACAAAATGAAAGCCAAGGAGCGCACCTCATTACAAAGGGTACACATGCCGGAGCTCGATGCGGAATATCGTAGTCATAACAACGAGGAAGTAAACCTGGGACTAACCCCTGAGATGGCTATGCTCGAAGCTCAACGTTGTATAGATTGTGCCAATCCAACCTGTATGCAAGGTTGTCCGGTCAGCATTTACATCCCTAAGTTCGTCAAACAGATTGAAGTCGGCGACTTTCTGGGTGCTGCTAAAACGCTAAAAGAAACATCGGCTTTACCGGCCGTTTGCGGTCGTGTTTGTCCCCAGGAAAAACAGTGCGAGGCACAATGTATTCATGTCAAGATGAAGAAAGAACCGGTTGCCATCGGTCACCTGGAACGTTTCGCTGCAGACTATGAACGCGAGAGCGGAAATATATCCATACCTGAGGTCGCTGCACCTAACGGCATCAAAATAGCCGTGGTCGGTTCCGGTCCGGCCGGATTATCCTTCGCCGGCGACATGGCCAAACTGGGTTACGACGTTACTGTTTTCGAAGCCCTGCATGAAATTGGCGGTGTATTGAAATACGGTATCCCTGAATTCCGTTTGCCTAACGTGATTGTGGATGTTGAAATTGACAACCTGCGTGCCATGGGCGTGAAATTCATAACCAACTGCATTGTTGGTAAAACCATCACGTTGGAGGATTTAAAAGAAGAAGGATTCGAGGGCATGTTTGTAGGCAGTGGAGCCGGACTACCCCGTTTCATGAGCATCAAAGGAGAAAACTTTGTAGGTGTCATGTCATCGAACGAATACCTCACCCGGGTAAATTTGATGGATGCAGCCAGTTCCGAATCGGACACTCCGGTATTCAAAGGCAAACACGTGGCGGTTATTGGTGGCGGTAATACTGCCATGGACTCCGTTCGTACCGCCCGTCGGTTGGGAGCAGATCGCGCCATGATCGTGTATCGCCGTTCCGAAGAAGAAATGCCGGCCAGACTCGAAGAAATAAAACATGCCAAAGAAGAAGGTATTGAGTTCATGACCCTCCGCAACCCGATAGAATTTATCGGCAATGAGCATGGCCGTGTAACCCACATGGTATTGCAGGAAATGGAACTCGGACAGCCCGATGCATCGGGACGCCGCTCACCGGTTGAGATTCCGGGTCGCACGGAAACAATCGAAGTCGATGAAGTAATTGTGAGCGTAGGCGTATCGCCGAATCCATTGATTCCGCAAACCGTCGGGGGATTGCAAATCTCGAAATGGGGCACCATTATGGTGAACCAGAATACCATGCAGACCGACATCCCTATGCTTTTTGCAGGTGGTGATATCGTTCGTGGTGGTGCCACGGTGATTCTTGCCATGGGTGACGGGCGCAAAGCAGCTGCTTCTATGCATGATTGGATTCAATCACAACAAAAATAAATACTGACCGTTTTCGCCTTATATTACAGGATAAAAAACGCAGCAATCATTGTAGAGACGCCCGAATCGGGCGTCTCTACGTGATTTATTCCGTAAAAACCCAAAAACACCCTAATTATTTGCGAAATATGCAAAAAAGATTATAAATTTGGGAGATTTTAGACAAAGAAGTGTTTTTATCTCTGGTAACATAACCTGCAAGCATCGATGAGGATAACATAAATCCTCCAAATGTTGTTTCTTAGCATATTAAATTCGCATAATTATGAAATTACTAAAAAGGATAATCGTTTTTTATATTGCGTTACTTGTGTTGAGTTTTATAGTTGAGAACACCTTGTTAGTCCATATGAATTTAAACTAAAGACTTTAGTTATTCTTCTAAAAAACAGACAAATGAACCTTACAAAGCACCTATTGATATGTTTATCTTTCATTTCCCTATCGGGATTTGGGAACAATTCTTTTGCCTCTTTAGATAAAAAATCTCAGGCTGTGCCTGATTCTTTGACCGGTTACAGGGAAATCGCGGCGCACTTAACACGTGACCTGTATTCCGACACAGAAAAGGCCAGGGCTTTGTATATCTGGTTATCACATAATATTCAATACAACCTGAGTCAGAAGAACTCCGATGAAAGCTATCAATCGGTAGAAGAAATTATTGAAGAGGCGCTTAAAACGAAAACAGGTGTTTGTCAGCATTACGCCGAACTCTTTCATGCCATGGGGCAATCAGTCGGGTTAGAAACCTACTTGATAACAGGATATACACGAAATAAAGCGGGTGAGATTGCTGATTTGGGACATGCCTGGAACGGCATCGCCATTGATTCGAAGCATTACCTGATGGATGTGACTTGGGCTGCTGGTTACGAACAAAACGGGAAATACGTGCATCAGTTCAGGGATGAGTATTTTATGATCAGTCCTGAAATAATGATTCAATCGCACATGCCTTTTGATCCGGTTTTACAATTCCTCAACAATCCACTTAATAACAAGGAATTCATCTCCAAAGATTTCTCAAAACTGGAAAAACCGGGAAAGTTCGCATTCAAAGACACCATTCAGCAGGAAAAAAAACTCAGTAAGCTAAAACAACTTGAGCTCGCGAGTCGGCGCATTAAAACCAATGGCATCCAGAACAAATTGATTCAAAAGCAATTGAACAACAACCTTCTGCAAATCGCGACCATCAAATACAACACAGCCATTGATACACTAAACTACGGGGTTGAGAACTATAACCTGTATGTCACGCACAAAAACAAGCAATTCCGCAACCCCAATCTGGAGGATTCATACATTCTGGAATTGATTGAAAGTGCGGAAAGAGCTGCTTTCACAGCAAATGAAATGCTGTATGGACTCCTGTCTCCGAGTCAGGAACTGAATACCCTAATCGCAGATGTAAGGCGCAAATTAGCGACTATCATGCCGGATTTAAGAAAAGAAAAGGAATTCGTGGAGAAGTATTTGAACACCTGGAAACCTTTTAGGATGATGTTGTTTGTGAAATAGCACTTCTCTTTCAAGTTAAATCGGTATAAACATAATTTCTGTCAGAACTTTATTTACAATCATCATATGAAAAATATCATTGAACAAATCAGATCTACCCTCAAAGCCAGCACCGATGAAAACACCGTGCAGACCAGTCAGCGATTTTTCAAAGAAAAGATTGTATCCTACGGCGTGAAAGTACCAACAGTGGACAAAATCGGCAAGGAAATTTACAAACAGATTGAAAACGAGCCCAAGTCTGTAATTTTTTCTCTTTGCGAACAGCTGTGGCAATCGGGTTATCTGGAGGAATCGTTCGTGGCCTGCAACTGGTCATATAATGTTCGCAAACAATACGAGCCGGCAGACTTTGAAGTTTTCGAAAGATGGATTAACCAATACGTGAACAACTGGGCTTCGTGCGACACACTTTGCAACCACACAGTTGGCGAATTCATCGAAAAGTATCCGGAATACCTCTCCAAACTGAAAGCATTCGCGCATTCCGATAACCGTTGGGTGAAACGGGCGGCAGCGGTAAGTCTGATTGTCCCTGCCAGAAAAGGTAAATTCCTATCCGATATCTTTGAAATTGCCGATATTCTGCTTTTAGATCAGGACGATTTGGTACAAAAAGGCTATGGCTGGATGCTAAAAGCTGCCAGTCAGGCAAACCAGCAGGAGGTCTTTGACTATGTGATGCGACACAAAGCCGTTATGCCCCGCACAGCCTTGCGGTACGCCATTGAGAAAATGCCGGAGGAAATGAGGAAAAGGGCTATGGAGAGGTGAATAAAATAATATAAAGCATATCAATCGAGGTTAAACAACGGGCTAACCTACCCAGCGTCGGATTTTGCTGAAAACCGGGATAAAAGAGTAAGCACAGAGTAGCTGAAAACTGTACAGAGTAAGCAAAAATACTTTTTTTGAATAACCTTTAAATTTATTTTTATGAAAATTATGAGAATGCAAGGATTACATTTATTGATCCTTTTGTCTTTATGTTTTTCTGCTGCAAATGCAGCTAAAAAACCCGATTTATGTGGTGCCATCAAGGCACAAGATATCGAAGCAGTAAAAATGGCCGTTGAAGCTGGTGCTGATATTCATGTCAATTGCGCTGCATTTCCGGCAATCGTGCTGGCATCATACAAAAGCAACAGTGATATCATCCGTTACCTTGTTTCAAAAGGTGCGAAGGTGGATGATATGTGTTTTGAGAAAACTGCATTATACTTTTTAATTGACGAAAGAAAGGCATACGAGCCTGACACCCTTCTACAACAAAACAAAGCTTACAATGCCCGTGTAATTACTAACTGTAAAGGAGATGTTGCTTTGGCTCAGAAGAAAAACTGGCTGATGCACGAAGACATCAACAGGTGGGACCCGGTCATTAACAGGATGAAAACCTTGCTGGATTTAGGCGCCGACCCAAATATCAGCATTGTCAGTGGAAAAACAACCCCTTTCTTAAGAGCTGTTGAACTCCGTGACCTGGAGGCAATTAAATTAATGCTGTCGACAGGAAAAGTCAATCTGGAATTGAGGTTCAATGCCTGGCTCGAAAATGTTGTATCCAGAACCTACAGTCTGAACCGGTTTACCTACGACAAAGACGACTGGAAAACTATCGCCAACTGGGAAGAATTACCCGGGAATAACACCCCTTTGATGCATGCAGTAGAGCAAAACGACCTCGAATTGGTTAAGTTATTGGTTGAAGCTGGTGCTTATGTTAATGCCGTTAAAAAAGTGAGGACGATCGACAAAGAATTCGATTTATTTGTAACCACGCAAACAAAAACACTTACTTACTTTCTGCTAAGTGTTTATGACCTTGCTCTTGCAAAAAAGAATACAGAGATTCAGAAATACCTGGAGGCAAAAGGAGCTGTCAGCATGGTTAAAAAATAAGGAATATCCTTGTAAGGCAAGAAGTTTATTGAGCTGTTTCCAAAAGAAGGAAACAGCTCAATTGATATAAATTTATATCATCCTAATCAAGCAAAGCGACTACATTAACAAGAATGTCAACTGTATGTCTTTACAAGAATTTATCTAACCAAACCAGAGAATTATTATCCTTGTTTCTCAAACCACAACTCAGGCAACACGATTTTCACTTCCTGTTGGGTCTCTTCATCCAGCCAGTACACGATAAAATTCACTTTCGCTGATTTCATCACGTAATTTGCAGACTTCATGGATTCCAGTTGCTTTAGCAATCGGCTGGAGAATTTCAGCACTGGTTGTCCTTTGGAATCCGAACACCCTTCGTCATTGAGAATCAGGGTGTCTCCACTCATCAGTTGCGAGACAGTGCTTTGTTTGCGGACAAAATAACCAAGCCAGACATCTCTGTGCGTCAGTTGCATGGCAATTTCAGCGGGCTGATTATAATCTCCCGAATCAACAAGCCGTTCCATATTTTCAACCGGACGGAAATTATCCAGCAAATTGGAATTCAGATGAATGGTCAGACGCTGTTTGGCTCGTGTCATGGCCACATACAACAACCGTTTTTCGGCATCTGTATCAGGCATGAAATTATCCAGCATCAGAAACACATGATCAAATTCTTTTCCTTTTGCCTTATGGATGGTGGATACTAAAACCGTTTCTCCGGATTCGCCCATAAAATCTTCCAACTTCGATTCACGGATGAACATATCCAAATCAGATTTGTATTTCTTTTTAGGATTCGTCGCCTCAAAATCGCGGATGATATTAAGACAAATCTCCAGCTTATTGCTCCGGCGATATTCATCGTGAAGCACTCGTTTGGCACTTTCCCACACTTCATCAGGGATAATATAAACATCATCTGCCAAGTTCAACTGACTCACGAAATACCGGACTTCAGCCAAATGAGATAAATAGAACCCATCGTTGGACTGAATCAGCTTAGCCGGCATCTTGTTCTTTAACAGCAAACCGGTGATTTGCAGGGCTTCCTCGTTGGTTCTGGTAAGTACGCAGGTAGTGCCGGTAAGTCCGGTGGCAAGGATGTCGTTCACAAGCGGGACAATCAGGTTATCGCTTTGATAACGAACAATTTTGACACTCCCGTTGTCGGCTTGCCTGGCAATAACCGGTGTATCTTTCAACCGGTTCCGGATACGTTTGGCAAATTGATTACTGAACTCAACCAAATTATTTTTACTCCGGTAGTTCTCAACCAACTCATGTTTAACAGCCTCTTTAGCCTGCAGCAACATCCCGAGGTACTTCGAATGGGCGCCCCTGAACTCGAATATATTTTGATCGTCATCGCCCACCGCGATTACCCGCATTTCCTCGTTTTGCTCCATCAAGGTTTTAATCAGGGTAAACTCATCTTCGTTCATATCCTGCGCTTCGTCGATTACCAACACCGTTTTGGTAATCCGGCTGACTTCCACCTCCTTGTTTTTGATTTTCTCCACAGTGGTTTTCAGAATCGCGTCCGATTTCTCCAGGCTTCCAACTTTTCCCAACAAATCGAAACAAAAAGCATGGAAAGTTTTAATCTCGATGAAAAGAGCCGCATTCCCAATCAGCTTGAATAAACGCTTTTTAAATTCTGTCACGGCTGCCCTCGAAAAAGTGAGCATCAGCAATTGCTCGTGTTTCACATCTTCCATCAACAGGAGCGAAGCCAATTTATGTACCAGCACCCGGGTTTTACCACTACCCGGACCGGCAGCCACCACGATGTATTTCGATTCGTTGTCGTTGATGATTTTCAACTGCGTGGGCGAAAGTTCGCCGAAAAGTTGCCGGAATTTGGCAGGCGTCATTCTCAATTTCAATTCACTGGCTTTACTTCCCGGGAAATATTTATTCAGGAAAGAAGCATAATTCAACTGAAAATAATCTTCGACAAACTGCAACGCATCACGGTAATCATCAATCATTTTCCGGGCATATTCGCCCACGATATGTATTTGCTGCACCTTGTTTTCATAAAACTGATTCAGCTTTTCGTAATCGTCTTTGGTGTATTGCTTTTTGTTATTCTGCTCTAAACGCTCAATGGTCAACCGGTTATACACCACCAGAAAACCACCTTCAATTTTTATCGCTTCAATTTTCGACAAATAAAACAACGCATCTTCGATATCAGCAATACTGATATCTTGTTTAAACAGACTGAAACTCTTTTCATAAGCTGATTTCAGTTCGTGCACCGAGAATTCCATCAGTACCTCTTCCTTTTCAGTATCTTCTTCAGTGATATGCTGATTGCTTTTATCATAAAGATAATCTACTATAAACCGGGCTAACTCGTGACGTTTCTCCAACTTATCTTTCAGCGAGGCTTTGGGTTGCAGACATACCGCCACGAAATGGTTCTTTGAATAATCCTGACTTTGCCGCTTAATCCAGTTCTTAATCGCCCAAAAGTTGAGAATGGTTTTAATTTTATTAATGTTGACACCATCGCAACCGTTCAATTCAGCTTCTTCGTTCAGTTCCTTCAGGTGGAAAGTCTTTTCCTGTTCCTCAAAAACCGGTAGTAGAAAGTTTTCAATCTTACTATAGCTTTCCAGAATATTGAGGGAACGGTTTCTGTTCTCCCCTTTTTTGATGTAAGCGGTTAAATCTTTGGCATCAGCCAGGATCTTCTCCTCCCGAAGTAAATTCACGATATCGATAACCTCCTCTTTTACAATGCCGAGGTGGTCGCTGATGTAATCAATTCTCGATTCGGCAGCTTCTTCCGACACTTGCTTCCTGCTTTTACTTGATAATAGTTTCTTGATGATGCGGATGCCCTTTATCTTTTGGTTCTCCTGAAATTTCTCTGAAGCATTGATTTTCGCGATGGCTTCCTGCGCGGTTTTACACAGGATACTGTTGGCAAATACCCGCGGCATATTCTGACCACGTTTGAGATATCCTGCATCTTCCAACGCGGCGATGGCGGTGGTAACCCGGGTTTCAATCTCCATCACATTATCGTCCCAGCCGGCTTTGCGCGCAATTTCCAATGCCGAATTAGAAGCTTTTGACCGAAATTTTGTAATGTCTTTAATGGCCCTCCAAATTTGTTGAATCTCTTTTATCGATAATTTGGTTTGATTCAGCAGGATGAAGTGCTTACCCAAATCTTCTTCGTTGAACAACACGTAACAATCAGCCACAATATTCTGATCCCTGCCGGCACGACCGGCCTCCTGTATGTAATTTTCGAGCGAATCGGAAATCTCGTAATGAATCACCATGCCGACATCCTTTTTATCCACGCCCATACCGAAAGCCGAGGTAGCCACCATCAATTGCACTTCACCTGCCATAAAGGCATTTTGGTTGATTGTCTTTTCCTGCACATCCATTTTGCCGTGATAGGGCTTGGCGCTGAAACCGTCTTTGGTTAATCTTTCTGCTAACAGATAAGCTTTTCTTGTTCTTGAAACATAGATGATTGTCGGACAATTCTTTTCTTCAATCAGGTCGCGGAGTTTCTGGTATTTTTGCTCCTCGTCGCCTTCTTCAAAAACCCTATACTGAAGATTGGTTCTCGATACTTTCGAAGTGAAAAGTTCCAACTCAATATCTAATTTTTCTCTGAAATAGGAAAGAATATCCTCGATGACCTTTTGCTTGGCAGTAGCCGTAAAACACGAAACCGGGATTCCATCCGTCAGTTTTTTCTTTTCCTGAATACTCTTGATAAAATCGCCGATGTACAGATAATCGACCCTGAAATCCTGTCCCCAGGAAGAAAAGCAATGCGCCTCATCAATCACGAAACGGGCAATCTTCCTACCCAAAATCAACTTCTCGATGGATTTGGAACGCAACGATTCCGGAGCAATATAGAGCAGGGAAGCCGAACCATCTTCCACCCTTTCGAACGACTTGGCTCTTTCAATCGGATCCAGCATCCCGTTGATGGTCACCGCGTCGGTAATGCCTATTTTCTCTAAGTTATCCACCTGGTCCTTCATGAGCGATTGCAAAGGCGATATAACCACCGTGAGTCCTTTTGAGTTTTCACCGCTCATGAGGGCAGGCACTTGAAAGGTAATGGATTTCCCTCCGCCCGTTGGGAAAACAGCCAACAGAGACTTATTATCAACCGCCGCTTTGGCCGCCTTCTCCTGCAACGGTTCACCGCCGTAAGTCCGGTAACTGTCGAAACCAAAGAAACGTTTCAGTCCTTTACGTACATCAAGCGCGTTGTTGCAATAGCTGCAACCTGTTACACAAGGTTTATTGCGCAGTCTGAACATGATCCTTTCCACTTCCGGATAATTTTTCAGCACCCAGGGAGGTGTAATAGAATGAATTTTTTTATGGTGAATAAAAGAATAAATCAGCGACAAGCAGTAAGCCAGTTCGACTGGTTTTTCAGCAATTAGTTTCTGCAAATCAGCATGTTCACAAATCTCATTTTCAAACAGATGACGAATGATTTCTTCTGTGTCGGCACCAATGTAGTTGTAATTTATATATCGAAAGAAGGAGCGGAATTCTCGTTGACCGTGCAGCAACAGGTAGAAAATCTGCTGAAGTTGTGCATCCAGCAAATTGAATGCAGCTACTTCATCATAGAATAAATCTTTGGCTTTGATGGCATCGTTGAGCGGGTTGTTTAACTCATCGGTTTGCAGTTTATCATCCTTCAACAGGGCATGATAAGGCTTAGTCGGGAACAGCAGCGGCGACAAATACAAGGTGTCCACAACCGCCTTTACACCCGCTTCCACCAAAATCTTCCCGATGTATTTGATGTCATGATTCAGGATATTATGACCGCATACAAAGTCCACCCCCTGCACAAACCTTGCAAAGTCGCCCACCGAAGCCTGATGGAACAAACTGCCATCATACTTCACAGCCCCGATGTCGAGAATCTTTTGGTTCTTGGGGTCAATTTCGGTATCGATAAAAGCTATGGGAGACATGAAGATTTAATGTTCAGCCCCAAATATAAACAATACTTTTGAAAAACGGTATAATCTTACTTTATAAACTGATGATGAATTTAATTTCTTCAACAAAATTGCCGGTACTTTTTTCTACAGATTCACTCATAATGCCACCTTACCTAATCTCAACGTATCCCGCTACTCCATGTGACACGCCATCACTACCTCTACAGAGGTGTTTAGTGTAGTACTACACTATCACTTAGTGTACATGTGTACTAAGGCTTAGTGTAGGTGTGCACTATGGCTTAGTGCACTACTGCACTAAGCACCTCTGCACAGGCTACAACACACCAACACAGGGAGTATGCAGGCAACGCCACATTACCCTAAGGTGACTCATCCATAACGGTATGTTGTCAGGATGAATAGTTAAGCGTGTTATTAATGATTCGTGATGGATTTCTTGGGTCTCAACCGGCTTCTGAAAATCTGCGTTTGCGCATATCGCGAACGCATGCTTTCCCTGATTTTAATCCGCTCATCCTGAGGCAGGAGGATGATGTCGTGACATTGCTCCGAGCAGCAACCGGCATGTTTCTCTGCGCACGCAGGGCATTGGATGAATAGCAAATGACAATCGTCGTTGGCGCAATTGGTGTGGGTATCGCAGGGTGCGCCGCATTGGTGACAGCGGGCGATGATGTCGTCGGTAATGCGCTCGCCGAGTCGTTCGTCGAACACGAAGTTCTTACCCCTGAATTTGGAGTCGAGGTTTAGTTCTTTTATCTGACGGGCATATTCGATGATGCCGCCATACAATTGGTTTATATTCTGAAAGCCTTTGTGTTTGAGGTAAGCGCTTGCTTTCTCACAACGTACGCCACCTGTGCAATACATTAAGATTTTGGCATCTTTCTTATCTTCGAGGACTTTCGTCACATATTCAATTTCTTCACGGAAAGTATCCACATCCGGACAAAGGGCATTTTCGAAATGACCAATCTCGCTTTCGTAATGGTTGCGCATATCCACCACGATGGTGCCTTCTTCCTGCAAGGCAGCATTGAACTCTTCGGCGGTCAGGTGCCGACCGACATTGGTCACATCGAAAGAGCCATCTTCGAGTCCATCCGCCACAATCTTCGGGCGGACTTTCATCTTCAGTTTCAGGAACGAAAGCGGGTCATCTTCCACCGCCCACTTCATAGGCATATCAGCAAAATAAGGCGTATTATTCAGGTAATTGATAAATTGCCCTACCTGAGGTTCAGGCACCGAAATCTGGGCATTGATGCCTTCTTTGGCAAGATAAACCCTGCCCAGCACACCCATTGCATACCAGTCGGAGTACAGACTGTCTCTCAATTCATGGGGGGTGTCAATGATTACATAACGGTAAAACGAAACCGTTTTACGGGAAAAATTCTCGGCTTTGCGTTGCTTCAGGAGATCCTCCCTGCTGTAGATGTTGTGTAAATGCTTCATGTGGGCATAAACACAGTATCAGGGGAAAATGTTTAAAAAATAGACGTTAAAAATCGAAGAAACACAATAACTTTAAGTGTTGTTTTGACAAGAATCTTTGGTATAAATTATTAAAATCCAATTATTAGATTTTAATAATCAACCATGATTTTATGGAACAAACTCTCGAATTGAAATCTAATCTACTATCCTTCAATGATTACAAACATGTCCTTCTTCATGATGGTGGTGATGTGCGGCACAACTTTCGCCTCCATCTTTTATCTTTCCTGCCAGAAAATCAGCAAGCAACTGATTGGAATCGCCGCTGCAATTACATACGACCGAAATTCCGTTTAAGGCCAGTTTGTTGATGGCTCCTTCACCAATACCTCCTGCCAGCATGGTGGTTACTCCCATTTCAGTCAATTCGGATGCGATATTCGATTTGCATCCGCAACCCTGAGGTGAAGGAATAATCTGTTCACTGATTAACTGATTGTTCTCTCCCACAGTGAATACTTTAAAATACGCACAATGCCCGAAATGATTGTCAATGCTGTTATCCGCTTTGACTGGTACTGCAATTTTCATATCTTATATTTTATGTTATTGATTTCCAAATATAACCCGCTGAAAATAATTCTAACTGCGACTTTAGCTCTTCTTTTAACAGGGCACAAGCCGTTTTTCCAGTACAATGACCGGTAAAAAACGTAAGCTCCGGATAGTTATGAATGATGATCTCCGCAATTTCACGAAGGTCATCAGGAGTTTCATAATTTTCATCCCGACTATCAGGAAGATGAAAACCGCCGGCAACAAAACGAAGCGGTTTCGAAGTCAGGCGCTGTATTGTGGCAAGCATATTCAGCAAACCCTTATGCGCGCAACCGGTATATACAAATGAATCAGATTTCCCGACTGCTACTACAATTTCATGATTAAAATCATCGGGTTCCAATCCTTTAAAAGTTTCTTTATACAGCGTTTTATTCGCTTTTGGAACAGGATAATTTTTCGTTCTCACGGGTGATGCGATAAAATCACCTGCAAACACGGGTTCATCTCCTACAAGTAGTAACCGGCTACTAACAGACGCCAGATCGAAGGTAGTCCCTATCGACCTCTGGGTTTCTCTTTTGGAATATAATTTTCTGTTGAGCGCGTATCTTGAAATTACAATTACCGCCCTTTGATTCACTTCAATAAAATTTGGCAACCCTCCCAAATGATCATTATGCCCGTGCGAAATAAACAAATAATCTACCTGCGACAAGTCCACTCCTGCTTTTTCTGCATTCCTGATAAAGAGTCCTGAAGCTCCCGTATCAAACAGATACCGCACTCCATCTTTTTCGAGATAAACCGACAAACCATGTTCTGATTCGTATTCGGGAGAAAGTTTATTATTATCAGATAAAACGACAAGTTTCATTCTTTCACTTTATTTAGCGGCAACAATTCATCTGTCCCGTAATGAGCACATTTCTCACACTTCCTGTGATTCGGCATACCATCAATCAATTTGTAACATCTTTTGCAGCGAAACCACTCGCCACTGAACTCCACGTTTCCACCTTCAATCGTTATCATCTTTCCTTCAACAAAAGCCCTGGCTATTTTACGACGAGCAGATTCATAGATACGGGTAAGTGTTGGTCTCGAAACCTGCATCATCTCAGCGGCCTGTTCCTGCATCAGTCCTTCATAGTCGAGCAGACGTACTACTTCAAACTCATCGTAATGAACAACAATGGACTCCAACTGATTTCGGGGTATTCCAAAAGGCTTGTAACCAATCATCAATGGTGGTGTTGCGACTTTTCTGTTTTGCGTGGGACGTGGCATTTTATAGCTATAAATGATATATTCTAGTAATGATTACGGTACAAAACTACAAATAGTTTTGAACATATGTTCGTTATCGAAAATATTTAACATAAAAAAAGAGAGACAGTCGCCCGTCTCTCTTCCACAATCTACCCAAAATCTAAAACCCTAAAAAACTAATCTATGTAAAAGCTGTATTACTTCTGTTTTATTAAATTCGATAATCTATTAAATCTGGTGCAAAGAAAATACTTATATCATCACAAAACAAACTGATATTTTCAATATGCATATAGATCTATTTTATACACCTGAAAATGCTTTATCAACAGCAATTAAACATTTCAAACGGGTAAAATGTTTATCAAACTTCCACATATTTACGGTTTTATGTATAAAAATTCACGATTAAGTTGTATCTTTGCGCCCGACAAATAGATGTTTAAAAAGAAAAATGTAATTTTTGTATGAACGTAGTTACAAAAACCATCACATTGGGTGATGGAAGAGAAATTACCATCGAAACCGGGAAATTAGCCAAACAGGCCGACGGTTCAGTGATGGTACGCATGGGTAACACCATGTTGCTGGCAACGGTATGCGCTGCCAAAGATGCAGTTCCGGGAACGGATTTTATGCCGCTTTCTGTGGACTATAAAGAAAAATTCGCCGCATTTGGTCGTTTCCCCGGGGGGTTCCTCCGTCGCGAAGGCCGTGCTTCGGATTATGAAATCTTAGTTTCCCGTTTGGTTGACCGTGCGTTGCGTCCGTTATTCCCGGATGATTTTCACGCCGAGACTTTCGTGAACGTGATGCTGGTTTCTGCTGATGGTGTTGATATGCCGGATGCATTGGCCGGACTGGCTGCTTCAGCTGCCCTGGCTGTATCGGATGTACCTTTCAACGGTCCTATTTCAGAAGTACGTGTTGCGAGAATAAATGGTGAATTTGTGGTAAACCCAACATTTGCTCAGTTAGAAGATGCTGATATGGATGTGATTGTAGCCGCTACACTGGATAACATCATGATGGTGGAAGGTGAGATGAAAGAGGTCAGCGAAGAAGATTTGCTGGCTGCGATGAAAGTGGCTCATGAAGCAATCAAAGTACACTGCCAGGTTCAGCTTGAATTGATGGAAGCCGTTGGCAAAACCAAAAAACGCGAATACTGTCACGAAGAAAACGATGAAGACCTGAAAAAAGACATCTGGGACAAAACATACGCGAAAGCCTATGCATTGGCCACAGCATGCAATACAGACAAACATTCACGGGTGGAAAACTTTGAAGCGGTTAAAGCCGAATACATTGCTACCCTTGACCCTGAAGTTGCTGAAGAAAAGAAAGGACTTATCAACAAATATTACCACGATGTGGAAAAAGAAGCCATGCGTCGTTCAATCTTAGATGAAGGTAAACGTCTCGATGGTCGTAAAACCACTGAAATCCGTCCAATCTGGTCGGAAGTGGATTACCTGCCGGGAGCACATGGTTCAGCCGTTTTCACCCGTGGTGAAACTCAGTCGCTGACCACTGTAACCCTGGGAACCAAACAAGACGAGAAAATTGTGGATGAAGCATTGAATCAGGGAAAAGAAAGATTCCTGTTACATTACAACTTCCCTCCTTTCTCAACCGGCGAAGCACGCCCTTCAAGAGGCGTTGGCCGTCGTGAGGTAGGTCACGGAAACTTAGCTTTCCGTGCGCTGAAACCAATGATTCCGGAAAACTATCCTTACGTGGTACGTGTAGTATCCGACATCCTCGAATCGAATGGTTCTTCATCAATGGCAACTGTTTGTGCCGGTACACTGGCGTTGATGGATGCAGGTGTAACCATCAAGAAACCGGTTTCTGGTATCGCGATGGGACTCATTTCAGAAAATAAAGGTAAAAACTTTGCCGTTTTGTCTGATATTTTAGGAGACGAAGACCACTTAGGTGATATGGACTTCAAGGTAACCGGAACCAAAGATGGTATTACCGCAACACAGATGGACATCAAAGTAGATGGTTTATCTTTCGAAATCCTTGAAAAAGCATTGAGCCAGGCGAAAGAAGGCCGTATGCACATTCTTGGTAAAATTCAGGAAACACTGGCTGAGCCACGTGAAGATTTGAAACCGCATGCTCCGAGAATCATCGTGATGTTCATCCCGAAAGAGATGATTGGTGCGGTAATCGGTCCTGGTGGAAAAATCATCCAGGGTATGCAGGCTGAAACAGGCGCTGTTATCTCGATTGAAGAAATCGGCGATCAGGGTCGCGTTGAAATCGCTGCCAACAACAAAGCTGCTATCGATGCTGCCGTTGCGAAAATCAAAGGTATCATTTCGATTCCTGAAGTAGGCGAAATCTATCCTGCCAAAGTGAAATCCATCATGCCTTATGGTTGTTTCGTGGAATTCATGCCGGGCAAAGAAGGTTTGCTGCACATTTCGGAGATTGACTGGAAACGCATTGAAACCATGGAAGCTTCGGGTATTAAGGAAAACGACATGATTGAAGTAAAGTTACTGGATATCGATGCTAAAACAGGTAAATTCAAACTTTCGCGTAAGGCTTTGTTGCCAAGACCTCCGAAAGAAGAAAAACCGAATGCGTAAAATTCAGGTTTTATACTGATAAGAAAAGCTGTCACAAACTATATGTGGCAGCTTTTTTTTACAAAAAAAAATTAACTTTGCACTACCCAAAAAAAAAGCCAATGAAAAAAAGACTCCTGCTTCCGTTTTTATTTGTTCAAATTACATTCAGCCACTACCTGCATGCTCAGAATCCGGTGGATAAATTCGTCAATGACCCCCTGTTGAAAAACGCGAATATCAGCATACAGGTGAAAGACCTGAAAACCGGTAAAGAAATTCACAGTTACCGGGCAAATAACACCACGATTCCGGCATCGACTATGAAAGTCGTTACTACTGCAACTGCTTTGGAGATTTTGGGGCCTGACTACCGTTACGAAACCCTACTGGCTTACGACGGAAAAATTGATGCAGCTGGAGTATTAAACGGAAATATATATATCATCGGCAGCGGAGATCCGACATTAGGTTCCTCCAAAATGGGAGACTCACATTTTCTATCTAAATGGGTGGCAGCAATCAAAGCAGCCGGCATCACCAAAATCAACGGCAGCATTATCCCCGATGAAAGTAAATTCGACAACGAGGGAGCTAACCCAAAATGGACATGGGACGATATCGGCAACTATTATGCACCCGGGATTTACGCGTTAGCTTATCTCGACAATACGATTCGGGTAACTTTCAAATCGGGTGCTATCGGTACGACTCCTGAAATCGTCAATTTAAATCCTCAACTCGAAGGATTAACAATAGAGAACAACCTGCTAAGCAGTAGAATCAGTTTCGACAGCGCTTACTTCTATGGTTCGCCGAAAAGTATGCACCGTTCGGTACGGGGTGAGATTCCGGCTAACAAGCCCGGCTTCGTGGTCATGGCTGAACTCCCCGATCCAGGACTGGCACTTGCCCAGGTTTTACACAAAACACTTTCTGATCAAAAAATTGAAATCTCGTCTCCACCGGTTTCAATGCCAGCTTCGGGTTTTACTTTTCCAACGAGCACGGCTGTCAGAACCCCGCTTTACACGCATTATTCCGCCCCATTGAGCCAGATTGTCAAAGAAATCAATGAAAAAAGCAATAACTTCTATGCCGAACAGGTCTTCAAATCCCTCAGTCTGAGCAGAGATGCCGTTGCAACAAACAGGCGATCGGTTGATATCATCCGCAACTTCTGGAGAGCCAGGGGATTAGACATCAACCAGCTTTTTCAGCACGACGGATCCGGATTGAGCCCTGCCAATTCGGTTTCAGCAGCCTTTCTGACCGATATCATGGAATACATGTACAAAAAAAGCAAACACAAAGAGGTTTTTTTCAACAGTCTGGCCATCGCAGGCAAGGCAGGCACCATCGCCGGATTTCTGAAAAACACACCGCTGAACGGGAAAGTATTTGCTAAAAGCGGAACGATCTCAAGAGTTAGATCTTATACCGGTTATATCATACAGGATGACGGGGAATGGGTGTTTTGCGTGATGGTAAATAACTCCAACGGGAACTCCTGGCAAACCCTAAGCCGGATAGAAGATTTTCTGGTTGACATCACGAAAAGATAAAAAACAACAAAATAACAGAATTTGTGTGCAAAAAGTAAAAAATATTATATCTTTGCACGCAAAAGACTTTGAATTTTAAATAGTAAGCCTATTTTTAATACAGGGTGCTTGTTGAACAGGCACTCTTTCTTTTTGACAATAAATCAATCATATCATAAACACATTTTTTTGTAATAGCTATGCAAGAAATTAAATTCTATAGCGGCGAAAATCTGCCGCTCGAGTTGCACAAGACCCGCATTGTGCAGAAACTTCACCTTGTTCCCATTGAACGCCGTTTGGAAGCCCTTTATGAGGGTGGTTTCAACACTTTCCAGTTAAGTACCAAAGACGTATTTCTCGACATGTTGACCGACTCAGGCACCAATGCCATGAGCGACAACCAGCTGGCTGCGATGATGCAGGCTGATGACGCTTACGCAGGGTCTCAGAGTTTCATTCGCTTGGAGAAAGCAGTACGTGATGTATTAGGGAAAGAACTGTTGTTGCCGGTTCACCAGGGTCGTGCTGCCGAAAACATCATTGCCATTGCCTATGTTCGTAAAGGCAGTCTGGTTCCGATGAACTACCACTTCACCACCGCCATGGCGCATATCACAGACAAAGGCGGTCAGATAGCTGAATTGCTGTATGATGAAGCTTATGTTATCAACTCAGATCATCCTTTCAAGGGTAATATGAACATTGAAAAACTGGAAGAGGTTATTATACAAAAAGGAGCTAAAAACGTTCCTTTCATCCGGATGGAAGCTTCGACCAACCTCATCGGCGGACAACCATTCTCGGTTCAAAACCTGCGAGATGTTCGTGCCGTTGCTGATAAATACGGCATCCGACTGGTACTCGACTGTAGTTTGATTGGTGAAAATGCATTTCTGGTACTGCAAAGAGAAGAAGAATTCAAGAATTCTGATATGGGTACTGTTATTCGCACCATGACAGCCCTGGCCGACTTGTGTTATTTCTCTGCCCGCAAGCTCAGTTCATCACGCGGTGGTGGTATCTGCACCGACAGCAAAGAGATTTTCAAGGAATTGGAAGCACTTGTTCCCCTGTATGAAGGATTTTTAACCTACGGTGGTATGTCAATCCGCGAAGTAGAAGCGATGGCAGTTGGTTTATATGAAACATTAGATGAAACTGTAATCAGCCAAAGTCCTTCTTTCATTAAATACTTAGTGGAAGAACTGCATAAAAAGCAGGTTCCGGTAATTCGTCCGGCCGGCGTGCTGGGTGTTCACCTCGATGCCATGCAAATATGTGCACACATCCCCCAAAAACAATATCCGGCAGGCGCATTAGCAGCAGCTTTGTTCCTGATTTCAGGTGTTCGCGGCATGGAACGTGGATCTATCTCCAATCAACGGGATGAATACGGCAATGAAACTTATGCCGACATGGAGTTATTGCGTTTGGCAGTTCCCCGTCGCGTATTTACGTTGTCGCAAATTAAATACGTTGAAGACCGTCTGACCTGGTTATACGATAACCGCGAACTGATTGGCGGGTTGAAATTCAACTACGAACCGCCGGTATTGCGCTTCTTCATGGGTAAACTCGAGCCCACCAGTGACTGGCCACAGAAACTGATGGCGAAGTTTAAAGAAGATTTCGGAGAAAGTTTGTAAGAAAGAAATATCCCCCGGCAGGTTATCGCCGGGGGATTTTTTCACCCAATCTTAACAACAAATAAATTAATCTTCCAGTTTATCGTACCAATTCTTTTTGAGGATTACCGTACCAACACCTACAATCATCAGTGCGATAGCTAAGGAACTATATTGTTTAACAACCAGGTAAATAGGAGCTGCCACCAACGCCGTTTGCCAAATGATGCCGGTTGCGACATTGACCATATCCCTGCCGAAAGCAGTATTCTTCTTGAAGCCGGGTTGTTCAGCCACCACCAAATCATGTACCGGTTTCCAGTATCCCCACGGACGGGTTTTAGCATAGAACTTTTTCAACACTTCCATGTCGGTAGGAGGAGCAGCATAGGTTCCCCAAATACAACCTATCAGTGAAAAAACAAGGATGATGGGGAAATAGTACAACGGAAGTACTTCGTTAACAACCGGAACATAAGGTAAAATAAGTGCAGGAATTAATCCGCCGACCATACCCCAGGCAAAACCCTTGCTGTTGAAACGCCACCAGTGCCATTTCAGTATATTAGCAGCAATGTAGCTACCATACAAAGCCCCGGTAACCCATTGCAGTACACTGTTTACATTTTGAGCCAATACGCCAAATAAAATGCTAACCACAACAACTACCAGTCCGACTATAATATTCGCTTTATTCGACTGCCGGGGAGTTGCATCAGGTTTCAGATATTTAATGTAGATATCATTCACAATATAAGCCTGCGCAGCATTCAGGGTTCCTGCAAAAGTTGACATAAATGCCGCCAGCAATCCGGCCAGGATCAACCCGACCAGTCCAGCCGGTATCCAGGGATGCGCAATAACCGCAGGCAGCACCAGTTCAAAATCAATTGATCCACCCACCGTGATCTGATCCCTGATCTGATCAAAAATAATGAGTCCGATTACCGCGATTCCGGCAATCATGAAATACCTGACCGGCAATAAAATAACCGACACGAAGCCACTCATCAACGAAGCTTCTCTGGGAGATTTAGTGGAAAGAATTTTCTGCATATCATAGGTTGGTGCCGGTCCGGCCAGACTACTTAATATCCCTTTCATCAATACCATCCCAAAAAAGAATGAAAAAACCTGATAACCATCTGTTTGTATTTTCTGATTAAAATCGGCAAATTTACCTGTCCAATTGAGGTCCAGATGCGTTCCAACCGCAGGAGAAAACCATCCCTCAGGCAACCAGGAAGAAAACTCGATAATATCGAGATGAACCATGGCGATAATTGCAATAGCGATGGCTGCCATTGTCATGATGGCATATTGTGCCACATCGGCCCATACTATACTCATCATACCGCCCATCAGCGCATAAAACACCGCGAACAAGGTAAACACGATACCCCAAACATGTGGTACATAAGTATCAGGTACAAATCCAAGAACCGGGAAAATAGCTTTCAGTGGGAGGAAAATCTCCACGAATTTTCCCATCCCGATAAAACCATAAGCAAGCATACTCAGACAAACCAGAATCGCAAAAATCACGATAATCCAGTGAGAAGTCACAGCACCTCTGTCTTTTCCAAAACGAAAACCAATCCATTCGGCACCGGTGGTAACTTCGGAGCGACGCAACCAGGCTGACAGATAAATCATCAGAAAAATTTGATTAAACACCGGCCATAACCAGGGGATGTAGATGCTTTTCAGTCCGTAAATGACCGTAATAGCCACCAGCCATACCGTACCAGAAATATCAAACATTCCGGATGCATTAGACAACCCGAGCATGTACCAGGGAATTGTTTTCCCTCCGAGCAGATAAGATTCCAGGTTCTTTGAAGCCTGACGTTTAAGATAAAACCCGATGAAAACTAACAACCCGAGATAGACCACGATAATGCTGATGTCGAGTGTTGAGAGCAATGTATTGTTCATTTCAGAAAATTATGTCGAAATTGTTATTATTCATTTTTTGTCGGTTACCACCACCGATTCCAACCCGAGGTAATTCGCAATTTTAACCAGCGTGGAAGCATGGTGACCAATACCCAGCGAGAAATGGTGCGTAGGACCTTCCTTCACCCAGTTGTTAAGGAAAGTACGAATATCCGGTTCGAATTTACCCCGGGTATTTGTGTTGCCCGTTGCCGGAATCGGACCGTCCATAGATTCACCTTCAGCAATAACGAATTTAAACTTCCCATCGTATGTTGAGTTGATACTGAGCATCGTAATCGGACCCGTTTTTATTTTAAACTCAACGCCCGCACCGGAACCCGGTTTGCCGTGGTATTTCTTCAAACTGCGGATGACCGGTTTTCCCTCAGCAATGGAGATATTATGAGGGCCATCATGTCCAACCAAAATAAAATCACCCTCGAAATCTACCGGATGTAATTCAGCAAAACTACCGCCAATACCCATCCTGTCCATGATAAACAGCGCAATCAACGTTTTCACATCCGACTCACCGCACATCGGGATATTTTTAGCCGTCAACAAGGAGTTACCAACAATAAGGTTAGTCATCACCTGGCGTTCCAGACTATCGGCCGGTCCGTCGTAATAGTAAGCCAAACCACTCAACCTGCTGTTGGTAACAAAATGATCCAGTGCCACATACACCCTGGCTGCCACGTATAAATCTTCATCACGTAATTTCATCGAGATGGGGTCAGACACAGGATCGGGTGTATCAAAGAAACCTAAGATCTTTGCTTTGGCTTCATTTATTTCTTCTTCCGTCACTGCATCGTATTCCTTCACAATTTCGTTTGCTTCACATGCTTTGATGTGGCAACCAAAGAACGTTGTAAACATGGTCGGGTCGAAGTGCATGTCAAGCATGGCATTCAACGAATGGCCGATATGTCCAAAATGAGCATTCTTCAATCCATGTAATACCTTCGCAATGCGGCAATACTCATCAATCTTCACGTCCACTGCCGGATCATCGTACAGTGTACCGATAATCGTCTCAGGAATAGGTTTTCCCAAACGAAGAGCCACACTGGCAAATTCGGGCAAAGAACAAACATCATCATTCATGAGCTGCATGAAAGTATTCGCTTTCGCGTAGTCGAGACCCTGTAAAGGTTGCAAAGCCACCAGCACGATGGGGATATTCAGGTTACGCATAATCACAGCAAAAGTGCCCGATGTAGCATACGTAACCATATCGCAAAACAGCAAATCCAGGTTAGCTGCTCTCATTGATCTTTCAGCTTTATATGCTTTCTCAGCATCATCAATCAGTCCGAAATCAACGATATCCACATAATCCGGTAATTTCTCAATGAAAATATCCTGTTTCTTATACATTTCTTCAAGTAATCCCGGAAATTGCCCCCAGTAAGTATGATGACCAACACCCACGACGCCAATTTTGGGACGAACACTTGCCCCTTGCGCGGCATAATCAATTTTTACAACGTTTTTCATGATTTTAAAAATTATGTAGATTTGTTTTATTCAAAAGTTTCAATCTTTTTAATTTTTGGTATAAAAACCAACAATGCAACGAAAGCCAGCGGGTACATCAACCCTGCCCACAACCAAAGCGGATCATAGGAATAGTTTGTCACCACATAACCAATCCCCCGGTTGACAATAAAAGCGGATACTGCACCAAAAGTACCGGTTAAACCGAACATAGTAGAAGTCGCTTTGCTACCAAACACATCTCCTACAGCCGTTGAATAGTTAGTAATCCAGATGCCATGTGCAAAGAAGAAGAGCGAAATCAGCGCAATAACACCATAAGCCGAATCCACGCTGGGAATAAACAGCACAGAGAATGTAAGCACAGCAGCAATTCCCATGAGTATTTTTCTGGCCTTGTTGATACTTTGCGTTTTGGTAAACAACTTGTCTGAAAGAAACCCTCCGAGTATATTGGAAACACCCAACACCAAAAAAGGAATCCAAAACAGTTTTCCGATTAATTCAAGCGAGATTCCGCGGCTTTCGCTCATGAATTTGGGAATCCAAAACATCAGGAAATAAAAAATAGGATCAAACAACATACGCATGCCAATGAACGTCCATGCATTCTTGTTTTTCAAAACAGCTTTAAAAGAGTATTTTTTCACTGGCTTATCGGGTTCAACATTCAGTTGTTGCACTTTATAAACCGAATTCTTTTTGTTATTGTAGTACAGCCAGAAGCCGATCCAAACCAGACTGATAGCCGGCGTTACCAGGAACATCAGTCGCCAGCCAATGCTATCAAGTAAATACACCGCCATCAGTGGAGCAATAACAGCTCCGATGGCAGAACCTCCAATAGCAATCCCCGTAGCCAACGATCTTTTCTGAACTGGAATCCATTCAATCACCCCTTTAATAACTCCAGGGAAACAGGCACCTTCACCAATACCCAAAATGAAACGAAAAATTACAAATGCTGAAACAGTTGCTGCAATACTATGCAGACCTGAGGCAATCGTCCATATTGCGAGTGATAGTGCTAATCCAAGTTTAGTCCCGAATTTATCGATAAAAACCCCACCCAACGTAAACATAATGGCATAGCCGGCAATAAAACCATTGGTTATCCAGCTATAATCACTATCAGATATGGCAATATCTTCCTTAATACGGATTATCGACATGGACAGTACCTGTCGGTCGAGAAAGCTGAGGGCAGTTACGACAAATAACAGACCCACAACAATCCAGGGAATTTTTGATTGTACTTTTGTGTTCATTTTATCAGATGCAGTATTGATTTAAAGAGAATCTGTTCTATCGCAGGTTCTCGTAATTGCGGTCTGTGGTATTGTAAAAACGGATGTATTCACGCGACTGAACACCGGTTGGTTTAATCACATCCGTATCCCAGCCTCCCTCATAACTTCCCCGGGGAAGAATCATGGAACAAGTTTCGTTTTTATTAGAGATGGACCAGCTCACCCATGAGATGCGGTTTGCTTCCAGATATTCAATCCACTTAGTCCATTCCGGAATATCTAATTTCCCATTCCCGGTATGTTCGCAACCGGATGATTCAGTAATAAACACAGGCAAGCCAAGATCTATAGCCTTTTGCAACCTTTCTCGCAGCGGAACCTGATGCAAAGGAGAAGCTGCGTAAAAATGAAGTGAATACATGATGTTATCATAACCGGTTATCGGATCCTCAGCAACAATATCGACATGCTGAGCCCAATGAGGAGTCCCCACCACAATGATGTTGTCCGGATCGTATTTTCTGATTTCAGCAATCACCTCTTCAGCATACACTTTTATTTCAGGCCAAAAATGCTCGTGGGTTGGTTCGTTGAAAATTTCGTAAATCACATGCGGATGTTTTCCGTATTTACGTGCCATCGAACCGAAAAACTCCTTCGCCAGTTCTGGATAAAACTCATGGGCATGCCAGTCGATGATGACATAAATATCTTCTTCGATAGACGCTTTAATTACTTTTTCAACGGTTTTAAGTGCAAATTCCGGATTCACCAGATAGCCATCTTCCACACCACTGTAAGCTCCCATGGCAGCCCGCAACACCGAGCATTTCCAATCATTTTTCAGCCATTTCACCGTTTCAGCATTGTAAAAACGGGGCCACAAATTATGCCATCCAAAACTTACTCCGCGAAGAGAAATTGTATCCCCCTTTTCGTTACACATGAATCGTCCTTTTACCTGCAACTGACCATTGATTTTTACCGGTGCCCACTCTTGCTGAGCATTGTCAGTTTTTGTTGTATTCACGCAGGCTGTTAATGCGAACAGCAGGAAAATAAATAAAGTGCTTTTCTTCATTTCTTATCTATTTTTAGATTTATCAAAGATTAATATATTCTGATGTACTGATACCAAGGCAACTTTACCTCTTTCAGATATCCTGAAATTTCCCTTTTCATCCACCCCAACCTGTTGTCCATCTATAAGTTGGAGGTTCTCAAGACCGCGGAAATAATCTCGTAATAAATAGCCCCTGTACTTCACATCGCCACTTTGTCCGGGTTCGATGTCCTGCATCGCCAATCCCATAAACTGTTTTCTATTATCACAGGAGGTCATCAATGCAATTCCTCTTTTATGTCTCTTTATTGCTTGCCCCCGCCGAATAATCTGTTTACCTGTATTTTTCAGGTTTAGAATTTCAGTCGGATTTTTCACATAGAAAGACAAATTCTGCTTAGCCTGTGCGCTTAATGGTTTCATCTGTTTTGAAGCTCCGGCTGTATTGAAAATCGTTTTTAAACAGGGCGTATTGCAAAATACTTCAAAAGTGGGTGAATTTTGGAAACACAGGTAGCCATTGATATCACAATCCTTCAGTATAATTTTATCCGGACTGTTCGATTGCAGGCTCTGAATATGAACCGGCACTGTAAAACCCAGCTTATCCCCGTTTAAATCGGTTCCATGTGAAATCATTACACAGTTTTCGAGACTGGTAAAAGACGCTCCGTATGTCAGGTGAAAATCCACATTATTGTGGACACTGAAAGCACGTACCGGACTTTCGAAATAACAATTGCTGAAATACCTTTTATCGCCCGCTTTCGTTCCTCCTCCCCAGGCGCTCTGCGCCCTGAAAACATCGTTTACACCGTTAGGTGAAGCAACATTATTACTTAATCGGTATTGATACATTTCATGATTCCCGTAATGAATAAACCGGCAGTTTTCAATTTCCTGAATGGTGTTTCCATTCGAGAAATCGGAATGAACCGGGTATCGCATATTCCTGGCGGTAACCGTTAAATTACGAAGATTACCATTGTGAAAAAGATCAATTGTTGATGTATTATCGGAGATTTCAGTTGAGACATCAGCCGGAAGTTCTCCGGCAATGGTAACAGACCCAATTCCGGTAAGTGTTACTCCATCCGGCACCATCAAGCCTTGTTCATGATATAGTCCTTCTTGAATATTGATTTCATCGCCGAAACGTGCAACTTTCAGGGCATCAGCTATAATATTAAATGTACCTTCTTCCTTTATCGCATCTGCTCTGACTGTAAGAATTCGCCCCTGAGCAAAAAGGGAAAACGTCAGGATAGTACAAGCTAATATGCCGAAAGTCTTTTTCATTATCACTACCAGGTAATCACCAGCTCACCGTTGACATTTGTATATTCGTAGTAATTTCCGTCGAAACCACTGCCTTTTTTTGATTCCAAAATAATTTCCTCAGCCGGATAATGGTTATTCTGCGGCATGGCTTTATAATACTCATCTCCACCTTCCGGATATATTCTTACCGTCGCATTTCTCAGTCCCGTAATTCCTATTTTGCGTTTTACGTTAAACTCCACGGGAGCCATCTCACGACATGCAACGATTCCATCTTCCTGCTCCACGAAAACACGACATTCCTTATTCCATGATTTTGGCATACGATAAGTTGAAGAACCATTTACCAACAGGGTTTCAGTCCCCGTAAAAACAGGTGCTCCCTGCGGAAATCTGAAATGCTGTTCAATCGTTTGATTAGGTACATAACCTGAAAAATAATACCCGTTTCCATGTTTTGAAATGCAATTTACCGGATTTCTGAGTCCTGCTTCTTTCTTATTGAATAAAACGGTGTAACCCATATCCGCCAAAGCATAGCGCATCATGGAACCTCCGATAAACCATTCTCCCGGATCGTCATTCGAAAGCAACATACCACCGGTATAGGTTGCAGAATTAGTACCTCTAACATAGCAAACAGCACCGCCATTCCAGTCTTTATTTTCACGCAACACGACCACATCCCTTTTTTTACTCCCCTGTGATACAGTTGCCATGACCCATGTTGCTTTGTCCTTTTTATTAGAAATTAATGTCTCAATTCCCCCGCCGGACATATTGGCATCGTGGCGAATTTTGGTTACCAGTTTAACCTGATCCTGCCTGAGATTTGATTTCAGTTTAAAAGTTCCGGTTAAGGGTTCAGTCAATTTTACATTGATAAAATCGAGAAACTCACGGCTCGCATGTCCGGCCGGACCGTATAACATCAGTTTACCGCCCTTTTTGACAAAATTAATCAGTTGTTTTTCCACATTTGATCCCTCATCCGGCACAACAGTAACCAAAACAGAGGCATCGAACACTTTGCTTCCCTGCTCCATGAGCGAAGCAAAATTAGTTGTTGAAACCACTGTATTCATGGGGAAACCATCGTTAATAGCCTGTCGCACAAACCAGTCGCCATAGAAAATTTCCTCCAGTCGGCTTGGGTCATTAAATGCATAGTGATGATATTCATCGAAAGGATATACCCAAACAACCTGACCTGCCGCATCTGGAGCATTCCTGCGCGCTTGCAGAATATGCGGAATCACTTCATCAGGCACCTGGTCCGGCATATTTCCGTAGGAATCATCAATCGACAGGAAATTCAGATGGGTAGGAAGTTTGATTTCTCCTTTGCTGTTGATGCGGGTAACAGCCATCGGCATATAGATATCGTGCGATTCACGTCCGTAACGGTCGAGCCATGGACTGTTAGCCCACCAGGGGTCATGCGTATAGAAGCGGAAGATATATCGGTCGTCAGGCAGTTCAGCCATGCGCGACATGAAACCGGTAAGTTCCAGTCCGAAATCGCCATCCAAAGCTGCCCAGGGAGAATTCGGCGGAGGCAAAATATTAAAGTTCCCGTTGTAAATGCTTTTTAAGTCCACACCATCCCTTGCCAGGTCAATTCCAGCAGAAAGATTGGTTCCGCGTGTTTCCACCCTGAAATCGGGACAACCTTCGCGGAAAGAGGTCCAGAACAATAGAATCTTACTTTGAATATCCCCCATTTTCTCCCCGTGAAATTCCTTTCCATCGAAAATAGCACCGATGGTATTCCAGGTTTCCATACCAAAGCCAAAGCCATTCGACAACCACAGGTAATCAAATCCCAAATCCCCCAAAAACGCTGTACTTTGTTTTCCCAGAAAAGTCCCGAACAGTGTTCCCTGCGGAATTCCATCAGGATAAGCGGCATAATGATGATCATCCGCATTGAGGGTAGCATAACACACCACGAAAGATTTGGTTCCCATGGTATTGGCCATACAAATTTCAGGGTGACGTTTGTATTTAAAAGTCGAAATAGCGAACTCGGGACCCGGATCAAAAGTAGCACCCACACGGATGGGTTTTCCGGTTGCTTTACGGCCTTCTTCCTTAATTGTCTGCACAATAAATTTCAAATCACCATAGGAAAATACCGGAGGTTCTTCAATGTAAGTGTATGCCCTGTCGTGTAAAGTCAATGACCTGGGACCCGAATTAATAGGATGGGGAGCATTCGGATTGCCGATGTATTTAGCCCACTCCAGCTCCTGAGTCAGGTCGCCAGAATAATCGAGAATTTCAGATCCATCGGATGTCCAAAGCATTACAGAAACTGTATCAGCATGTTGCAACAGCGACTGCCATTGCTTGAAAGCATGCTGACAAACTGAACGAATGTAAGCCTTGTCGTTTTTCTTGAACGGTTTCAGCGACATTTCAAGGGTAATATTGCTATACCCGTTTACCGGTTTCAAATTGACAGATGCATAAACTGCGTTGGAAAAAAGGTAAAACATTCCCAACAAAACAACGAAAACGACATACTTTAAACGCATACGATAAAAACTAAAATTCAACAATAACATAACTGATAAAAAACTGTAGATTACAGTACTACTTTGTACACTTCACGACCCTCGTGATTTTCAACGCATACCATATAAACTGATGACTCTGTCAACCGCGGCAAGTGAACTTCATGACGTAAATCAGACTGATGGTGTATTAATTTTCCCATTAGAGTGTAAACCATCACATTAAACTTATCGTCCGACTGCAAATATACAGAAATCTGTCCCTGATTGTTTTTTATAACGGTATTTAACTTCAAATCCTTCAGTCCGGTTTCATCTCCTTTTACTTTGGTATATTTCTCAAGCACTGCCATTTGTGGTCGGTCAACCGTGTAGTTATTTGACGGATGAACAGCCAGGCGATAGGCGCCCCATCTTGGTCCCGCCGACCAATATGTTCCGGGAACACCATTTTCCTGCAGGTAAATCAACATGTTTTCGAGTACCACATTCCAGCGCGGGTCATCATCCGGAATCCCGTATTCGCCCATCAATCCTTTTTTGTTGTATTTCTTCAGCCAATCCACAAAAGGTTTCACCCAGTTAACACCTGTTTGGGGAGTCGCTCCTTCTGCATCATAGGTAGAAGGTACAAATACCCCGTTGACATAAGAGCCATAGGAACCCGATTGATTCTTATCAAAATACATGTGTGCCTGATAAATCAATTTATCATAAGGGTCAACCAGATTTCTCAGGTTATCGCTGTATTGCACCCAATGCAAAGAAGAACTGAAACGGTCGCCACTGATTACTATGTGCGTGATGGTATCCACTTCGCGGATACTATTGATGGTAGCCTGGGCAATATCGAACCATGTCGATGGAGTCGGCATTGAATAAGGCTCATTCATGATGTCGTAAGCCCAGATATTTTTGTACGATTTAAATTCCATGGCTAATTTCTTCCAGACATCGGCCAAATGCTCCTTGGTTAGACCAGGTCCTGCTCCAATCACTGTTTGTGTACTACCACCATCGAAAGAACGGCGGGCAAAATTATGCAAATCGAGAATGACCGGCATGTTGCGATCTTCCGCAGCTTGTACAAATTCTTTCATTTTTCCTAAATCTAACGGATTCAATGGTCCGTTGAGCTGGTATTGTACCCGTTCCCAACGGAAAGGGAAACGAATCAATGTTAACCCTTTGGATTTAAAATAGTCAAGGTCTTTATAAGTAGGATAACCGTAGTGTGTTCCGATTGTACCGGGATAGACACCTCCAAATTCACCGCCCGACAGGTTCACGCCAAAACTTTCAATTCCATGTACCCAATGCTCGCGGTCATCATCCGGGTTCGGTTCAGTCGGACTACCACTCAATCGCATGATTACACCTCCATCGCCAACAGCAATCACCACGCTGTCTTTACTGTGTGCCATCCCACGGAAAATGGCAGTTGAAGAATTAGTTTCCTGTTTGCTCCAACTGGCACCCGCATCGTTGGTCACATATATCTGTCCCGATTGACCGGAAGCGTAACCCACAGTTTCTGAAACAATTTCGAGTCCCCACAATTGACCGGTTGCAGCAGGTGTCACCGTTGCACGTATCCAGTTTTCGCCGCCGTCAATCGTTCTGAAAACAGAACCTCCGTCACCAATAGCCACACCGGTTGTCGCATTAAAAAATCGTATTTCAAAGAAATGATTGAAGGTCGATTCTGAAGAAACCCACTCAGTCCATGTTTCACCACTGGTGGTTGTTTTTCTTATTTTCTTTCCGTGAGAAGCGATAAAACCGGTGGTAGCATCAGTAAAATAAACCGAACGGTACGTTCCGGCGCCCAACGCTCCCTGAAAGTTCCAACTGGTACCGCCATCTGTAGTTTTTATGACAATGCCATTATATCCCACCGCATATCCTGTGTTAGCATTCAGAAAATAAAAATCATTGATTTCCTGTGTTCCATACTGAGCATAAGACGTGATAACAGCCGGTAAATTCGCTGAAATATCAGTCCATGTAGCTCCCCCATCAGTCGTTTTCAATACCGTAGCACTCAATCCACCAACAAAACCAACCTGATTGGTTGCAAAATGAATTGAATACAGGTTTTTAGTGGTCAAACCATGATTTACAACCGACCAGGTTGCCCCTTTATTTATTGATTTCATCATCAGGCCATCCACACCAACAGCAAAAACGGTTGAATCGTTGGCAAAAGCAGCGCTCCACAGCCGTGAAGTCGTTCCACTTGTCATTTGCTCCCAGTTTGTTTGAGCTACTACCTGTTGTATCAACAGAAAAGTAACAGCAATATACATTAAAATTTTACCTGATGATTTCATGTTTATTCTTTTAAAATTGATTGATCTGTGATAACAAACCCACTCTTTGCATTAATCTTATTCAGTTAAACAAAGAGTGGGTCTTTATCGACGATTATCAAACCGATAATTACTCTTTTAATTTGATTTATTGTTTAATGAATTTCTTTACAGCTAATCCCTCTGAAGTGTAGATGTGAGCAAAATAAATCCCGTTATTCAGCATTTTCACATTCAACACAGGAGCATCAATATGATGTACCACGACAGTTTTTCCGGTTACATCCAGCAATGCAATTTTCTCAATCGACACATCTGTCTTTATCGTTAAGAAATCACCTGTCGGATTCGGATAAAGCTGCATACTGGCTGAAAGTATCGGATTTGTGAGTCCACTGGACGAACTTTTCAGTTTAAAAATCTCACCGGCATCTCCCACAGCTAACACCTTGCTTTCTCCGGCATTTGCCATTCCCCTGAAAATACTGGTATTGTTTCCAATATCCTCTTTTGTCCAGGTCGCACCAGCATCTGTCGTTTTGTAAATTTGACCAACCTGACCGGAAGCATAAGCCGTAGTTGCAGAAACAACCGTTAATCCCCAAAGTTGACCTGTAGGAGCCGGATCAATTACAACACGAGTCCAGTTTGCTCCGGTATCAGTTGTTCTGAAAATTGAGCCCCCATCGCCAATAGCCACACCCGTTGTTTCGTTGAAAAAACGGGTTTCAAAGAAGTGATTAAAAGTGGTTTCGGTAGATGTCCAGTTGGTCCAGTTCTGTCCACCATCTTCGGTCTTTTTAATTAATTTACCGTGAGAAGCTATGAACCCTGTAGTAGCATTCACAAAGAAAATCGATCTGAAAGTTCCGGCACCCAATGCCCCGTGGAAAGTCCAGGTAGCACCACTATCCGTTGTTTTAAGGATAATCCCATTATAACCGGTGGCAAAACCATTATTAGCATCGAGAAAATAAAAATCATTGATGGCCTGAGTGTCATATTGCGCGTAAGTTGTAATTATTTCAGGCAGATTGGCTGAAACATTGGTCCAAGTTTCACCACCATCAATCGTTTTCAGTACAGTGGCACTTAAGCCACCGATAAAACCAACCTGATCGGTTGCAAAATGGATTACATATAAATCCCTGGTTGTTAGTGTATGCGTTACAGCCGTCCAGCTTACTCCACCATCCGTTGATTTCATAATCATACCACCTACACCCACTGCAAAAGCAGTCATTTCATTTACATAAGCAACATCCCAGAAACGGGAAGTAGTTCCACTGGTTACCTTTTCCCAGGTCACCTCGGCTTTCAGTCCCACAGCAAAAACACCGGACATCAGCACGAAGAATAAAAAAGAACGTAATGTTTTCATAATACACAAATTTTTAGCATTTATATTAACGGTTAAAATCAATCTTTCATAACTTTCTTTTCAATAAGTCCCTCAGCAGTTTGAATCTGTAAAAGGTAAATTCCCCTGGAAAGATGGGCCATATTGATGTTTTGCTGAGTTTCGCTTAACAGAACAACTTTACCGGTGATATCACGAACAGTGATTTTCTTCACATCAGCATTGATGTTCAACATATCCTTTACAGGATTTGGATATACCTTAATGTTATTTTCAGTGAGTCCAGGTGTTGCTGTTGTTATGGAATTATAATAGATAATGGTGCCAAGATCACCCACAGCCACCCCTTTACCATTATTGAAGTCAATCCCTCTTAATGCATTCGCTGTACCGGCAGTCATTTGTTCCCAGGTAGCGCCGGCATCTGTTGTTTTGTACAACATACCTGACTGACCAATGATATATCCCGTTGTGCTGTTAACAAATACCATATTCAGCAATTGAACATTGGTATTATTAGGTGTTGAAATTTTTGACCAGGTTGTGCCTGCATCTGTTGATCTGAGGATGATTCCAGGCTGTCCGGTTGCAATAACAACAGTAGGAGTTACTACCTGTACATCAAAAAAGTGAGTGACAGTGTAAGAATGTGTAACATTGGTAAACAAAGCTCCTCCATTTTCTGTTTTTTTCAGATTATTTCCATGAGAAGCTAAAAAACCCACATTAGCATCTATGAAGTCTGTCGATCTGTATATTCCGCTACCGATTGTACTGTAATTGGTCCAGGTTGCACCTCCGTCCGAGGTTTTGATAACCACTCCATTAAACCCTACTGCGTAGCCATTATTATCATCAGTAAAATTCAAATCATAAAAATCAAGTGATGACGCAGTATATTCGAGCAATGTAGTTGGTAAATTAGGACGTATACTTGTCCAGGTCGCGCCACCGTCTGTCGTTTTCAGTAAGGTCAAACCAACACCACCGGCATAACCAACCTGACTACTGGAAAACTTAATCGAATATAAGTTCTTTGTTGTTAAACCATGATTTACCAGACTCCATGTTTGTCCGTTATCAAGGGATTTAACCATAGTTCCGTTTACACCGACTGCAAAAACTTTACTTGCATCGGCAAATGAGACACTCCACAATTGTGAAGTTGTAGTTTCGGCACCAACCTGTACCCATTGGGCAGAGATGCTTCCGGTCAATACCAAAAGAATGAATAGTAATTTTAGTGATTTCATACTTAAAAAATTTAATTGTTAGTATTAGAGAGTTTATCTTATTTTTTAATCAAATTCACCCACCATTTCCATGAATTGTTCCATTGCTCTGAAAAAGCATAATGTGCTGTTTCGGGCACTAACATGATGGTTTTGGGGGCTGTAACAACGTTATAGGCAGAGAACATGGATGTCGGCGGACAAACCATGTCGTTATAACCGAAAGAGAAAAATGCAGGCGTTGTGAGCTTGCGGGCAAAATTCACTACATCATAATACTGTGTGTTTTTGGCTTTCAGCTCCCGGAGTGAAGCCGGTTCGTTGGTATCGCTAAAGATTGCCGGCCAACCACTGGCTCTGCCATGTAACACACCGGTCAGGTCGCATAATGCCGGAAAGACAGCAATGACACCTTTTACTCTTTTATCCAGCGCACCGGTCACAATAGACAATGCACCTCCCTGACTGCCTCCCTGCACGACTAAGTTTTCTCCATCAAATTCAGGCAGACTGAAAATAACATCCACCGCTTTCACACAGCCGAGATAAACCCTTTTGTAATAGACCTTATCCCTGTTCTCCCATCCGATATACTGATAGTTATGGAGCGCTCCTTTCCCCAAATTCTCATACACATAATTTTCCATCGTTACCGGAATGCCGTGGATACCTAAATCCAATGTAATATAGCCGTTTTCTGCACCCGGGACATGACCGGCATAGGGACGAATACCGGCTCCAGGCACACGCAATAATGCCGGATATTTTCCCGGTTTTTTCGGCATACAAAGAATACCATACATTTTGCCGCCTTCATGATAGTTCTGAAAATCGATTTCATACACATTAACTTTAGAAGTACATCTTTCAGGCAATAAACGCATGTTTAAATTGAGTGGTAACCGGGCATTGTACTGAATGGCATTTTTCCAAAACTGATCGAAATCGGCTGGCATTTGGGCAGTCGGGACAATCTTCTCCGGTTCAAAACCTGCTGTTGCGCGACCTTCATATTCTTTTCCATCTAAAGAAGCATACACCATACAGCGCAGGAAACCGGGAACTTTCATGGTGCCTCCATTAATCTGCATTTTTCCATCTTTCAACACAACAGTGTCTTTTTTAAATGCAGGCATCATGTCATACGACAATTCATATCGCAATTGTACGTTTTCCATCGGAAGCCGGTTCTTAGTTACCTGTACATTAAATTTTACTTTTTCTCCTGTTTTGTAATTCCAGCCCGGGTTCTCCGGAGCTATCTGAACCATCACCAGTTGCTCAGGCAACTGTGCAATACTAAACAGCGACGAAAAAAGAAACAGAATGAATATGTTGATCCCGGATTTCATACACAAAAATTTATTGATTACTAATTTCAGATGCAGGAAGCATTGACTTCTTTAGGACTTCTTTGTTTTTATCGATTAGTTTCACGATACTTTCAACTGAAGTAGCAGATCGGAGTCCATCTTCCGGTGTATTAAAACAATAATCCACTAATTTATCAATCGTAGAAGTTGCCACGTGCATGCGTGTATCCGAAGAAGCATAATAAATGAAAACTGTTCCATCCTCATCAGCTATCCATCCGTTGGAGAACAATACATTCGACACATCGCCCACACGCTCTTCACCTTCCGGAGCCATGAAGTATCCGGCTGGAGAAGCAATAAGTTTAGTCGGGTCTTCGAGCGAAGTCATGTATAAATAAAGGACATAGCGAAGTCCGGCGGCACAATTTCTTACACCATGCGCCAAATGCAACCAGCCTTTAGGCGTTTTAATGGGGTGTGGACCTTCTCCGTTTTTCAGTTCTTTGATAGTATGATACTGACGGTGTTCAATTATTTTTTCATCTTTGACAACAGCATTACAAACATCATCTACCAATGCCCAACCAATACCGCCTCCATTTCCGGTATCAATAAATCCATCCTGTGGTCTGGTATAGAAAGCATATTTCCCATTTACAAACTCGGGATGTAATACCACATTGCGTTGCTGACTCGGTGTTTTAATATCAGGGAGGCGTTCCCAATTTTTCAGATCTTTTGTTCTGGCAATTCCTGCCGAAGCAATGGCTGATGACAAGTCTCCTTTGGGAGCATCCGGGTCTTTTCGTTCGGTACAGAAAACGCCGTAGATCCATCCATCTTCATGGGTGGTTAGTCGCATATCATATACGTTAACATCAGGATTTTCACCTTCCGGCATCACCAACGGATAGTCCCAAAAACGGAAATTATCAATGCCATTCGGACTCTCTGCCACTGCAAAAAAGGATTTTCGGTCGGCTCCTTCCACACGAACAACCAACACGTATTTACTTCCCCATTTGATCGCTCCTGAGTTCATAACCGCATTCACCTGAATCCGCTCCATCATGTACCGGTTGGTATTCGGATTCACATCATAACGCCAGTTGAACGGAACATGTCCAGCCGTCAGAACCGGATATTTGTAGCGGTTAAATACGCCATTACTTTTACTTATCATCTCATTTTTACGTGATAACAACCTCTCCTGCTCTTCGATGATATGCAATATTTCTTTATTCATACAGTATCTTAATTGTGTGTATATTTGTCTTTATTTAATTTTCTCAATAATTAAAATCCAATCATTTCCTTTTCCACTTGTGGAAGGCTTTGCTATAAAATTGCCTTCAGATTTTGTTCTTTTGATGTTGGTTTTTTCTCCGTTTCGTGGGTTGAACCACCATAATTTAACTTGTTTTGCTCCCTCTATCTTTTCTAATGAAACCGTCGTTTCCAGTCCTGTCGGGATATAGACTAATGCATAATCTTTTCCCCTGGTAGCTACCACTTTGTGTTCATTATCATCATTTTTACTGATGATAACCGACTGATCCGGAACGCGACTCAAATAATCGAAAGATTCCAGCAGACTTCGGGCATATTGAATGGCGTACGAACCCGGCAGGTCAATCGCGTCTTTCCAGTTACGCCGCGCATCACACATGGGTTTATGACCTTCCTCATAAAACTGCCAAATGCTGTTACATCCATAGGTATAGCCAAATCCACCTGAAAAAAGACTCCAGTATAGTGACTGTCTTACGTCCGCATCATCAAACCATCCGTTTTCAGGTTTAAAGCCGATAGGGATATCTTCATACCGTGGTTCCGCATCCAAGCAGGGCTTAACTGGTGTAAGCTGGTAATCCTTCACCAGCAATCGCTCATAAATAGCGTAATCGGTCTGTGCATGACTGGTCTGGCAGATATTAAAATCGCACCAATCCGAAGTATGAAACCATTCTGATGAAGACCTTTCACCCTGAGGATGGAAAGTCATCAAATGATTTTGATCTTCCGATTTAATTCCCCTTGCCAGGGCATCCCATATTTCAAAACTTTTTCCGTCGGCTGAACGGTCTCCACCATTCATCCAGATGATATTCGGATAATCCTTGTATCGATTACCTAAATATTTTCCATATAGATAGGCGTTTTCGGCATTGAAAATTTCAGGTCCGGTTCCCCATTTTTTATCCACTTTATCGCCCCAGGTAGGTACAAGCGCGATGTATAAACCTTTTTTCTCAGCCATTTTCAGAACTTCATCAACCCATTCAAACCAAGCCTCATCAGGCGTTTCCGGGTTATCATTCAATAAGGGAGTCACACCATACCTGTTCGGGGTTTGCAATCCATCGAGTTCAGCCAGTATAACCGCCTGAATAACGGTAAAGCCTTTTCCCACCCGGTTTTGAAAGTAAAACTCAATTTCTTCACGCGTTAACCGGTGAAAAAGCTGCCAGGCAGTATCAGCAAAAAACGAAAAAGGTGTTCCGTCCTGATAAACTAAAAATCTTCCGTTCTCAGCAACCTGCAAATTCCCTTTAGAGAAGTCAACGCGTTGTATTTTAGCCTCTTGAACACAGGATACTCCTGCAAAAAGAGACAAAAAGACCACCATTATCATTGCTGATACCTGTTTCATACTAGTTTAATTTTCAGATGCTGATAGTTGGATTACTTTGTCCAGAGATATTTCTCTACAACTTTCATTTGCGGTCTCTCCTCTCCGTTAATCGGCTGAATCGCCATGAAGTTTTTACCCCACCAGGGTCCCGCAGCCCAGTAGGTTCCGTTGATTCCATTATCCTGCAGGTAAGCCAAAAAGTTATCGAGACAAACCAGCCAGCGTTCATCTTTATCAGGCACCCCATATTCGCCGATAAAACCCCTGAAATTATTTTCACGCAGCCACTTAATAAAAGGTTGAACGCGTTCAATGCCTTTGTATGGGTTGGCTTTTTCTTCTTCGTAACTCTTTTTATAGGTTCCTGATGCATCTTCATCGAAATATACATGGGCTTCAAAAATCAGATTATCAGCAGGGTCATATAAATACTTCAGGTTATCGCCGTATTGCATCCAACGCTCAGCAGAACTCCAGCTATCACCTCCCACAACTATGGAATTTTTTGCGTCGTATTTCCGGATAGCCAGAATAGAAGCTTGCGCAATTCTCGCCCAGGGCATACTATCCAGCATATTGTTAGGTTCATTCATCAAGCCATATCCCCAGATGTTTTTGTATCCGCAGAACTCTTTCGCAATTTTTCCCCACAAATCCGCCAGATGTTCCGGTTTTAATCCACCCTCCCCAATGATGTGGCGGGTTTCTCCCAGGTATCTCCTGCCATAATTATGTAAATCGAATAACACGAGGATGTCACGTTTGGCTGCCTCATCAACGACATACTTCAATCGTTTCAGTTCATCTTTTACCAGTTCTCCATAAAGTTCATGCTGAATCCGATCCCATTTAAACGGCAAACGAATCAACCTGAAACCTTTGGATTTCACATAATCCAGGTTGGCTGCTGTCGGGTAGGTATAATCCTTGTTATACACTCCGGGGAAATTTTTCCCAAAATCAGCGCCTGCCATATTCAAACCAAATGGCTGAGGATCATTCTTCACTTTTGAAAAATTTTGAGCAGTTGTACCTGAAAGCATCATCACTGCTACTAAAAACGATATCAATACTTTTTTACCCATTATAAAACTATTTTTTCAGTTTGTAACTCAACTTTTTGCTTTCTTACTTAGGATCTGTTACTGTGTATTTCTCCAGCACAGCCATTTGCGGTCGGTCTTTGGTGTAATTTTCAGATGGCTGAACAGCCAGTCGATAGCCTCCCCAGCGAGGACCTGCCGACCAATAGGTTCCCGGCACACCATTATCTCTCAGGTAAATCAACATATTTTCAAGCACAGTATTCCATCTCGGATCATCGTCCGGTATACCGTATTCTCCCACCATCCCTTTTTTGTTGTATTTTCTCAACCATTCCACAAAAGGTTTCATCCTGTTTACACCCGTTTGTGGGGTTGCTTCTTCCGCTTCATAGGTTGATGGTACAAAAACACCGTTTACATAACTACCATAAGAACCGGAGGTATTTTTATCGAAATAGATGTGTGCCTGATAAATCAGTTTGTCTGAAGGATCAACCAGATTTCTGAGGTTATCACTGAATTGCACCCAGTGAAAAGCAGAACTGTATCGGTCACCACTAATCAGAATCGGCGTTTCGGTATCCACCTGACGGATACTATTGATGGCTGCCTGAGCAATGTCGAACCAGGCAGTAGTACTTGGCATGTTATAAGGCTCATTCATGATATCATAAGCCCAGATGTTTTTATACGATTTGAATTCCAACGCTAATTTTTTCCATACATCAGCCAAATGTTCCTTGGTAAGTTGAGGACCCGATCCTATTACTGTCAGCGTTTTACCTCCATCAAAAGAATACCGGGCAAAATTATGCATGTCGAGAATGATGGGCATATCTCTATCTTCCGCGGCTTTAACAAATTCTTTCATTTTACCTAAATCAAACGGGTTCAAGGGTCCATTCATCTCATATTGTACCCTTTCCCAACGGAACGGAAAACGAATGAGTGTTAATTTTTTAGACTTAAAATAATCGAGATCCTTATAAGTCGGATAACCATAATGTGTACCGACAACACCCGGATATACTCCCCCGAATTCACCACCCGACAGGTTTACGCCAAAACTTTCTATCATGGCATTTGGATAAGAGCCATTGGTATCAGGATTTGGATTGGGTTTGTTTGTATCAGGCCCAGTCGGCAATTTTATGTCTCTTTCCTCTTCACAAGCACCCAGAAAAACAAGGGAAATAAAGGATAATATATAAATGATTTTCTTCATGTTTAATTCTTTAGGGGAACCATATTACCGTTCAGGCAAACGGTTCCCTTTTAAATACTGTTTTTATAGTTGTTTTCTAACAATTTTTACTTTTTTGGCAAATCTGAGATTGGTCATTGAAAAATCGGTTGGAGCAACCGTTCCGGCACCATGAATATAGGCATAAGTAAATTTATTCCCCGTTTCAAAGAGCGGACTACCTCCTGTTGCGTTTTTATAATGCTCAAAGTCCGACGATATGGTAGTCCATTTACTGTTAGTATGGTATGCGACACCCGACAGAGCAGGAATCCATTCTTTATCATTTGGTGCTCTGAATCCATTAATAACCATCCTGATCCTGTCGCCAGGTGCAGTAATCGGGAATTCCGTTTTGATCAACAATTCATATTTAATCACATAATCAGCCGGATTAGCACGCATATCAGCAAACATAGCATCTGTTGAAGGCGCATCAAACGGATAGTTATAAATCGGGATATTGGTACTGTATGCTGCTACTGATGGTTTGATACGGGCATAACAGGTCCCCGGGAAAAGCGGAGCCGGGTCACCTTCCCGGGTTCCATCGGTTGAAAAATTGCTCGATGATGGATTGGTAAGGTAAGCTGGGCTCATATCAACAATTCTGAAACCTAAATCACGATAAGGCAACTCAATCGGCTCATCTCCCAATACAGCTTTTATTCTCGAACTGCTGACAGTAACCGTTGCATTGTCAGTTATACCATCCGGTACAACCAATGTTACAGTCTGCTCAGTAGTAGAAAGAATTGTTGCCTGATTGCCATTCATTTTAATATCTCCGTTCTCAGCAGTTAAATCATACAGTAACAGGTTATTTCCTTGTAATACGACAGTATCACCGGCATTTCCAAAATCAAAGTTAAAGCCATTAATTATTAAATCCGGAAACGAAATTTTGAACGAGTATTCTGTAGAGCCTTTCGCAGTTGTTACAAATACTTTGTTTGTTATCTCATTTGGCACAGTTCCCGGAATCGGAACCACTATTTTAGAAGAAATTGCATAAACTTCTTTTAAATCAACAGCCTGATCATTGAAAAGGATAGATCTAACCTGACTCAGGTTTTCTCCATGAATGATGATCATTTGATTGAAACTGCCTTCAGTGGTATCCTTTTCAGGATTTTCAACCGGACTGATTCTCGTAATTACCGGAGGTCCGTTCGAAACCGTACCGTCATCATAATTATCATCGTAAGTTACAATATCGTCACAAGCTATGAAGAATACTGCCAACAAGCATGTTAATGAAAGATATTTAATTATTGAAGTTTTCATATACAGAAGATTTTTATTTGCGTTAATTATTTCCATCCGGGATTATTCTCAGAAATAGCCTGATTTGTGAGGATTTCATCCTGAGGAATCGGATACAATAAATGTTTCGACTCCCTCATCTTGATTGTGTTGATTTCATCCACAGTGCCTACACCATTCATCACACCCAGGTAAATACCCCAACGAATTAAGTCCCAGCGACGATCACTTTCAAGTGCAAATTCCATTGCTCTTTCCTCGAGCACTGCTGAACGGAATTCTTCTTTTGTTTCAATACCACCTGTTTCAGAAGCACCAAACCACTTAGCTGTTGCATTGCTTCTGGTACGAACGGAATTCAAGGCGTTCAGCGCATCATTGTTCAGTCCGTCAACTTCATTGGACGCTTCTGCATAAATAAGCACGACATCAGCATAGCGTAACAAAGGCAACATGGCATCAGTACGGGTAAGTGAACGATCTGTTACATCAATGTATTTTGTAACATAAGCGAGATATTGCTCACCAATACTTGAACGATAATCACGACCATCATTAAATGGAGGCACAGGATCGGCCACCTTATTATCAGAAGCATCTAAACCTCTTGCCTTTAATTTCCACTCATTGGTATTCGGATAATACCCTCCACCATTCCACGATAAATCAGACTGACGAACAAACCGGTGCATAACACCCTCCACAATTCGAAGGTCATTATCTTCAAACAATTTATACCAATGGTCTCTCAAACCATGTGATAAACCACCACCACTCGGCACGTAGCCGTTCACAATCTGGCCGCTGTACGCACGGGCAAACAAAGCGCCGAAATAATCATCTCCGGATTTTGTCTGTAACGCAAAGAAGTGTTCGGTACTTGTTCTGCCTGATCTTTTCCAAAGAATTGAATACGGGATTAATTCGTGATTTCCGTAGAGTTTATTGATTACGACATCTTTGGCAATATCTCTGGCAAGTGTATAATACTCCAAATAATCGAATGACTCATAACCAGCTACCTGTTGTTTCTGAATAGTTAGTTTCTGTGGTTGTGTCAACACTTTTACACTACCATTCATACTGAAAGGAATACCTCCTTTAACATATACGGTACCACTTGGCATGGCTGCTGAAGCAATTGTGGCATATACTTTTGCCAACAAAGAAGCCGCAGCTCCTGCACTTACACGACCTTCCTTGTAAGATGCACTTGTGTTTTTGTATATCATATCCTTCGCATTACTCAGCAAATCGATGATGTGAGCATACACAACCGGAATGGGCTGACGCGGTTGATTTGGATCATTACCCTGATTAATTGATTTTGCATAAATCGGAACTGCTCCATATGCACGAACCAACAGGAAGTAACCATAAGCCTGCAGGAAATACAGTTCTCCCAGACAGTTGTTTTTAGCCGCATCAGTTACATTTATCATTTTCTCCACGTGGTAAATTGCCTCGTTGGTTCTGTTAATCAAATCATAGCTGAGTTTCCAAACCGCATCCGACTGATTGGTAGCTCCCTGAAAGTTACCAGCACCCAGTTCTCCAAAAGCCCAACTCGGACCGGTTACATAATCATTATCGAGCTCCAGACAACGCGGAAACTCATCATACACATACATACGGGACAACCCGTTATAAGCACCCATGACCCACATGTCAGCGCCCTGATCTGAATCTTCTATATCTTCATTCGTAATTTTAGAGAATGCATTCACATCTAAAATATCACTGCAGGAAGAAAAAATTAATATGGTAAACAGGAAGCTGAAGAACCCTGCTATTTGAATATTTTTTTTCATTGTTTTATCATTAAAAAGTTAGAATTGTACTTTAACACCAAATGAGAATGTTCTGCTTGTAGGATAAGAGTAAACATCGACTCCCCTGCGGGCAGGATCGCTACCAAAAGCGTTTACATCAGGATCGTACCAACTGTAATTGGTTAGTGTCAGTAAGTTCGAAGCACTTGCATTCACATGAATGCTGTTGATTTCTTTCAGGAAACCTATCTTTTTGAATGTATATCCAAGATTGATATTTTTCAAACGCAGGTAGGAACCGTCTTCAACATAACGATTGGAAATGAGCCAGGTTCTTTTTGCCTGGTTTGTTGCTTTAGGCCACTTTGCCGTTTCAGTAGTTTCAGGTGTCCAACGCGATTCGTAAACGGCAACCGGGATATTGGTTGTGTTGTAGAGCGTTACATTCATGAGGTTACCATTGAAAATATCATTCCCCATAACTCCCTGCAGGAAGAAACTGAATGTAAAATTATTCCAGGCGAAATTGTTGGTAATACCAAAGGTATAATCAGGATTGGTATCTCCGATAACATGCAGTCCCGGTCTGTACTTAATTTCACCAATCATTGATTTAACTACGTTGGCATTAGCAGTTGCGTAGGTCGGATCAGCTCTTACTTCAGCCTCATTATCATAAAAACCGTCTTCAACATATCCGTAAATGGCACCAATAGGCAATCCATTTCGTTGAATAAATACATTATCGGCTTTGTACCATAAACGGCTGGAGAACTGATCTGCCAATAGTCCACCAATGCGGTTTCTGTTGAAAGATAAGTTTGCATCGATAGTCCAGTTGAAAGCTTTACTTTGAACGGCCTTAAAGCTGGCTGATAATTCGAGTCCTTCATTAGTTACAAAACCATTGTTGATAATTTGAGAAACATAACCGGTCGATTGCGGAGTTTTTACATTTTGCAACAAATCTCTTGTTTTCTTGAAATAGTAATCTACAATAAAGCTCAGCCGGTTATTCCAGAATCCAAAATCAAGTCCGACATTATACTGGTCTGTAGTTTCCCATTTCAGATTTTCATTGAAAGCATGGTCGCTTACAAAACCGCTGTGTTCAGAACCTCCCAGTGGATAATTTGCCACCCGCATCGTGTACATGGTCTGATAATCGGGGATAGCCTGGTTACCGGTTTGTCCATAACTCAAACGAAGTTTTAGATTATCAAATACATTCAGGTTTTTAATAAACTGCTCTTCTGAAAGTCGCCACGCAAATGCTCCAGAAGCAAAGTTGGCATAGCGGTTTACAGCAGAAAATTTACTGGAACCGTCACGGCGGAAGCTGGCTGTCAGGATGTATCTGTCTTTTAGCACATAATTTACACGACCCAGCATAGAGAATAGTTTACTCTCCACCTTCAAACTAACCAAACTACCGGGCACCAAGGCGAGGCCCATGTCATAATTTTCTGTGATGTCTGTTGGGAACTGAGTAGCTGTCATAGCTTCAGCACTGTTAATCCGATGCTCGTATGTCACTGCAGCAACAGCATTCAAACTGTGTATTTTATTAAATGTTTGGTTATAGGTTAACATCGATTCAGTAGTTGTATGCGATTGACGGCTATTACTCAATCCTCCTTTTCCGTTGACTTTATCAATGGCACCTTCACCGGTGTCACGATTCGAATAAGTACTACGCTGACTTTCGAAATTACTCAAACCCAGATTTTGACGAAAAACCAGATTTTTACTTAAACGAATACTTGCAAAAGCAGAAGCAAAAAGATTCGCGCTTGCTAACTCGTTTTTTGTTGAAACAACATAAGTACGCGGATTTGCAGATAACCATAGTAACTCGTCGCTTTGAGAAAAGTCACCGTAATAAATTGTTGAAGGATAGAGTAAGGCTGAACGAAGAATACTATAATCCAGCGAATTACCTCTTGCAAAGTCGGTCAATGAGTTGGTGTAATTCAGATTCAGCCCAACAGTAATATTTTTTGATATGTTCTGACTTGTGTTAGAACGCAGCGTATATCTTTCAAACCCGGTTCCTTTAATAATACCGTCCTGTTTGGTATAATTACCTGAGAATGCATAATTGCCCCGATCTGTTGCTCCGGAAATCTGCATGTTATACTCTTGTGAATAAGCCGTTTGAAATATCTCATCCTGCCAATTAGTACCTTCAACCCATTGTCTCCAAACACCTCCATTGGGATCAGTTCCTTCACGCCATCCCGGATTCAGGAAATCTTCGGGTGATGGATTATATTTTGCACTCAGCACTTCACCGTTACTTGTTTGGTATGCCCATGCTCCCGGAGTAGGATATACATATTGTGTAAAAGGAGAACCGTCATAAAACAAGGCGTTATCCTGTTGTTCATTGCGATAAAGCGCATAATGATAACCATCGAGCACCGGAACCTGTTTGCGAATTACAGAACTGCTCAGATTTGAAGTAAGTTCGATGCGGGGTTTACCTTTCTCACCAGATTTAGTTGTAATAAGGACAACACCATTTGCACCACGAGAACCATAAATTGCTGTTGCAGAGGCATCTTTTAGCACTTCAATTGAAGCGATATCATGAGGATTAATAAAAGCAAGTGCATTTGCAGTTGCTTCCAGACTTCCATCGGTATTCTCTGCACTTCTTGGAGTTGTTGGTACTTCAAACGGAATTCCGTCTACAATATATAAGGGTTGTGTGTTCGAAGAGAAAGAGTTTGTACCCCGAATCTGCATGTTTACACCTGCACCTGGCGCTCCGTCATTTTGGTTGATGATAACACCTGCAATACGTCCCTGCAATGCCTGATTTATACTGGAAGATGGGTTACCTGCAAGGATTTCTTCTGCTTTGATCTGAGAAACAGAACCGGACAAGTCTCTTTTTTTCATCGCACCATACCCGACAACCACAACTTCATCCAGCACTTTCTCATCTTCTTCCATTGTAATGTTGAAATTACGGATACTTCCAACACCAAACTCTTTGGTTTTGTATCCTAAGTAAGAAACCCTTAAAACATCGTTCACAGTTCTTACATTCAATGTAAATCTCCCGTTTAAATCAGTGACAGTACCTGTATTTGTTCCTTTCAGAACAACTGAAACGCCGACCATAGGGTCATTGTTTACATCTTTTATGGTACCAGAAACCCTGATAGCCTCATCTGCCAACATAGTTGATGTCATGATTTCATTCATAACAGTCGCATCAACTCCCTTGTTACTGCTTGCAGAAATAAAAGCGAAACTTCCCAAAAAAAGAAGTGTCAACACCGCCAATTCTTTCTGCAAATAATATTTGCCGGTTAAATGAAACTGTCCTGTGCTTTTCTGGAAAAGCCGGTTTAAAAGATTTTGTGTCATAGTATAAATTATGTTTGAAATTATTTTACACACATATAGCAAGCAAAAGAACAGTTGATGTAAATTTATCATCAGCTACTATTGAATACTATATCATCAGTTGCAAAAATACGTTGCCTCCTATATGAGTACAAGTGATTTTTTGTCTTTTAGTGATACTATTTTGCATTTCGCTAAATATTCTCATATACTTATTCTATTATTCCATTTCAACTTGCATTTTAGCATCCACCTTACACGAGAAGACATAAGCCACTGATAAAGTTATGTTTAAATCAGAAGAAAACAAAAAATGCCATTAAAGAAAAGCAAAACAAAAGGATAAAGATGAAGATAAATGATACTTTTCCGACGCAGAATCAATGAAAATACAACACATTTTTTGCTTATTTTAAATCATGTTTCTAAGCCCAACATAGAAATAACACGCAATTTCAATGCTTAGTTTTTATGGGCTCGATACATCAGTGTATATGCTGCATTAAATGCTGCATTTTCACGTACCTCCAAAATTAACTTGAACAATGGTACATGCCACAATGGTAATTTAAAGGTAATTGTTGGACCGGCAACATGCTGATTTGGTTTAACTTCCGGCACCTGCCATTCAGAAATCCGTATTTCTTCATCTGCGGCATGCAAACTAACGATAACACTCAAACCAGAAAGTTGTTCGACAGTATCATTTAAAAACCACAAATCAGTGGTAAACTGCTCTCTCTCAAACCACACGAACTTATGGATTACTGCACTGACACATAGAGGACGACAAGCTTCACGCACTGCAGCAAGTGCCGGCTTCGGAACAGACGGGTAAGCTATTAATGAATTATTTGCGGCAGTTGGCCAGGGCTCATTAAAACACCAGTTTAGCACCATTGAACAATAAGGTTTTTGGCGACGGGCAGTCTCATAAACAGCCTTATAACCTTCGCTCTGAAGTAGCTGACTTTGAACAATGAGCTCTTCAATGGTTTCAGCCGGCTCCATATATTCAGTAATAATATCCCGACACAGCCATGTTTCATCATTTGCATCCCATGCTCTAAATGCATGATGATCCTCCCAGGCAGTCCCGGGTTCAGGGGGAAATAACTGATTTAGAGGAATAATGCGCTCTAATGTTTCTAATGGTGAGATTCCCGGCATTCCTGTTTCTACATAAGCAGTATGATGACTTTTATTCATCATGTCGAATACCTCCTGCCCCTTCCACCTGAACACGTAATTGCCATGCGCAATGCCGAATATTGGTGACGTTGGAATAAAGGGTGTGTTCCTGTCAAGTTCAAAACACAAAGCATTTAGCAAGCGAAGGGCTAGCGACTGATCTGTCATTTTTGACCAACTGTTGAACAACTCATTTCCACCACACCACAATACCAGGGAAGGGTGTTGTCTTACTCTTTTAATGATTGCCCGGGCTTCAAATTCAAGTAAAGCTAAGTATTCTGTATCGTCGGGGTATTGATTACACGACAAAGGGAATTCCTGCCACACCATAATGCCCATCTCGTCACACAACTCAAAGAAAGAGGCTTTGTTTACAACAGCTCCTCCCCATGTTCTTACAATATTGAAGTTTGTCGCAACCGCCATGTCAAGGAGTTCCTTATATCTATCCCGAGTAATAATTCCCGGGAAAATCTCAGGATTTACCCAATTGGTTCCTTTAGCAAATATTTTCCTGCCATTCAATTCAATTTGGATAGGCGGCACACTCCTGGTTTTCGGGAATGCTTCCGGCTCATCCCATGCTCCTTCATTCATCACTAGTTGCACCTTGCGAAATCCGATCTTATTCTCAATAGATTGAACAACTCCACCACCATTACCAAACATATAAAAACATGAAGAATATAAATAAGGCACTCCATGATCATGTGGCCACCAAAGTTTTGGTGTATTTAAAGCTATTTCGATATCAAGAATTGGTTGCATCCTGCCTTTTTCAACAAGCACAATATTCCCGTCGGCATCTTTTAATTCCCAACAGTAATCCGATTCATTTTTGACAATCGCTTCTGCATGAACGTGAATATTGGCAACAGAAAAATCATCTGACAAGTTATATCCAACATTAACTTCATTTACATACGATTCACTCCGGATTTCAAGATAAGTATCATCCCAGACACCTAACGGAATGAGCCTTGGATGCCAATCCCAACCATAACTAACAGGAGGCTTGGTAACATGTGAGGCTTGTGTTTTATCCTCCGGAAACGAATGTCTTTTTGGCACAGGCATAACTTTCACTTCTATCCAGTTGACTTCTTGAAGATAGCTTGTCAGATCGAGTTCAACCGGCACATACATGCCTTCCTGTTCATGAATTAACTCGTGATTGATAAAAATCTCAAATTGATAATCGATTCCTTTCGATATAAACCAAAGTCTCTCATTATTCTTCAAAACCGGCAGATTAAATCTGGCCCGATAGGTATAATATATATCCTCCATCCACCGAAACAACCTGTAATTATCAGCATAATTAAAATCGGGATAATTAGCTTCCCGTGCAATATCCAGTTGAACTGCTCCCGGTACTATTGCCGGAATAAATTTATCCGGATATTGCTCTTTTGCAGAACAATATCCAAGCTCCCAATTCAAACGCTCAATATGAGCAAAAAATTTCATCTGCATTTTTCCGGACTAATTAATTTATATTCAATTCACCCCTTTTACTCAGGAACAATTCCTCCCTGCTCTCTTAAAGTTTTCTTAATTACCGCCAAAGGCACATTGAGTGGACTTACTTCTAATTTACACGCAAGAGCAGCTACCACACCTGCACTTTGTCCCATTCCCATACATGAGGCCTGAACCCGCAGTGCCGAATTCGCTAACCGGTCACTGCTTACGCATCTTCCTGCAATCAGTAAGTTCTCGCTTGACTTTGGAATCAGGGCACGCAAAGGAACTGTCGGAACCATCCCTTCCTCTAAATGTTTGGGCTCTACACCCTCTTCTACGTGCAAATCAATGGGATAAAAGGAATACGATAAAGCGTCATCAAAAACTTTTCCGCTAATATAGTCATCTACGGTAATCAGGTACTCTCCATCGATTCTGTAGGTTTCCCGGATAGCTGTTTCAGGTTGCATCTTTTTTATACGCGCATTTTCGCATCCCGGAATCGTCCTTACAAATCTCAAAATGCGCAACAACGAAGCACGACCATCAATATTGGCCTGTGTATGTAAAGCTGAAGTCGCTGAATTGGCATTCTTCACATGCTGCACCGATAGTCCAGCATGTGTATTTAATATAGAATGAATGCCGTTGTAACCATCAGTACGCAGAAGCTTTCCTTCATTAAGCGCTTTTTCAAAGAGTATCTTGATTTCTTTCTCATCGAGTGTAGTATAATCAAAACCCTCCAGTTCGAAAATCAAAGATCCGGGCTGGGTTTCATGTTCACGCAGGCGGTTATAACCCGCAAGAGCTGCAATGGAAGCATTCCCGGTACAATCAATGATTTGTTTTGTTTTAATTTTATAATGTGCGCCCTTGCCTGCTACTGTTACAATCCAATAATCTCCCTTTTTCTCCAATTCAAGTGGTGTTTCGTAATAGCGTATGTTAACACCGGCAGATAATGCTTTTTCTTCAGCAAGTAAAACATAAAGCGGTCCATTAATAAGTATCTGATGTTCCCAATGTCTTTTCCCTGTGGGCTTTGTAAAATCGGGCATTTCGTCACCATTCATTTTTACAGCTTCCGACACCAATTCCCAACCAATCCCTCCAACAACCTGCTCTCCCCAGGCGTGAAACAACCCGGGGAAAACAACTCCGCCCGTGGTCATTGTACCACCCAATTGCGAACCACTTTCAATTAAAATTGTTTTACATCCTAACCGGGCAGATTGAATCGCCGCCACCACACCTGAAGTTCCTCCACCCACAACGAGCACATCAGCTTCTTCAGTAATTTTTAGTTTTTGGGTACAACTAACAGCCCCGAAAAATAAAAAAACGATAAGAATCAGAGATATCAAACCCGATAATTTCAATCTGTTTTTTTTATTCATGATATCATAAAATAATTTAGATAGTAAAAATACAGTTTCAGGAAGCATGATTAATCACGGGAGTAAAAGTATCTGAATTAGCATGAGCATTCAAGTGTTTTTCAACTTATTAATGATACTTTTTTGCTATATAGAAATAACTTCAACAGAAAAATATACCATACAAGAAATAATATAAAACAAGATAATGAGATTTTCAAGCAACTCGTCTTAATACAGGTTTTTCCTATATTATTTTGTCAACATCGTTTACAATTGACAATGCTGTAAAATGGGAAGAAACTCAAATAATGATGTGTGTTTTCCAGTAATTGTCTCTGAATTCCCGAGGGGTACAGTTTTTTTTCTTTTTGAAGATCCGGTTAAAGTTCGACAAATTGTTAAATCCACACAAGTAACATATTTCGATAATGCTGTGGGTAGTTTCTATGAGCATACGGGTTGCATGTCCTAATCGTATATCATTTAGCGCATCCACGTAGTTTTTTCCGGTCCGTTTCTTAATAAATCTGCTGAATGCCGTTTCCGACATGTTAACTTCTTTTGCAACATTAGCCAGTTTTATTTGTTTATCAAAATTTTCAAGCATAAAATGATATGCTTTGTTGATACGTCTGCTATCGTAAGATTCAGCATCATCGTCACTGAACGATTTACTTGACAACACCCTCATATCATCACATAACGATAAATCATAAAGCAACCCGATGAAATTTAGCACCGAATGCGCTCCATTCGTTTCTTTTGACAAAGAAACAATTCTATCCTTAAACTTTACGATAGTTTCTTCAGGAAATGTAATCCCACATTTTGCCTTCTCAAACATATCACCCAGGGATTTAAACTGATTTCGACCCAACAACGTATGATCAAGCAAATTTGAGTGAAACTGAATGGTTACTTCTTTGATATCTTTGAATTTCTTTTTGTTCCCCAACCAGGAATGTCCTAAATGCGACCCGGTTATCAACACAAGCTCATAATAACCTATTTCCTCAACACTATCTCCCACTATACGACGGGCCCCTTTGGCATTTTCAATGAAATTGAGTTCATAAATATTGTCATGAGTATGAATTGGGTACGTGAAAACATTCTTCAATCTGGAAAAAACAGTAAAACAATCTTTATCAGATAAAGGGGTAATTTCACCAAAAATGACATTTTTCATTATTGTATGGAATTTATAAATTAAATCTGAGAGTAAAACGTTCAACAAATCAGCTTTCAAAAATTTTTAAATATTCACCAGGCAAATATAGTATTATTTTATTATACAAGACAAAACAACAGATAAAACAACCTACCCCCAAAAAAACAACTAATTATTAGCCCATTGGGGCTTCAAACCAAAATTTTAAGATTATTTTATCTTATACGAATAGTATCATTAAATACATTGTTTCTTTTCTGAACTTTTTCCTCTACCTTTGCGTTTACTCAAATTAAACCAATTGTATGGACACCTCAAATTTTCTTTTTGCTTTCGGATTAACTCTTTTTGCGGGATTGGCAACCGGTATCGGGAGTTTAATCGGCTTTTTGCATAAGAAATTTAATCCCAAGTTCCTTGCTGCCTCTCTGGGATTCTCCGCTGGGGTAATGATTTATGTTTCGCTGATTGAGATATTTGCGAAGGCTAAAGATGCACTTACTGCTGAATATGGGGATAAAACGGGTTATTGGTACACAATTATTGGGTTTTTCGTGGGCATTGCCCTAATTGGTATCATTGATAAGTTAATTCCTTCCGGTGAAAACCCCCACGAAATCAATAAAACAAAAGACTATGACAAACCCGGAAAAAGAGATAAAAGCAAATTGATGCGGATGGGGCTTTTCTCGGCGCTGGCCATCGGAATTCACAACTTCCCGGAAGGACTGGCAACATTCATGGCTGGCATGACCAACCCGACATTGGGGGTAAGTATCGCGGTGGCCATTGCGATTCACAACATCCCGGAAGGTTTGGCGATTTCAGCTCCTGTTTATTATGCAACCGGCAACAAGAAAAAAGCATTTGTACTATCATTCCTTTCTGGTCTGGCTGAACCCGTTGGCGCTATCATCGGATTCTTCCTGCTGAAATGGTTCTTTACCGAAGCTGCTTTCGGCTTTATCTTTGCAGCTGTTGCTGGTATCATGGTTTATATCTCTTTAGACGAGTTATTACCAACTGCTGAAGAATATGGAGAACACCATGTCGCGATTTACGGTCTCATCACGGGAATGGCAGTCATGTCGCTGAGTCTGGTGATGATGGCTTAATTTTTTTATCAACAATTATGAATATTATAGAGAAACCAAAAAATACCGGATTAATCCAACTACTGGATATTAATCTTTCCGAAATCATTCCATATATTCACTGGAGTTTTTATTTCATGGCATGGCGGATACCGGGCAAATTTGAAGGCATCGAAACGGCTTGCGACTGCGACTCCTGTAAAACCGGATGGCTGCAAAAGTTCTCAGCAGAAGAAAGACCAAAAGCTGAAGAAGCCCTTAAATTGTTCAAAGATGCACAGGCCATGCTGAGAGAGTTCAGGGACAAAAAAGTATTGAAAATAAATGCTTCTGTGGGTATATATCCTGCATACGCTGCACAGGATGATATTGTTATTATCCACAATGAAAAAGAATATCGCATCCCTACCCTGCGACAACAAAAACCGGCGAATGATGGATTTTGTTATTCCCTTGCTGACTTTATTAATCCCGAAGGAGATTATATCGGCGTATTTGCCAACACCGTGCTGGGAGTTGAGGAGTTTGCTGATGAATACGAGAAAAACGATGATGTATACAGTGCCTTGATTGCCAAAACCCTGTCGGATCGCATTGCTGAAGCAACTGCAGAATGGCTTCATTACAAGGTAAGAAAAGAAATCTGGGGCTATGCTCCGGATGAGGTTGAGAATATTGAAGAAATGTTCAAAGTTCACTATCGCGGAATTCGCCCGGCAATTGGCTATCCTTCCTTACCGGATCAATCTGTCATTTTCGAACTCGATGATTTAATAAAGTTTGACTCAACCGGCATAAAACTGACCGAAAACGGGGCTATGTATCCCACTGCATCAGTCTGCGGACTTTATTTCGCACATCCAAAATCCAAATACTTCATGATTGGGAAGATTGACGAGAAACAATTGATAGATTATGCCCAAAGGAGAAGCAAATCGCCTGAAGAAATAAGAAAATGGCTGATCGCGAACCTTTGATTGCTTCATTTTTTGTACTTTTGCATTTTCAACTCTGGTAAAATGCGCATTGATATCATTTCCGCTGTTCCCGAATTACTGCACAGTCCACTGAACTTCTCCATCCTCAAAAGAGCACAGGACAAAGGTTTGGCAGAGATAAACGTGCATAACCTGCGTGATTATGCTACCGATAAGCATCGTCATGTAGATGATTATGCCTATGGATTCGGAGCCGGCATGGTGTTGATGATTGAACCGGTTGATCGTATCATTACCAAACTGAAATCAGAAAGGCATTATGATGAAATTATTTATACCTCCCCTGATGGTGCAAAGTTTGATCAACCGATGGCAAACCGCCTGTCACTGAATCACAACCTCATCATACTGTGCGGTCATTATAAGGGCATCGACCACAGAATCAGGGAGCATTTGATTACAAAGGAAATCAGTATCGGCGATTTTGTGCTGACCGGCGGAGAAATACCGGCAGCCATGATGGCAGATGCCATTATCCGGCTTATCCCGGGCGTCATGAGCGATGAAACTTCAGCCTTATCCGATTCTTTCCAGGATAATTTGCTGGCTCCTCCCGTTTACACCCGTCCGGCTGATTACAAGGGGTGGAAAGTTCCCGACATTTTATTATCCGGACATCAGGCCAACATTGAAAACTGGATGCATGACCAATCTGTGGAAAGAACAAAACGATTGAGACCGGATTTATCAAAAGAATAATTACTAACCATTTAACCTGTGAATTATGAGTAATATTAAATTGTTTGAAAGCAAACAAATTCGTTCTGTTTGGAATGAACAAGAAGAAAAGTGGTATTTTTCAGTTCAGGATGTTATTTCAATTCTGACTGAAAGTTCCGACATTAAACAATACATTAAAAGAATGTTAAGTCGGGATGTTATATTGAAAGGCAACTGGGGTACAATTTGTACCCCAGTTGAAATGATTGCTGCAGATGGTAAAAAACGCAAAATTCAAGCTGCAGATGCACAAGGGCTCTTACGAATTATTCAGTCAGTTCCATCTCCTAAATCAGAACCATTTAAATTGTGGCTTGCTAAAGTGGGAGCTGAAAGATTGGAAGAAATTGAAAATCCTGAACTGGCGACACTGCGTACAAGGGAATTATACAAACTAAAAGGTTATGCTGATGATTGGATTGAGAAACGCATGCGTAGTATCGCTATCCGTGAAGAATTAACCGAAGAATGGAAAAATCGTGGTGTAAAAGAAAAACTTGAATATGCAATACTAACAGCTGAGATATCAAAAGCTACTTTTGGGTTAACTCCCAAAGAATATAAGGAAATTAAAGGATTAAAAAGTCAAAATCTAAGAGATCATATGTCTGATCTTGAATTAATCTTTTCAATGCTTGGAGAAGCCTCAACGAAAGAAATAACAGTTAACACAGATACACAGGGTTTTGATGAAAACAAAAAGGCAGCAAAAGCCGGAGGAAAAATTGCCGGTGATGCCCGCAAACAACTTGAGTTAAAATCCGGGAAGAAAGTGGTTACAAACCAAAACTACCTCCCGGAGAATAAAAACAAAAAAATTGAAGAATAAAACATTCCAGAATATGCAAAAAATCAAAATTGGCGTCATAGGCGGCGCAGGTTATACCGCCGGAGAATTACTCAGAATTCTCATTTATCACCCGCAGGTTGATATTGTTTTCGTAAACAGCAGCAGTAATGCCGGCAACCCGGTTACAGCAGTTCACAGCGGACTCATTGGGGAAACAGACATCATTTTTACATCTGAATTACCTTTAGAGAAAGTGGATGCTTTGTTCCTGTGCTCAGCACATGGTGACAGCAAAAAATTCATCGAGGCGAACGAAATACCGGAAAAGATAAAAATCATTGACCTTTCGACTGATTATCGGGCTAAAAGTCCGGCTCATGATTTTGTATACGGTTTACCCGAACTGAACCGGGATACCATAAAAAAGGCGACACATGTTGCCAATCCGGGATGCTTTGCCACCGCCATTCAGGTAGCATTATTGCCGTTAGCATCGAAAGGTATGCTGAACGACGAGATCCATGTGAATGCCATTACCGGTTCAACAGGCGCAGGGGTCAAACCATCGTCAACTTCACATTTCAGCTGGAGAAATAACAACATTTCCATATACAAGCCTTTCGGGCACCAGCATTTACAGGAAATCGGGCAATCCATCAATCAACTTCAACCTGATTTCAACAAGTCCGTGAATTTCATCCCGGTCAGGGGTAATTTTACCCGTGGAATTTATGTTACGGCTTATACACGTTGCAATCTGTCGTTGGATGAAGCTAATGCACTTTATCAGGAGTATTACAAAGATGCTGCTTTTACCTTTTTAACGGATAAAAATCCGGATTTAAAACAGGTAGTCAACACGAACAAAGCAATCGTCTATCTTGAAAAACACGGAGATAAGTTACTCGTGGTTTCTATGATAGACAACCTACTGAAAGGAGCTTCGGGACAAGCAGTTCAGAACATGAACCTGATGTTTGGACTGGAGGAAAAAGCCGGATTGGGATTAAAAGCGGCTGGCTTCTAACCCCCAATCCTTATTTCCAGGCTGTTTTATTAGCAATCTTCACTAATGCCAGCATTACCGGCACTTCCACAAGGACACCCACAACGGTAACCAGCGTGGCACCGGAATTCAGTCCAAATAAGACAATCGCCACTGCGACAGCCAGTTCAAAGAAATTACTGGCACCTATCAACGATGCGGGTGCAGCTATATTATGCGGTAATTTCCAGCGTTTGGCCCATCCGTACGCGATAAAGAATATCAGGAAAGTCTGAATAATCAAAGGTATTGCTATCAGCAGAATATGGAATGGGTTATTCAGAATTACATCTCCCTGGAAAGAGAAAATGATAATTAATGTCAGTAATAAACCGGAAATGGTGATTCCTGTAAATTTTTTTAGAAAAACATTTTCGAAAAATTCTTTACCTCGTTGGCTTATCACCCTGGTTCTGACGATGTATGCGGATACCAATGGAATTACGATAAACAACACTACCGACATGATCAAGGTGTTCCAGGGAATAGCAATGCCGGAAACTCCGAGCAACAAAGTCACAATCGGAATAAACGCCACTACAATAATCAGGTCATTGACAGCAACCTGCACCAAAGTATAGGCAGGATTGCCCTTTGTCAGATGGCTCCACACGAATACCATAGCCGTGCAGGGAGCTGCTCCCAACAATACCGCACCGGCAAGATATTCTTTTGCCAAATCTTCAGGAATTAAGAATTTGTAAATCACAAAAAAGAATAGCCAGGCAATACCAAACATCGTAAAAGGCTTAATAAACCAGTTAACCACCAGCGTTACTGTTAAGCCTTTTGGCATTTTCACGGCATCCACGATGCTTTTGAAATCAATTTTCAGCATCATCGGGAATATCATGATCCAGATGAGAATCGCTATCGGGATGGAAACATTGGCATACTCAAGTTTACCTAAAGTTTCAGGGATTACAGGCAGCAATTTACCAATTGCAATGCCGGTAATAATACACAAAGCAACCCATACGGATAAATAACGGTCGAAGAATGACATCTTTTTTGATTCAGTACTCATAACTGAGGTTTGATTTCGTTTTGATATAATTTATAAAATGCCTCTTTTATGTCATCGCGTATTCTTCTAAACTCACTCCAGATAAAGTCATCTGAACCTACAGCATCTCCCGGGTCTTCAAAACCCAAATGAAGACGGTGTTTTACTTTCCCTAAAAAAGCCGGACAACTTTCATTGGCTCCGCCACAAACGGTAACAACATAATCCCACGCTTCGCCAAGGTATTTCTCTACCGGATCTGACGTGTGATGACTGATATCTATTCCGGCTTCCTTCATCACCGCTACCGCTTTTTCGCTTAACCTGCCCGATGCTCTTGTGCCTGCAGAACACACGGTGATACTTTTATCAAACGATTGTAACCAACCGTGCGCCATCTGACTGCGACATGAATTTCCTGTACAAAGAATTAATATTTTCATTTTTATAATTGTTTTATCAGATCTGTCAGGGTTTATAAAGCTGACAGATCTATTGTTATTTACATGTTTCTGTTTCGCAAACTACAACTGCATTTTTAATTTGACTAAAAAACGCATCAAACATCGTTAATTTACCTTCTATTGTTGTTTTACATAAACAATAATTGATCTTCAATCCATCAATTTCACCATGTATCAATCCCATATCCCGCAATTCTTTTAAATGCTGCGAAACAGTTGTCCGGCTCAACGGAAGATTGTCTGAAATATCTCCCGATATACAGGTCTTTGTTTCTGCCAAATACTTCAGGATTGCCAAACGCGCAGGATGAGCGATGACCCTGGCAAAGGCTGCTAAATCCTGTAATTCCATTTCAAATACTTCCGGTTTTCTCATACTACAATGTTTTATGTCGCAAACATACGACATTGTTTTCAAACCACAATACGATCTATATTAAAATTGCGTTAAAAAATCGCGAATCCTCCTTTAAACCAGAATTATCCGGCTCAATAGGAATTTACTAAACATGGTTTCATGTCAAAATGACAGACTCATAGCCGGTGGCATTTTTTTTGACACAGACGGGGTTGCAAATCAATAAAATTTAAAAAATAAGATATATGTCAAAAGGTAACATTGGGGTAACGAGCGATAATATATTCCCCGTCATCAAGAAGTTTTTATACAGCGATCACGAAATTTTTCTACGCGAACTGGTTTCCAACGCCGTTGATGCAACTCAGAAACTGAAAACCCTGGCATCAGTAGGCGAGTTCAAAGGCGAGTTAGGTGAATTAAAGGTATATGTTTCTGCTGATAAGAAGAAAGGAACGCTGACTATTTCCGATCGCGGTATTGGTATGACCGGTGAAGAGATTGAGAAGTACATTAACCAGATTGCATTTTCCGGAGCAGAGGAATTTGTAGAGAAATATAAAAAAGACGCTCAGGCTATCATCGGACATTTTGGACTGGGCTTCTACTCCTCATTTATGGTTTCAAAGAAAGTGGAGATTTTCACCCAATCTTACAAAGAAGACTCGGTCGCACAGCACTGGTCATGTAAAGGTGATCCTGAATACACACTTGAAGATACTATCAAATCTGAACGTGGAACCGACATCGTTTTACATATCGATGATGAAAATAAAGAGTTTCTGGAAGATTCCAAAATCAGTGAGTTGCTGAAGAAATACTGTAAGTTCCTGCCGGTTGAAATCGTTTTCGGCAAGAAAAAAGAATGGAAAGACGGAAAAGAAGTTGAAACAGACGAAGATAATGTAATCAACAACACCGCACCGGCGTGGACGAAGAAACCGGCTGATTTAAAAGAAGAAGATTACGCGCAGTTTTACCGCGATTTGTATCCTATGAGTGAAGATCCACTCTTTCACATCCACCTGAACGTGGATTATCCTTTCAACCTGACTGGTATCCTCTATTTCCCTAAAATCAAAAACAACATAGAGCTGCAACGCAACAAAATTCAATTGTATTGCAATCAGGTTTTCGTGACTGAACATGTGGAAAACATCGTCCCGGACTACCTGACCCTGCTGCATGGTGTAATCGATTCTCCGGATATCCCCTTGAATGTATCCAGAAGTTACCTGCAAAGTGATGCAAATGTAAAAAAGATTTCAGGTCATATTACAAAAAAAGTAGCCGACCGTCTGGCAGAGATATTCAAGTCGGACCGCGAACAATTTGAAGATAAATGGGATAACCTGAAGATATTCATCCAGTACGGCATGCTCAGCGATGAAAAGTTCTATGAAAAGGCAGAGAAATATGCTTTGTTGAAGAATGTAGATGGTAAGTATTTCACCTTTGAAGAATATAAAGACTTGGTCAAGGAAAATCAGCAAGATAAAAATAAAGACCTGATTTATCTCTACACGACCAATAAAGAAGAGCAATACAGCTATATCCAGCATGCCAAAGACAAGGGATATGACGTCTTAATTATGGATGGCCAATTGGATGTGCATGTGGTTAGTCAACTCGAACAAAAATTCGAGAAAACCCGCTTCGTTCGCGTGGACAGTGACACGGTTGAGAAGCTCATTCAGAAAGAAGAAGTTGCAACAGTATCGCTGACTGATAAACAAAAAGATGAGTTGATTACCATCTTTAAGTCGCAACTTCCTGCAATGGAGAAAGCAGAATTTATTGTATCCTTTGAACAATTATCTGAGACAGCTAATCCCCTATTTGTTACTCAGAACGAGTTTATGCGCAGGATGAAAGAAATGTCGGCGCTGCAGGGTGGCATGATGAGTTTTTATGGCGAGATGCCCGACAGCTACAATTTAGTAGTCAATACCGGTCACCCACTCGTAAATCAGATATTAAATGACGAGGAAACTTCAGTAAAAGAAAACATAACACCTGTTTATGATGAACTTTCAGCCCTTGAAGAAAAACAAAAAGCATTGAAAGAGAGTCATAAAGATAAAAAAGCAGAAGAAATTCCGGCAGAAGAAAAAACGGAATTAGACACGCTGAACGATCAAATCAGTTTGCTGAAAGACAAGAAAGACGATATGTTGAAAGAATATGCTTCGGGTAACAAACAAGTTCGCCAACTCATCGATCTGGCTTTGCTGGCCAACAATATGCTTAAAGGAGAAGCGCTTGCCAATTTTGTGAAGAGAAGCGTTGAACTGATGTAGTCGAAAGACGATTTATATAACTCAAGAAACACCTGCATACAGAAAAATCCAAATGCAGGTGTTTCTTTTTTATATAGACTTTAAATATATCAGAAGCCTAACAAAAAATTGAATTAGCCTACAGGCTGATTCTTATTTAGCCTATAGGGAGAATTATAATTAGCCTATAGGCTGAATTGATTTTAGCCTATAGGGAGAATTGAAATCAGCCTGTAGGCTAAAAAGAATTTATGTTTGATGTTTTGCGATTTTATGTTAGACAAAGTCAGGAATTATAAAGTATCACCTCCCTCTCTCAAGTCTGGAGGCATCCAGGCGCAGCAAGATAAATAACATAATGGTAAAGCCCCACAAGGAAGATCCACCATAACTGAAGAAAGGCAAAGGGATGCCGATTACAGGCATCAGACCCAACACCATACCCACATTAATCATCAGGTGAAAAAAGAGAATACTGGCGACACAATAAGCATAAATACGATGGAAATCTTCACGTTGTCTTTCAGCAATTGTAAGTATACGCATTAACAACAGCCAATAAATAATCAAAACGAACACTGAGCCAATAAAGCCATGTTCTTCACCAACAGTACAAAAGATGAAGTCTGTATCCTGTTCCGGTACGTATTTTAATTTGGTTTGCGTGCCATTGAGAAATCCTTTACCGAAAAACCCACCTGAACCGATGGCTATTTTCGATTGGTTCACATTGTAACCTGCACCGGCAAGGTCATCTTCCATATTCAGCAACACTTTAATACGAATTTGTTGGTGAGGCTCAAGCATCCGGTTAAAAAGCTGGTCGGCTGTATAACTGAAGCCTATAGAAACAAAAGTAATCAGCACCAGTAACATGTATTTTCTATACCGTTTAAACAATTCTACGAATAGCCAGTATATTCCTGATGCCCCGGCTATACCAAGGGCAACATAATCATAATTAACAACAAACCACTTGTTCAACACAACCGAAACTACCGCGAAGAGCATTGTTCCGCCCATCAGGAAGAAGGCTTCTCTTCTGTGCCGGGTATAGAAAAAGGCATAAAAAAACTGAATTAACAAGATGATACCCATGGCCAACACCATCCCCCACGTCCCTCTATCTTCAGCAATGGGAGAAATACTGAAGCGGATAACAACAACAAAGAGCACGACAGCTAAAGTCACCAATAACAGGACAAGACCTTTCATTCCTTCTCTGTAAAACATCAGTAAAAATGCTACAAAAACAAGTGCAGAGCCGGTTTCCTTTTGCAGGATAATCAATCCGAAAGGAAGTAAAACAAAGAAAGCAAGGGGTATTAAATCGCGCCAGTTTTTTATCCGGTAATTATAGCGACTCATAAACTTGGCTAATGCGAGCGCAGTTGCCATTTTGGCTAGCTCAGCCGGCTGAAAACTGACAGGTCCTAACACCAGCCAAGAACGGGAACCCTTGATTTCGGGAGCAACGAAAATAGTGATTATAAGCAATAATATTACAGCTACATAAATCACGTAAGCAAAATAATTAAATATACGATGATCAATCAGCAGAATAGCTCCACCCAATGCAAATGCAGTTAATATCCAGATAAACTGTTTTCCGGCACGTTGATCAAAATCAAGGATACTACCTTCAAATTCAAAATCATAGCTTGCACCATAAATACTGATCCACCCCATTGTAACCAACAGGATGAAATAAAAGACCATTGTCCAGTCCAGCGCGTATTGTATGCTATCTCTTTTTGACATTGGGATTTAAAACAGTTGTTGATATACGATCGTAAAGTTCTTTTCGTTCAATTTTTCCATTGATATACTGTTCCATCATCAAACTTGCAACCGGTGCAGCCCAGGTAGCTCCGAAACCAGCATTCTCAACCACCACAACAATCGCAATCACAGGATTTTCTCGTGGTGCATAGCCAACAAACAGGGAATGGTCTTTTCCGTGGGGATTCTGAACTGTCCCTGTTTTACCACACATCGTCACTTCGTCAATTTTGTAATACCTCCCGGTTCCAAATTCAAATACACGCCACATCCCTTCATCCACAATAGGGAAATGCTCTTTCCTAACCACCGTTTCATGCCTTCTCAACAGCATGGTATCGCTTTTATTCAAATGTGGTGTTATATAAAATCCATCATTGGCAATTGCAGCCATGGAGTTAGCAAGTTGCAGGGGGGTAACCAGCACTTCTCCCTGACCAATTGATAACGACCTGATGGTCATAGCCCGCCAGCCGGTTTCGCCGAAATATCGATTAAAATAGTTTTGAGAAGGAATGTTTCCACGCGATTGTTCATACACATCACTGTCTTCAAAACGATGCCCGAAACCAAAACTGTACATGGCATCCATCCATGCCTGATAATTCTTTTTAAATAGGGCATTTTTTTCACCATAGCCCTCTTTTTCAATCGTCGATCTGAAGGCATGCCAGAAATACGGGTTACAACTCTGTTCAATTGCATTCAGCAAGGTAACCGGAGACCCATGACTGTGCGTACATTTAATGGGGGTCGAACCTTGACCGTTGCAACTAAATAAGGTACGCTCGGTAATTCCTCCCAGTTCCAGACAAACAAGTGCTTGTATTGGTTTAAATGTCGATCCGGGAGGATAGGTTGCCTGTGTAGCCCGGTTCATTAATGGTTTGGTAGGATCTTTCAGCAAAGCGGAATAATTAGCAGATCTGGATCTGCCAACTAAGATGGAAGGATCGAAACCGGGATTCGACACCATGGCCAGTATTTCACCGGTTTTGGGTTCAATGGCTACCGCGCTGCCGATTTTCCCGTTCAATAGCTCTTCTCCTATTTTCTGCAAATTTATATCAATGGTCAGCATCAGATTCGATCCGGCAACAGGGGCTTCATCCATTTCTCCATTTCTGTACTTCCCTTTGATTCTACCTCTCGAATCTCTCAATAGAATTTCGACTCCTTTCTTTCCCCGTAATGATTTTTCATAAGTATATTCCACGCCATCACGACCGGAATAATCTCCCTGTTTATAGTAAGGGTCTTTTTCTATATCATTCCACGAGACTTCTCCGATACTTCCGAATATGTGTGCTGCATTAGGATAGGCATATTCACGCAACGTCCGGTTTTGCACATAAAAACCGGGATACTTATACAAACTCTGCTGAAAGGTAGCGATATCTTCTGAGTTCAGTTGGGTCATGAAAATCTGTGGAGTATAACTCGAATATCCCAGATTCTTTTTTCTGTCCTTAATTTCCGCAATTCTATCTATGAAATATGATTTGGAGATATTCAGCGACCGGCACAGATCCAGGGTATCAAGTCCTCTGATTTCACGCATAATCAGCACAATATCATACGCCGGTTTGTTGTAAACCAACAGCGTATTATTCCGGTCATAAATCAATCCGCGGGGAGGGAAAATCGTTTTTTTAAGGAGGGCGTTACTCTCTGCGCCGCTTTTATATTTGGTTTCAATAATTTGCAGGGAGAAAAGTTGAATAATATATAGTAAAACGAATGCAGAAATTATTCCCGCAATGACCCATCTTCGGTTCTGAAGCGTATCGTTTATCATAACTATCTCTTTTTAAAAGAATTAATTCCCAATAAAATAACAGATGTTATCAAGGTATTAAGAATTATTCTCAGGAGGGTTTGTCCAATGCCCACAAAGGTAAAAATTTCTAAGAAGAAAAAGGCTGTGTGGTGAATTAAAACCAGTGTTATGATGTATTTTATGAAGTTTGAAACGCCAAATGTATAAAATGAAGGCTCAGGATTTGCTCCTTCTTCAATGCTTGTAAAGATTTTAATTACCGGGGTTCTTAAATAGGCCACCAGGACGGTCGCAAAGGTGTGCATCCCCGGAGTATTTGAAAAAGCATCAATTACAAGTCCTAGAACAAAAGCAAGGATAAGGGTTGCTGCCCTTGAGAACCTGACCGGCAACACAAAAATGAACAGAATGTAAATATACGGATTCACATATCCCATCAAGCGGATGTTGTTAAGAACAAACACCTGCACAAGGACTAAGAGAATAAACCGTACTATGTTCTGCAATAAAAGAATCATTCCTGCATCGTGTTTTCGAGATTTTGCTGCTCCTGATAATTCTGGTAGTCAATTACCTTTACATGGGTCAATGTTCTGAAGTTTACACCCAGCTTTATTTTAATATGATAATAGGCATCGCTGTCACTGATTTTGAAATCATCAACAGTCCCAACAAATATTCCTTCCGGGAAAGATTTTGAGTAACCACTGGTAACAATAGAGTCTCCCAATGAAAATACCACATGCCGGGCGATATCATTCAAATCGGCATAACGGTAATTATCGCCTTCCCAATGAACCGGTCCCGAATAATTATTCCTTATAAACTTACTGTTGATTTGTATCTTGGGATTGATTACCGGAATAACCACGGCAAATTTTTCCGATACATTTGAAACAACTCCAACGACGCCCTCTTCGTTAACTACTCCCATATCAGGTCGGATACCATCTCTTTGGCCTTTATTCAATGTGATATAATTCAACAACTTATTGGTAGAATTGTTGATTACTTTAGCCTGAATGTAGCGAAGCTCTTTATCCGGGCTGATTTTAAGGCTCCCCGGCTGTGGAGCCTGATTCTTAATTGCTTCCAGTTGGTTTTGAAGTTCAACCACCTCATTTTTCAGCGTTGTATTTTCAGAAGCAAGTCCATCGTTGGTTGATTTTAGATAGAAATACTCAATTACCGAATTACTGACTGAATAAAGCGAAGCCAGCATGGTGTTTCCGGATGAAAAAAAAACACTCTGCTGATAACCGTTATTCCTAACGACCATACTGAACGCGATTACTTCCAGAAAAAGAAATAAAATCACGATACTGTATTTAATTAAAAAAGCAAAGAGTTTCTTCATGCGTAATATGCCAACGGGTATACTGCCTCATTGTCCGGACAGCATACCCGTGAAATAATCATTAGCGAATCAGGAAGCCGAATTTATCCACGTTCTTCAACGCGATACCCGTTCCCCTGGCAACAGCCCTGAGTGGATCTTCGGCAATGTGGAACTGGATATTCAACTTATCTGTCAAACGTTTGTCGAGACCGCGCAACAAAGCACCACCACCAGCTAAGTAAATACCTTTTTCAACGATATCGGCATACAATTCAGGAGGCGTCTGTTCCAGCGCACTTAAAATAGCCGCTTCAATTTTCGAAATTGACTTTTCGAGACAGTGAGCTATTTCCTGATAGGATACCGGTACTTCCATCGGCAGGGCAGTCATGCGGTTCGGACCACGTACAATATAATCTTCAGGAGCATCTTCCAGGTCGGTTAAAGCAGCACCTACATTTATTTTAATCAGTTCAGCCGTTCTTTCACCCACTTTGATATTATGCATACGTCCCATATACTCAACAATATCCAGCGTAAGATCATCACCGGCAATGCGGATGGATTTATTGGAAACAATACCTCCCAGCGAGATTACAGCAATCTCAGTTGTACCACCACCGATATCCACGATCATACAGCCGGTTGGCGATTCCACATCAATACCGATACCAATAGCAGCAGCCATCGGTTCATAAATCATATAAACCTCACGTCCGCCGGCATGCTCCGAAGAGTCGCGTACCGCACGAATTTCCACTTCCGTACTTCCCGAAGGAATACACACCACCATTTTCAGCGAAGGAGTAAAAAGGTAATTTTTAGAAGGAATCATTTTGATCATGCCGCGAATCATCAATTCAGCAGCATAAAAGTCGGCAATAACACCATCGCGCAAAGGGCGCACAGTCCGGATACCTTCGTTTTCTTTTCCTTGCATCTGACGGGCCTTTTCCCCGATTGCGATTAATTTGTCAGTACGGCGGTCGAGTGCAACTACTGAAGGTTCGTCAACCACGATCTTATCATTATGGATGATAATAGTATTCGCTGTTCCTAAGTCGATCGCAATTTCCTGGGTGAATGAAAAAAGTCCCATAATCTATTAATGTTTAAAGTGTCTGTATCCTGTTGTTACCATTGAAAGTCCGTTGTGGTTGCAGGAGTCTACGGAGTCCTGATCCTTGATCGAACCACCAGGTTGAATCACGGCTGAAATACCTGCCTTAGCAGCAATTTCCACACAATCGGGGAAGGGGAAGAAAGCGTCAGAAGCCATCACGGCACCATTCAAATCGAAATTAAAGTTTGCCGCCTTCTCGATAGCCTGCTCAAGGGCATCCACGCGCGAGGTTTGTCCAACCCCGCTGGCACACATTTGTTTGTTCTTAGCCAGTACAATGGCATTTGATTTGGTGTGTTTTACAATCTTATTGGCAAACAGCAAATCTTCAATTTCCTGTTCTGTAGGCGTTTTATCTGTAACCACCTTCAAATCGTCGGTAGTTTCGGTTTTGAGGTCTTTATCCTGCATCAGCACACCATTCAACAACGAACGGAACTGTTTTGTTTTGATTTTGTTGTCTTTGAGTATCAGGATAATCCTGTTTTTCTTTTGAGAAAGCACTTCAAGCGCTTCCAGATCATAATCCGGAGCAATAATCACTTCGAAGAAAATTTTATTGATTTCTTCGGCAGTCTCTTTATCAATGATGGCGTTGGTCACCAGCACTCCACCGAAAGCCGAAACCGGATCGCCTGCCAGTGCATCGTTCCAGGCATCCACAAGTGCCGGACGGGAAGCAATTCCGCAGGCATTATTGTGTTTGAGAATGGCAAAAGTAATATCTTCGAAATCGTTGATGAGGTTAACTGCCGCATCTATATCCAGCAGGTTGTTGTATGATATCTCCTTGCCCTGGAGTTGCTCGAACATATCATCAAATTTTCCAAAGAAAATACCACGCTGATGCGGATTCTCTCCGTAACGCAATACCTTTGCATTGTTTTCTGCCTGACGGAAGGCCGACTCCTCTTCCCCATCGAAATAATTGAAAATAGCTGAATCATAACCCGACGAAACCGCAAATGCCTCTTTGGCAAACCAGCGACGTTCTTCAATCGTTGTCTCAGCACCGTTTTCCTGGATCAGGTTTAAAAGCGGTTCATATTGTTCCTGTGAAGCTACAATCACAACATCTTTAAAGTTTTTTGCCGCGGCACGAATCAGGGATATTCCACCGATATCGATTTTCTCAATCACTGTAGGCTCATCAGCACCCGCTGCTACTGTAGCTTCGAAAGGATATAAATCCACAATCACCAAATCTATTTCCGGTATTTCAAAAGCATTCAGTTGTTCATTATCCTGCGCCAGCTCACGTCTGGCAAGAATACCACCGAACACCTTCGGATGCAATGTTTTAACCCTACCACCCAAAATTGAAGGATATCCTGTTAAATCTTCAACCGCTTCACACGGAATGTTCAATGACTCTATAAAAGATTGTGTACCGCCGGTTGATATAAATTCAACGCCTTCTTCATGCAGTTTTTGGATAATTACATCCAGCTTATCTTTGTGATAAACAGAGACTAATGCTTTTTTTATTCTTTTTTTATTCATTTTTTGGGGATTGTGAATTTTAGTTCGCAAAGCTACAAAAAAAGTGTGAGTTTTTCAACACAAATTGAATGTAAAACCACATTAAATGATTGTCATTGATGCCAGGTAAGAATTAGTATTTAATCCTATCTTCCGGGATATTTATGGTCTGAATGAAATATAATCAATCATAATTTTATTTACGATAATTTTGTCGCAAATAAAAAAGTTTATATATTTGCAGCATAAAAGAATGCAAAATGTTTTCAAAAGCCTGCGAACATGCCATCAAAGCAATGATTTACATTGCGACTCAGTCACTCGAGAATAAACGGGTGAAGATTGGTGATGTTGCAAAACATACCGGTTCCCCTGAGGCCTACACTGCAAAAATCATGGGGACTTTAAATAAGCAGGGTATTGTGAGTTCGCTAACCGGACCCTATGGTGGATTTGAGATAAATGCAAAAATGATGAAACAAATCAAAGTCAGTGACATCGTTTTTGCAATTGATGGTGACTCGGTTTACAATGGCTGCGGATTAGGTTTGAACGAGTGCAGTGAAGAAAAACCTTGTCCGATACACAATGAATTTGTAAAAGTCAGGTCAGAATTAAAAACCATGCTGGAAACCACCAGTGTTTTTGATTTAGCAACCAAACTTCAATCGGGTGAAGTCACTTTAGTACGTTGAATTTTTTTCTTTTTATTTATGACAATTTTATCCGAATAAAACAAATAAGATAAACAAGTAGGTCACGGTTTGTGGCTGATAAAAATAAGGATTATGAACATTACACAAAACAACAACATTGGTCAGCTGGTAGCATTAGACTACCGGACCGCACCGGTTTTCAAACGTTATGGAATTGATTTTTGCTGTAACGGCAACCGGAGTATCGCAGATGCTTGCGTCGGAAAAGAAATTGACACTGACAAACTGATTGATCAATTAAAGCAAGCCATTCAGACAAATGATAATTCAGGAACTGATTTCAAATCATGGCCGTTGGATTTACTGGCAGATTATATCGTAAAGAAACATCACCGGTATGTAACAAGCAGAATTCAGGAAATTACTCCCTTTATGGAGAAAGTGGCCAGAGTACACGGAGAGCGCCATCCGGAACTTATCGAAGTGGAACAGTTGTTTTATGCTGCTGCCGGCAACCTGACTGCCCACATGAAAAAGGAAGAACTGATGTTATTTCCGGCAGTTCAAAAAATGATAAAAGTACAGGATTCGGGAGAAACATACAGTTTGCCGTCATTCGGAACCATAGAGGACCTGATTGCGGAAATGCACACTGAACACGACACTGAGGGAGAGAGATTCCGTACGATCGACAAGCTTACGGACAATTATACTCCTCCATTTGACGCCTGCAACACCTATCAGGTTACTCTTGCTCTGTTGAAAGAATTCGAGGAAGATTTGCACATGCACATTCACCTCGAGAATAATATTCTTTTCCCTAAAGCTATAGAATTAGAGAAAAGTTTGCTGTAAAATAAATTGGTTAGTTGTGAAACGGGGCTGTCTCAAAAGCATTTTCACGCGAGAAACAGCCAAGGTGTCTCAGAAGTGTTCAAATGCAAGGCGCTGAGATTGAGGGAGAGGGAGCGTACTAAAGTACGTGACCGGGCACTCATATCGAAAGCAACGCAGCAGTTGGGCACTTATGAGACACCGTCGTTTTATTGTTTCTCCGTCAGGTATCTCCAGAACCTTACCGGTAAGTGTTGCCGGTGCAGCTTAGGATTAATTCTTTCTTTGATAGCCATAGACTTAAAATAACTTTTCCACATGCGTTGGAACAGTTGTTCGTTAGGGTCTAATAACTCCTCATTCACTTTTCCTTCCAAAATAAGCGTATCACTGTCTAATGTTATTTCTGTTGTTTCTTTCAGATTGTAGAAATAGCCATAATCTCGTTTGGTATCATAGATAATCCATTGCTGATCGGCAAAGCGGTCGGTAAAATGCTCTAACGTAAGCGGTAGCACATTATGCTCAGGCGCTATCGGCGCAAAAAAGATACCATCAGCCGTTTTCTGAAAACGCACAAATTCTATCACCCGCTGTTTTTCTCTGTTCACTTTTTGAGCAATGGTACGAATCTGCAATACATCATCATCCGCAAAATTCATTTCTATGGATGTTTTACTATCGAAGACCTTTCTTATATATCTGAATATAGCCTCGTCGCTTCCATTGATTTCAGACAACCAAACGTAAGAAAGCATATTGCGGGTAACAGGCATCATCCTTTTCTCCAACCCCTTCCAGACACGACCTGCTTTATCCGGATCGGTTATCACAGTGTGACACGCATCCACGAACAAAGGTTCAATTTCGTCGGATGAAAGTAATTTGACCGGAAATGTATTGCGGTTATAGGCGTCAAAAATTGCCGTGAGCAATCCTTCAAAAGTTTTATCGTATCGGAATACAATCATAGGCTTATTCCGGGAAAATAAGGGACATTTGTTGCAAATCGGGCTGTTTCTGACCTTTCTTTTTAGGCACCAGCAAACTGCGCACATACTCCGGAGAGGTATCACTTACCGTATTCAATCCGGATAACTCATTACAGGTAATAAAGTACTGTGCTTTTTTCATGACAATACCAATCTTTTTCAAATCTCTGGCATTTAGCCGGGAGTATCTGCGTGAAACCACAATCAGTTTGGCCGATTTAACACCGATACCAGGCACCCGGAGCAAGTCACGATATTCAGCTTTGTTGATATCAACAGGAAAAAACTCCGGATGTCGCAATGCCCACGAAAGTTTCGGGTCAATTTCGAGATCTAAATCAGGATGGTTGTCATCCACAATTTCATCCACCTTAAATTCGTAAAAGCGAAGCAACCAATCGGCCTGATACAAGCGATTCTCACGAACCAAAGGCGGCTGTTTCAACGCCGGAAGCCGGTTGTCATAACTGTTCACCGGAACAAAACCTGAATAATAAACCCGTTTCATTCCCGGTTGATTATACAAATAATCAGAAGTTTTCAAAATCTGTTTATCACTTTCATCTGTGGCTCCGACAATCATCTGCGTACTTTGTCCCGCGGGCACAAAACGCTGTACATAACGTGATTTCTTTCTCTCTTCAGCATTTTCAAGCATTCCCTGCTGAATAAATTGCATGGGTTTAAAGACGCTTTCGTGGCTTTTTTCCGGGGCCAGCAATTTCAGATTTTTTTCTGTCGGGATTTCGATATTAACACTCAATCGATCAGCGTATAAACCAGCCTCGTGCACGAGTTGCTGACTACAACCCGGAATACTTTTCATGTGGATATAACCATTGAAACGATGGGTGGTTCGTAGCTCCTTAATTACCCGAACCATTCGCTCCATGGTATAATCAGGATTATTGATTACGCCCGAACTGAGGAAAAGTCCCTCGATGTAATTGCGGCGGTAAAACTCAATAGTCAGCTCAACCAGTTCATCCACCGAGAAAGTAGCCCTGCGGATATCGTTGCTTCGGCGGTTGATGCAATAAGCGCAATCGTAAATACAGTAGTTGGTCAGCATGATTTTCAGCAGAGAAACACACCGGCCATCTTCAGTAAAACTATGACAGATTCCCCAGCCTGCGGTATTGCCTATACCACCCGCTTTGCTCTTGCGCGTGGTACCGCTGGAAGCACAGGATACATCGTATTTGGCTGATTCAGCGAGGATTTGCAGTTTTGCTAAGGCTTCTTCCTTCATACCTTGCAAATGTAAAAGAAATGGGTGGAATAAGTTCTTAAAAAATGATTAAAAATGCAGATATGTTGAAAACAAATTCCATATATTAATAAATCTTTCTAAATTAGCAGGCTTGTAAAGTATTTTAGCAAATCCCAATCACAGTCATGACTAAAAAGACAAAGATAATCCTCTTTTCTTCCATCGTAATTTTATTACTCGGAATCGTATTCTTCCCTAAATATAAAGGCATATTTAGTAGAGGAGAGACACAAACCGCAACAGAGGGAAAACCCTCGCAACAAAATCGCAGACAATTGGACGTCAATGCCATGGTATTGAAACCACAAAAGTTAACCGATGTCTTTCGCACCAAGGGTCAGCTACTTCCCGATGAAGAAGTAGACTTATCATTTGAAGCTTCCGGCAAAATAACCAATATTTATTTTAAGGAAGGAACGTTTGTAAAAAGAGGAACACTACTCGCCAAAGTGAATGATCAGCCTTTGCTGGCTGAACTCAGGAAATTAGAAGCGCAGATTCCGCTGGCACGGGAAAGGGTGAATCGCCAACGAACCTTGCTCGATAAGGATGCAGTTAGTCAGGAAGCCTATCAGGCCGTCACGACGGACATGGATAAGCTGATGGCTGATATTGACCTGGTAAAAGCCAGAATACAACAAACCGAACTGAGAGCCCCTTTCGATGGAATTATAGGGTTAAGATGGGTTAGTGAAGGAGCTTTTGCATCGACAGGAACCGTCGTAGCCAGACTTACCAAGATATCACCGCTCAAAATTGAATTCTCTGTAAACGAACGTCATGCCAACAACATCAGACCGGGAACCCGCATCGGATTTGTTGTGGAAGGGGATGAAACGGTTTACACTGCGAATGTTTATGCCATTGAAACAACCCTGGATGAAAAAACACTTTCTCTCAAAGCACGTGCACTTTATGAGAACCCCGGCGGAAAGCTAAGACCTGGCCGTTCAGCCTCCATCGAAATTATACTGAGAGAAATCGATAACGCCATTGTGGTACCGAGTATTTCAACTATTGCCGAAATGGGAAGAGACCTGGCTTTTGTATATAAAAACGGGAAAGCCCGCCAGATTGAAATCCGGAAAGGATTGCGTACCGCCTCATCTGTGCAAATTCTACAGGGACTTCAGTCAGGCGACACTTTACTGACCACCGGCGTAATGCAGCTTCGCGATGGACTGGATGTAACAATCAGCAATTTGGTTGACATTGAGGTAAAGTAGTCATAAACAAAGGAAGGAAAATTTTTCACTAATGAATATATCTGAATTAAGCATACGACGTCCGGTACTTGCCACCGTATTTATCCTTGTTATTCTATTACTCGGAATAATCGGTTATGGATATATGGGGGTACGGGAATATCCGAATGTCGATACCCCCATCATCAATGTTTCTGTCACCTACCCGGGAGCAAATGCTGAAATTATTGAAAAACAAATAACTGAACCGTTAGAGCAACAAATTAACGGCATTCCGGGTATCCGTTCGCTTACCAGCAGGAGCCGTCAGGGGTCAAGTAGCATCACTGTAGAATTCGAATTGAGTGTTGATTTGGAAACTGCTGCGAACGATGTTAGGGATAAGGTTGCCAGAGCACAACGATATTTACCGCGTGATTGCGACCCGCCTACCGTCTCAAAAGCAGATGCAGACGCAAACCCAATTGTGCAGATTACAGTTCAAAGTGAAAAACGCTCTCTGTTGGAACTGACCGAAATAGCTGAATTAACCGTAAAAGAGCGGTTGCAAACCATCCAGAATGTAAGTGCGGTTGAAATCTGGGGAGAAAACCGGTATTCAATGCGTTTATGGCTCGATCCGGTGAGGATGGCAGCTTATGACGTGACTCCGATGGATGTAAAAAGAGCTATTGACAGTGAAAATGTAGAATTGCCTTCCGGTAGTATTGAAGGCGACAAACTCGAGTTGACAATCAGAACACTGGGGTTAATGGAAACACCTGAAGAATTTAACAACCTGATTATCAAAGAAGATAATTTCAGAATTGTACGTTTCAGGGATATTGGTGAAGCAGAACTGGACGCCGAGAATCGAAAAAACATCCTCAGGCTGAACGGGGTTCCCATGGTAAGTGTGATTATCATTCCACAGCCGGGTGCAAATCAAATTGATATATCAGATGAAGTTCAACTGCGTGTGCAGCAAATGAAAAAAGATTTGCCCGAAGACGTTCGCGCTGAAATCGTTTTTGACAATACCCGCTTTATCCGTGCTTCAATTAAAGAAGTGCAGGACACGGTATTCGTAGCGTTTTTACTTGTAATTGTCATCATCTTCATGTTCCTGCGCGATTGGCGTGTAACGCTCATCCCCATTGTGGTTATACCTGTTTCCCTTATCGGAGCTTTCTTTGTCATGTACCTGGCCGGCTTCTCCATTAATGTGCTGTCGATGTTAGCGGTGGTACTGGCGGTGGGATTAGTAGTGGATGATGCTATTGTAATGACTGAAAATATCTACCAGAAAATAGAAGTGGGTATGACTCCCACGCGTGCAGGGATAGAGGGTTCTAAAGAAATTTTCTTCGCAATTATTTCCACGACTATTACGCTTGTTTCAGTATTCTTTCCGATTGTTTTTCTCGAAGGACTGACAGGTCGATTATTCCGGGAATTTAGCATTGTAGTCTCTGGCGCTGTAATTATTTCATCATTTGTTGCGTTGACTTTTACTCCTATGCTTTCTTCCAAATTATTAAAAAGAAGAGAACAGCATAACTGGCTATACCGGAAAACAGAGCCATTTTTCATCTGGATGAACCGTATATATGAAAATTCATTGGGATATTTCCTTAAACACAAATGGATTGCAATAATTGTTGTAGTCTTCACTATGGGGTTAATAGGACTGTTATGGTCAACTATTCCTGAAGAAATGGCCCCTTTGGAAGACCGCTCTCAGTTAACCATAAGAACATCAGCTCCTGAAGGAGCAACATACGAATTTATAAGGGATTATACCGATAAAATTTCAGAAATTGTTGATAGTGTGGCATATGAACGGGAGTCCAATATTTCAATTGTAAGAAGTACATTTAGTATGGTAAGAATTTTACTTCCGGATATTGACAAGCGCAAAAGGTCCCAGATGGAAATTGCCGATGAGCTTTCAGCAGCGGTAAGAAAAGAAACAGAAGCCAGGGCATTTGTTCAGCAACAATCCACCTTTGGAGGCAGGCGAACTTCTATGCCGGTACAATATGTACTTCAGTCACCGACAATTGACAAGCTACAGGAAGTCATACCGGTGTTTCTGGAGAAAATGAATCAAAACCCGAAATTCCAGATGGCTGATGTTGATCTCAAATTTACCATGCCCGAAACGCGCATCAACATCGACCGTGACAAAGCCACCTTATTGGGTGTAAGTACCCGCGATATTGGCGAAACTTTGCAATATGCATTGAGTGGTCAGCGTATGGGTTATTTTTACATGAACGGGAAACAATACCAGATTCTGGGTGAAATCAACCGTCAGCAACGCAATACCCCACTCGATCTGAAAACAATTTATCTTAAAAACAACCAGGGACAAATGATTCAGCTCGACAATATGGTAGAGTTGGAAGAAACAGTTGCGCCTCCTCAATTATACCGCTATAATCGTTTCAGTTCCGCAACTATTACTTCAGGGATGGCTCCGGGTGTGACACTGGGAGAAGCTTTGGATGAAATGGATAAAATCGCGAAAGAAACCCTGGATGACACGTTCAGAACCGCGTTGGCGGGGGACTCGAAAGATTTCAGGGAAAGTTCTTCCAGCCTGATGTTTGCTTTTGTTCTGGCATTGGTATTAATTTATCTGGTATTAGCTGCCCAGTTTGAAAGTTTCAAGGACCCGTTTGTCATCATGCTTTCAGTACCGTTGGCATTAGCAGGAGCCCTGATTTTCATGTGGCTTGCCGACATCACGATGAACATTTTCAGCCAGATTGGTCTCATCATGCTGATTGGTCTGGTGGCCAAAAACGGAATACTTATCGTGGAATTTGCCAATCAGCGTCAGGCCGGTGGCATGGACATTCTGAATGCTGTGGCAGGCGCATCCATTCAACGATTACGACCTATCCTGATGACCAGCTTCTCTACCGTACTTGGTTTATTGCCGCTGGCATTTGCGAGCGGTGAAGGAGCTAACGGACGAATTGCCATGGGTGTGGCTGTGGTAGGTGGAATTTTAATTTCAACATTTCTAACCTTGTTTATCGTTCCTGCCATGTATTTATATATTTCATCCGACAGATCGAAGAAAAAGGTGCAGGAGTACTGACAATTAAACCTGTCAGGTTTATTAACAAATCAATGAAAATGAAACAAATACTATTCATATTGCTGATTTTCTCCAACATTTTACATGCTGAAGGTGTAATTAACCTGAAGCAGTTAATAGAAAAAGGGCTGGAACAAAACTTCCAGCTCAGGATGGTACGTAACGAAGAAAAAATTACGGATAACAATGCCACCCCGGGCAATGCAGGTTATTTACCAACGGTTGATTTGAACTCAACTTTTGGAGGAACTGAAAACAACACCGGGCAATTTCCACAGGATGAAAATTTACCGGTAATTCGTCAGTCTGGTGTTTCCAATCAGAATTTTTCGGCAGGTGTGAATCTCAACTGGACCATTTTCGATGGATTTAACATTCAGGCAAAATATTCAGGATTGAAAGAGCTGCAACAAATTGGAGAACTGAAAACACGCATGAATGTCGAGGCTTTTGTTTCGAATCTGACAGCAGAGTATTATAATTATATTCAGCAATGTATCCGGCTGAAAAATCTGCATGCTGCCGTTAAACTTTCGAAAGAGCGCCTCCGCATTGTTGAGGCCCGCTATACCATCGGAAACCTCTCGCGTTTGGACTTACAACAGGCCAGGGTTGATTTCAACACCGACAGCTCAAAACTGATTCGTCAGCACGAGGTATTGTTTTCAAGTAAGGTCAGAATTAACCAACTTGTCGGGGAAGAGTCGGTCGATCAGGAAATCAAGATTCCTGATCAGGAAATCAACTTCAACTCCCTGCTAAGCAAGGAAACGCTTTGGAGTAATGTCTTGGAGAAGAACATTTATCTTTTAACTGCCGCCCGGGAGAAGAACCTGAAAGTGTTGGATCTGCAGGCAGCCAGAAGCGCCAATTATCCTTATTTACGACTGAATGCCGGATACGGTTACGGCTCAAACATCTATGAATATGGCACGTATAAAAAACAAAATAACCTTGGATTTAATTACGGACTTACGTTGGGCTTCAACCTGTTCGACGGCTTCAACCGTTCACGTAAACAACGAAATGCGCAACTTGAAATCAACAACCAGGAACTTGCCATAGCAGAACTCAAACTCTCGCTAAAAAGTGATTTTTCTAATTTTTGGATGGCCTATCTCAACAACATGGAACTTACCAACCTCGAGCAGGAGAACGTATCCCATGCCCGTGAAAATTACGAAATCGCTATCGAGCGGTACAAACTGGGAGATTTATCCGGAATCGAACTCAGGGAAGCGCAGAACAGTCTGCTCGAAGCCGAAGAAAGATTGGTGCAAGCGCAATACCTCACCAAACTTTGCGAAATATCGCTGTTGGAAATCAGCGGGGGGATTATGGAATATGTTTTATAGGAATTCAGAAAAATAAACCTCTCCCTCTTGCAATTCTCAACAATTGCAGTTAGTTTTGTAGTCCATTCAAAAACCAATTCCTATGAGACAAGATCCGAGTTCGCAAAAGGTGCTTTTCCCCGAAGAGTCATTGCTCCGGGAAATTGTTCGACAACCCCGGCTGTCGATAGGAATTCCGCGTGAAAACGCGCATGCTGAAACACGGCTGGGACTTACGCCCGAAGGAGTTTCCATCGTGGTGGAAGAAGGACACAAGGTAATGGTGCAACGCGGTGCCGGCTTACCCATGTATTATACAGATTTACAGTACAGTGAAGCCGGAGCAGTTATCGTGGAAAACGAAGCTGAAGTGTTCGGAGCCGATATTGTCCTGAAAATAGCACCTCCCACGATTGATGAGCTGGCTTTGATGAAAAACGGGAAATCCATTTTTTCGATGTTGCAGTTATCCACTTTATCAGCTGAAAGCATCAAAATGATGATGTCGAAAAAACTGAACGCCATTGCTTACGAGTTGATTAAAGATGAACAAAAGGCTTTCCCTGTCGTTAATACTATAGCGGAGATTGAAGGAAACACCGCCATCGCGGTTGCTTCGGAGTTGATGAGCAATGCTTCTGGTGGTAAGGGTATTTTACTGGGCGGTATTGCAGGGGTTTCTCCGACTGAAGTACTGATTCTGGGAGCTGGTTTAGCCGGCTCAGTTGCAGCCCGGTCGGCATTGGCATTGGGAGCTCAGGTGAAGATATTTGACCATGATGTTAACAAACTCAGAAAGATTCAGCATTATCTGGGACAGCAGGTTTTCACTTCGGTTATTCATCCGGCGGTGTTATTTAAAGCACTGACAACAGCCGATGCAGTAATCGGAAATTTAAGGTATATCAATGGTTCCGAAAGATTCATGGTGGCCGAGGAGTTGGTTAAAACCATGAAGCCAGGAGCCATTATCATCGATTTAAGTGTGGATCAGGGAGGATGTTTTGAGACTTCCACCTGCCGAACCATCGAAAAACCGGTTTTTGAAAAATACGGCATCATTCATTATTGTGTGCCGAACATTTCGGCAAGGGTTGGTCGCACCAGCTCCATGGCTCTGAGTAATATATTTGCTCCGATGCTTGTGAAGGTTGGAAATTCTGGTAGTGTCAGACGTGCCATTGCTGAGAGTTCAGGCTTCAGGAATGGCGCTTATATTTACGGCGGCGTGTTGGTCAACCGCCTGATTGCTTCATATTTCGGATTAAATGCCAACGATATTGGGTTGTTTTTAACAGGGTATTAATTTTTTTTATCTGCCGATTATTTATGTCCGCACATTCAACAAATTTTAGTGTGACTGAAGAGGAATTAATCCAACAGGAGTTTGATGCATTGTTGAATGATTACCTGAACTCATCCCACCGCAAGAAAGTGGAGCTGATTACCAAGGCCTTTAATTTTGCCAAAGCAGCTCACAAAGGCATTCGGAGGCGATCGGGAGAACCTTACATCATGCATCCGCTGGCCGTTGCGCGCATTGTTTCGAGCGAAATAGGGATGGGCTCTACTTCCATTTGTTCCGCTTTATTGCACGATGTGGTGGAAGACACAGATTATACGGTGGAAGATATTGCCAACCTTTTCGGTCCGAAAATAGCACAAATCGTTGAAGGACTTACCAAAATTTCAGGAGGTGTATTTGCGGAACACGCTTCTGCTCAGGCTGAAAATTTCCGGAAATTAGTGCTTACCATGTCGGAAGACATCCGGGTAATCCTGATTAAAATTGCCGACCGCCTCCACAACATGCGCACCCTCGGTTCGATGCCTCCGGCAAAACAACTCAAAATCACAGGTGAAACACAATATATTTATGCTCCGCTGGCACATCGCCTCGGACTCTTCCGCATCAAAAATGAACTGGAAAACCTCAGTTTTAAGTATGAACATCCCGAAACTTATGCACAAATAGAGAAACAGCTCGCGAGTGATGAAGTTGCCCGCAATTTGTTTTATGAAGAATTCACCGAACCTATTACTGAAAAACTGACAGAACTCGGATGGAATTTCCGTTACAAAGCCCGCATCAAAACAGTATATTCCATCTGGAAGAAAATGACAGCCCACAACATCTCGTTCGAGGATGTGTACGATATCATGGCGCTACGAATCGTGTTTACGCCCAAAGAAGGATTAACCGAAAAAGACCAGTGCTGGATGATTTACTCAGCCATTACGGGTCTGTACAAACCGCATCCCGAACGCATCCGTGACTGGGTGAGCAATCCGAAGGCAAATGGCTACGAAGCGCTGCATGTAACAGTGATGGCGCCCGGAGGCAGATGGGTGGAAATACAGATCCGCAGTGAACGGATGAATGATATCGCCGAGAAGGGACTGGCCGCGCACTGGAAATACAAGACGGGAGAAAATGATGAATCGGAACTCGACAAGTGGATGAAAACCATCAAAGAGCTTCTTGAGAATCCCGAACCCAACGCCATCGATTTTATTGACACATTCAAACTGAATCTTTTTGCTTCCGAGATATTCGTATTTACACCGAAAGGAGACATTAAAACTATTCCGCAGGGTTCCACTGCACTTGACTTTGCATTTGCCCTACACTCTGACTTGGGAGAACATTGTATCGGCGCCAAGGTAAATCACAAATTAGTACCACTGAGTCATACCCTTCAAAGTGGCGACCAGGTTGAAATCCTGACTTCCCGCAAACAAATCCCGCAACCCGAATGGATTGATTATGTAACTACCGCCAGGGCAAAAGCCAAATTAAGAGCCATTTTCAGAAGAGAAGAAAAAGCCGAAATGGCAGAAGGACAAAAAAGAATTGAAGAAGCACTCGCTGCCATCAAGCTGTCACCAGAAAATGATAACTATGTCAAAATTCTGAATCACTACAAATATAGTTCGCGCAATGCCTTGTATCAGCAGGCAGGCAAGGGTAATTTAAACCTTGAAGATATTCAGAAAGTTATCTTTAAGCCTAAATCGCAGAATGTATTCTCAAAATACATCAAAATTCCCTTTGTAAATACTGGAGAGAAACACAAAGAAACTGTTCCCGAATTGGTGCCTGCGACCCGGGTCGACCGAAAGAAAACATTTATCCTGACAGAAGAAAACGCCGGAAAAACCTATAAATTTGCGGAATGCTGCAAGCCTATTCCCGGCGACGATGTACTTGGTTATGTCGATGAAAATGAGATTGTAATGGTGCACAAACGACAATGTACCGTTGCAGCTAAATTAAAATCAAATTATGGCGACAACATCATATCTGCAAAATGGGCAGTGCACAAAGGGCTTAATTTCCACGAAGTCCTTGAAATCAGAGGTATTGACAAAAAAGGCGTATTGATTGAAATTTTACGCGTTATATCCGAACAATACGGGGTGAACATCAGCCAGATCAATATTGAAACCAAAGCCGGAATTTTCGTGGGGATGTTCCATGTCAATGTCCACGACAAACAAGAAATTGAGAACCTGTCTAAAAACATCAATAAAATAAAAGAAGTTAATTCCACAAAGAGAATTCAGCTTTAAAAAAAACATTATAAGCGTTGACCTTTAAAATATTAGATAATTCTTTGTACATTTAAAAATTTCGCATATATTTGCAATATCTTAAGCTTATTTCATATTCCTTTACTTTACGTTAACCCTAATATCATCACAATACCTTTTCTATTCGTATGATACCTGACTTATAATTAAACAACATATTACCCCTCAAGAGTATTTACAATTAAAATTTACGTATCATGAAAAAATTGTTTTTTACACTCACTTTCCTACTCTGTTTGACGATGACATTCAATGCACAGTCGCAGATTAAATGGTGGCAATTCGACACCCCTGAATGGATTGCCAAAAAAATGTTCTATGCGCCGGATTATGTTGACAGTTTAGGCGTACTTGCCGGTCCTGAAACCCCTGTATTTATTGAGGGGACAAACAAAATGTTTGTACACCCGAATGGAAATTATTTATTTAAAAATGCACTCAGACTACCCGGGCCAGGGCTTACTGATCCTCAAATGCCATTCCTGCCAACCACCAGGGCAGTCGCATTCGAAATGGGCGGTCCCGGAAATATCGAAATAATCAGTTTATCGACAACACCAAATACGGGTCAACTGCTGATTACAAATGGCGCTCAATTGTTACATACCATTCAGATTAAACCAAACACTTTTACTGCACCAGATGGTGGACAGTTGCCTTTAGACAGCTATCATTATGAAGGAGGACCGTCACCAATATTTATTTATTCAGCCGATATACCGGTTGATTTGTATTATATTCAGATTCCTCTTGCTGATACAATTCACCGTGAACCTGTTACCTTCAATGTGCAAGTTCCTGCTGACACCAAAGAATGCTGGATTGCCGGTTCTTTCAACGGATGGAATACTGCATCACATCAAATGCAGAAAGTAAATGATTTTAATTACACGCTGACGGTTCAGGATGTTGACATAAGTTCTCTGGAGTACAAATACATGAGCGGTCCCGGTTGGGCATATGTAGAAAAAGACGCAGTTGGAGATGAGGTGCCGAACAGGGCATATCAACCCAATGATACGGTTTACAGCTGGCTTAGTATTTATGACCCTGCAACCGCCGTCAACAAACCAATCACGTTCGAAGTCACTGTACCCAATCATGTGCAGTCGGTATATCTTGCCGGTGATTTCAATAACTGGAATATGCCGGATCCAAATACCATGCTCAATTTCATGCAGATGACTCCTAATGGAAAGCTATTCAGCAAAACCATCATGATTAACAATCTCACGGCACAAACCCGCTATAAATTCATCGCCGGTTCTGATTGGCAGTTTGTACAAACACAGGAAAATGAATTTAATATTCAAAATACCGAGGCAGATACAATCCGACATACTGTATTTGGATTCTATGGCTACGCAAATTCTCCTATGCAACCCAAAGACTGGAATTTCAGCCATCTGTTTGCCGGAGAAGATTCATTTGAATTTAACAACACTTTCCCGGATGATGGATTACTGTTCTTCGCGAATAATGAATTCAAGATGAACATTGATAAAAAACAAAAATTTAACGATCAGCGCTATTTTTCACACCGGTTAAAAACAAATGGTCCGGTTGTAAGTAATCCTGAAAAGCCTAACCAGCCAGATGCCCGTGCTTTAGCATTCAATGTTGGCGGCGATTGTCAGATAGCCGTTGCAGCACTTGCAAGCGACAGCACCGGAAGCAGTGAACTGAAAATTTCGAATGGTGAAAGTATCATTGGTTCTATTCCGCTGATGGGTTCAACTGCAGCCCCGGAAGGGGAAGTCCCGATGTTTATTTATAATTATCAGGGACCAGCGGGACCGGTATTTATTTACGATGTAAATTCCGGCGCCGATATTTATTATCTGGGCGTGTCTGCTTATGCCGGCATTCCTCAACCACAACAGGATGACAGTGTTACCTACACGGTTAAAGTGCCACAGGGAACGCAACAGGTTTGTATTGCCGGTCAATTTAATTACTGGACACCGGGCATGCACTGGATGAATCAGCTCGACTCTGTAACTTATACGCTTACAGTACACGGAGCTAATGCTGACATGGAATACAAGTACCTCAATGGTCACGACTGGTCATTCGAAGAAGTTGATGCTACCGGGAAACCGATACAAAACAGAAAGTGGTCGCAGCTTGATGTCGTAGAAGGATGGGCAAAAACCTTTATTCCGGATAATACCCGCATTTTTTATGATGATATTCACACCACTTCGGGAGCTGATATTTCTGTAGACATCAGGATGTCATCCAACCAAATTCAACAGGCAATCGCCTATCAGTTTGAATTGCAATTTGACACAACCACCCTTGCATACACAGGCTACACCACGCAGGGAACCATAGCTGAAACCGGAACAGTTGAAGTGAATTCAACAAAAGACCCTGGTATTCTGTATGTAAGCTTCATGACTGCTGAACCATTCGCCGTGAACAACACCTTGATTAAACTGAATTTCAAGGTGGTTAATAAATATCATAACAACCAAACAACCGCCTGGTTCAATCAGTGTTTCATTGACAATCAGGAAGTTTACAACTACAACCCCGGGACAATCTATATTGATTACATGATGAAAGGAGATGTGGATGGCAATTTCAGGGTACAGGCTTATGATGCTGCCTTAACCTTGCAGTATTCGGTAGGTAAAGATCCGCTTCCGCAACTTGATCCGCTTCCATGGGAGCAATGGAGAATGCAGGCTGCCGATGTGGATGGCGTACCGGGCATTACAGCCAACGATGCTGCTATGATTTTGCAGTATTCTGCTTATATCATCGACAGTTTTGCCGGAGACAACCCTGTTACCTCAGGAGCAATGAGAGCTCCGGGCGCAACAATCACCGATGTTGAAGTGGTTAGAGATCAACAAAATCTGGTTTTCAAATCTTATGGCAATCTTGTCGGATTTAACCTGTACATCGAAAAAGACATGGATGCATTTGGCGCACCGGTTATCTCTGATGATATCAGCATGTCGGCAGTAAATATCGGCGATAAAATTTATGCCATCGGTCTTGCTGCACTTGAACCCATGCCCGAAGGAGTAACCTTCCTGACCATCCCGATGCTGAGGGATGTTCCTGCTGATTTCACTTTCAGGATGTTTGTCAACTCAAACGAGATTAGCAGAATCGCAGAAGCCCAAACAGGAATAAAATCTTTGGCTGAAGCAGGCATTAGCTTGTATCCGAATCCGGTTCGGGACATAATCCGGTTAAACAACCTCACCGAAGGCGCTTTAATCAGGATATCAGACATCAGCGGTAGAACTGTTATTCAGAAAGAAGTGAATACCGACTCTGACAGGATTGACCTTAGTTTGCTGTCATCGGGAATTTACTCCATTGCAATCATTCAAAACAAAGCTACTGCCGTTTCCAAGTTCATCAAACAATAACCGCTTTGATTTGATTAAAATTTTCGTTCTAAACAGGGGAGTAATTCAACTTACTCTCCTGTTTTTTTTAATTCAGAATTTTACCAACTCACAAATATTGTGTACATTTGCACGCAATATTTTTTCATAGTAAACCCGACAATTGCTGTCGTCATCCGAAACTTATAAAATCATTTCCTATGTCATTTATTGCCGATAGAGTTCAACTTGAAGGTTTAACCTTCGATGATGTCCTGTTAATTCCAGCCTATTCAAATGTGTTGCCACGTAATGTGGACTTATCTACCCGCTTCTCCCGCAACATCGAACTGAAGATCCCGGTTGTTTCCGCAGCCATGGATACCGTAACTGAAGCCAAGATGGCCATTGCCATTGCCCGCGAAGGCGGTATCGGGGTAATCCACAAAAATATGTCGATCGAGGAACAGGCGAAACAGGTGAAAGCGGTAAAGCGTGCTGAAAATGGCATGATTTCCAATCCGGTGACCATTCAGAAAGGTGCAACCGTAGGCGATGCCCTCAACCTGATGGCTGAATATAAAATCGGGGGCATACCGGTAGTTGACGGTGAAGGCATTCTGGTGGGGATTGTCACCAACCGCGACCTGCGTTTCCAACGAAATCTGGCGACTAAAATCGACCAGATCATGACAAAGGACAACCTGATAACCACCTCACGAACCACCGATTTGGAAGCGGCCGCGGACATTCTGCAACAACATAAAATCGAGAAACTTCCGGTAGTAGATAAAGATAACCGGTTGATTGGTTTACTTACCTATAAGGACATCACCAAAGCAAAAGACAAACCCATGGCGTCGAAAGATGAATTTGGCCGGTTACGTGTTGCCGCTGGCGTGGGTGTTACAGGTGATGTTTTTGAGCGCATTGATGCGCTGGTGGATGCCGGCGTGGATGCAGTTGTAATCGATACAGCTCACGGTCACTCTGAAGGCGTACTGAAAACACTCAGAGAAGCGAAAGAACGATACAAAAACATTGATATAATCGTAGGAAACATCGCAACGGCAGATGCTGCCAAAGCACTGGTAGAAGCCGGTGCCGATGCGGTTAAAGTGGGTATAGGACCAGGTTCTATCTGCACCACCCGCGTAATTGCCGGCGTGGGAGTTCCTCAGTTATCCGCTATTTATGAAGTATCGAAAGCGCTTGCCGGGAAAGGAGTTCCGGTAATTGCCGATGGCGGTATCCGCTATTCAGGTGATATTGTGAAAGCACTTGCAGCAGGAGCCGACACGATTATGGCAGGTTCCCTTTTTGCCGGTGTCGAAGAATCGCCGGGTGAAACCATCATTTTCAACGGGAGAAAATTCAAATCCTATCGTGGAATGGGTTCATTGGAAGCCATGGAAAAAGGCTCCAAAGACCGTTATTTTCAGGATGTGGAAGAAGATATCAAAAAACTGGTTCCGGAGGGTATTGCTGCACGTGTTCCATTCAAAGGCTCTCTCTTTGAAGTGGTATATCAGATGATTGGCGGTCTCCGTGCCGGGATGGGATATTGTGGCGCACGTACCATCAGCGAATTGCACCAGGCGAAATTTACACGCATCACCAATGCAGGAGTAGCCGAAAGTCACCCGCACGACGTGTCGATTACCAGTGAAGCGCCCAATTACAGCAGGGGTGAATAAAAAACCTTAAAAAAAACAATCATTTTACAACATATATAAATTGTTTGCGTTAAAATGCTTACGTTCGCAATCCCAATATGTTAATTAATAATTTTGTTCCAATATTTATGAAGACACTATTTGTTTCATTGTCAGTTTTAATGTTTTCTGCATCCTTGTCAGCAAAAGGAAAAGACCCGGTTTTAATGACGATTAATGACAAGCCGGTATTAAAATCGGAGTTTGAATATATCTACAACAAGAACAACTCCAACAACGCGCTGGATAAGAAATCGCTTGAAGAATATGTAGATCTTTTCGTGAATTTCAAGTTGAAAGTAGAAGAAGCCAAATCCCAGGGCATTGACACTACAAAATCTTTCATCAATGAGCTGAGCGGTTATCGTGATCAGTTGACAAAACCTTATCTTACGGATTCAAAAGCAGAGGAGAGTGTCCTGAAAGAAGCTTATGAAAGGCTGAAAGAAGATGTGGAAGTCAGTCATATTCTCATTCGTGTTGAACAAAACGCAACACCCGAAGACACCCTGAAAGCCTGGAATAAAATGCAGGATGTACTGAAAAGACTCGAGAAGGAAGAATTCGCCGATGTTGCAAAAGAAACTTCCGAAGATCAGTCGGCACAGGATAATGGGGGTTATATCGGCTGGATTACCGGATTCCGCACCGTTTATCCTTTTGAAAACAGGGCATACAATACACCTGTCGGAACAATCTCGAAACCGGTACGCACCGCATTCGGTTATCATGTCATCAAAATACACAAAAGAAGATTCTCTCCGGGTGAAATTCTGGTATCTCACATCATGAAATTTACTTCTCAGGGAGATGAGGCAGGAAATGCACGGGCTAAAAATCAGATTGACTCTTTATATCAATTGGTTAAGAACGGAGCTGATTTTGGTCAGATTGCATCTGCCAATTCTGAAGACAGAGGCTCTGCTGCCAAGAACGGTGAACTTCCGTGGTTTGGTACCGGACGTATGGTTGCTGAATTTGAACAAGCAGCTTTTGCCCTGAAAACTCCGGGTGAAATCAGCGAACCGGTACAATCGGCTTATGGCTGGCACATCATCAAATTGCTCGATACCAAACCGATTCCATCTTTCGAAAGTAAAAAGGCTGAAATCGAACGTCAGGTAAAAAGAGACGAAAGAGCTCAAAAAGGTCAGCAAGCATTTGTTGAAAAGCTGAAAAAGGATTACAAACTGAAGATGCAAAAAGGAACACATACTGAAGATTTCTATGCGTTACTGGGAGACAGAACATTAACTGATTCTGCATTCCTTGCGGATGCTGATGCCGCTAAACTGAATAAAGTCATGTTCTCTTTCGCGAAAAAGAAATTTAAACAGGATGAATTCCTGAGCTACCTGAAGAAAAATCCGGCTACGAATAAAGCTGCTGCAAAAGAAATCATAGATGAAAAGTTGAATGCTTTCATTGAAAAAGAATTGCTGGCTTATGAAAACAGTCAGTTGGAAAATAAATACGAAGACTTCCGCTTGCTGATGCAGGAATACCATGATGGAATCCTGCTGTTTGAAGTCAGCAACAATGAAGTGTGGGAAAAAGCGTCAAAAGACACTGCCGGTTTGGCTGCTTTCTTCAAGAAAAACAAAGAAAAGTATGCCTGGGATAAACCTCATTTCAAGGGACGTATAGTTCAGTGTAAAACGGAAGATATCTTCAAAAAAGCAAATGACATTGTAAAAACACAGTCAAAAGACTCCGTTGATAAATACCTCCGCCAGTTAAATGACAGCGTGGTAAATGTCAAAATTGACAAAGGACTGTATGTTCAGGGTGATAATAAATTTGTAGATCATTTCATCTTTAAATCATTAGATGAAGTGGAAAAAGACGCGAAATATCCTTATGTATTTGTCCCGGGCGTAATGCTGAACTATACCCCGGAAGATTACACGGATGTGCGCGGATTAGTTACAGCAGATTATCAGGAATATCTTGAAAAGGAATGGATTAAAATGTTACGGGAAAAATATCCGGTGAAGATTAATCAGAAAGTACTGAAATCGGTTCAGAAAAATTAATTGCTTATAAGCTCTCTCATGCGTATTTTCAGGCATTTATTGCTGATATTCTTATTCGGGTCTTTGATTGGGTGTAACACTAAGTCACCCGATCAGACCCGTATCCCTTTGTTGGAGGTCGAGGGAAAGTTCCTGTATCTGGACCAGGTGCAGGCTATTCTTCCTCCAAATATTACAGGGCCGGATAGCGTGCAGATTGCCGACAGCTATATCCGGAAATGGATTACCGATGTGTTGCTGTATGAAAATGCCAAGCGAAACATAACCGACAAAGCTGCAATAGAACGACTGCTGGATGATTACAGAAAATCCCTCATCATCCATCAATATCAGCAGAATTTGTTACAACAACGGCTTCCCGACCAGCCATCCGATGAAGAAATGCTCCGTTTCTACACTGATTTCAGTGATCAGTTTGTGTTGAGGGAAAATATTGTAAAGGGAATTTTGCTCGTGCTGCCGAAAGGAGCGCCACGACTGAATGACGTCAGGCGTTGGGTACAATCCGGGGATACCAAATCGCTGGAGCAAATTGAGAAGTATAGTCTGCAACACGGACTGAGTTATGATTACTTTGCTGACCGTTGGGTATCAACAAGTGAAATTCTGAAAAAAATGCCCGTACAGCAGGAACAGCTAAGCAACTCGATTGGTACCGGCAGATATTACGAAATCTCGGATAGCCTGAAATATTATATGCTGAATGTGGATTCGGTCAGACGAACAGGAGATTCCGAACCGTTTGAAACCGCTAAAGAGAAAATATCAAACATCATTTTGAATAAACTGAAATCCGATTTTATCATGAATTTTGAAGATGAACTTTATCAGGATGCTATTCAGAGCGGTACCGTAACTTTTTTTAATAAATAAACAATCAGAAGGGGAATTCTTATAAACCGACCCTGGTTTAACAACACCAATATGCGCACAAGATTTTTACTATTTTCAGCCCTGTTTTTCATGCTTTGCTCCGTTAACACCCGGGCTCAGCAGAATATTATTGATGAAGTCATCTGGATCGTGGGTGATGAATCCATCCTGAGATCGGAAGTGGAAGAGCAAAGAATAAGGGCACAATACGAAGGAACTACCATTGATGGAGATCCTTACTGCGTTATCCCGGAACAAATTGCTATCCAGAAACTGTATCTGCATCAGGCACAATTAGACAGTATTGAAGTAAACGAGGGCACCGTGATGAATCAGGTGGAAATGCGGATGAATTATTTCATTTCTCAGATTGGTTCAAGAGAAAAACTGGAAGAGTATTTCGGCAAAAGCACGCTCGCGCTGAGAGAAGACATGCGCACGATGGTCAGGGACCAGATGATTATCCAACAAATGCAACAAAAGCTGGTTGAAAACATCAAATCAACACCCGCTGATGTGCGCCGGTTCTATAATTCATTGTCAGCCGACAGTATTCCAACGGTTCCTGCACAGGTAGAACTGCAAATCATCAGTTTCAAACCTCCAGTACCGCAAGATGAAATCGACGCGGTGAAAGACCGGTTAAGAGAGTTTGCTGATAGGGTAAACAACGGAACTGGTGACTTTTCCGTCCTTGCCCGTTTGTACTCTGAAGATACGGAATCTGCCAAACGTGGCGGTGAACTTGGTTTCATGGGTAAAGGTCAGCTTGTGCCCGAGTTTGCCAATGTCGCTTTCAACCTGACAGATCCGAAAAGGGTATCGAGGGTGGTAGAGTCGGAATTCGGTTTTCACATCATTCAGTTGATCGAAAAAAGAGGGGACCGTATCAATTGCCGCCACATCCTGATGAAACCGAAAGTATCGCTGGAAGACCAGCAAAAGGCCATTCAGAAACTCGACTCTGTAACAAACCAGATCAGAAGCGGAAAAATGACATTCGAACAGGGTGTGATGTTCTTTTCTCAGGACAAGAACTCGGCCATGAACGCCGGATTGATGCTCAATGAGAAAACAGGCACTTCCAAATTCGAATACCAGGATTTGCCTCAGGAAATCGCCAAAGTGGTGTATGGAATGAATGTTTCCGAGATATCGAAACCCTTCACCATGATCGACAGGGCTTCCAACAAAGAAGTTGTAGCCGTTGTGAAACTGAAATCGAAGGTTGACACACACAAGGCTAACCTGATGGACGATTATCAACTGCTGAAGAACTACTACGAAGAAACGAAAAAACAACAATTCCTGAAGGAATGGATTGCTAAAAAACAGAAAGAAACCTACATCAGTATTGATCCTGCCTGGCAAAACTGTGACTTCATCTATCCGGGTTGGATTAAAAAATAAATGTCTTTTTCATGCGTTACCGGAACATCAGTTTGTTAGTTCTTGCCGGATGGCTGTGTCTGTCGTGTTTATCATTACCGGCTCAGATTCAGCACAAACAATTACGGAAAGATATCCTGGAAGAAAAAAGCGGGACAAAACAGGAACCGGTTAAAACGAAAAAAACAACTACAAACGCGCGAAAATCAACTCTACCGAAAAAGCTGGATCCACCACCTCCAGTGGCGCCTATCCGCACGCCCTATGATCAGAAAACGGCTAAAATCATCTATTTAGAGAATGCTGATCTTATTTCGTTTGATCAACTCTCAAAACCGGATGTACAGATACTGAACGGGAACGTGAAATTTCGGCACGATGATGCAATTATGACTTGCGACAGCGCTTACTTCTACCGCAACTCCAATTCGATGGATGCCTTCAGCAACGTGAAAATCGTGCAGGGTGACACGCTTTTCGTGTATGGCGATAAGCTGTACTACGACGGGAACACCAAATTGGTGCGTCTCAGAGGCAAGGCACGACTGGTAAACAGGAACACGACCCTGACTACCGACAGTTTAAATTACGACCGTAACACGCAGCTGGCGTATTATTTCACAGGCGGAAAAATCGTGGATCCGGAAAATACGCTGACCTCTGTTTGGGGACAATATTCTACCCGAACTGAAGATGCGCTTTTTATCGATCAGGTAAAGCTCGTCAATGAAAATTTCGTGATGAACGCGGATACCCTGACCTACAACACCAAATCGCATGTGGCTGATTTGGTGGGCGAAACACACATAGTTTATCAGGATGAAACAGATATTTACACCAATAAAGGGTGGTATAATACGGATACAGAGCGTTCGATGCTCCTGAATCGTTCTATTCTGTTTAATAACGAAGGTAAGTCGCTGACTGGTGACACGATATTTTATGATAAATCAGCGAAATACGGCGAGGTATTCGGCAACGCGATTCTGAAGGACACGGTGCAACAATCGACCTTGTACGGGAATTACGTGTATTATAATGAAGACAAGGAACGCGGTATCGCGACTGATTCGGCTTTGCTGGTGGACTGGTCGACGGAGAAACACATGTACATGCATGCGGATACCCTGATGACTTTTAAAGACTCCATATACAACGAGGCCAAAGCCTGGCGCAATGTACGGTTTTACCGGGAGGATATCCAGGGACTCGCCGATTCGCTTATTTATTCTTCGCGGGACTCCATCATGCACCTGATGAATAAACCGGTTCTCTGGCAGGAGAACCAGCAGTATTCAAGCGAGAAAATCAGTATTCTGTCGAGAAACCAGGAGGTTTATCAGGTTGAACTGCAACAGTCGGCCATGGTAACCGAATTAATGGATTCTCTTTACTTCAATCAGATTTCAGGGAAGGATATCATTGCCCATCTCGACAGCAGTCAGATTCGCCGCGTGGATGTCAATGGGAATGCGGAAACGATTTATTTCATCCGGGAAGAGTCGGACAGTACCCTCATTGGCGCCAACCGTACCGAGAGCAGCTTCGTGGTGATTCATTTCAAGAATAAGAAGATTGACCGGATTGTGCTGACTCCATCCTCAAGCGGTGAGTTTCATCCCATGCACAAAATTACCGATGAGTTTGTCTACCTGACAAATTTCTTCTGGCTGGAAACGCATCGCCCCATGACAAAAGAGGAGGTATTCTCTCGTTTTCCTGAAGGAGAAAGATCGAAGTTTTCATTCAGGGAAAAGAAATTCATAAGCCTGCCAGCTATTCCTGAAGCTGAAGAAATAGAAGACAATCATCAGCCTGAATAGTTCTGTGTACCCCGAACTGCATCTGATAACATTTGCTTGCACGGGTTTATCGATATAAAACCTTATTTACACCTTATTTTCTTACTAAACAACCTTAGTAGCAATTGGATTACCCCAAAAAATAAACCTTATTACCTTATTTTTTAATATTAAAAATTAAAATAAGGTTGATTCGTTTGGATTCTTCACGGATAGATTGAATCTATTTCCTTTGAATAATCTCACGGCTTTACTTTACAGGCTTTACTGAAACGACTTTCTTTTTTATTGATGATAAGGGTCGATGGAATACTGTCGAGTTTATTGCTGTCGCCTTCGGTAATCCTGATCCAGCTTTGATAACTGATTAACATAAAACTGTACTTCTGGAAGCTGCCGGTACCGTTTTTCGATTTGCTTAATTTCACCGCATCCGGATAATGTTTGATAAACTCCTTGTATTGTTCTTTAAAAGAATCTTCGGTCGACAACAGTTTATGTTCATCGTGGAAAGTAACATGCATCTTCGGGTCATTCTTCAGCAAACGATGGGCGTAGCGAATCAGGAAATCATCCGATTTGTCTTCCAGCAATACCAACACCGTAGAAATGCCACTGAAATTGCGGTTCACGAAGATACCCACGCTACACTGACTGTGTTCTACAAAATATCGTGTTTTATCTTTTATCAGCGAACCCGGGTAAAAAATTTCCTGTGTTTTATTGACCCTTTTAATCAGTTTATTAATCCAGCCAATCGTCTTAAAATAGGGTTTGTATTTTATGAACTCAATGCCAGAAAGCGATATCCCCGCACCAACAAGCAGAAAATCGTAATTATCATAATTGGTCGTTTTCACCACACCTGCCTCGATATTATCCGTAATCTTGTAGTCGTTCTGAATCGGGATATGTAGTTTATGAGCCTCCGCATTAATGCCTATAAAGCTCTCCCGGGCAAATTCATCACTGTAGATCGGGTTTGTATTTGAGCCCGGCGTAATATGCAGTGCAGTAACCGACAAGGTATTCTTTACACCATCCAGTACATGCTTTGCCACGCTCAGCAACGATTTACCATTTTCCGGATTCCCCAGTGCAATCAACACCTTGAAAATACCCTGAGCTTGTTGTTTTTGATATTCTTCCTCCAGATTTTTCTCGGGGAATATCTTCTGAATGAGCGACAACATGGGTGTTGTCATAAAGGTTGTAACCAAGGCCATCAATACCAGCATCACGAAAATGGGTTTGGGAAGAATGCCCATTTCATAGCCGATATTCAACACCACGATTTCCATCAGTCCCCGGGTATTCATCAGCACACCGACTGAAAGGCTGTCGCGCCAGTTTTCGCGCATCAGTTTAGCTGATAGTCCGGCCCCGATAAACTTTCCACCGATGGCAAATAAAATCATAATTGCCGTAACCATCCACAAGTGGGGTGTATTAATCAACCCGATTTCGGTCCGCAAGCCGGTGTACACAAAGAATAAAGGGAGCAATAAAGTCAGCGCTATATCTTCAATCTTATCAACGATAATCTTTCTGAACTGCGGAAGTTCAGGCATGATAACACCCGCCAGGAACGCTCCAAAAAGAGCATGTATCCCAATCATCTGCGTAGCAAAAGCTGAAAGGGTCAGGAATAAAAACATAAAAGCAACAACACTCTTATTCAGCACCTCACTATTGCTGTAGATATTCCCGATTTTCTTCATAAACGGCCGTACGGCATACAACATAAACAGGATGTAAACAATGGAGAGTCCGATTGTGTACAGCGAACTGATAAAACTACCTGTTTTGGCAATTGCAATAACCGCTGCCAGCATACACCAGGCCGTTACATCGTTAAACGCAGCTGAAATGATGGAGATTTGTCCGATATGTGTTTTAGTCATGCCCTTTTCCTGTACAATCCTTGCCAACACGGGAAAAGCGGTAATACTCATCGAAATACCAATAAAAAGAGCAAAAGAAAGAAAGTCGGTTTGACCGGCAGCAAACTCTTCGTAAGCAAAATATGCAAATAACATCCCCAGAAAGAAAGGAAAGATAATACTTGCATTACTGATGACGTAGGTAGTTCCCATCTTATTCTTGAGCAGACCCAGGTTGAGCTCCATGCCGATGACAAACATGAAGAGTACCAGTCCGACCTGACTGAGAATATAGAGATTACCCAGCGATTCGGCCGCGAACAGGAAATTATAGGTTTCGGGATAGAAATGACCCAGCAAAGAAGGACCCAGCAAGATACCCGCGAGTATCTCTCCGATGACGGTCGGCTGACCGATTTTGATAAAAATCCATCCGGCGATTCTGGAGACAAACAGGATGGCAATGATTTGCATTAAGAGCAGCGCGACCGGCTCTCCGAGGTTATGTGAAATCGAGAGTTTGAAAGAATCGAAATTATCGGTTAAAGCCGAACTGACCACCGTAATATCCGGCGGGACATACTCGTTGAATTTCTCCGCGTTTTTAAAGAGCACATACGTCAGGATGATAAACGAGCTTATCATCACAAAATAAAATATCCAGGTTTTGACGTTTTTACTATGCATTAAATAAAAGGCTAAAATCTATGAGAAAAAGTGCTATTCTATTACTGATTTTATCTCATCGAGCGTGACTAATTTATTCACAATCGCGTATATCGTTAAACCGGCGGTACTGTGGATTTCTAATTTCCGCGTAATGTTCCGGCGATGCGAGATAACGGTATGTGTCGATAAAAAAAGTTTACTGGCAATTTCTTTGTTGGTAAGTCCCTTTACCACGCTGGCCAATATTTCTATTTCCCGATCCGTGAGGTTATCTGCTTTCTCCGTTTGCACCGACTCTTCTTTCTGTTGTTCACTCAACTTCTTTTCGATGGTTTCGGTAACAGGCACGAAGAAATGATCCTCTACCCGGTTGTGTTTTTCTAAGTCCTTCTCACAGGCCGAGAGGTCAAACAACACCTCATTCAGCAAATAATTGGGCTGTTGCGCCGGGAAGTATTTAATGAGGATATTCTTCAGATCTGACAGTTTTGAATCGATATTCTCGTGATTTTGTTCGAAGATGGCGATGGTATAACGTGGGTCTTTCTTTCCATCCAACAGATTCAGCACATAAGGAAACACCGTTTCATTCTCATGATCCATGTGCTTTTGAACCTCCGCTACATAATCATCGTAGAACTTCATAATCATTTTGCGGTAAGGCGCCTCCTGCACCGATTCGTCAATGGCTTCAATCAGTTTCTTACGGATAAGCGGCAGTTTAAAATCCAGAAAGAAATCATGCGCTTTACGGAGGTAAAGTATAACCGCATCAATCGAAATCTCCTCGTGTTTGATATTTTCTTCCTTGTATCCATCGGAGATAAAGTTCACCACCGCGAGGAAAGTTTTCTCGTCCACCCGCTTTTCCTGGCAGACTTCCTTCACGGTTTTATCGCCAAATCCCAACGAAAGCCCAAACCGCGTCATAGTCAACAGCAAAGAAGAATCCTCCTTGATCAGATCATTCATTTTGCTGGAAGATGTAAATTTCTGTTGCATATTGTAGGGTTTTTCGGGACAAAGATAGAAAAAAATCGGATTATTTTACGAATTGATAGGCTGTCAATCGTTTATCTCCTGTTTTTACTATCATCTTTTTCTCCACGGTTTCTTTTAAATCCCGGCTCGCGGTTGCGGTCGAAATTCCTTTGTTATGCCGCAAATAATCCTGTCTGGTAAAAACTTTCGTACCTATAAAATTGCTGAATTGCTGTATTCTGTCAATACCCGTTACCGCATAATTTTGTGTACGCAACAAATCCTCCAGGGCCTGATTGATAATGTTGAGCATAAACGTGATGAATCCGGTCGAACTGCCCTTATTGTCGGCATCACCAAGCACCTGATAATACTCCTGTTGCCGTTCTTTAATCAATGACTCAATCGGCAGGAATTCAAATACGGGTGAATAGTTGTTCAATATCACCGTTTGCCAGAACCGTCCCATCCGCCCGTTACCATCCGAAAAAGGATGTATAAATTCGAACTCATAATGAAACACACAACTTTTAATCAGCAACAAGTCATCGTCATTTTCCAGATAATCAAATAAATCCTTCATCAGCGGATAAACCATATCTCCCGGAGGTGCAACATGAGTGATATTATCTCCTTTGAGAATTCCAACCGAAGTAGTTCTAAACAGTCCGGGATTGTCGACCAGAGCATGCATTAAAATACCGTGAGCGCGACATAGCGAGTCCAACCTATATGGATTGAACTCCTTGATTTTCTCATATAATTCAATCGCGTTCTTAACTTCGACAAGGTCTTTCTGCGGAGCAAGGACTCTTTTGTTGTTTATCAAATCAGTGATTTGCTCAACAGTCAGCGTATTTCCTTCTATTTCCAGCGATGATTGTATTGACTTAATCCTGTTCCGTTTACGTAACTCCGTCGGAGGTTTAATCAATTTAGCCGCTTTTATTTCCCCGATTTTCTCCGAGACTGATGCGGTTAATCTCAGCATCTCTGTCGTTATTTCATAAGGAGGTTTCATAATCACAGTGTATTGATAGTATCATTTGATAGTATCAAAGATAGTTTATATTTGGGAAATGGCAAAATGGGGGTGAGAGGTTTAGGTGGATATGGATCAGAATTGGTTAAAAGTGGGCTTTATTTTGGAGGAAGATGAGCCAAAAAAATTACAGAGATGGCATTTATCTATACTTTTAATGATTCGATATATTGATGCTGAATTATTTTAAATATGTAATTTCACGATTTACTATTATGCTTGGATTATCAAAAGTTGTTTGTTTTAGACTATTATATGTTTTCGCTTTTAATGAACTAGAATGAAAATCAGAAAAAAGCTCATTCTTGAATTCTATCACTTGAATCCAGTCATTTTTACTATTATATTTATATTCTCTGCGAAAACTATTATACTTATCTAAACGGAATTTACCATTCGTGGATTCAATACTCAACATGTTTGTTATGTCACCTTGGCTATTGTATGTTACAGAAACTTCATTATAAATTGAATCATATGTTAGTTTCCTGTTGTAATAATGTTCTTTTATATAAACATCAATCTCTTCACCTCTCAGATCAGAAGGTACAGAATAGTAATCATCTCCAGCAATTTTGATACCTTTAGTTATGATTGATGATTTTTTATCTTCTTTAAAGTAAGTATACTCCTTTTCCAAATGAGAAAACAATTCACCGTATTCAATTCTTTCAATAATTTCTTTCTTTACAAATTTGTTACTATCAATTATTTGGTAGATCCTTTCTGTCAAATTCTTTTTTCCTTTATAACTGTATTTATTGTTCTTGTCAAACTTTTCAATTATGACAATATTTTTATTCTCTAATTGAGCAGGTTTAGTACGTATTATTTTTTCACGCTTGTAATCGTTGAATTCTAAAATTACTATATCTTGATTTTCATCATACTTATATTCTGATATAGTATCTTTTTCTTGATCAATAACAAATAACAACCGACCATCTGTATCTCTTATATAATATTTTTCCTTAATTTCATCTTGGTTAGAATTTTCAATGGAGAATTGTTTGTCTAACATTTTATCCTTAGCTGAAAAGTAATATTTACGCTCAACCTTTCCATTCTTATGATCAATTGATAGCAATATATTATCAAACTCATCATAGTAAACTGTATTTCTGGTGTGTTCAAAATCTGAAATTTCTTCACCACAAATTATTTCATTATCAACCACTAAAGGATTGTGATAGCTTGTTACAATTTTTTTTGCAGCATCAGAAGGTGGCACGACAATATCATCGTATTTTATTTTTGAGTTACACGAACTGACGATTGCAATTATTAAAATGATTGCAAGAATGCTTAACCTGCAATATATCCATTTATTTTGTTTATAAATATGCATCTTATTAGATAATAAATTCTATACAAACTTTACTCGATTTCTTCAATAATCAACTTTCCATTTTTACGAGATGTGATGACTTCTGCCAGTTCATAACCTTTTTCTCGTCAAAATCAAAATTTACAATATAATCAACTGAGCTACTCCCCAAAAATTTCAGATTACAAAGCTAAAAATAATTTTCAATAATTTTAACTCACACCCCCAATTTTCTTTCATCTTTAGTCACTTAGCTGCATATTAGCCAAATAAAAATGTATTATCGACCACCGCAAGCAGAGATTTAATCACATTCATTAGCAGTAGTAAAAACAATTTAACCCTGCCAGCCATAAGCAATTAAGAATATTTAAGTGACAGGTAATTTTGTCAGGTACTGACATCCTGCAAAAAATGGCAGATGCCCCTATTTGAAGTAGTTACAGACAAAACAGGACTTGAGTTCAGCGAGAACAGTACCTTGTTGAAGACAAAACAGGACTTTGCTGATGATAGATGCCCATCTATCTGAAAATAGATGGGCATCTGTCGTCAACGAGATGGGCATCTAATGCGAACAAGTCGGGCAACTACCGTCAATTGGATGGGCATCTGCCATCAACAAGTTCAGCATCTATAACCAACCAATCGGGCAAGGGCAAACAAAAACCGGACGACTTATCATGGTAAGCCGCCCGGTTTTTCAGGGATAAGGACAATCAGGGTTACTTGCTCAATGTACTGGCTTGTCGGAATTCAACTTTGGCAATCGCTTCCTTCAATTCCTTGCCCGGGGAGAAGCGGATGTTGACTTTCTTCACTTTCGTGGCATTGGCATCAGCTTCGGTTTCTGATCCTTCGGCATTCAGCGTGAGGTAAAACGAACCCCAATCGCCTAATTGAATGGACTGCCCGTTGTGCAGAGCCCTAAGCATGATTTTGTGTAACTGTGAAAGCGCCATCTCGGCTTCCTTCGGGTTCAGCGTGGTCTCATCGGCAATCTGACGTGCCACTTCTTTTTCTTTCAACATACCGGTGGATCGTAATGTTGGATACCACTTTGGCGTTGCACTGGCATCGGATGGATTCCTCCGTTGCATCTTGTTATAAAAAACAGCCATAATAAATAGTTTTGTGTTTGCTCTTTATGTATAGAAGCAAACTGGTTATAATTAAAAAATATCGTGGTGGCTATACCAAAGATTGTGCTGTTTTTGGGCGGAAAATTGGAATGATTACATACTTCATAAAATTTAAGTTAAAACAATAGCGTGCGGTTGGTCAGGAGGTTGCTTCGCTGCGCTCGCAATGACGGTGCGTTGATTGGGGACAATAGCGCCCGTCGTGCAAAAAAAAAATGATGGGTTGTGCAAATCTGGTCGACGGGTAATTATATCATGCAACTGCCCCGTCATTGCGAGTCGGCGAAGCCGACGAAGCAACCCCCCGATAAATCGCACACAGTTATTGTCCCGTCATTGCGCGAAGCAACCCCCTGCTCAATCACGCTTGCCTGATTAATCTATATTTTTTTATCTTTGTACCCAATTCAACCAGTCATCACAACAATCTCATGCTAACCATCGAAGAGGAATACTTCTATTACCTGAAGTTTGAGAAGGGCTTATCCGATAATTCAATTGATGCATACAAAAACGACTTGCAGAAATTATCGGATTTTCTCTCGGATGCGCATGTGGAGTTGGCAGAGGCTGAACAGGTACACCTCCGCGATTTTATCGTTGAAATCAGCTCGCTGGGTATTCATCCGCGTTCGCAGGCCCGGATTTTATCAGGTATTAAATCCTTCTATCATTTCCTGATTTATAAAAACAAACGGGAGGATGATCCGACGGAATTGCTGGAAAGTCCGAAAATAGGATTGCGCTTGCCGGAGGTCTTAACGGTCGACGAAATTGACCGAATCATCGGAGCCATCGATTTATCGAAACCCGAAGGTCAGCGTAACAAGGCAATGCTGGAAATCCTCTATGGTTCGGGCTTGCGGGTATCCGAACTGGTTAATTTACAAATAGCCAATCTGTATATTGAAGATGGATACATGCTCGTGGAGGGGAAAGGCAGCAAACAACGATTGGTTCCGCTTTCTCCGCAATCCATCAATCAGTTGAAGTTGTGGCATATCGACCGGAATATGCTTGAAATCAAAAAAGGTCATGAACAGTACGTGTTTCTGAACCGACGGGGTACGCAACTGACCCGCGCCATGATCTTCACCATCGTCAGGGAGCTGACCGCGACTGCCGGTATCCGTAAAAAGGTGAGTCCGCATACCTTTCGGCATTCTTTCGCCACGCACTTGCTTGAAAATGGCGCTAACCTGCGCGCCATTCAGCAATTACTCGGACATGAATCCATCACGACCACGGAGTTATATACCCATATCGACATCCACTTCCTGAAAAAAACAATCCTCGAATGTCATCCGATGTTGAAAAAATGAAAAAGCATACCTACATAATCCTGTTGGTTTGGTTGTGCAGCTTCTCGTTGGGACTGGCACAGGAAACGGTTGTGGTGGGAACTGTGCGCAGCAAAACAGATAAAACGCCGATACAATCGGTCAATATTTACCTTAAGAACACGCAAATCGGGGTCGTAACGGATGAAGATGGCTTTTATGTCCTGAAGCATACCGGTTCGGAAAATACCTTAGTGTTTTCGTGTATCGGGTACAAAACACAGGAGTTTAGGATTAAACCGGGCGAGACAGCGGGTTTGTATGTCGAAATGCGGGAAGACATCAATTTATTGCAGGACCTTTTCGTGCTCCCCGGCGCCAATCCGGCATTAGACCTGATGCAGCGGGTCAGGGAAAACAGGATAAAGAATGACATTTATAACCATCCGGTAACCCTTTCAAACGAAGAGCAGCAAGTCGTCCTCCTCAGCCGCAATCGTAATAGAAATGATTCTACTACGCTTCTTCCCTTGTATTTATCTACAGCTTCTTATCTCAAATCGGGCAATACACCACCGGTCAGTCTGCGCAAAGAGGCAAAGGCGAGTCCGGAAAACGCGGCCATCCTGCTTGAAAAACTGCTGGGTGAGTTTACAACCGATTTGAATTTCTACCACAACACCATCGTGCTCTTCGGGAAGCATTTTATCAGTCCCTTAGCAAACGTCGCCAACTCCTATTACCGCTTTTTCCTCATCGACAGCATTCAGTCGGATGCTGGGAAGCAATATTACCTCCGTTACAGGACGAAAAACAACAAAAACCTCGCGTTCAACGGTGAGTTGTGGGTAGATTCGGCAACTTACGCGCTGACAAAGATTACCGCGGAACTGCCGGCACGTTCAAACATCAATTACATCCGCAACCTCAAATTAAGCAATCAGTATCAAAAAGAGAATCACGGATATTGGTTTCCGAAAGAAGAGGCTTTGTCGCTGAACATGACCTATCAACTGCTGGCCGACAGTGCTAATTTATCCCCGGAAATCTATATAGAGAAAAGAACCTATGCTGCTGTGAAAGACACCCTGATTGTTGCACAGCCTGATTTTGCCGGCACGCCCTTCACCAAAGATGAGTTAGAATTGAAATTAGCTGAAATGAATGATCTTCCGCTGATGAAAACGGCCAAATGGATTGCTGATGGGGTCATTACGGGTTATGTGCAGGCGGGAAAAATCGACATCGGCAAGGTGTATCAGTTGGCGCGCCTCACGGACATCGAAGGCATGCGTTTCAGTCTGCCGATCCGCACCAACGAATTGCTCTGGAAGAACTTCACCATCGGGGGATATTGGGGATATGGCTTCCGGAACAAACAACATCAGTATGCAGCTTATGCGGCATGGAAACTTCCACTGAAAAACAAAACGGTGATTAGTGCCGGTTATACCGATGATTTACGCCGGGTTGATTACGATTATAACGACTTTTTATTACGAGAAAACCCATTGCTTTCGGGCGATGAGGATATTGCCAATACTTATTTCGGATTCCGCTCGTCGGATAAAATCAATCCGAGAAAAGAGTTTTATGCCTCCGTTTCGCATGACTGGAATCCGGGTATCAAAAGTAAATTCTTTTACAGAAATCATCAGTACACCGGAAATGAGGCGCTACCATTTCAATTAAACGGGATTGAAGCCGGAACGATGCATCATCAGTCAGTTTCGCTTACAACCCGCTTCTCCCACAATGAAAGAACCTACGAAGATCACCTGGATCGCATACACATCCACAATTACCATCCGGTTGTATATTTAACTTTAGAAGGCGGTGAAGCAACGATTCATCAGAATAGCTATCCCTACGGAAAGGTAAACGCGAAACTGAATCACCGCCTCTTGTTCAGCATTGGGGAATGGAATTACAACCTCGATGCCGGATGGATATGGGGTGCTGTGCCTTACAACCTCCTGTGGATGCCTCAGGGCAGTGAAACCCTGCTTTTCAAGCGTTATCATTACAACCTGATGAACTACATGGAATATGCCTACGATAAATACATCGCCATGCACCACGAATGGGTGTTCAACGGCATTATTTTTAATCAGATTCCGGTGATTCGGCAGCTGAACCTGCGGGAACTGGTTTCTTTTAAATGTTTGTATGGCTCTCTGTCAGATAAACATGCTACTATTCTCGACTTTCCCGCTGAAACAGGGAAACTGCATAAACCCTATATGGAAGTCGGCGTTGGTTTCACCAATATCTTCCGGATTTTCTCGCTGCAATCGGTTTGGCGACTCACCGATACGGAGCAATTGAACGCCAGGTCGTGGAGTATCATCACAGGTATCCGGTTTAATTTTTAGCATTTCAGAAAGTTTTATTTATCTTTGCGTGATTAAACAAACAGCAATGGAAACATCAACTTTGAAAATCGCAGTCATAGGCGCAGGCAACATGGGAGGAGCCATCGCCAGGGGAATCGCATCCGGCAGCTTTTCGTTTGCCGCGGATGTGCAGGTGAGTGATATCAGTGAGCAAAATCTCGAAGCCCTGAAAGCGTTTTCTCCGGCCATCGAAACCACGACATCCAATGTTGAAGTCATCAAAAATGCCGATATCATCATACTCGCGGTGAAACCCTGGTTGGTTGAGAAAGTGGCAGACGAAATAAGGGGAAAAATTAACTACAAGAAACAAATGGTCGTTTCTGTCGCGGCAGGTATCGACATCAACACCCTTTCTTTTCAGCTCGACGAAGACGCCACCCTTTTCAGGGTCATCCCCAATACAGCCATCGACGTAAAACAAAGTGTTTCCATTATTTCAGCATATCAGGCAACGGAAGCGCAACTGGCTGTTATTTCAGAAATTTTCGGCGGATTGGGTAAGGTTTTTATCGTTCCCGAATCACAACTGAATGCTTACATGTCGCTTTCTTCCTGTGGTATTGCTTATGCATTCCGCTATATCCGCGCCGCGATGGAAGGTGGTGTGGAAATGGGTATCCCGGCACAAACCGCGAAAGAGGTAGTCATACAAACACTCCGTGGCGCCATCGAGTTATTAGAAAAAAACAACACGCACCCCGAAGTGGAAGTGGACAAAGTGACCACACCGGGTGGTATCACCATCAAGGGGCTGAACGAAATGGAGGCCAATGGGTTTACCAACGCGGTCATCAAAGGTTTAAAAGCATCACACATTAAATAGTATATGAAGATAGTCAACCTTTCTGAACAAAATTCAATTTTAAACCAATACCTGAAGGAAATCAGGTCAGTAGAAATCCAGCATGACTCCATGCGCTTTCGTCGCAATCTCGAAAGAATCGGGGAAATTATGGCGTATGAAATCAGCAAATCACTTCAATATGTTTCAGAAGATGTTCAAACGCCGCTGGGCATTGCACCCATCAACGTGATGAATGAACAGTTGGTTATTTCGACTATCCTGCGCGCGGGACTCCCCTTTCATCAGGGATTTCTGAGTTATTTCGACAAGGCTGAAAATGCCTTTGTATCGGCTTACCGCAAATACAAAGACGCACTGAAATTCGAGATTTTTATTGAATATATCGCTTCTCCGGATCTCACCGGTAAAACGCTGATTATTACCGACCCGATGCTGGCAACGGGCGGTTCGATGGAATTGGCCTACGGTGCTTTGAAAACCAAAGGTACCCCGGCGCATATTCATGTGGCATCTGTTATCTCCAGTCAGTTTGCCGTGGATTACATCCGCGAGCACCTGCCCGAAACCAAAACCACCATCTGGACAGCCGCTATTGATCCTGAACTCGACGATCATTCCTACATCATCCCGGGATTGGGAGATGCAGGCGATTTGGCATTCGGACAAAAACTCTGAGATTATTCGGTCGCATTTCCAACCAACTGAATTACTTTTTCCGGGTTTAATCCTCCTCCGGAAATAGTCAACACAGCACTATGTGCACCTGAAGCCTGTGGCTTATAGGTAACTGTAAGGTTGGCTCCTTCGGGACTATTGGCCGTCACCCGGGAAATAGTCGCGGCTGATACCGCGAATGATGCTGCATCTGTACCACTCACGCTAACCGTTAAATCACCGGTAATGTCAGTTGTTTTAACATTCAGGTATTTGGCATGCTCCTCATTGCTACGGACAACCGGGTACTGAAGTAGTTCTTTTATATGGCCCGCCATAATTTGAGGAACGTTGGGTTCCACTACCGGAGCGCCACCCATGATTTTAAAACTGATGCTATCATTCGTTTTAGTGATGTCTGTAACAGCTCTGTTGATATTACTTCCTGACCAGGTCAGCGGGTTAAATGAGCCACTGGTAAATGCTTCGCCGGGTGTAGTGGTATATCCACTCAGGGGTTGCAAATACACCCGCATGTGACTGGAAGCGGTTTGCACAGTACCCGTGTAATTATTGGGCGTATTATCATCCCATGCGGTTTGGTTGTAATCAATATGCCAGAAAAGCAATCCATCGCCGGGCAAATATGTATCCCATCCGGTTTTCTTCCTGTATTCCATTATATAGAACTCTTTCGGAGTTGGATTACCTCCATCCAGATTATGGGTAGTTGCCGAAAGCAGATAAGCTTGCTTCGCTGTACTTGCAACTGGAACGGTTGACTGTGAAAGCGGATAAAGACTTTTGTCGGCCGGAGAAGCTAATTCTTCAGGAGTCAACCAGCCTAAATAAAAGCGGTCATACGCTGAATAAGTCGGAGGCGTCCTGCCCTCGTTCAGATAAGCGCCGGCATCCATGATGCTCCAGTTGTTCAGGGTATTTTTGTCTTCTTCGGTATGATAGTAATCAGGCAGATTGATTACATGACCGAATTCATGCGTAAAAGTTCCGATTCCACACATATTTGTACCTGAGTTTCCTTTCAACTCTGAAGTACAGGCATAGTCATAAACTGTTTTCCCGTCAAATACCATGGATTGTGCCGTACCGGTATAATTGTAGTTCCGGTAAACTGCCCAGCGGTGCGGCCAGACAGAGTTATCCGGTCCCCATTCGGCTTCATTATATCCGGCGTAATAAACAAAAACATTATCAATGTAACCGTCCCCATCAGTATCATACTGCGTGAAATCAACACCGGCATCGTCGGCAGCCTTGCAGGCATGAACGATCATATAAGCCGGCTTCACATCGTCGCCGGTTTCCGGATCATTTGCACCGTAATAAGCCATGTTCTCAGGCAGATTATAGGGTCCAACCACATCAAACTGCGGACTAAACTGGCCATAGCTTGCGGCCTTGAAATAATCCTTTGCAGAACCAGTACCCCCATTGTCGCTGTAATTCTCCTGATTCAACAGCCGGTTAAAGGCATCCTGCGGATTGGGTGTTACAAAACTGCGATCCTTAAAGTTAACCATGATGACAAGTGAGCGTGGTGAACCGGTTTTGGGAAATCCGGTGGAAGAAATAACCGCTGGCGCCCGCTTTATTTTGGAGGGTTTTAATCCCGGTTCTGAGAATACCTCATCAGCTTTTAATGCTTTACGGATGTAAGTAAGGTCAGTTGCAGATCTTTTTTCAGGATCCCGGGCAATTCTCTCACTGGCAACAATCCTGTTTTCCTGATTGCGAACAGCATATGTATAAAAACCCTTGTCATTCTTTTTGATGACATAACCATCAACTGTCGACTTTAGCTTCCGTGACTCATCTCCTGAAAGCTGGACGGTTAATGTAGTCCCATCCGGCTGGATTACTGTCACCGGATGTGGATATGCCGGAACTGCTTGTGAGCCCGACAGTATGAAAAAGAGAGAAAAAAGAATCAACGTAATATGTTTAGCCATATCCATTCCTTATTATTAGTAAATTTTCTATTAAAATATGATTGCGGCAGACATCCCAGAAGGTTAAATAATACCCTGAATCTCAAAACCGGAGAAATCGGTACAAATTAAAGCAATTTAATTGTTAAATCAATCTTCATTAGCTGTAATGTGTCTGTTTTTTCTCTTTTACAACAAACCATATGCAAAAAAAGTTGTTTATACATAATAATTCATTTTTTTTCATTTCTTTTGTAGTCAAATTAATATACAATTAAAATTATGAAGCAGTTTTTGAAATTTACATTAGCCACGATAGTTGGTGTGGTTATCGTTTCCATACTGGGAACTATCCTGATGTTTGGGATTCTTGGCGCCATTGGCGCTTCTGCCGATAAACCGGTAAAAACAGAACCGGGTTCAGTTTATCAGCTTGATTTGAAAGGCCAGTTGGTCGACCGCTCGCAGGATGACCCGTTCAGCAGCGCGATGGCTGAGGCTTTCGGACAACCTGAAGTCAACGTAATCGGATTGGATGATGTGTTATCCAATATTGAAAAAGCGAAAAACGACTCCAATATCGTGGGTATCTACCTGAAAGGGGGCGTGCTTTCCGGAGGTTTTGCTTCGATGAAAGAAATTCGCGATGCCTTGCTTGACTTCAAATCTACAGGTAAATTTATCGTTGCGTATGCCGATACCTATGCGCAATCGAACTATTACCTGGCTTCGGTTGCAGATAAGATTTTGCTGAACCCTTCGGGCATGCTTGAATTAAAAGGATTATCAGCAGAACTGATGTTTTTTAAGAATACACTGGATAAACTCGGCATCGAAATGCAGGTTGTCAGGGTGGGAACATTTAAATCAGCCGTTGAGCCGTTTATGAATACCAAAATGAGTGACGCCAACCGCTTGCAGGTGAATGCTTATGTTTCATCTATTTGGAATACCCTCGTAAATGGCATTGCCGACAGCAGAAAAATTGCTGCTGAACAACTCAATGCGTATGCCGATGAAATGATGTTGTTCCAACAAGCAGAAAAATACAAGGCTTATAATCTTGTAGATTCATTGGTTTATGTCGATGAAGTTGACAGTATCCTGAAAGACTTCAGGAAAGAATACAAGGTGATAAAACACAAAGCCATGAACAAGGTTCCTGATCTTAAAAAGTTCCAAAAAGATAAAGTGGCGGTGATTTATGCCATCGGCGGTATTGACGGTAATTCAACAGAAGGCATCATTTCTGAGAAATTAGTTGAATCGATTGATGAGGCCGCAAAAGCAAAAGATGTCAAAGCAGTCGTGTTGCGGGTGAGTTCTCCCGGTGGTAGCGCTTATGGTTCCGAACAAATCTGGCGGGCGCTGACTAATCTGAAGAAAGAAAAACCGCTTATTGTATCTATGGGTGATTATGCCGCTTCCGGAGGTTATTACATTGCCTGCATGGCCGACTCAATCGTGGCACAACCCAATACAATTACCGGCTCAATCGGTATTTTCGGCGTAATCCCTAATATAGAAGGTCTGAACAAGAAACTCGGGTTGAGTTACGATGGTGTTAAAACAAATAAGATGAGTGATGCCATTTCGGTCAACAGGGCTTTCACTTCAGAAGAAAAGTTGTTGATGCAAAACTACATCAACAATGGCTACGAGTTATTTGTAAAACGCTGCGCAGAAGGCAGGTCCAAAACCGTTGATGAAATTAAGTCTGTTGCCGAAGGTCGCGTATGGACCGGCGAAGATGCTTTGAAAATTGGTTTGGTAGATGCTCTTGGCGGATTGGATAAAGCCATTGCCATGGCAGCAGAAAAAGCCAAACTGGATACCTACCAGGTTCGCGAATATCCGGTGAAAGAAGACTTTGCCACTAAATTGATGAAGCTCCTGAGTGGCGACATCGAAGCAAAAATTCTGAAATCACGGTTTGGCGAACACTACAATGTAATTCAGCACCTGAAACAATTCGACGATATGAAAGGAATACAGGCCAGAATGCCGTATGATATCATTTTCAGATAGTTCACAGGTCATTGACTAAAACAAAAATACCGGCATTGGAAATTTTCCCTGCCGGCATTTTTAGTTATTGAATAATATCAGATGCTTGCGACCAGCTCTTTCATAATCAGCGTCATCAGCGGCTGCACTTTATTGCCAATTTCCTGCACTTCTTCATGCGTCACCTCCACAATCTTTCCGGGTACGCCGAGGTCGGTAATAATCGAGATTCCAAAAACCTGCATCCCGGCGTGATTTGCCACGATTACTTCAGGTACGGTACTCATACCCACCGTATCACCTCCGATAATTCTGAAATATTTATACTCAGCAGGTGTTTCGAAAGTAGGACCGGTAGTGCCCACGTAAACTCCTTCCACCACCTTAATATTGTTTTTGGCAGCAATCGTCTTAGCTTTTGCAATCAAATCCTTTGAATAGGCTTCACTCATATCGGGGAACCGGGTTCCCAACTGATTGTAATTCCTTCCCCTCAACGGATGTTCCGGGAATAAATTGATATGATCGGTGATAATCATGAGATCTCCGATTTCAAAGTCCGGATTTACGCCTCCGGAAGCATTCGAAACCAAGAGATTGTCAATTCCGATTGCTTTCATAACACGAACCGGAAAAGTAACCTGTTTCATGTCGTATCCTTCGTAATAATGAAAACGTCCCTGCATGGCAAGCACTTCGGTTTGCCCGAGTTTTCCTACAATGAGCTTTCCACTGTGCCCTTCAACCGTCGAAACCGGGAAGTTAGGTATCTGTTCATAAGGAATTTCCAATGTATCTGTTAGCTGGGTAACGAGATTGCCTAAGCCTGTACCCAGGATAATGCCAATTTTTGGACTTGTCTTGATGATACCTTTCAGGTAATCAGCGGTTTCCTGAATTTTCTGCAACATAATCTGTAATTTTTTTTATTAATGCCGTTTCTTTGTAATTGAGTATTTCAACCCGTATGGGCAACACAAAGATATAATATTTAAGCGAATTGGGTACGGCTTTATTTTTTATTAACCTGGCTGCATCCTTTTCTGTAACCAGGATGAGTTTCTCCTGATTTTGAATTTCGTTGAACTTTTTCTCAATCAGGGCAATATCCTTTTTCGAAAAATCATGATGGTCATTGAAATGCAAGCTCCTGACATCGGTTGAATAATCTGCCAGGTAAGCGTTAATCATTTGCGGAGAAACAATTCCCGTCACCAACAGAATGGAAGCACCGCGTTTTTTAATCTTCTTAAAAAGCCAGTGTTCATCAGCATAGCGAATAAAAAGAGGCAATGGTTCATCGTATACATAAGTTGAAAAAAACACCGGATGATAGATCGATGGCCTCACTTCGTGTTCGATAATCCGCATATCAATCGGCTTCATATCAGCCGGACATTTGGTCACGATAATGATATCAGCGCGGCGGCTACCCCTCGCTGATTCCCTGAGGTTACCACCGGGCAGCAACGAATCGCGGGTATGCAGTCGTTTGTAATCAGTAAGTAAGATGGATAAGCCCGAGCGGATTTTGCGGTGCTGAAACGCGTCATCGAGAATGATGGCATCCAGGTTGGGATACAGCTTCATCAGCTGATCAATACCTTCACTTCTGTTCTCGCAAACCGCGACGGGTATTTTGCTAAATTTCTGATAAATCTGAAAAGGTTCATCTCCAATCCGATTGGCGTCGGCATGTTGATCTGCCAACACGAAACCTTTCGTTTTTCGTTTATAACCGCGGCTGAGCATCGCGACACGAAAGAGAGATTGTAATTCGGTAAGAATAAATTCTACATGGGGCGTTTTCCCGGTTCCTCCAACGGTAAGATTGCCTACAGAAATGATAGCTGTTCCTTTTTCTTCTGTTGAAAGAGCTCCAATGTCATATAACCAGTTCCTCATACCGGTAACGATTCCGTAGAGTATCGAAAACGGAAGAAACAGCAGGTATCTGAGTGCTTTCTTCATGATTAAATGCTAATTTTGGATGCTTACCTGGTGCAAAGTTAACAAATCAGGGCATCAATTAAAATAATTAACAGAAAATTTGTCCCGATTGTTTGATGTTAATGAAGTTCAGGGTACCGGATCGTAACCACTTCCACCCCAGGGATGGCAACTCAGGATCCGCCTGATGGCCAACCATCCGCCTTTGAAAATGCCATGTTTCATCACAGCTTCAATGGCATACTGAGAGCAGGTCGGAGTATACCGGCAGCTTGGAGCTTTCAGCGGCGAAATGGCATATTTGTAAAAATACACCGGTATCAGGAACAGATGTCGAAGCCATTTTTTCATGTTGAGAACAATTGAAGCATCTTTGTTAATGCATGTTTGATTTTATCCTCTATAACTTTATATTCCGGCAACTTGTCTGATAAATAGGTAACGGCAATTTGCAGAGATTTATCATTGTGCAGACAACTTTCCAGTAAAGCAGCTTTATTGAGCCGGTATGCCTCTCTGATTTGCCTTTTAATCCTGTTCCTGTGAACTGCCTTCTTGATTTTCTTTTTGGGAACACTAATGAGAATCTTCACCCCGGATTCCTGTGGCTCATCTGAAAATTTATAGACAACCCTCAGCGGATAGGCAATAAATGCTTCCCCTTCAGCAAACAACCTCCCGATGCGAATCTCTCCGCATAACTTTTCTTTCTTGGGAAATGTGTTTTTCGTGCTCATCAAATTTCAACCGGGGTTTTCATTCTTGAATAAAAAATAATCCCAAAAGTACGTTTTTTTCGTGACTTTCGGGATTTTTTATTTTTTCGTTGCTGCCAGGATTTACTTTCCGTTTGTTTTCAACTTTTTAAAATGATCCTTCAAAAAGCCATCCAGGGCCATTGTCATCGAGGGATATTGTGACGACGGAGCCTCCAGATCAAGCCTCAATCCCGCCTCGCGCACAGCAGCTGCTGTTGTTGAACCGAAACATCCGATTTGTATTTCTCCCTGCACAAAATCAGGAAAGTTTTTAAACAATGACTGAACCCCGATGGGACTAAAGAAAAGAATCAGATCATAATTAAAATCTTCCTTTGGTGTAAACGGATTGGCTACCGTTCTGTACATGATCGCTTTGGTATAAGTAATTTTCGACCCGTCAAGCGCCGTAATAATTTCTTCGTTTAATACTTCCGGCGTTACAAATAAGAATTTTTCTGTTGCGTGTTTGTTCAAAACCGTGATAAATTCTGGGAGTTTTCCTGTTGTCCCATAGAAAACCTTCCGTTTACGGTAGTGAATGTAATGCTGTAGATAAACTGCGACCGACTCAGAAATACAAAAATACTTCATGGTCTCGGGAATGGTAATTCTCATCTCCTCACACAAATGAAAGAAATGATCAATCCCCTGCTTTGCATTGAAAATAATCGCCGAGAAATCCAGAATTGAAATACGTTGAGCACGAAATTCCTTCGCACTCAAAGGCTCGACTTTGATAAATTGATGAAAATCAATCTTAACATTGTATTTCTCGCTGATGTCAAAATAAGGAGATTTTTCTCCTTGAGGCTGCGGTTGAGAAACCAGTATCTTCTTAATCTTCAAGACCTAACAAATTTAAGTTTAAAACTCTTTAATTATCCATTTATAGACTTGATACATACCGATTAGCGGCAAAATTTCAAGAGTGCAAAGATACAACAATATGTGAAAGAAATCTAATATTTTCCGGTAAAAAATCTGAAAATATTTAACTGTTAAAAAAATCAGTGCTGAAAATGTGAAGATTAAGGCTATAATATCAAATAATTTCACATTAAGTCCATCATAGAAATATATCTTCAGAATCAGAAGCGGAAAGAGCAGTATCCCTGAAAATGACAGGGTATTATAAAAATTTTCTGACCCTATTTTAAATAACTCTTTGTTCAAAAAGGTATATGCAACTGTTTTCGAGAGCATTTGCTTCAAAAATAAAAATGTCAGACTACTCAGAAACAGCAGTGCATATACTTTCAGATTGAGAACTATTGTCGGGAAAAATGTAAGATAGAGATACAGTGTGATGACCCCAACAGAAAACAAAACAAGTAAAAAACGGGATTGATATTCTTCAGCCGTGGTTTTACTGAAGAGGCTGTTTCGGGATTTAACTTTGGTAATATTTTTTAAAGAATCCTCAATCCAGCTATATGACCGGTTTAATGAAAAGATGAAAAAGATGAAAAAAACAAAGACTACCCCGAATATCCAGCTTTCGTTATGCGGAAGCCGGGCAATGGGTTCTCCTTCAAAGCGTAGGGCATTTGTGGAAACAACCGATTGCAGCGTGGTGGTATCGGGGATGTTGATTGTATCTTTAATATTCAAATCCGGCATATTGTCTTATAAAGCAGCAAAGTTTCGTGCATTCTCATCCCATTGAACCGAGTTTTCTATTGCATCCATTACTTTTTCAGGATTGGATACAACTGTCCACATAGCACGGTGCTCTTCTCCCATAAAATTCTCATCAACCGAACGGTTTAGCATGTCAATGAGTGGGTCGAAATATCCATCGACATTACATATAATAATTGGTTTCGTGAAAATGCCCAATCTTTTCCAGGTGATTACTTCAAGTAGTTCTTCCATGGTACCGCAACCACCGGGTAGCGCCACCGCAGCATCGGCCATAGCCGCCAACTTTTCTTTCCGCTCATGCATGGTTTCTACCAATATCAATTCCGTCAACCCTTTGTGATTCCATTCAACTTCACACATGAATCCGGGAATAATACCGGTCACTTTTCCGCCATGTTCAAGCACTGTATCAGCAATCTTTCCCATCAGTCCGCGATGACCTCCACCATAAATCAACCTGCAATCTCTTTCAGCCAAAATTTTACCTAATTCTTCAGCAGCATCAAAAAATACCGGTCTTACCTGTGAACTGGATGCGCAATAAACACAAATATTCTGCATGTGGATATTTTAAGAAATTTATAATAATCATGCAAAAGTACATTTTCTTTCTGTATTTTTGAACAAAAATTTGACTCACTTATGATATTGGTTACAGGCGCAACAGGTTTAGTCGGGGGACATTTACTCTGGCATTTACTGCAAAAACACGAACAAATTGTTGCTTTGAAAAGAAAAACAAGCAATCTGACACCGCTCAGGACAATCTTTAGTTTTTATACCAACGAGCCGGATGCCTGGCTAAAAAAAATTGAATGGCGGGATGCAGATATCCTTGATCTGGTTTCTCTTCGTGATGCTATGCAGGGAATTACCTTAGTTTATCACTGCGCTGCTGTTGTTTCACTTGGGAAAGGCGACGACACTTTAATGGACACCAATGTGCTGGGTACACGCAATGTCGTCTCTGTTGCACTGGAAAATAAAATTGATAAACTCTGCTTTGTCAGCTCCATCGCAGCTTGTGGCTTTGCCGATCATGGCGAAATGATCACAGAAGAGACTCCCTGGGAAAAGTCAAATCATAAATCTTTGTATGCCATCAGCAAGTATAAAGCGGAACAGGAAGTCTGGAAGGCCATTCAAAACGGACTGAATGCCGTCATTGTAAACCCGGGTGTTATTTTAGGGGTGTCAGGTACGAATTCAGGAAGTTCAATGATTTTTGAGCAATCGAGAAAAGGGATGCTATTTTACACGCTTGGTGGTTCAGGTTATGTAGATGTACAGGATGTAGTAAAGGCAATGATTCAGCTGATGGAAAGTAATATCAGTGGAGAACGGTTTATCCTGGTCAGTGAAAATAACTCAAACAAAGATATTCTGACCCTGATGGCCAAAGGATTTAAAAAGCCACGTCCCTTTATCAATGTAAATAAAAGCTTCCTGACTTTAGCGGGACTTTTGGTTGAGAGTGCAGGTAAGATACTTGGTTTTAAGCCCGTTATCGACAGAAGTTTCGCCGTCTCGGCAACAAATCGTTCATACTATTCCGCGCAGAAGATAAAAAATGCATTGGATTACCGGTTTAAACCGGTGTCCCAATGCATTCAGGAAGTTTGTGCTTTTATGTTAAAGCGCTGATTTCAGCTTCTCTAAAAATATCTTGGCATCATTCATCGACAGACACAGGGGGGGCAGTAAACGAATGATATTTGTTCCCGTGGCGCCGGTAAATACTTTTTGTTCGAATAGTAAGCGGTTTCTGATTTCCTTTACCGGTCCATCAAATTCTAATCCGATCATCAGTCCCTGGCCACGAACCTCTTTAATCCCGGGGAACTGTTTCAGTTCATTGAGCAGATACTCTCCCACTTTCTTTGCATTCTGAATGAGATTTTCTGCTTTCATGATGTCGAGTACGGCAATAGCAGCTACACAGGCTAAGTGATTGCCTCCGAAAGTTGTGCCGAGCAATCCATGTGATGCCTCAAACAACGGACTGATTAATACGCCTCCGATAGGATATCCATTGCCCATTCCCTTGGCTACTGTGATTAAATCCGGACGAATGCCGGCATATTGATGGGCAAAGAATTTGCCGCTGCGGCCATAACCCGATTGTATTTCATCGAGAATTAAAATCGTTCCGGTAGCCCTGCACGCCTCACTTAACTCTTTCAGAAAAACAGGGTCCGGAATTTTGATGCCACCTATTCCCTGAATTCCTTCAATGATCACCGCCGAAACATCTTCATTCTGAAGCGACTTTCTCACTCCTTCAATATCATTCAGGGGAAAGAATTGAACTTCTAAACCGTCATTCACCGGCGCCACTATTTTGGGGTTATCGGTGACCTTTACAGCTGCTGATGTTCTTCCGTGAAAACTTTTCTCGAAAGCAATCACTTTCTTTCTGCCATTGTAAAAAGAGGCTAATTTAAGGGCGTTTTCGTTTGCTTCTGCTCCAGAATTCACTAAAAACAGCGAGTAATCATCATAACCCGAAAGTTTTCCCAACTTTTCAGCCAGTTCATCCTGTAATTTATTGATTACTGAATTGGAATAAAAAATCAGTTTCTCTGCCTGATTGGTAAGTTTCTGCACAAAGAAAGGATGTGAATGTCCAACAGAAATAACAGCATGTCCGCCATACAAATCAAGATATTCAACACCCTGTTTATCATACGTTCTGCAACCGATTCCTTTTTCAATTTCGATATTGAATAAGGGATATACATCAAAAGTCTTCATCTGAATAAAAATAAGTTTTCAATAGTTATTAATTTAATGTGGATATTTTCCATACCAGAAATGCGGTGTAAGACAACAGGAACAGCAATCCGCCCCATCTTTTTATGTTTCTTTCCTTATTCGAATAGATAAAGAGAAGTACCAGCAGACTTCCTGCTGCTGTCACCATTAAATCAACATTCATTCCCGGATATACCGGTAAAGGTCTGATCAAGGCACTGGAGGAAAGAATAAAAAACACATTAAAAATATTGGATCCTATAACATTTCCAAGTGCAATATCTGAGTTTTTTTTGAAAGCTGCTACAACCGATGTAGCCAGTTCAGGCAGGGATGTACCAAGTGCTACAATTGTCAACCCGATAACCGATTGACTGACCCCGTAACTGGCTGCAATATTGGTGGCAGATGGAACAATCAGTTGCGCCCCGCCGACCAACGTAGCCAGTCCCCCGATGATAAGCAGGATGGCCTTCCAGATTTTCATGGGTTTATAATCCTCAGCCTGTTCTTCCTCAGGATGACGAACAGCATTTCGAATATTAGTATACATAAACCAGATGAAAAACAACAAAAGGATAAGTCCGTCAGTCAGCGATAAAATACCATTCATGCTTAACAAAAACACCGCGACCGGAGCAATCAGACTCAGGGGAATATCAAATCTTCTGGAACTTTTTTGTGAAGCAATAGGAAATACAACCGCAGCAGCACCAAGGATAACAAAGGTGTTGATCATATTACTCCCGATGATATTCGTTAAAGCAATATCTGTTGACCCCGGATTAAGCGCAGCCACCAGGTTAACGACCATTTCAGGAGCCGATGTCCCAAACGCAACCACCGTCAACCCGATAATCAAATTGGATACATTGAACCGTTTAGCCAAGCCGCTGGAGCCGTCGACTAAAAAATTCGCGCCAAAAATCAACAGGGCAAACCCTGCGACAATTAGTAAATAATCTATCATTTTTTTGAATAAAAAATCCGGACAAAAGTACTCATTTGTCCGGACTCAACCTTAAACTTTATGAGTTTTTTAGGAATTATGTTTGGAAGCCTGATTCAGCGCTTCCATGATATTGATGATATAATCACCCATTTTTTCACATTCGATGATGATGTCCATGTACGTTACGCTCACCTGATATTCATACTTCTTGGCGTTAATATCCAGGATATTCTGGGTTCGCAACTGATTTCTGAAGTTATTGATTTCGTTCTCAGTGTTTTTGGAACGATTGAGTTCGTCGTCGCTAACATCATCATTCTCTAATGCGTCAATCATATGTTGTATTGCCTTATCAACAAGATTCATCATCAGCTGTATGTTTTCATCCATTTCTTTGGTGTAAACAGCATTGTTTTCGTTTCTTCGTACAACTGTCCGGGCAATATTATAACAACCGTCACTCACACTTTCGATCTCAGACACTACCCGCATCATCTTTTGAATCTGATGCTTACTCTCCTCACTCAGTCTTCCGTCACCGACCTTGGACAAATAGCGTGCGATTTCCACCTCCATTCTATCGCTTATACTTTCATATTTCTGAAGTCTGGTGAACAGTTTAACTGCCTCATTTTCATTTTTCTCTTCGTAGAAAGCTCGTGCAATAGCAAACATTTTCTGCGTTCTTAATCCATACGATTTTATTTCATTCCAGGCCTGAATCAATGAAAGTTCAGATGTAGAAAGCAATCCGGTTGAGATATAACGTAATTGAAATTCTTCGTCTGTGGCTTTTTTCTTGATAATAAAGGAAACCACATTTGTAATTGCTTTTGCCAACCAAACCAGCAGAAAAGTATTGATGATATTAAACATAGAGTGAAAAAGCGCCAAACCGTAGGATGTGGAAGCCTGATAAACCATCAGCTTTTTCTGATATGCTGATTCATCAGCACTTAATAATCCGCTTTCATCTGAAACAATCCGGATAGCATCCGGATGGGAATTCAGTTCCTGAGAAAATAAAGTCGGGTTTCCAAAGCCAAAGAATTCAGCGAGATTGGTTACCATATTCAGGAAGGGGAAAAACAAAAAGAGCATCCAGACAATCCCGGTAATGTTAAATAAGGTGTGTGCCAATGCTGCTCTTTTAGCTGAAATATTGGCTGGTATAGCAGCTATATTGGCTGTGATTGTCGTTCCGATATTTTCTCCCAATACCATGGCAGCTCCCAATTCGTAAGATATCCAGCCTTTCGACACCATAATCAGCGTAATAGCCATGGTAGCGCTCGATGATTGTACCACGATTGTTAAAAGTGTACCAACGACAAGGAATATTATTACGGACGTAAAACCAGATTGGGTAAACATGGTCAGAAACTCCAGCATTTCGGGATTACTCTTTAAATCAGGGACTGAGTTTTTCAGCAAATCCAATCCCATAAAAAGCAACGCGAAACCAAGAATCAATTCACCATACGATTTTCTTTTACCTTTCGCTGAAAACAACAAGGGCGTTGCAATTGCAATCATCGGAATCGAATAAGCGGCAATGCTGAATTTAAACCCAAAGAATGAGATAATCCAGGCAGTAATGGTTGTACCGATATTAGCCCCCATAATTACCGTTACAGACTGTAACAAGTTCAATAGACCCGCATTTACGAAACTTACAACCATCACGGTAGTTGCAGAGGAAGACTGAATGAGTGCGGTGATGAAAACCCCGGTAAGTACACCGGTGAAACGGTTTTTTGTCATGGCCGTTAAAATCGACCTCAATTTATTTCCGGCTGCTTTCTGTAGTCCTTCGCTCATGGTTTTCATTCCGAAAAGGAATAATCCCAGCGAGCCTACCAGCATCATGAAATCATAAAATGAATAATTCATGTAGTGTGTGTTATGATGTTTTTTGTTTGATTTAAACTATAAAATCGACAAACAGACCCGAAACTGATACCAAATGGACTTTCAAAAGCGTTACAAAAATACTTTAATTTAGTAAAAACACAAATAATATTCGATTAATATTCTTATTTTTACCCCAAATTTTGATCAAAATAATGGAAAAGAAAGTAACCATATACTGTAAAAACACAGCATCCTATCATGATTTTCCCATCGGGACTTCACTGATGGAAATTAGCAATCACCTGAATATTAAACTTAAATATGACATTGTTGCCGCAAGGGTAAATTACAAGGTTGAAGACCTTAACTTTCTGGTTTATAAACCAAAAGATATTGAGTTTATTGATGCAAGTTGTCCGTCCGGGATGCGTGTCTATGTTCGTACCCTGAGTATGGTGTTTGCTTATGCCGTCAAACGCTTGTTTCCCGAAGCGATTTTAAGCATTAATCATTCAATTTCTAAGGGCTATTATTGCCGGTTGGATTATCTGAATAAGCCACTTAATCAGGAAGTCATCAGTCTGATTAAAACAGAAATTAACAAAATTATTGCTGAGGCATACCCAATCGTTGTGGAAGAGAAACAGGTAAAAGAAGTGAAAAATATTTTTGCCCTGCAAAACAACCAGCATGAAAATTTATCTCTTTTTGAGACGATTAACACACCTTACATGCGTTATTTCCGTATCCATGACTATGTAGATTATTATAACGGGGTGCTTCTTCCTTCTACAGATAAGCTCAACTTGTTTGATATATTGCCTTACTACGATGGAATGCTCCTGCGAATTCCCAACAGAGTTGAACCCGATCGGCTGGAAAAATTCGAAGTAATGCCTAAATTGTATGAAATTTTCAATGAGTTTATGAGCTGGAATCAAATTATGAAACTCAAAACCATTGGCGAATTTAATATCGCTTGTCGCAATAAGCAATCGTTCGACTTAATCAAGGTAGGGGAAGCTCTACACGAGAAAAAGGTTGCCTATATCGCCGATATGGTTGAACAAAGGCAAAATGTAAAATTAGTGTTGGTATCGGGTCCCTCTTCCTCAGGCAAAACCACTTTCAGCAAAAGGCTTTCAGTCCAGTTGATGGTGAGCGGACTTAAACCGGTCATCATCTCGATGGATAATTATTTTGTCAATCGCGAGGAAACTCCCAAAGATGAAAATGGAGAGTATGATTTTGAAACACTTGAAGCGCTTGATTTGCCTTTCTTCAACCAACAAATGGAACAATTGCTGAATGGCGAAGAAGTTGAGCTTCCTTTCTTCAACTTTGAAAATGGAAAACGAATGTTCAGGGGTGATAAATTGAAATTAGATCATGATACCGTTGTGATTTTAGAGGGAATTCATGCGCTGAATCCAAAGTTGCTCCCGAAAATTCCTCGGGAGAAAACTTTTAAAATTTATGTTTCAGCATTGACCACCATTTCGATTGATTACCATAACTGGGTACCTACGACCGACACAAGGTTATTGCGCCGGATTATCAGGGATTATCGCTTCAGGAACTATTCGGCTCGCGATACAATTTCCAGATGGCCAAGCGTCAGAAGAGGCGAAGAAAAATGGATTTTCCCTTATCAGGAGGATGCAGATGTAATGTTCAATTCCGCCCTGATTTTCGAGCTTGCTGTACTCAAAAAATATGCAGAACCTATTCTTGCAGAGGTGCCTAAATACTGTGATGAATATACCGAAACCCATCGTTTGTTGAAATTTCTGAACTTTTTTGTGCCTATTCATGACCGGGAAATTCCACCAACATCATTGCTCAGGGAGTTTATGGGAGGTAGTAGTTTCAGATATTAATTATATCTTTGCACCGGAAAAAGAATTGAAATTTTTACGGCAGAAAAGAACATGAATTTAATCAGAAATTACTGGAAAACAATCCTGGTGACCCTGATGATAATGATTTTGACCTTTGGCAGTTTCTCAGGGTTAGAGGATATTCCTAAAGTGACTTTCTGGGATAAAATTGTTCATTTCCTGATGTATATGACACTTACTTTTGTTGTAATGTACGATCATCATCAGGATGTGAAAAACAAAAATAATCGTTTGGTCTTTTTTCTTTTGTGTCTTATCACTCCATTTATATTGGGAATCGTTACTGAAATTTTACAACCCGTATTTATGAAGGAAAGATTTACTGATATATACGACAGTTTGAGTAATACCATTGGAATTCTTGCCGGCTGGGGTATATTTACTGTTTTTAAAAAGATGTTCTAACATCCTATAACCTGTTTACTCTTTTATTTGTTTGTTTATGAGTCTTGATCTATTGAAATTCAGGATCGGCATTACGCTGATCAACGGTATTGGCAACAACCTCGCCAAAAATCTGATTGCATATCTTGGTAATGAAGAAGCCGTTTTTAAGGAAAAAAAGAAGAATCTTTCCCGGATACCAGGCATTGGTGATACCCTCGCCAAGGAGATTGTCAATCACAAACAAGCCCTCTTAAGGGCGGAGCAGGAAATCGAATTTATCCTGAAAAACAACATTCAATACCTTTATTATACCGATAAAAATTACCCTTTCAGACTAAAAGAGTGCCCCGATGCTCCATTGATTTTGTTTGCGCGTTGTGCACAGAATTTGAATGATGCCAAATTTGTGGGCATTGTGGGCACCAGAAATGCAACTGAATATGGCAAAGAAATATGTCGCAACCTTGCCTGTACGTTAGCATCGGTTCCGAATCTTGTTATCATAAGCGGATTGGCTTATGGAATAGATATTTGTGCACACAAAGCTGCGCTTGATTATAAAATCCCCACCGTAGGTGTTGTTGCACATGGACTCGACGTGATTTATCCTTCCGCACACAGAGCTGTTGCTGTACGTATGCTGGAACAGGGAGGAATTGTTACTGAATACCTCAGCAAAACTAAACCCGACCGGCAAAATTTCATACAACGCAACCGCATTATAGCAGGCATGTCTGATGCACTTATTGTCGTGGAGTCGGCTCAAAAAGGGGGTGCGCTTATCACCGCTGAGTTGGCCAATGATTACAATCGTGATGTTTTCGCTTTTCCGGGTCGAATCAACGATGAGTGGTCGAAAGGATGCAATGCCCTTATTAAAAACAACAGAGCTTCACTCATTGAGTCACCGGATGACTTCATCAGGCAAATGGGCTGGGATCAGCAAACTAATCGCAAAAAAGATGTGCAAACGGCTTTATTTACGGACTTATCGGAGGACGAAACGCTGATTTATGGTATCATCAGGAAATATCAGGATGGCATTCACGTGAATGAATTGTCCGTTGCTTCTTCTATCCCTTACAGCAAACTCACCTCTCTTTTGCTTGAAATGGAATTCAAGGCGCTTGTAAAATGCATTCCGGGAGGAATCTACAAAGCGATAATACCCGGGTAAAAGATAAAATTCCTGTGCTAATTTTTATTTTTTTCTTTTTACATGCAAACGAGCGCATACCAAACTGATAATCAGCATATGCAAAAAGTATAAATTTTTATCAAAACTTATTTTTTGATATTTTGCATGGTTATTTCCAATAATTTAGCACACTGAAAATTTATCTCTTTGTCTAACAATCTTAATTTATTTACGTATGAAATCTGTTTATGTTCACTTAGTTTCTGCCTGTTTCTTCTTGCTTAATACTGCTTGTAACAATGATCTACAACCGGATATATCAACCGGCCAGCCGGATGTCGTTGTTGAGATGTTGACACATGTTACATTAATAGATCAAACAGAATATTTACAAGAAGGTATTCATGATGATTTTCTGACTCGTGAAGTGACTGCAATACTCAATAATAATACATTCCTTAAACACAAGATGAAACGGGATGCCCCCTCAGGTACTGATACTGTTTTCACCTATGATGAAATTCCGCTAATCAAAGAAACGAAAAACTGTACACGGATATTTACTGATGGATCAATGGAAAGTATTACTGAGTTTCTGACTCCATTATCTGAGAATCTGATTTTCCAACTTACGGAAACGCCGGTTTCTGAAAAATCGAGGATTGCATTGACAATACAAAAAAATGGTGTCCTAACCGCTTATAATGCAGCCGGTGAAACCCTCATGCACGAAGTATTCCCGGAACAGGACATGCGTGAGTTTATAGACACCATGAAGATTTACGTCATGAAAACAGACCGGTACAATCCAGAGATGCAGTATAATACGAAAGCCGGAATCAAGTCATTTAAACAGCATTGTACTACCCGGAGTAATATCTATGAATTGCCGAATGGTAATGTTATAGTAGAATCGCCTGTCAAAAATGACAAAGAGATCTTGGGGATCTACCCGGGGATCATCGGCAACTTAAAAAGTCGCATCGAATTGAATCCTGAAATGACAAAAACCCTACAGCACGATGTTTTTCAGGGAGATAATCTAATCCAACGAAAAAAATACACGTATGATTCAAGTAAAAACCTGATGAATCTGCACCATAACAGGGTGATATGTGAAAATCCGCAATCAGTTGAAACCTTTACCCTGACAATAAATACAAAAGGATATCCTGTCATCAGGCATTCAAAGGAGTTTTATAAAGCAAACCAAACCCGCTATTATTTTAAATAAATGATTGTTATCAGTTTAATCAATAAAACAACTACAATATGAAAAATATTATCCTGATTGTCTGCTTCATACTCAGCATGACAGCTTTCACGCAAAAAAAATTCATCTGGCTCCATGGACTGGAAGGTGCAAAGGGACCCAATACCTGGGATATCTATCAGCAATACCTGACTGCTACAAACGGCTTTGTTATTGAGTACCCATCGGACAACACAATCGCCGGAATCGCTAACAGAATTTATCAGAGTGACATCAAACCTATAGAAGTTGACGATGATTTGGTTGTAATTGCACACAGTATGGGAGGATTAGTTGCACGTTCTTTGACTGGCCTTTCTCCTAAAATAAAAGGAATAATTACGGTCGGAACACCCAATTCCGGTTCTGTTCTGTTGAAAAATACACTTAGTGGTAAAACATACGATTTCTTCCATCAGGCAATCAGGATGGCATCAGGAGCAGTGGATAATTCCCTCTTATCCGGTATTTTCAGTGGATTTCCGGTTACTACCATTGCTGCTCCGATTGTCATTCCGATAACAATTTTCAAAAATTCGACACGAGATGGGGTACTCACTTCACTTAAAATTGTGCTTCAAACCGGCATGGGAATTTATGCGCTCAGCCATCCTTGTATCAGGGATATGTTGCCTGGTAGTGCTTTACTTCAGCATTTAAATACGAAAACAGACACTGTTCCACATGTCAATATCTACGGTGCAGAAGACAACTGGCAGGTTGTCAGGGCCATCGGCTCCTTATCTAAAATAAATGATGTAAAGAATCCTCAATACAGGGATCAAAGTTTTGATCAGGAATACGTTCCAAAGATGCAGGCAGGATTGGTATTCATTAGCCAAATACAGCAAACCCATAACCTTGTTTACAAAGCATTGGCAGTTCCGGCTATTTTCATGCCCTGGATTTGGCTGACCCGTGAACTGGTTTTGAAAGCACGTCTCGAATGGGATGCCCTGTATCGATATCTAGACGTAGGAATGCATGCCGATTTTGCCTCCAACATGGGAGCTGTGGAATATCACTTACAGGACTACTGTATTCCAACAGGCATAGACCTGCAAAAACTAAGTTGTAAAAAATCCTATGTGCCTTTTATCCTGGAGAATGATGGTATCCTCTCAAGACAGGATGTGATTTCAGGTATGGAGCACAGAGAAAACATTTATAATGTAAGGGTCCTGGGCGTAAATCACCAGGAAATGGGAAATCACATTGAGATGCGCAAATTATTGGAAGAAATTATCATCAATAAAAAATATGGGAATGCATTCAGCAGGTAATTATTTATTCATTATTTTGTTATGTTGTCTCATTAGTTGTGGCAACATCAGTTATCCACATCAAAAAGAAGTTGAAGGACCCAAACCTATATGGTCAACCAGATTACCCGGAAATGCAGGAATTTACAACGATGGGTTAATTGGTTTACCTGTGTATAAGGGTAACATATTCTTTCATTCTACAATTTTTACAGGAGCGAATGGAGAAGATAACAGGATACATGCGTTGAATCTGGAAACAGGAAAAATCAACTGGACCTTTCCGCACGATTATGAAGCCAGGAATCCGATGTTTTTCTGGGGAAAACCTTATCTTTTTGAAAATCACATGGTGATTAAAATGTCGAAGTTTGAACCGTTTTGTAAATTTGACCGGATTATCTGTCTCAATCTTGACAATGGTGAGTGCGAGTGGAAAATTGAAATCCCGGAAAAGTTTTCACACCCTACCTGTAAGGATGTAGGTGGATATGATAATCAGTTCTTTTTTGTTTCAGAATCCGAGAAAGAAACAATCATTTTCCGCGGAGACGTGCTTACCGGTGATACCAGCAGGATCTTGATACTCAGTCCTTCTTACGGATATAAAAAACTTGAACTAAACTCCTCATCTTTTAATACGATTGAAAAAGTGAACCAGCCTTTGTTTTTGTTTTCAACAAAGGAATTTGCACAACAATCGGATTTCAACGCCAAAGAAAGTACGGTTTGTTTGCTTGATTTAAAAAGCGGAAATCTGATTTCAAAAATCAATATCGTGGATGATGTACATTACAACGTGACAGATCTCGTTCTGTATGAGGATCTGATATACTGTATAAGTGGCAGAAAAGTCTTTTGCCTGAATCCGCAGACAGGTACCACCGAATGGACATGTCAGTCAACCGGCATTTTCAATTTGATAACAACCGATATGCTGGTTGATAAAAAGGTACTATTTCTGTGGGGCTTCAATCGCTATCTCGGATTAGACATCAAAACCGGTAAAACGATTTATGAACATGAAATTACCTGTGGAAATGCAGCTGTGTTTGATGGGCTGGTTTATCTGATAAGCAGAGACGGTGAACTGTATATTATTGATATACAAACCGGTGAAATAAAACAAAAAATTTCATCTCCTGAGAATAATTTTCTAACCGGATGTAAACCTAATGTTTATGAAAGCAAATTGTACGTGTTCGACTATTTTAATGCCTATTGTTATCAACTGAATTTTAATTCTAATGCTGAATTGTCAGAAATTGAATAGGGAAATATTCATATCCTTTCGGGTTTTACCTGTAAAATTGCCCTTTCTACTGAAATCAAGCGTTTTTTAACAGAATAACAGCATGTAAATTTAAACCCTTTCATAAATTTGTAGTCAATATCATGTTTTGTGTTGTTTCTAATATTCAAATACTCAAAAATCTAACAGTTATGAAATCAGTAATTTTAATCAGGATTTTTTTCATAAGCACCATACTGGTGTTCTTATTGGGAGCTTGTGATTCTGCTACCGACCTGAAAAACGAAGAATCTCTACCTGAAAACAAACAGGAAACTTTAAAAGCTTCCTTGAATAAAAGCGCAGAAAAATTGTATGATGCTGTAACAGCTATTTCAACTTCTGAAGAGTTTAAATTGATGACCGAGGCGATGTTTTCAGAAAACCAACGGGTTTTGTCAATAGAGAAAATGAATGAAGCTGCTGAAAACAGATATGATTCGATGCAGATTAATCTGTCTGACATCTCAGGTGTATATGAATACTCCTGGAAACGCGTCAAGAGGGCACAATTTCAACCCTTGCGTTTCTTTGACCGGATTGCTGACAATGACAATATGATTATTCACCTTCCTGTACAAAAGGTGAAAAATTTTCATCGTCTTTTTAGTTATCACCCCAATGACACCCTGCTGGAAAATAACTTTGAAATAAATGTAAGTGATTATTTACTTTCAAGACATTATGAAAAAGGATTGGAATATAAATTATCATCAGAAATGAGTCTGGAAGGAAATAGCATTGGAACTTTAAATTTGGAAAGATTGAGAAATAAAATAAACGGATTAAATTTTACCTCAACATACATGCTGGCAAATGGATATGCGGTGACCAATATCCAGAATAGTGGAGATACAGCTATTTCAGTTTATTCAATTACAAAAGATGATGTTGTTCTATATGAAGAAAAAATTATTTCATATAAGGTTGATCAGGAGAAAAAACAACGGGAAAAAATATTTTCCTTGACAATTGGCAATGTGCAGATCGTTCGTACTCCTGGTCCCCAGGGACTTGACAGTGCAAAGGTGTATGTGGATGGTGTACTTCAAACAAATGCAACCGTTGAAATTGTGTTCAATCAGCCGGATACAGAAAATTTGGGAGTTACCAATCAGAAAAGAGATGTGAAAATTACATTCGATGATGGTACCTCTGTTTTAATCAGAGATTTAAAAGAAAATACAATTGCAGATATTGGTACAATATTTCAGGCTGTACGTCAGGCCGGATTTGCATCTGTTATAGTGGACAGAATTGCATCCAATATTTATTGGCAGAAAAATTAGCTCCTGATTAAAATAATTATTCTAAATTTGTCAGTCGTTGCATCTAACTTGCAGCGACTGATTTTTTATTATGAATATTAATCAACTGAAATACAAGCTTACAGGAAAACTTCCGGGTATTGATTCTCACATTAAAATGGCTCCTGAGCATCGTGCAGAAGAATTATTTAAAATTAATCCTGATAATTTCAATCCACGCCTCAGCGCTGTTCTTATTATTTTATTTCACGAAGATGATAAGCTGAAAATTGTTTTTATACGGCGTAGCGAATATGTCGGGATACATTCAGGACAAATTGCTTTCCCCGGAGGAAGGTATGAAGAATCGGATGAAAGTTTGAAAACAACAGCTTTGAGAGAGGTAGAAGAAGAAATAGGCATTAAAGCAGATACCGTTGAGATATTGGGGCAACTGAGTGACTTATATATTCCTCCGAGTAACTTTTTGGTCAGGGCTTACATAGGATATTTAAAAGAAAAGCCTGTTTTTAATATCGATGACAGGGAGGTACAGGAGGTTTTAGTGCTCAATTATGAACACTTTAAACGTCCTGATGTTATAAAGGTCAGAGAATTCAAAACTCATAACAGCACCCGTTTAACTAAGGCGCCATATTTCGATGTTGAAGGTGTTATAATTTGGGGTGCCACAGCCATGATGTTAACTGAGTTGTTAGATTTGAATTGTTAATGGTGTTATTCATAACAGAAGGATATAATTATGCTACATCGCGAAATCAAGACATATTCACTTGCTGATAAATCTAACTTTTCTCCCCATTTTTCGCTTAAAAAAATGGAGGATCTTTATCTAAAGGCTTCCGGGAAAAAACCGGTACCCCACCGCCATGATTATTATAATATCTACTTTGTAGAAAAAGGATCTGGTTTTCATGTGATTGATTTTAAAGAATATACAGTTACAGATTTGCAAATTTTTTTCGTGCTTCCCGGTCAGATGCATCAGCTTGTTTTTGACGCTCCACCGCAGGGGAGAATAATTTCGTTTACTGAAGAATTCCTCTTGAGTAATGCCATTCCTGATTACCTGATTAATGAAATATATTTATTCGATGATTACGGTCAGTCACCACCACTTCCAATACATCAGGACACGGTAGCAGATTACCTAAACCTGTTCAATCAGATTGAAAGTTTTGCAACCTCAACCGGGAAATACACCCTGGAAGCTGTGGGAGCACTTGTAAAACTACTTTTAATTCAGTGTAACAACCATTGTTCCTTATTCAAATCAGACAACCCACAGTTCCTCGAAACAACCAATCACCTCCTGCGGGGATTTAAACAATTGCTCAATAAACATTATACCGAATATCACAAAGTCGGAGACTATGCCGATAAACTCGCTGTTACATCCGATTATCTGAATAAAACCGTGAAATCAATCACGGGTAAATCGGCGAAAGAACACATTCAATCAAAACTGGTAATAGAGGCCAAACGTTCCTTGCTGTTTTCAACTCAGACCGGTAAAGAACTCGCGTATGCTCTCGGATTCGATGAGTCGGCTCATTTCAATAATTTCTTCAAGAAAAACACTGGTTTAACCCCTTCTGAATTTCGTACAGGTGTAGTTTTGTCCTGATTTTTGCAATTTTTCTCCTGTTTTTATTAATTTTTGCTTGTGTAAGTGGCTGTATCTTTGCATCATCAAATAATGTGTAAAGAATAAGTAACAACATAACAAGAAAATATATGAAAACAAAACTATATCCGGCAGATTCAAGGGGGCATGCCGATCACGGTTGGCTCAAAACTAACCACACTTTTAGTTTTGCCAACTATTACAATCCCGAAAGGATACACTTCGGGGCATTGAGAGTTCTCAACGATGACTGGATTGCTGCCGGCGAAGGTTTCGGTCGTCATCCGCACGACAACATGGAAATTATCACCATCCCATTTACCGGTGCAGTATTGCATCAGGACAGCATGGGTAATAAAGGCGTCATCAAACCGGGCGAACTGCAGGTCATGAGTGCCGGTAGTGGTATTTTCCACAGCGAATTCAACGACAGCAAAGTAGATCCGCTTACTTTGTTTCAAATCTGGATTATTCCTAACAAGAAAAACGTGACACCACGATACGACCAGATAACAATCAGTGATTTGGCTAAAAAGGATGAATTTTATCAAATTCTTTCTCCGAATGCCGATGATCAGGGTGTCTGGATTCATCAGAACGCCTGGTTTAACCTGGCAGACTTATCTTCAGGAAAAGAGCTTGAATACCAGTTACACAAAGAAGATTCCGGTGTTTTTGTTCAACTGATAGAAGGAAACCTTGAAGTCGCAGGAAACTTATTATCGGGAAGAGATGCCATTGCCCTTACCGAAACCACATCGGTTAAAATAAAAGCTAATTCTGAAGCACGGGTACTTGTTATGGAAGTCCCGATGCATTGGTAAACATATAACAATACAAAAACAATAAATATAGGTTTTACAATTAAAAATGAATGATTATGAATACACTGATTAAGAAATTTTTCGCAACTGACACCCAATCATGGGCCTTATTAGTAGCACGCTTATCCTTAGGTATCGTGATTTTACCACATGGCATGCAAAAAGCATTAGGAATGTATGGTGGTTATGGATTTGAAGCGACACTCGGCGCTTTCCAAAGCATGGGAATGCCTTTATTGCTGGGAGTACTGGTTATTTTAGCTGAATTTGTCGGAGCTATCGGCATGATTCTCGGCGCAGGAACCCGTTTCATGGCCTTTTCAATCTTCCTGACACTTGGTGGTGCTATGTTCATTGGCGGTCACGTTGAACACGGATTTTTCATGAACTGGTTCGGCAATCAGGCAGGCGAAGGAATGGAATACTTCATCCTGGTTCTCGGACTTGCATTAGCAGGTATGCTTGGTGGTAGCGGAAAATTCTCCGTTGACAATCTGATTTCAAAATATCTGAAGTAATTTAGTTTAAATGATATATGTCTGCAGGTCGGTTTTGAGAAGAACCGACCTGTTTTATTTTATTTCAACATTTCATCAATCAAATTCTTCATCTTCCCAAACTCCTCCTCATTAAACAGCCTGGTAAGCATCACAATTTTTCCTGTTTTATCGATGATGACATTGCGGGTGATACCGGCTTTTCTATCGGCATACAAAGCAAAAATATCAGCATTGGGATCCAACCCGATTGGATACGTGATGCCGGTACTTTTGGCAAATTCAATCACCGTCTCTAATGGTTCGTCCCGGTCAATAGCAAGCAAAGCAAAATTTGAATTGTCTTTGTGCTTCAGCCAGATATCTTTTTCTATATGAGGCATTTCGCGGCGACAAACCCCACACCAACTGGCAGTAAATTGCAACATAACCACTTTTCCCCGTAAGTCACTTAGTTTAACAATGTTCCCATCGGTCAACTTCATACTGAATTCCGGAGCGGTGTCACCAATTTTCACAATATAACCACGCTCATCAACATTTTGGGCACTTAGTCCAGCCAAAACCAACAATATCATTCCGAATATTGTTATCCTTTTATTTAAACAGAATTTTTTGTGATTCTTAATCATCATTATCATTGAATTTTGCCTGCAAATTTATGCATTCTTACCGGTGTTTTGCAATTATTATTTGCTTTTAAGGTCAATTTTAACTATATTTGCAATACTTCATTGATGATTAATATAAACCTGATGAAAATTTTTACCCCATGAAATTAATAATAATAGCCAACCGCCTCCCGTTGAAAGTCAACAGAAACGACCGTAATGAGCTTGAATTTGTACGAAGCGAAGGTGGTTTAACGACAGGATTAGATTCATTAGAAACAGACATAGAAAAGCACTGGGTCGGCTGGCCTGGAACGATTGCTGAATCTCAGGATGAAGAGTTGATAATCAGAAGTCACCTTGAAGCGTTGAAATTTCATCCGGTCTTTCTGAATCAGGAACAGATACAAAGCCATTACGAAGGATTTAGCAATAGCACTTTGTGGCCTCTCTGCCATTATTTCTATTCTTTTATCGATTATAACACGGCATATTGGGACGGTTATAAAGAAGTAAATCAGATTTTCTGTGATGTTGCGCTGGATTTTATTCAGCCCGGCGATATCGTCTGGGTACAGGATTATCAATTGATGTTACTTCCCCAAATGTTAAGAGAGTCGGGAGTTGATATGAATATCGGCTATTTTCATCACATTCCTTTTCCAACTTATGAATTGATAAGGGTGTTGCCGCAGCGCGCAGCATTAGTTTCCGGATTACTTGGAGCCGATTTAATAGGGTTTCATACACACGACTACATGCGCCACTTTGTCAGCGCCTGTGAACGAATATTAGATCTGCGTTTCGATTTGGATCAGGTCTCGTTGGAAAATAGAATTGCTTACGCTGATGTTTTCCCTATGGGGATTAATTACAGTTTGTATCATGAAGCACCGTTATTACCAGAAATAAAAGATAAAGCCCGTGAATTAAAAAATATTTTTGGAGATAAAAAGTTGATTCTATCTGTTGACCGGCTTGACTATAGCAAAGGAATTCTATCCAGAATTAAAGGGTTTGAACGTTTTTTGGAAAAATATCCTGAGTTTCATGAAAAGACATCTCTGGTCATGATTGTTGTTCCTTCAAGAGATACAGTGGATAGTTACTATGATTTGAAAACAAAAATTGATGAAGCAATTGGTGCTATCAACGGGAAATACTCAAGCATCAACTGGACACCCCTGTATTATTTTTATCATGGTTTTGATTTCAATGAACTGATCGCCATGTATCACATAGCGGATGTAGCTTTAATTACCCCGCTTCGTGATGGTATGAACTTAGTTGCGAAAGAGTATGTCGCAGCAAAAAGAGATAAACCGGGGGTACTTATTTTAAGTGAAATGGCTGGCGCAGCAATTGAATTAAGTGACGCTCTGATTATCAATCCGAATGATACAGATATGATTGCGGACAGCATCCGTGAAGCACTTGAGATGCCTGAAGAAATTCAGATGATGAGGTTACAGCATATGCAACGTAAAACCGCAAAATATACTGTGAATTACTGGGCCAATAACTTCATCAATCAACTGTTAAATATTCGTCAGAATTTCGACAATGTAAACAGCGAACAAGTTGATGAAGCAATTATATCCAATATTAAATCCGCTTATCAATCTTCGGAAAGACGTTTGATTATTCTTGATTACGATGGTACCTTATCTCCTTTCAGAAAAAAACCGGAAGACGCTTCCCCGGATGCTGCAATACTGAATGTACTGAAGGATTTGGTTGCCGACACCCGGAACAATGTAGTTATCAGCAGTGGACGCGACCACCTCACCCTTGAGAAATGGTTTGGAGAAATGAGCATTTCAATGGCTGCCGAGCATGGAGCCTACTACAAAAACGCAAGCGGATGGCAACATAATCTTCCCGACTCCAAACCCTGGAATAATGAGATTACCGATATCCTGCAATTATTTGTGGAAAAGACACCCAAATCGATGATTGAAGAAAAAGAAACAACCCTGGTGTGGCATTATCGCAATGTAGATGCCTGGTTGGCTTCCTTACGTGAACAGCAACTTATCAACGCGCTGATTGAACCTTGTACCCGTCTCGGACTGCAAATCATGCGGGGAAATAAAATTGTAGAAATCAAGTCACCTGCTCACACCAAAGGATCTGAAGCCAAACGGTTGATGAAGATGGATAATTACGACTTTATCATGGCTATAGGTGATGATACAACCGATGAAGATATGTTCAAGGCCCTGCCTGAAACAGCATATACGATCAAAATTGGTAAGATGTCGCAGGTGGCCCGTTATAATTTACGTTCACAATCCAAAACACTGCCATTTCTTCGTAAGCTGATTATGCCGGATTAAGGACGAATAAAACGGGAAGTCTGAACTTCTTCTGTGAATAACAATGCTGAATTGATTAATGCCAGATGCGAATATGCCTGTGGAAAATTCCCGAGTTGTTCTTTAGTCTCAAAATTCAGATCTTCACTGAATAATCCAAGGTGATTGGAATACTGCAACAATTCCTCAAAAAGCTTTTCCGCATCTTCTTTTTTACCAATTGCATAGAGTGCCCTAACCATCCAAAAGGTGCAAATTGTAAAAGCTGAGGTCGGCACTCCAAAATCATCCTGATTTTTGTATCTGAAATACAGACCATTATATTCTAAGTTTTGTTGAATAGCTTCTACGGTACAGATAAACTTTTCATCTGTTCCATCGATGAAGCCATAAAACTCCATCAGCAATAAAGATGAGTCGAGATCGGTATTGCAGTAGGTTTGTGTGAAACTTTGCACTTCGGCATTCCATCCGTTTTTCAGGACATCTTCCTTTATTTTTTCTGCTTCTGCTTCCCATATTTCCGCATTATCGTAATCATGCAACAGACGGGCAATATTCACAGCCCTGTCAAGCGCCACCCAACACATTACTTTCGAAAAGACAAAATGCTTTTCTTTTCCACGGATTTCCCAGATACCTTTGTCTGGTTTACGCCAGTCTTCGATTACAGTGCGGACGATATTCTTAACGATTTCGTACATGTCTTCAATACCATCCAGAGTGCCCGGGAAATACTGATAGTACTTGTAAATCACATCCATCACGTATCCATAAGTATCATTTTGCTTTTGATGATAGGCATCATTGCCTATTCTAACGGGTTGCGTGTTTTGGTAGCCTGCCAAATGGGAAAGGGTTTCTTCGGTCAGGGTTCTTTCCCCCCTGATACCGTACATAATCTGGAATGAATCAGATTTCTTGCGAAGTATATTCTTAATGAAAGTAATAAAACGATTGGCTGCACCCTCATGACCAACCTGCAACAACGTATCAATCGACATAGACGCATCACGGAGCCAGCAAAAACGATAATCCCAGTTGCGGGTTTCTCCGATAGCCTCGGGGATGCTGGTAGTGAGAGCAGCTAATACCGCCCCACTCCTGTGGTACGACATCAACTTCAAAACCAACATACTACGTTCGATCAGACTATGATAGTTGTTGAATTTTCTTGAGCGATTCGCCCAGTCGCGCCAATACAGTTTCGTTCGTTGGTATTCCAGATCAACCCTATCGTAATCAATTTTAATCAACTTTTGATTGTAAGAAAGCAGAAAAAATTCATTTTGCGTAATTTCAACTTCTTTCCTACCCAATATTTGATCTTTGTCAAAACCTGAATACAAATAAAAACTATCCTTCTCATTTTCAACTGAACAAACTTTCAGGTATTTCTTTTTAAACTCAAAAGTAGTCAGGTCTCTTGCATAATTGGCGGCGGGTTTAAAATCAATATAAAAACAAGGCTTGCCTTTTCTGTGACGAATTAACCGGTAAATCTCCGCAGGAAGATAATATCCTTTTATATCCCCGGTTTTGTAGCGGGGCATGAAATCATATACTTCAAAAGCCGCATCCGGAGATTCAAACGAAGTAATAAGGATATTGGTGTGAGGCATATAGCGTTGTGAAATTCCGTATGCTTCATCAACTATAAAACCAAAATGTCCACCCTTTTTTTGATCCAACAATTTGGCAAACACAGAAGGGGAATCAAAGTCGGGAAAACAGCACCAGTCAATACTTCCTTCTTTTGAAATCAACGCAGCTGTTCTGCAATTACCTATCACACCATAATTTAAATCTGCCATAAACTAACTTTTTTCAGGTATTCTGCTTCAATAGATCTATCAAAGCATTTAATTGATTTTTCATATTGTGGAAATCCTGCAAACTTTCTTCTGTTGGGTCGATTTTTAACCGTTGTAACAACCGGGAAGGTATTTCTGCAGCTTTCTCTCTCATATTCTTCCCTTCTTCTGTCAGTCCAATCATTACTTTGCGTTGATCTGTTTTTGAAGGAGTACGGGTAATTAATCCCATCGTTTCCATCCTTTTCAGGAGTGGTGTAATCGTATTGGTATTGAGAATCAGCTTTTCAGCTATTTGGTTTACCGTTATTACCTGATCCTCCCATAAAACCATCATTACCAGATATTGTGGATAAGTAATGCCAAGCGCATCCAAATCCTCCTGGTATGCTCGTATGATGAGCCGGGAAGCCGCATAAAACGGGAAACAAAGCTGATTTTCAAGTTTTAGTTGTTCGTATGCCATAACATGAATTTTTACAAAAATAACAAAATCGGGACTAAAAAGTGAATTTCAGTCCCGATATTAAGGATTTTTTAAGCCAGTAGTTTTTCGATGTCATTGCTTAACTTCTCCGGTGCTGTCGTGGGTGAATAACGTTTGTAGGGTTTGCCGTTTTTGTCAATCAGGAACTTGGCGAAATTCCATTTGATATTACTTCCCAAGAGTCCGCCTTTTAGTTGCGACTTCAGGTACTTATAAATTGGGTGCGCATTGTTTCCATTTACATCCACTTTTGAGAACATGGGGAAAGTAACGCCATAATTTATCAAACATCCTTCTGCAATGTCTTTTTCGCTGCCCGGCTCCTGATTGGCAAACTGGTTACAGGGAAATCCCAAAATTACAAGTCCCTTGTCCTTATACTGCTTGTAAAGCTTTTCCAGTCCTTCAAACTGAGGAGTAAGACCACATTTACTGGCTGTGTTCACCACCAGAATTACTTTTCCTTTGTAACTCTCCATGCTTATTTCTTTACCTTGTAAGGAAACCGCCTTGAAATCATAAAAATTTTGTGTCATAATATTGTCGCTTTTTTATTTATGTCGTTTGCGATACAAATATATGTAAATATATCGCATGCGACACAAATAAAGAACAAGATTTAACAAACATTAGGATAATGGTGATGCGGTGGTGATATGGCAATAAATTTTTGCTACAGCAACAATGAAATATGTTTTTCCAGTTTTATGAGATCTTCGGTGAACTTTCGAATTCCTTCAGCCAGTTTATCTGTTGCCATAGCATCTTCATTCAGCATCCAGCGAAAAGTTTCTTCATCCATTTGAATAGGTATAATATTCATTTGCTGTGCTTTTTCCGGATCGAGTTTTTTAATTAAAATCCCGTCCATGCTTTCTAATGATTTCAACAGGTTTGGAGATATAGTAAGTGCATCGCAGCCTGCCAGTTCAATAATTTCGCCTGTGTTGCGGAAACTGGCACCCATGACAATGGTTTTATATCCGAATTTTTTGTAGTAATTATAAATGTCGGTAACTGATAAGACCCCGGGATCTTCTGTGGCGGGAATATCATTTACACCACGATCCTTTTTGTACCAATCGAGAATTCTACCAACAAAAGGAGAAATGAGTGTAACGTTGGATAAAGCACACTGAACAGCCTGCGCCATAGAAAACAAAAGTGTCAGATTACAATGAATACCTTCTTTTTCGAGGATTTCAGCGGCCTGAATGCCTTCCCAGGTGGAGGCAATCTTAATCAGGATCCGTTCACGAGAAATTCCGGTGCTTTCATACAATAATATTAATTCACGGGCTTTGGATATGGTTGCTTCTTTGTCGAATGATAAACGGGCATCAACTTCGGTAGACACCCCACCCGGGACAATCTCCAGAATTTTCAACCCGAAATTCACAGCAAGCTTATCAAGCGCTTTTGATAGTTGTACCTTTTTATCTCCGGAGATACTTTTTGCATAACGAATTGCATCATCAGTTAGTGACTGATACTTTACATCCTGAGAGGCAGCATAAATAAGGGAAGGATTTGTAGTGGCATCTACTGGCTGGAAAGCAATCATTGATTCGAAATCGCCGGTGTCAGCGACAACTTTCGTGTAGGATTTCAGTTGTTCAAGCAGGTTCATAATGTTAGTTTTAAGATTAATACTAACATTATAAACCGAATTCAGGGTGGTTTTGTTCAGTGAAAAAGGCTTGTTTACTTATTTCACCTCTACACCATTTGTAACATATATCTTTGGCTGAATCAGCACCAATTTACCATCAGCATCTTCAGCAGAAAGGATCATACCTTCACTGAAAATCCCCCGTAGTTTTCGTGGTTCAAAATTGGCAATAAAACACACTTGTGTCCCAATCAGCTCTTCGGGATTCGGGTAGTAAGCCGCGATACCGGACAGGATAGTACGTTCTTCGAGACCATCAGCAATGCGGAATTGCAGTAATTTGTCCGCTTTGGGGACTTTCTGGCAATCAAGTACAGTTCCAACGCGGATATCCATTTTCTGAAAATCTTCGAAACTCACGTTGGGTTTGACCGGATTTGCTTTCCAGGCAGCAGTTTCGTTAGCTTTTTTTGTATCAAGCAGTTTTTGTACTTGTGCTTCGATGGTGGTGTCTTCAATCTTTTCGAATAGCAGTTCAGGTGTACCCAATTGATCTCCGGCTTTCAACAAATCGGTACGACCCAATTCTTTCCAGTCGAATGCATTCAGATTCAGCATACAACGCAGTTTTGCTGACGAAAATGGTAAAAATGGCTCAAAAGCAATGGCCAAATTGGCTGCAATCTGCAAACTCAAATGCATGATAGTCGCCACGCGATCCATATCCGTTTTGGCAACTTTCCAGGGCTCTGTATCAGCTAAATACTTATTCCCGATACGGGCCAGATTCATCGCTTCTTTTTGAGCATCACGGAAACGGAAGTTGTCTAACAATTTTTCCACATCGGCTTTCACATGCACGAATTCATCCAGTGTTTGCTTATCGTAATCAGTAAGTTCACCTAATGCCGGCACTTTTCCTTCAAAATATTTATGTGTAAGTACCAATGCCCTGTTGATGAAGTTACCGTAAATAGCAACCAACTCACTGTTATTTCTTGCCTGAAAATCTTTCCAGGTAAAGTCATTGTCTTTGGTTTCGGGCGCATTGGCTGTCAGCACATAACGCAACACATCCTGTTTGCCGGGAAATTCTTCGAGATATTCATGCAACCAAACCGCCCAGTTGCGGGAGGTCGAAATTTTATCTCCTTCCAGATTGAGAAACTCATTTGCCGGTACATTCTCCGGCAGGATGTAGCTACCTTCTGCTTTCAGCATGGCTGGAAATACGATACAATGAAAAACGATATTATCTTTTCCGATGAAATGTAGTAAACGGGTATCTTCCTCTTTCCACCATTTCTCCCAACTATCCGGCAATAATTCTTTCGTATTCGAAATATAACCGATAGGAGCATCAAACCAAACGTAGAGCACTTTTCCTTCCGCACCTTCCACCGGCACCGGAATACCCCAGTCAAGGTCACGGCTTACCGCACGAGGTTGCAAACCCATATCCAACCAGCTTTTGCACTGACCATACACGTTCGGTTTCCACTCTTTGTGATCTTCCAGAATCCATTTACGTAACCAGGTTTCATGCTGATCGAGCGGCAAGTACCAATGCTTCGTCTCTTTCATTATCGGCGTACTTCCGCTAATGGCTGATTTGGGATTGATGAGGTCGGTTGGGTTTAATGAAGTCCCGCAGGATTCGCACTGATCTCCATAGGCATTTTCGTTGCCACAATGCGGACATTTACCCGTAATGTAGCGGTCGGCCAAAAACTGTTGCGCTTTTTCATCGTAATACTGTTCCGAACTTTGCTCGATAAACCCGCCTTTTTCATAGATTGTTTTGAAAATATCAGAAGCAAGTTCTTTATGCGTAGTTGAAGTCGTACGGGAATACACATCAAAAGAAATTCCGAAATCTTCAAAAGATTTTTTGATGATGGTATGATAGCGGTCAACAATGTCTTGTGGTGTTACGCCTTCTTTTTTTGCTTTGATGGTGATGGGCACGCCATGTTCATCAGATCCTCCGATAAACAACACCTCTTCTCCTTTCAGGCGAAGATAACGAACATAAATATCGGCAGGTACATAAACCCCTGCCAGGTGACCGATGTGTACAGGACCATTGGCATAAGGAAGGGCAGATGTAACTGTAGTGCGCTTAAACTCTTTCATATCTATTCTTTTAACAGGCGGCAAAAGTACAAAAAAATCGGGAGATAACCGGTTGTTTACAGCGATTATTTAAAAACCGGCGCTTCAGCTTCCAGTGACGGAGTACCACTGTTTTGGACATAGGGCCAGCCATCCTTGTCCCACAGGATTTCATCGAGCATCAACACCCTTTTTTTAGGTTCATTTACGTCTATCCCATGATATAACATCCAGTCCCGACCAGCATCGTCATGCACAATTTCTGCATTATGTCCGTTACCTAAAAACCGTTCATTTTTATCAATCACAACTTCAAAACCATTTTCCATCATCGGATTGCCCACCCTGTCGACATAAGGTCCGAGTAAATTCTTTGATCTGCCAACCACCAACCTGTATGTGCTGTTCAAACCTGCACAACAGCTTCCAACAGACGCAAAAAAATAATAATATCCATTTCTTTTGTAAATATAAGTCCCTTCGAAAGCAGTCCCTGCAATTCTTTTTGGCTCACTACCCTTGTTAAGAGAAAGTCCGTCTTTGCTTAATTCAATGTAATAAATACCCCTAAAGCTTCCCCAGAATAAGTACTTTTTACCATTTTCTTCAATATAAAAAGGATCTATGGAGTTTTGCACATTGATTTCATTGCTCCGGAACAACTTACCATGATCAGTAAACGGCCCTTCGGGTTTATCCGCAGAAGCTACGCCAATGCCACAAGTCCACTCGCCACCCCAGACCGACATGGAATAATACATCACATATTTTTTATTGATGTAATTGATATCCGGTGCCCAAACACTTGCTTTAGGTTCAAAATCAGGACGTGTATCTTTAGTAAAAGCAGTACCGACAAGCTCCCACTCAGTGAGGTTCTTAGACCGTAGTATTGGGACATTGCGGATGTTCTCTGTTGCATACAAATAAAACCAACCATCATTGGCTTTAATTACAGTTGGGTCGGGTAAACTGCGTGAGTCAACCGGATTTTGATATGTTTTTTTCGTGTCATCACCCTGCACACCAGCTAAAATCTGTTGTGAGAAGAACATTATAACAGTGATGCAAGAGATAAACAACTGCTTACTAAGCTGACCTTTTGACTTGAGAAGTGTTAATTTCATTAGAAGTAAATTTTTAAATTGGTCTACAAAGATAATGAAAGATGATAAAATCAAAAGAAAATTGAAATGTCATTCAAAAAGGAATAAATAATAAAATAAAGTTGCCGGAAACTATGTTATCAATCTTAAAAAAACGACTGGTTTTGCCCGTAAATTGAAAACATTCCCTGAAAAGTGTTAAAATTATGTTATAAAACACCTTTTTTGATAATATTATTTGCAAGATTGGCTCAAACGCCTTATCTTTGCATCGTGATTTTTTCATAGTATTAGATTTAAGGTTAACAAAAAAAGATTGGGTTGTCGTGAGGACAGCCCTTCTTGCTTTTTATACCCCTGCTAAGTAATGCAAATAAAATTGACATTCTTCATTACCAACTTGTTCTCCGCTCTCCGCTTTCAGTTTTTCGCCTTATTAAGGTATCGCAAACCGTTTCATCTCTGCCCGTAATTTTTTTGTTTTTCCGCCTGTAACCTCATCCATCAGTTTCCAGAAACGCTCCCCATGATTCATTTCCAAGGTGTGACAAAGTTCGTGAAGGATTACATAGTCAGCTAAATGTGAGGGCAATAACATCAGGTAAAACGACAAATTGATATTGCGCGTTTTGGAGCAACTACCCCAGCGGGTTTTACTGGATTGTATTTTAACGCTTGAGTATTTAAACCCGTATTGATCTGCAAGTTTTTTTACCTGTTCGGGAAGTATTCTTTTAGCTTCTTTCTTCAAAAAGTAATTGATGCCGTTCCAACAAATTTCTTGCACTTGCGATGTGTTTATATTGGCTTCCTCGGGGATTTCTATCCATAGAAAAGCGTCTTTCAGACTAAAGAATACATCTGAGCGATTAGTATATTTTACTTTGATTGTAAATGTTCTTGTACTGATTTCTTTTTCAGGAGTGACGAGGGTGTTGACACGTTTAGCCCGGATACGTGCCTGTTTGGATAAAATTACGTTCTGATTGTCCAGGATAAAACGCGTTGCTTCTATTTCGCTGCTACGGTAAGGCAGGCTAACCCGCAAGCCATCAGACAAGATTTTGACCGTGATGCGATGGGCACGGTTGCTTCTAACAAACTCTACTTTCCCAAAAACATTCAGTTCGCGCATGAAGATTCAACTGATTTAAGATGCAAAAATAACTTTTTATAGATATAAATTCTGCATTTATGGTTAACTTTGTAACCAATAATTCATTTAATATGATACAAGCAACTAATATTCACAAAAGTTTCGATGAACTTGAAGTTCTGAAAGGCGTCAATTTAAACATAAAGGCTGGCGAAATTGTTTCAATTGTCGGTCCCAGTGGCGCCGGAAAAACAACTTTATTGCAAATACTCGGAACACTTGACAAGCCTAATCAGGGCATGGTGAAGGTTGACGGACAGGATATCGGTAAAATGAATGAACAACAACAGGCAGTATTCAGAAACCGGCAAATCGGGTTTGTCTTTCAGTTTCATCAGTTGTTGCCCGAATTTACAGCACTTGAAAATGTGATGATACCTGCCCTGATTGCCAATCAGAACAACAAAAAAGCGAAACAAAAAGCAGAAGAATTGCTACACTACCTGCAATTAAGTGACCGGCTTGAACATAAACCATCTGAACTATCGGGCGGAGAAAAGCAGCGTGTTGCGGTTGCACGCGCCCTGATTAATGATCCTAAAATCATTTTAGCAGATGAGCCATCCGGAAGTTTAGATACCAAAAACAAGGAAGAATTACATAAACTACTGTTCGATTTGCGGGATAAATTCGGGCTGACCATTGTAATTGTAACACATGACAAAGAGCTGGCAGCCTTATCAGACAGAGTAATAGAAATGAAAGATGGTTTGATTTTGTAGCCCCGCCGAGAATCGAACTCGAATCTAAAGTTTAGGAAACTTCCGTTCTATCCATTGAACTACAGGGCCAACTTTAAAAAAGTGATGCAAAAGTACAATAATTATGGCAAAATCCAAAAATAAATTTTTCGTGGTATGGGATGGCAAAGAACCCGGGATATACAAGTCGTGGGAGGAATGCAAACAACAAATTCATGGATATGCCGGTGCTAAATACAAAGGTTTCGAAACCGAAGCTGAAGCGAAAGAAGCCATGGTCTCGCCTTGTTGGGACTATATCGGTAAAAATGCCAAACCAAAAAAGCCGGATGAACAACTTCTCGCTAAATATGGCATGCCGGTAATGGATAGCTTATCGGTAGATGCTGCCTGCAGCGGGAACCCGGGGTTGATGGAATATCAGGGAGTTTACACCAAAACCGGTGAAGTCGTCTTTAAACAAGGTCCGTTTGAAGAGGGGACAAATAATATAGGTGAGTTCTTGGCGCTTGTACATGGTCTCGCACTATTGAAGCAAAAGAACTTGTCGATGCCTGTTTATACTGATAGTAAAACGGCACAAGCTTGGGTAAAAAAGAAAAAAGCAAAGACTGAATTAGAAAGAACTCCGCTGAATGAAATGCTTTTTGAACTCATCGCGAGGGCTGAAAAATGGCTCGCCGAAAATGAGTATTCAACTGAAATCTTGAAATGGCACACCGAAGCCTGGGGAGAAATTCCGGCTGATTTTGGAAGAAAATGACAACTTGTTCTTTTGTCTTTCAGCAGAAAAAATTATTTGATGAATTTCTTAACCAATGGAATTCTATTCAGCGGTAAATCTTTCCGTACAAAGTAAATGATGAAAATGGCTAATAATCCTGTTTTTAGCACCATATTCAGCAGTGTATATGGCGTATTTATGAGCAAACTGATTAGAAAAAGCCCAACCGCCAAAGCTGTGTAAACACCAATTGACTTCATATTATAATTGATCGGCATGTGTTTCTGACCATAAAAATAAGAAAGTAACATCATCACGAAATAACAGGCAAAAGCCGCCCAGGCAGAAGCCATATAACTGAATATCGGAACAAAAATCACATTGATAGCGATGGTTATGACAGCTCCGATTACAGAAAACCAGGCACCATACATCGTCTTATCGGTCAGCTTGTACCACAACGATAAATTGAAGAAAATACCCTGAAAAATATAAGAGAACAATACAATGGGAATCACTTTCAACCCTGCCCAGTAATCATGTTGAATGATGTATTTGAATATATCGAGGTAGAAAACCATTCCCAAAAATATCAGCAGGGAAAAGATAATGAAAAACTTCATGGCATCGGCGTAGGCCTCCTTGCTGTTTTTATCTTTGTGCTGCGCAAAAATGAATGGTTCGTAGGCATACCTGAAAGCCTGGGTGAACATCATCATCACCATGGATATTTTGAAACAAGCTGAATAAATTCCCAATTCGGATTTGGCCAATTCAGGATCTTCTATTAAAAATGGGAAGATGATTTTATCGAGGGTTTGATTCATGATGCCGGCAATACCCAGTACCAACAAAGGTAGTGAGTAACGCAGAATTTGCTTTAACAGTGTAAAATCGAATTTGAATTCTGCTTTCAATACATCCGGTAGCAAGGCAATCGTTACGACTACCGTTTGAATCACGTTGGCAATGAAAACATAGCCTACGCCATAGCCCGGGTCGTAGAACCAGTCGATTAATTGTTGCGCTTTCTCCATCAACAGGGGACAAATCACCAAAAAGAAAATATTAAAAATGATGTTCGTGAAGATCATCAGTAATTTCAATGCGGCAAACTTTATCGGGCGGGATTTAAAGCGGAGATAAGCAAAGGGAATAGATCCGAAAGCATCCATTGCGACAACAACACCGAGCATAGCAATGTATTCCGGATTGGAAGAATAACCAAGCAAATCAGCAATTGGCTGCGCAAAAACAACGCATAACACAGCAAAAATGAGGGACGTAAAACCAACGGAAATAATCGTATTACCATAAACCCTGGCGGAGATTTCAGGATGTTTGTTAGCAAAACGGAAAAATCCGGTTTCCATCCCATAAGTCAGGATAACCAGCAACAGGGCTGTCCACGCGTACAGATTCGCGACCACACCGTAATCTGCGGAACCGGTCAGTACGTAGGTGTAAAGCGGAACCAACAGCCAGTTTAAGAATTTCCCCAGGATGCTGCTGATTCCATATATAGCGGTTTCCTTCGCCAGATTTTGCATTTTTCGTTCAGCCATATTATTCTTGCTGTTGTTGTTTTGGTCAGGAGAAGTTTCGTTGCTTTTTCAAATGTTCATACGCCTCATTCACAGCCCTGAATTTTTCAGTAGCCGATTTTTTGATGTCATCACCTAAGTTCGCCACTTTATCCGGATGATATTTCATGGCCATCCTGCGATATGCTTTTTTGATATCATCATTTGTTGCCGTTGTTTCAATTTCCAATGCTTTATACGCCCAGTTCACATCCACATGTTTGATGTAAGGAGCCTTAAGCGATTCAAATTCTACATTACTGATGCCGAAAATTCCGGAAATACGTCGGATAACCTGCAATTCCGGGGTGTTAACATCTCCATCAGCGTAAGCTAGATCAAACAAGAAGCGAATTAACTGTAACTTGGCAGAATAATTCATATACAGATTGATCTGCTGCGCGACTTCCACTTCGTTGATGGGTTGGTCTAACAATTTTTTCAATATCTGAAGCGCTTCCAGGGCTCCATCTTCTCCGAAATTGGCGACCAAAAACTTTTTTACAACATCCAGTTCTGCCTTTTGCACCCTGCCATCTGCTTTCATAACACAAGCAATCATCACCAACAGACTGGCCTTAAAATCCCTTTCGGTGGTGCGTCGTGTTTGCGTATGAGTGCTGCTGGTTGTTGTGCTTTCACCAAACAATGAACCCAGCGCAAATCCTATAATCGCACCAATAGGGCCACCAAAAGCCCAACCCAAACCACCACCTATCCATTTAGCAAAATTCCCCATAAAAACTATCCATTTTAAAATAATGTCATAAATTTAAAACGCTTTTTCTCATTATCCGCTTTCTGCTTTTCGTTCTTCGCTTTTCACTATTAGCTAATTTAACGTCATTTCCCCGCTGATACTCACCCCCAGCCATTTCTTTACCTCTTCAACCGATTGGTATTCTCCCAGCAAATACATCAGTTTGGTAACCAGTGCTTCGGTCGTACAATCATAAGCGCTGATAACGCCCGCATGCAGCAGGTTCAGACTTGTTTCGTAACGTCCCATCTCAACCGTACCTGTACTGCATTGCGATTTATTCACGATGATAATACCTTTTTCATTGGCAGATTTCAGGGCCTCGTGAAGCCAGATGCGTCGCGGAGCATTGCCGGCCCCAAAACTTTCCAACACTACTGCCTTTAATCCGGGTGTATTTAGTATGGATTGAACGACAATTTCAGAAATTCCGGGAAAGAGCTTCAGTACCACGATATTTGGATCGGTATTAAGCCTTAGTCTCAACCGGGCATTTGGTTCCGGATAATGAATGTAATTCCTGAAATACTTAATGTGTACCCCCGCTTTCGCCAATGGTGGATAATTATATGAGTGAAAAGCGTTGAAATGTTCCGCGTTCTTTTTTGTTGTACGGTTACCGCGGAAGAGTGTATCTTCAAAAAAAATACAAACTTCAGGAACAATTGCTTGTCCATGTTCCTTTGCCGAAGCAATTTCGATGGCAGTCAGCAAGTTTTCTTTGGCATCAGAACGCATCATGCCAATAGGTAGTTGCGCTCCGGTGAAAATTACCGGTTTGGATAAATTTTCAAGCATAAAACTCAGTGCCGATGCTGAATAAGCCATCGTATCGGTACCATGCAAAACAACAAAACCATCGAAATCATCATAGTTTTCTTCAATACAAAGTGCAATCTTCTCCCAGGTAACGGGATGCACATCAGACGAATCGATAAGCGGAAGAAACGGAATGCTTTTGATGTGGATTCCGGTTTGTTTCAGTTCCGGCATCAATTCCTGAAGTCGCTCGAAATCAATCGGTCGCAATGCTCCGGTTGCCGGGTTTTCGGACATAGAGATGGTTCCTCCCGTAAAAATCAATAAGACAGCGCTTTGTTTTTCCACCATGCTTTTATTTGATTGACACGCAAAGATAATTGAAAATTGTAAGCTGTCAGCTGATTGGCAACAGAAATCAATTTTTTTAGTAAAATTGACCTTTTTTTGTCCTGAAATCAATTTGTTATGGTATTTTTGCACACAATAAATGTACAATCATGCAACGAATTTTTCTGATAGGATTTATGGGTTCAGGCAAAACTGCCATGGGTAAACTGCTCGCCAAACGGCATGGACTTACGTTTATCGATTTAGACAGCTACATTGAAAACAAATACAGGCGAACTGTAGCACAAATTTTTTCAGAAAATGGTGAAACGGGTTTTCGTGAAATTGAAAGAAATTGTTTGCGTGAAGTGGCTGAATTTGAAAATGTGGTTATTGCCACGGGTGGCGGTGCTCCGTGTTTTTTTGACAACATGGACTTCATGAATCAATTTGGTGAAACCATTTATATTCGGCTTACACCTGAACATCTGGCCGAACGACTTTCTTCTTCGAGAGCAGGAGTGCGCCCTCTGCTCCGCGACAAAACAGGCGATGAATTGCAACAATACATCTCCGAAACCCTCCAAAAAAGAGAACCATATTATCTCCGGGCTAAGCGAATCATTGAGGGGACTGATGAGGAGATTGAGAGACAGATTTGCCAATGATTTTTTAGGGTTTTCAGCAAATTCATAATATTTCTCGGATATATCCGAAAATTGTTATGCTATTGAAAAACAAACTTCACTCAGATAAAATTCATTGTTGAAAACTTTCACCTCCCGACTTCCCCGTTTTCAATCAAAAGTCCTTATCTTTAACAGCCAAAATTTACTTTTTGCACTGTTTTTTTAATCTCTTTTAATCCACATATTTACATGAAATCATTTGTTCATCTTCACGTGCACTCCTATTATTCAATCCTCGATGGCATGTCGTCGATTCCGGGATTGGTGGAACGGGCAGCTGCCAGCGGGATGAATGCCATTGCGCTTACCGACCATGGAAATATGTTTGGCATCAAAGAGTTTTACAACTATGTAAAAAAGAAAAACAGCAAGGTTTATGGTGATATTGCTCATCTTAAAAAGGAGTTGAAAAATGAGGAATTGACGGATGAACAGCGCATGGCATTATCAAACCAACTTGCAGAAGTCGAAAAGAAACTTTTTAAACCGATTCTGGGTTGTGAAGCCTATGTGGCACGCCGTAGCCGGTTATCAAAAGATAAAGATAACGTAGAAGACCGGAGCGGATATCACTTAGTACTGTTGGCAAAGAACAAAAAAGGATATCAAAACCTCTGTAAACTGGTTTCGCTGGGATGGATGGAAGGTTTTTATTACCGTCCCCGAATTGATCATGAGATTCTCGAAAAATACAGCGAGGGAATTATTGCATCTTCTGCCTGTTTGGGAGGTGAAATTCATAAAAAGGTGGAGAAAGGTGATCTCGGAGGAGCAGAAAAATCCATACTTTGGTATAAAAAAGTTTTTGGAGACGACTTCTATATTGAATTGCAACTCCATCAAACAGATAAACCCAATGCTGATACTACGGTATATGAAAAACAAAAACGTCAGAATGAAGATCTGATCGACCTGGCGCGAAAAACCAACACGAAAATTCTCGCAACCAACGATGTGCATTTTATAGACGAAGATCATGGCGAAGGCCATGAGCGACTCATTTGTCTCAGTACGGGTAAAGATTTGGATGATCCAACCAGGATGCGCTATACTAAACAGGAGTATCTTAAAACACCTGAACAGATGTGGAAAATCTTCGGAGATATTCCCGAAGCACTTGAAAACTCAGTTGAAATTGCCAACAAGGTAGAGTTTTATGATATTGATTCTCCACCGATGATGCCGGTGTTCCCTATTCCGGAGGATTTTGCCACGGAGGATGCATACCGGCAACAATTCAACGAGCAATTGCTTCGTGAAGAATTTGGTGATGGATTCGACAGATTGGGTGGTTATGAAAAGGTCATTCGTGTGAAATTAGAAGCAGACTACCTGCGGAAACTGACCATGGAAGGCGCTGTGAAACGGTATGGCGAAAATCTGAGTGAAGAAACAGCTGAGCGTATCGATTTTGAGTTGAACGTAATGAAAACCATGGGTTTTCCCGGTTACTTCCTGATTGTGCAGGATTTTATCAATGCTGCGCGGGGAATGGGAGTCGCTGTAGGTCCAGGACGAGGGTCTGCTGCCGGTTCGGTTGTTGCTTATTGTCTGCGTATTACCGATATCGACCCGTTGAAATATGATTTGCTGTTCGAACGTTTCCTGAATCCGGATCGAATCTCCATGCCGGATATTGATATCGACTTTGACGATGACGGTCGTGGTCAGGTTCTGCGTTGGGTAAAGGAAAAGTATGGCAAAGAACGGGTGGCACACATCATCACCTACGGAACAATGGCCACCAAGTCGTCCATTAAAGATGTAGCTCGCGTGCAAAAACTTCCCCTTCAGGAAGCGGAACGACTCACTAAACTGATTCCGGATAAACTGCCCGATGATGTAAGCGGAAAAGCCATGAAAGTCAATATATCGAATTGCGTGAAATTCGTTCCTGAACTGCAAATGGCCCGCAATTCCTATGATCAGAACTTGTCCGACACCCTGAAATATGCAGAAATGCTGGAAGGAACAGTGCGTCAGACGGGTGTTCATGCCTGCGGGGTAATCATCGGGGCAGATGAACTTAATAAATTGGTGCCGCTGAGTACCGCTGTCGATAAGGAAACCAACGAGGAAATGCTGGTTACTCAATACGAAGGTTCTGTAATTGAGGAAATCGGGCTGATAAAAATGGACTTCCTTGGGCTGAAAACCCTTTCAATTATCAAAGAAGCGCTTTCTAACATCAAAAAAACCCACAGTATTGATATTGATATTGATGCGATTCCGATTGATGATCAAAAAACTTATGAACTTTTCAGTAAAGGCTTAACAGTCGGGACTTTCCAGTTTGAGTCGCACGGTATGCAGAAATACCTTAAAGAACTGCAGCCAACACAATTCGAGGATCTCATCGCGATGAATGCGCTGTATCGCCCCGGTCCTATGCAATACATTCCTCAATTTGTAAACCGCAAACACGGACGCGAAAAAATTGAATACCATTTCCCTGAAATGGAGCACAGGTTGAAAGATACTTATGGCATTACCGTCTATCAGGAGCAGGTCATGTTACTGAGCCGCGATTTGGCCGGCTTCACACGTGGTCAGTCGGATGAGCTTCGTAAAGCCATGGGTAAGAAACTCATCGATAAAATGGCTGCCCTGAAAGTAAAATTCATGGAGGGCTGCAAGAAAAACGGTTTCGGTCCGGATGCAAAGTTAGAGCAAATCTGGGCCGACTGGGCTGAGTTTGCCAAATACGCATTCAATAAATCTCACGCGACTTGCTATTCCTGGATTGCTTATCAGACAGCCTATCTGAAAGCGCACTATCCGGCTGAATTTATGGCTGCCAACTTAACCCGAAACAAGGATGACATCGGTGAAGTCGGCAAGTTTATGGACGAATGTCGCAACTTAGGCATGAATGTACTTGGGCCGGATGTCAACGAGAGTGACCTGACTTTCACGGTAAACAAAGATGGTAACATCCGTTTTGGTCTTGGGGGCATCAAAGGGGTTGGCGAAGGAGCTGTGGAGGCCATCGTTGAAGAAAGGAACAAAAACGGTAAATTCAAAGGTGTTTTCGATTTCATCGAAAGGGTAAATCTGACTTCGTGCAACAAAAAAACTATTGAGAGCCTTGTGTTGGCAGGCGCTTTCGATGGGTTCTCTGATATCAAAAGAGAACAATTCTTTGTTGAAAACAGCAAAGGAGAAGTGGTTATCGAAAGTATTATACGATATGGGAACAAATTTCAGGCTGATAATGCCCTGACTCAGAATTCTCTTTTCGGAGATATGGACGCGGTTGAAATTGTCAAACCCGAGTTACCGTATACACATGACTGGTCACCGCTCGAAAAACTCAATAAAGAGCGCGAGTACATCGGCATGTATCTTTCTGCTCATCCGCTTGATGATTTTGAATTTGAAATCAATTATGTCTGCAATACTAAAACATCAGACTTAAAAGATCTGATGCCTCTGATGGGTAAACCGCTCAGAATAGGTGGGATGGTAACAGCCATTCGCCACGGAACTTCAAAAGCCGGTAATCCCTATGGAATATTCACCCTTGAGGATTATGAAGGTGCTCATGAGTTTGCTTTGTTTGGCAATAGTTACATTGAGTTCAGTAAATACATGATTAAAGATTTGTATTTATTGATTCATGCGACTGTTCAGGAAAAAGGCGCAGATTACAAGTTTAAAAAGCCAACAGATCCCAATGCGCCGGTTGTCCCGGAACTCAAAATCCAAAAAATTGAAGTGCTGAAAGAAGTAAAAGATAAATTGGTAGATACCCTGACCGTTACGATTCCACTTGATCAGCTTGATGAGGAATTTGCGGTGGACATGACCGATATGGTGCTTCAGAATAAAGGCAGTATAAACATTTATTTCAATGTAGTGGATTTGCTTACACAGCATAAAGTCAGGCTTTTTGCCCGCCAGTGTCGTGTAAATATGAATAAAGAATTTTATAAATTATTGAAGAAATACAAAGACGATGGGAAGATAGATTTTCAGGTGAAATAAGTGTGGCATAGATGATTTCAATATCGCTATCAGGCAATTCAATGCAATTTTATTTTCTGAATATAAGATTTTCAATTAGATTTGCACCCGATATTAAACATTGAACTTTAAACATTAAACATTAAAATATTATGGCATTAGAATTTACAGATAGTAATATCAAGGATGTGATTAACAGCGGCAAACCCGTAGTTATTGACTTTTGGGCTGAATGGTGTGGTCCCTGCCGCATGGTTGGACCCAGCATTGAAGAACTTTCAAAAGAATATGATGGTCAGGTGCAAATAGGCAAACTCAACGTAGATGACAATGTTGATACTCCGAACGAATACGGTATACGCAACATTCCAACCATCTTGTTTATCAAAAACGGGCAGGTTGTTGATAAACAAATCGGAGCTGCTCCAAAAGCAGTAATAGAAGCAAAAGTTAAAGCACTTTTATAATTTCAGGTAGAAATCTTTGGCAAGAGCCGTAAAAGCAGCTGAATACTGATGTCTTTCAGCTGTTTCTATTTCAATCGATGATAACTGTGTTTCTCTGGCGGTAAAACCGAATTCTAGCAGTACACGCTTTGGTTCGCTTTTCGGTTTGGGATAAACATAAACACACTGATAACAATATAATCCGAATTTCCGGGTCGACTCTACACATCGGAGGCCTTCAGTTACAGGAAGAATGACACACATTCTTCCTGTTGTTTTTAATAGCCCTGAGGCATATTTCAATAACTCCTCATGGGTAAGCGTATCAGCATGTCTCGCTATTGCACGAGCCTCATCCGGCGCCTTCAGTGAAGAAATAAAAAACGGCGGATTGGATACAATTAAGTCGTATACTTTTGTTTGTCTTTCAGCAAAACGCTGTAAAGATTGATGATGCACCCTTATCCGGTTATTCCAGTCCGAAGCGCTTACATTAATTTCAGCCTGTCTGACAGCCCCTTCATCCAAATCAATGGCATCAATCGTGGCGTTTGAACGCTGTGCAAGCATCAACGCGATGAGTCCGCTCCCGGTACCAACATCCAATATCCTGTTTACTGAAGAATCGACAGGTGTCCATGCACCCAGCAATACACCATCTATGCCAACCTTCATCGCGCAAAGATCATGGTAAACCGTGAACTGTTTAAACTGAAAATAGGGATTCGCCATATTTATCTTCTTGCCGGACGGTCGTTTCCGGATGACTGACTGGATGAAGGAGGCGTTGAACGCGTATTCCGGCTTGGTTCCGAATTAGGTGTAGGTCGGGCTTGTGGCACAACCGGTGTTCTTCTTTGATTGAAATCAGGTCTTACTGAAGAAGATGATGGTTGACGGGGTACTATTACCCTTTGGTCCCTGGATGGTATAGAACGCTGTGGCACTACCTGCCGGCTTCTGTTATCTGTAGGAGCTACCGTTCGTCTTTGGTTCGGGTCAATTTGTCTTTGTTCAGCAGGAGTCGTTCTTTCCTGAACAGGTTGAGTGCGTTGCTGTATATCCGGCCTGTTAAATTGTGTGCTTGTAGACGGATATCGTTCGTAACGCTTGTCCTGTAGCCTTGTATACTGATCACGTGTTAAAACCTCACGCATTTCAGCGTCCTTATTTTTAACCCTCTGCAGCGCTTCACTTCTGGATTTTGAGACCTGACGTTCGCGTGCATGTTTAAGATTAATATCATAAATTGCCTGTATCTGCTCCTGGTTAAGATCTAATTCCTGTTGCATTTTTTGTGTTTGTAAAGCCGCTTCCTGCTCCGGAGTACGGGATGGAGCAGTGGCGTTTTCCTGTGTGTTGATATTAGCACTCAACCGGAAACAGGATGTCAGCAAAAATAACAAAAGAATGAACCTCATTTGAAAAATATTAAGCATTGCAGCCTATAAATGCATCAATCTTTGTGCCAAAATGGCTTAAACCGAACCAAATCAATTATTTATTAAACCCTCTGAGTTTAATATTGGTCAACACTTTCTTTGTATGTTCGGAAAAATCTCCATTCAGCATCCATCCGTAATAGCCGGTATCTGTTTTCAACACCTCCTCTACTTTCTGACCTTTATACTTGCCAAAATTAAACACTTCTTCGCCTTTATCATTGTACACGAATTTCCCGGCAAAGTCAACATTGTTTGATTGAGTCGTATATTTTGCCAGCAATTCCACATCATTGGGTAAATCTTTGTACCGATCAAGTTGAGCCTGCATAATTTCGTAGGTTGCCATGGTATCAACAGAAGCGTCATGCGCACCTTCCAAATCCTTATCGCAATAAAACTTATAAGCAGCAGAAAGGGTACGTTGTTCTTTTTTGTGGAAAATCACCTGTACATCAATGAATTTTCTTTTCGACAAATCAATATCAGCACCCGCGCGCAATAATTCTTCAGCAAGCATGGGTATATCAAAGCGGTTTGAATTATAACCTGCCAGGTCGCATCCCTCGAAATCCCTGACTATTTCGGCAACTACTTCTTTAAAGGTCGGACTATCCGCCACAGCTTCATTTGTAATTTTATGAATGGCCGTTGATTCAGGCGGAATCGGTATCCCCGGATTAATCAGGAAACACTTGGACTCTTCTTTACCGTTGGGATAAACTTTGTGATAGGCTATTTGTACAATGCGGTCGGAAACGATGTTAATACCAGTTGTCTCCAGGTCAAAAAAAATCAGGGGATTTTTCAGGTTGAGCTTCATATTGTTTGTTTGAAAAGAAAAGCAGAAGAACATCTTTTGAATCAGTCCCTCTGCTTTCCATATAGTTATTTTGATTATCAGTCGTTTAGCAACATTGGCATCAATAACATCAGGATATCCTCGTTATCTTCATTTTCAAAAGGAAGGATGATACCAGCCCGTGAAGGATCAGTAAGCTCTACAATCACATCATTTGAGCCTATGTTGTTCAGAATTTCAATCAGGAATGCAGATTTAAATCCAATTTTAATCTGATCATCAGCATATTGACAATTGATTGTTTCTTCTGCAGAAATAGAGAAATCAATGTCCTGTGCAGAAATAAAAATCTGATTTTCTGATATTTGTAATTTAATCAGATTACTTGCCTGATTGGAGAATACAGAAACACGTTTCAACGCATTTAACAGGGTAACCCGGTCAACAATAATTTTGTAAGGATTCTCTTTTGGAATTACGCCATTATAATTCGGGTATCTGCCTTCCACCTGACGACAAATCATGGTATAATTAGACAGTTTGAAATACGCATTTTTGTTATCGAATTTTACTTCAACATCACCGCTTTCTTTCGGCAGGATATTCTTGAGCATGTTAGCCGGTTTTTTCGGCAAAATGAAACTGGCTTTATCTTCTTCTTCCGATAAATTAACGCTTGTATAAGATGTTTTATAACGTACTAATTTATGCGCATCTGTAGCAACCAAGGTCAATCCATCCTTTAGGATGTCAAAATAAATTCCGTTCATAACCGGACGAAGCTCATCATCGGCTGTACAAAACAAGGTTTTTGAAATTCCTGCAGATAACGTACTCACAGGCAACATCATCACTTTGGCATCAGCTTGCAGTTCCGGCAAACGGGGATACTCATCACCATTTTGTCCGATGAAATTATATGTACCATTAGCCGAAGTAATAACCATGGCCAAATTCGAATCGTTAATCTGAAAATTCAGTGGTTGATCTGAAAATTCGCGAAGCGTATCGAGCAGTAACCTGGAAGATATTGCGACTTTTCCTGCACCTTCCACTTCTTCTACCTCCATGGAAGTAATCAAGGTCGTTTCAGTATCAGAAGCCGTCATGGTCAGTTGCTGACCCTCCAGACTAAACAGGAAATTATCCAGAATCTGTAGGGAGTTTTTGCTGTTTATTACACGGCTGATAGCCTGCAGGTGACTTAACAATATGGTGCTCGACGCTTTGAATTTCATACGATATGAATGTTTATCTGGTTATTTTAATAGTGAAGCAAATGTAAGGAATTTTTTTTGAAATATAAAACTGAAAAATCATCATCAAAAGAATAATTAAAATATTCTTAAAATATCGACCAACATCATCAGTTATCAAAAAATACATTACTTTTGTTTCGGGAAAATACGAAATGTTTTATATGCATGCAAATAAAAAATATTACACAGAAAATCAAGAGAAGTTAGCACGTTATTCGAAAGCATTATCGAATCCGGTACGTGTATTTATCATGGATTTTCTGGCCAACAACCTCGATAAATGTTGTTATAGTGGCGATATGGCCGAAGAGCTCCCGATTGCCAGGTCAACCTTATCGGAGCATTTAAAAGAATTGAAAAAAGCAGGATTGATACAGGGAGAAATCAACCCTCCTTACATTAAATACTGTATTAACAGGGCAAACTGGGAAGAAGCAAAATTATTATATGCTCAGTTCTTCAAGAGGTAAAAATTTTTAACCCGGTATTTCGGGTTTTTACGAAATATTTTAAAACAACACATCATGGAAATTAAAATCTTAGGGACAGGCTGTCCGAAATGCAAAACACTCGAAAAAATGACACGGGAGGTAGTAGAACAAAACGGCTTCAACGCTACCATCACCAAAGTTGAAGACATCATGGATATCATGCAGTACAATATTTTGTCCACACCAGCATTGGTTGTGAATGAAAAAGTGGAAATCAAGGGACGGATTCCTTCTGCAGAAGAAATAAAACAAGTCTTATCAAAATATTAAATTATCTACCGATGAAAAAAATCCTTTTATTTAGTTTCATGCTTACTTTCTTCATGGGGAGCATGTCGTGTGAGGCACAAAACAAACAAAAACAGCAACAATCAGAAAAGGCTTTATCTGAAAAGGTTGAAGTGTATTATTTCCACTATACACGAAGATGTGTCACCTGCAACACTGTAGAGTCAGAGACAAAAAAACACCTTGAAACACTTTACCCCGAATTGGTCAAAAACGGTAAAATCACCTTTGCCAGCATCAATCTTGAAGAGGCAAGCAGCAAGGCTATTGCCGAAAAATGCGGAGCAACTGGACAATCATTGTTGATAGTTTCAGGAAATAAAAAAAAGGATCTAACACAAGCTGGGTTTATGTACGCCCGTAGTCAACCAGATAAACTAAAAGCTGAAATTAAATCTGCCATTGACCCGCTGGTTAAAAAATAAACGCATGGAGTTTCTTCAAAATATTTTAGAAAACACAGAATATTCAATTGTTGCAGCCCTGGTGCTCGGACTGATGACCGCTATCAGTCCGTGCCCGTTGGCGACAAATATTTCGGCTATCGGCTTTATCAGCCGGGATATTGAAGATCGCAAACGCGTATTCATGAGTGGACTAATTTACACGCTGGGTCGGGTTATCAGTTATACCGGACTGGCAGTTATTTTGTATTTTGGCGCGAGTCAGATGCAAATTTCAATGATATTCCAGGGATGGGGAGAAAAATTGCTCGGACCAATACTTATCATCATCGGACTCTTCATGTTGGATATTATTAAACTCAAATTCCCTGGTTTTTCCGGATTGACAGAGAAAATAGGTAACCGCAGCAAAGGTAACTACTGGAGCTCCTTATTGCTCGGGATTGTTTTTGCACTGGCATTTTGTCCTTATAGTGGCGTGCTGTATTTTATGATGCTGATACCCATGACCATTTCGAGTGCAAGCGGCTTGTTTTTACCCGTTGTTTTCGCAGTTGCTACCGGGATCCCGGTAATAATATTTGCCTGGTTCCTGGCCTATGCCATAGGTAATGTAGGAAAATTATACAGTAAAATTAAAACCTTTGAAATCTGGTTTCGGAGGGTTGTTTCTGTATTATTTATCTTGGTTGGATTGTATTATACTATCATTCTATGGATTTAAAAAAAGAATTTAAAATCCTGTTTGGGATTGTTGTTGTTTTCTTGGCAGTATTCTTCCTGCCAACCGAGAGTCAGGTGTTTAACACTGCCGTTGTAGCTACATTTGATTTGGCAAAGTGGTACGCACAGGAACACGTAATTTTATGCTTGCTCCCTGCATTTCTTATTGCCGGAGTAATCTCGGTATTTGTTAGTCAGGCCTCTGTTATCAAATATTTTGGAGCCAAAGCAAAACGATGGGTGGCATATACAGTAGCTGCGGTATCAGGAACGATTCTGGCAGTTTGTTCATGTACCATTTTGCCACTATTTTCGAGTATTCATAAGCGGGGAGCGGGACTTGGACCGGCAGTGGCGTTTTTATATTCCGGTCCAGCAATTAATATACTTGCCATTATCCTGACAGCTCGTATTCTTGGGGTTGAACTCGGAGTAGCCCGGTTTGTGGGTGCTGTTGTTTTCAGTGTTGTGATTGGTTTAATCATGGCTTTTATTTACAGGAAAGAAGAAAAAGTAAAAGCAGCAGAACAACTGAACTTCCCGGATGTACCTGAAACCAGGCCGTTGTGGCAAACTGCCCTTCACTTTTTTACCCTGGTTCTGATATTGGTTTTTGCTAACTGGGGAAGACCGGCTGAAGGCGACACGAACAGTTTCTGGTTTTACCTCTGGTCATACAAATGGTATATTACCGGATTATTTGGTCTGGTACTCATATATTCAATGATTTATATTTTAAAACTGAAAAGCTGGCAGGTTTTGTTAGGAGCTGTTGCAACAGCATTAAGTGCCATATTTATTGGCAATCCTTTAATCAGCGTGGTCGTTGCCATTGCTGCCGTGAGCTCCATTGCCCTGATGGATAAATCAGAAGATGGAGAAAACAAAGAATGGATACTTTCCAGTTGGGGATTTGCTAAACAAATCATGCCGCTGCTGGCTATTGGGGTTGTAATTGCCGGTTTTCTGTTAGGTTCCACGCATGATGACACTGCAATTGCCGGTGTTATACCAAATTCCTGGATTGCATGGGCAGTAGGAGGAAATTCGCTGCTCTCAAATTTTTTAGCTTCGATCGTTGGAGCGTTCATGTATTTTGCCACACTAACCGAAGTTCCAATCGTTCAGGGATTATTGGCTTCGGGAATGGGTAAAGGTCCTGCTTTGGCTTTGCTGCTTGCCGGGCCCTCACTTTCATTACCGAATATGCTCGTTATCCGTGGTGTATTGGGAACGCAGAAAACGATTGTTTACTGCCTTATTGTTATTGTATTATCAACCTTTGCAGGGATATTCTTCGGAAATATTTAACATATTTCAATCACAGAATAAGTATAAATATTCACTTTATACAGATTGAAAAAATAGTTAATAGTCACTTCATTCACATCCGCTCTACAAAAAAATTGCTATATTTGCACAAATTAATTACTAATGTGCCATAATATTTGCAAATTGTTACAATCACACTTCATATTCTCCTAATATTACAAGATACAATAATTATAAATATTTATACTATTATGCAGCCATTAAATGAAGCATTATCTATCATGGCCGTTGGAATGATTACAGTATTTTTCATCCTCTTTTTAATCATTCTGATCGGTAATTTAATCATCAGATTATCAAACAGGTATTTACCGGAAGAAGCAACTGTTGTTAAAACGAAGAAAGTAACTGCTTCTTCAGATAACACATTGAAAGCAATCGAAGCAGCTATAGATGTAATTACGAAAGGTAGAGGGAAAATAACAAACATAAAAAAATTATAAGCGCAATAAATAAGGGTTACATGAAGAAAGAGATTAAATTTTCGTTGGTTTATCGGGATATGTGGCAAAGTTCAGGGAAATACATGCCACGGGTGGATCAATTGGTGAGAGTGGCTCCCGAAATTATTAAAATGGGCTGTTTTGCCCGTGTCGAAACAAATGGTGGTGGATTCGAGCAAATTAACCTGCTTTTTGGAGAAAATCCAAATAAGGCTGTTAGAGAATGGGCACGTCCATTCAATGAGGCCGGTATTCAAACACATATGTTAGATAGATCACTAAACGGATTGAGGATGAGTCCGGTGCCTTCTGATGTTCGAAAATTATTTTACAACGTAAAAAAAGCGCAGGGCGTTGATATTACCCGTTGTTTTTGTGGGTTAAATGATCCACGTAACATCATAGCATCCATTAAATATGCGAAAGAAGCCGGCATGATTGCGCAGGCGACTTTGTCATTAACTGTTTCTGAAGTTCACAATGAAAAATATTTTTGCCAGCTTGCTGATGAATTAATTGCCAATGGAGCTGATGAAATCTGTCTGAAAGACATGGCCGGAATCGGAAGACCGGTAACATTAGGTAAAATTGTGAAACACATTAAAACTAATTATCCGAACATTCTGGTTCAGTATCATGGTCAGACCGGCCCGGGTTTTACCCCCGCTTCAATCTTAGAAGTTTGTCGTAATGGTTGCGATATCATCGATGTGGGTATGGAACCTCTTTCATGGGGAACCGGACATGCCGACGTGATCATGGTGCGTGAGATGTTGGTTGATGCCGGCTTTAAAGTCCCTGAAATCGACATGGCAGCCTATATGCGTGTCAGGGCGTTGACTCAGGAGTTTATGGATGATTTCCTCGGATATTTCATCCCTGAATCTAACCGAAGACTGCAATCATTACTTATCGCATCAGGATTACCGGGCGGTATGATGGGCAGTTTGATGAATGACTTGAAAGATAACCTTGTCAGCATCAACAAATCATTGGCAAAGAAAGGCGAACCTGAACTTGCAATTGATGAATTGCTGATAAAACTGTTCGATGAAGTAGCCTATGTTTGGCCGCGTGTTGGATATCCTCCACTGGTTACTCCTTTCTCTCAATATGTGAAAAATCTGGCCATGTTCAATATTATGCAATTGAGCAAAGGTAAAGAACGTTGGACCATGATTGCCGACAATATCTGGGACATGATTCTGGGTAAAGCCGGAAAATTGCCGGGAGAGGTAGACCCTGTTATCAAAGAACTGGCAAAGGAACAGGGGCGTGAATTCTATACAGGTGACCCTCAGGCCTTATATCCTGATAAGCTGGAAGAATTCAAAAAGGAAATGACAGAGAAAGGCTGGGATTTCGGTCAGGATGATGAGGAATTATTTGAATTGGCAATGCACCCGGAACAATACAGGGCATATAAATCAGGAAAAGCGAAAGCCAATTTTGAAGCGGAACTTGCTCAGGAAAAAGCCAAGAAAAATCCGGCACCTGTTGCAGCTCAGGTAGAACCTCAAACTGTTCAGGTTGAAGTCAACGGCGAAAAATTTATTGTAAATATCGCGTATGGTGATGCCGCAAGTAACGCTTCTTCAACTCCTGAGGTTTCAAAAACGGTAAAAACTTCCGCAGAGATGCACGATGTTATCGCACCGCTTGAAGGTAAGTTTTATCTGACAAACAGTTCATCGGAAACGCCGGTAAAAGTTGGTGATGTTGTTGAGAAAGGAGATGTGCTTTGTTACATTGAATCGATGAAAACATACAATGCGATAACCGCTGATAAAGCCGGTAAAATTGTAGAAATTGGATTCGCCAATGGTGATTCTGTTGATGAGGATGATGTGTTATTTAAACTTCAGTAATCAGGATGGAAGAAATATTATCAAAATTATATGAAATGACTGCCTTTGGTGGGTTTTCCTATCAGGTAGCCTTGATGTGGGTTATTGCCTTTGTGTTGCTTTATCTGGGTATCAAAAAGAAATATGAGCCATTATTATTAGTCCCGATAGCTTTTGGCGTTTTATTGGCCAATTTCCCGGGAGGTGGTATGGGTATTGTCCCTGCTGAAAACATCGCTTTAGAAGGTCACCGCTACAAAAACCTGTTCGAGATTGCCAGTGAATATGGTATCATGAATTATTTGTACTACAGCCTGATTAAAACGGGATTTTTGCCTCCTATCATCTTCATGGGTGTGGGGGCTTTGACCGACTTTGGCCCCATGTTGCGCAATCTGAAGCTTGCTTTCTTTGGCGCTGCTGCACAAATCGGTATATTCTCTGTACTGATAGCAGCATTGCTGTTAGGATTTACCCTCGAAGAAGCTGCATCCCTCGGTATTATAGGGGGTGCCGATGGACCAACAGCTATCTACACAACAATTAAATTAGCACCCCATCTGCTCGGACCGATTGCCATCGCGGCCTATTCATACATGGCGCTTGTACCTGTGATTATCCCGCTTGTGGCAAATCTGCTGATTTCTAAAAAAGAATTCAAAATCAACATGCGTCAAATGGATAAGATGTATCCGGCTAAACATCAGATTAAGAATCTCAAGGTGGTGAAAATTATCTTCCCCATTGTACTGGGTTGCGTTTCTGCTGTCTTTGTTCCATCGTCAGTGCCTTTATTGGGCATGTTGTTGTTTGGAAATCTGATTAAAGAAATCGGGACTTCAACCTTGAGATTATCCGAAGCGGCTACCGGACCTATCATGAATACCGCTACTATTTTCCTCGGTCTGACCGTAGGAGCGACTATGACTGCTGATGTCTTTCTTTCACCCAAAACATTGGGAATCGTGGTAGGAGGATTTGTCGCGTTTGCTATTTCAATCGCGGGAGGTATTTTAGCTGTTAAAGTGTATAATCTTTTTGCTAAAAAGAAAATCAACCCATTGATTGGTGCAACCGGATTAAGTGCCGTACCGATGGCATCAAGAGTTGCCAACGAAATGGCTTTAAAATATGATTCGAGCAACCATATCCTGCAATACTGTATGGCAAGTAATATCTCCGGAGTAATTGGCTCTGCAGTTGCTGCAGGGGTGCTTATCTCGCTGTTGTCGTAACAATATTAATCAGCATAAAAGCCCGTAAATCAACGCTGGATTTACGGGCTTTTTTATTTATAATCTTCCTGGCAATTAAAAATTCAGCATCGCTCCAACCGACACAGATCTTATTTCCGATCCTTTTTGCGATTGGAACATGCTGAATGGAGAATATTTTGCATATACATTCCATGAGCCATATCCAATCTGCCCCAGAAAGTCAAGATTTACCGGTGCAATATTCAACCCTTTTCCGGTAATATTTCTGATGGTGTTATCGCTGGCATCTTTGTATTTAAGCTTGTGAGTGGCCGATGTATTGACCCCTCCCACTACACCTGCAGAAACAAAAAATTTCTGGCTTTTTCCGAAGGTTGGTTGCCACTCAAGTAATAACGGCACATTGATATAAAACGTTCTCAGGCGGCTGTATTCATACTCAGTGCCTGCAGGAGCATTTTCAACAATTGTTACACCTGCAACTTCAGTAAAGTGTTGATTGGCGTCAAAGAAGTAATTCCGCCAATTGAATCCAAGTCCGGTTGTCAGACCCAGATTATTGCGATAAATGGGTAAGATTTTTTCAATCAAATTGAAAAAGAATTCATTAGAAGATTCAGACTTCAGCGACACTCCATTGATATTATTAATATTATACTGTTGATCAGCAATATTCGCAAAACCCCAGCCAATACCAGCCCAATGCGGCTCCATTGTGTACTTTCGTTTACTTTTCGGTTTTGTCATGAAAGGCAATTGAATGCCTATCTCTTCTATCACAGTCCATTTCTCGTAGCTTTTCCCGTCAGAAAAAACTCCTTCGTAAACAGGTTTATATTCCTCACCTTGCTGATCAAAAACCTTTACACTCATCTGGCCGATACTATCCTCTATTTGAATAGTTTTGTTTCTAAAATAAACTGTCGTATCATTTTCAGCTGTTTCTAAAGCTTTAGCATTAGAAAATATACATACAAATACGATTAAAGAAAGCATTATTTTTTTCATTTTGTTGATAATTAAGTGTTTATTATTTATTTATTTTTTTTCAATATTAATTTCAAAACATCTTCAGAATCATCTTTTGATTCTATATAGATTAGCGTGATTACATGCTCGGGCTTGTTTGCTTCATTGAAAAGAATTAGTCTGTGATATTTACCTTTAGGAGGTAATTGAAGGTATATAGATGTTGCTTTGCCATTGGCAACCACCTGTTTGACTTTTTTTGCTCCTGTTTCATCTTTTGCAAGGCTTTTTCGGATATAGTCGGCTGCTTCGGGATTTTCTTTTATCATCAAACTTTTAAAAAGTGAAAAATCGTACCCTTCTAACATTTCGCCGGTTAGTTCTACCATAACAACTCCCTTTTGGTTGCCGTACCGATCAAAAACTTTCTTTATTTCAAGATCGCTTTGGGCTTGTATCGACGGGATACACGTGAATCCTGTCAACAACAGTAGGAATAAATAGATTTTTATTGATCTCATATCGTTCGTTTTGTATTATTCAAATGCAGAAAATAAATTTAATTGTTGTTCTATCAGTTCTTTGCTACTGACTTGTCGCAAGTTTTCTTCTACGATGGTTTGACCGGTTGGTAAATTTTCAATTGAGGCCATTGCATGCAATTTTATTTCATCCATATCTGTTATTTTTTTACCATCAACATAGGCATAATTCGATAAATTACTATCGTTAAATAATTGAATAGCAAATACTCCAACCAGTAATGCTGCGGCAACTCCAGACCAACGCAAGAATGATTTCCGTGTAACATTTTGTTTTTGAGGTCTGAAGTATCCAAAAATTGCCTGTTCCGGCTCATACTTTAAGGGTAAATCTGCTTGAGAAAGAAACTCCTGAAGTTGCCTTTCCTCTTCAACGCTGGTTAGTCCCTCGTAATATCTTTCGATAAGTTGGTCTGCCTTTTCGAAAGTCATGCTGTATTTAAATTTTATTCTCATCCTCTTGTCCATTTAATGTATTCTTCCCGTACTTTTTTTCTTGCCCTCGACAGATTTACCCTGATTGCATCCGGTTTAGTACCGGTAATTTCAGCGATTTCTTCCACTTCGTATTCTTCCACATCTTTCATCCGGATAATGGTTTGTTGTAATGGCGGAAGTAGTTCTATTATTTTCTTCAGTATCTCCTCTGTATTAATTCGTTCCAACTGCAAATACGGATTATCGCCTGACTCCCGCTGATGATGTATATCATCCAATGATTCTGTCCGCTTTTTCAGTTTTAATTTATCCAGACAATGATTTTTTGTAACCGTCGTTGCAAAAGCAGCAACATTGTCATAAGTACCTAACGAGTCCCGGGTGTGCCAAAGCTTTAGAAGTACCTCTTGTACGGCATCTTCTGCATCCTCATCCCCCTGCAAAATTTTGTGTGCTATGTGGAAGAGCTTGTCGCGTATGGGCAGTATCTCTGCTTTATATCGTTCCTGACTCATGTATTGTTATGACGAATGAAATAAGAAAATATAACATTATACGAAAAAAATATAATGAAACCTCTAATTTTTAATATAAATTGTCCGGAAAAAATACTAAGAAGAAGTAATAAAATACCTATTATACGCACACAAAAGAAGCAGGTTAAATTATCTAATTAACTACTTATTTTGAAGCTCCCGGACAATTTATATGTTTTGTGCGGATAATCCGCAAAGTAATTACGGATTATCCGCAGGTCGGTTACAGATGATCTGCAAGTTAGTTGCGGATTATCTGCATGTCATTTACAGATGATCTGCAAGTCAATTACAGATGATCTGCAGGCTGTATACAGTTTATCTTCAACTATCATTTCATTGACTATATTACTAAATTCCAGTGAGTAATAGATAAAAATTCGATAAACGAATTGCATAAAACATATACTGATATAATCAAAAATAGCTTCACATTTCCAATTGAGTCATCATTTGCATTGCTTTCTTATCAAAATAAAATACCAACATGTCGCAACATTTTTATACTTTTGCAGGTTAAAGTATCAGATACATAGATATAATTGAATGGATTTTAAATACGACATAATAGTAATTGGAGCCGGGCATGCCGGAAATGAGGCTGCTTGTGCAGCCGCCAATATGGGTTCTAAAACACTGCTCATCACGATGGATATGAACAAAATCGGGCAGATGAGTTGTAATCCGGCTGTGGGCGGAATCGCTAAAGGTCAGATTGTCAGAGAAATAGACGCATTAGGAGGACAAATGGGCATCGTTACCGACCGTAGTGCCATCCAGTTCCGGATGCTCAATCGCTCGAAAGGTCCCGCCATGTGGAGCCCGCGTTCGCAAAGCGACAGAAATCAGTTTATACAGGAATGGATTAAAACGATTACCAGCACACCTAATTTATCAATCTGGCAAGATACGGTTAAACAGTTAACCGTTGAAAATGGGGAAGTTACTGGTGTAATAACATCATTGGGCATCCACATGAGAGCTAAAGCTGTGGTACTGACTGCCGGTACATTTTTAAGTGGTTTGTTACACATCGGCAAAAATCAGATTACCGGCGGAAGAATTTCTGAACCGGCATCTTATGGCATTACCGAACAACTCAAATCATGGGGTTTCACGACCGACCGTATGAAAACGGGTACCCCCTGCCGCATTGATGGACGTACAATTGATTTTAGTAAAACAGCCGAACAAGTTGGCGAAAATGATTTCCATAAATTTTCATTTCTGGAAGATGTAAAACGGGAATTGAAACAAATGAGCTGCTGGATTACCTATACCAACGAAACTACACACGAGAAATTGCGTGAAGGTTTAGCAGATTCTCCTTTATACAATGGTCAGATTCAAAGTATCGGACCGCGTTATTGTCCGAGTATAGAAACCAAAATCGTTACTTTTGCGGATAAATTATCGCATCAACTCTTTTTGGAACCGGAAGGTGTTGATTCACACGAATATTACCTCAACGGATTTTCATCATCACTACCTTACGACGTGCAAATCAGGGCTTTGCAAACCATACCGGGACTCGAAAATGCCCAAATTTTCCGTCCTGGCTATGCCATTGAATATGATTTCTTTGATCCAACCCAATTGAAGCATACACTGGAAACGAAACTGATTAAAAATCTCTTCTTTGCCGGACAAATAAATGGCACAACCGGATATGAAGAGGCTGGTGGTCAAGGACTTATCGCAGGAATCAACGCGCATATCAATTGTCATGGTGGTAACCCATTCACCCTGGGTCGTGATGAAGCGTATATTGGTGTATTGATTGATGATTTGGTAACTAAAGGGGTGGATGAACCCTACCGGATGTTTACTTCCCGTGCTGAATACCGTCTTATCCTGCGCCAGGATGATGCGGATATGCGGTTGACAGAAAAGGGTGCTGCTATAGGTTTGGCAAAATCTGACAGAATTAGTCAATTAAATTACAAAAAACACGAACAGGCTAAATTAATTACGTTCGTTAAAGATTACTCCGTCAAACCGCAACATGTAAATGCATTTCTGAGCTCTGTTAATTCTTCTGAACTCAAACACGGCTGTCGTTTGCATGATTTGATTCTTCGTCCACAATTTGGCATCAACGAATTGGCTACTGCCGTACCTGCTTTACAAGCTAAATTAGATGCCATCACGAACCGCAAAGAAGAAATCATTGAATCGGCTGAGGTCATCATGAAATATGAAGGTTACATCGAACGGGAAAAACTGATTGCAGAAAAGCTACAGCGCTTAGAAAATATTCCGCTAAAAGGAAGGGTTGATTATAACAGCGTACAATCACTTTCAACAGAAGCGCGTCATAAACTAATCAAAATAGATCCCGATACCATTGGTCATGCAAGCAGAATTCCGGGTATTTCACCGAGTGATGTAAATGTTTTGTTGGTATTACTCGGAAGATAACGCGTTGTTTCACGTGGAACAAATTAAAAAAGAATTCAATTAATCATCGGAAATAGCATGTCATCCTCCTACCAAAAATTAAAACCACAGATACAATCTCTGCCAGAAAAACCAGGGGTTTATCAATATTTTAATTCCAAAGGAGAGATTATATACGTCGGTAAAGCAAAAAATTTAAAAAAAAGAGTATCATCTTATTTCAACAAAGTACACGATATTGGTAAGACGAATGTATTGGTCAAAAACATTGCTTCATTAAAATACATTGTCGTAAACTCTGAAGAAGATGCATTGCTACTTGAAAACAATCTGATCAAGGAACTTCAACCGAGGTATAATGTCATGCTCAAAGATGGCAAAACCTACCCCAGCATCTGTATTACAAACGAACCCTTCCCCCGTGTGTTTAAAACCAGGAATATCATAAAAAACGGTTCAAGGTATTATGGTCCGTATAGCTCGAATTATGCCATTAACACCTTAATTGATTTTATTCATGAGATTTTTCCCATCAGAACATGTAAGTATTATTTGAGCAAAGAGAATATTCAGAATAAAAAATTTAAAATTTGCCTGCAGTATCATATTCATAAATGCAATGGTGGTTGCGAAGGAAAAGAAACGGCGGAGGAGTATCTAAAACACATTGAAGCTGTAGAAAAAATCATCAAAGGAGATGCTAATGAATTGAGTAAGCTATTGCACGATGAAATGAAAAAATTAGCAGCAGAATTTAAATATGAAGAGGCGCATTTAATTAAAATAAAATATGATTTGCTGGAAAATTATAAATCGAAATCGATCATTTCGAATACAGTTCTCGATGAAACCGATATTTTCGGATATGATGAAGATGAGAACGCGAGCTATATCAATATGCTACGTGTTTCAAAAGGATCAATTATAATGGGATATACCATAGAATATAAAAAGCGAACAGATGAAATAAAAGAAGAATTATTGGCACTCGCCATCATTGAATTGAGAAATAAATTCCAGAGTTCATCGAAAGAAATCATTGTTCCATTTGATATAGAGTTTCCTATATATGGTGTGACTATTACCATCCCACAAAAGGGAGATAAGAAGAAATTGCTCGACTTATCTATTCAAAATGTAAAACAATATAAATTTGATAAATTAAAACAAGCCGAAAAATTAAATCCGGAACAAAAAAACACATCTGTTTTAAAAAATATGCAGGAAAAGCTTAAACTCGAAAAATTGCCTATGCATATTGAATGTTTCGATAATTCAAATATTTCAGGAACGAATGCCGTGGCCGCTTGTGTTGTCTTTAAAAAAGGAAAGCCCTCAAAAAAAGACTATCGAAAATATATCATTAAAACCGTAGAAGGCCCGGATGATTATGCTTCGATGAAAGAAGTTGTGTTGCGACGCTATTCGCGAATGTTAAAAGAAGAAACTCCCCTACCCGATCTTATTCTGACAGATGGAGGATTAGGTCAAATGGAAATTGTCAGGCAAGTCATTGAGGATGAACTAAATATCAATATCCCAATCGCCGGATTAGTAAAAAATAAACAACATAAAACAAATGAAGTCCTCTTTGGTTTTCCTCCCAAATCAATCGGATTAAAACCTAATGATTTGTTATTCAAATTTTTAGCTAACATTCAGGGCGAAGTACACCGATTTGCCATCACCTTCCATCGCGAAAAGCGCAGTAAGGCACAAACAACTTCTGCGCTGGATGAAATCAAAGGAATCGGAGAAAAAACAAAAACCGAGTTGATAAATCACTTCAAAAGCATCAAACGACTCCGGAATGCAGAAATTTCAGAAATTGAAAAAATTACCGGAAAACACAGAGCATCAATTGTTTATAGTCATTTTAATGCTGATTTGAGCACGCAGGAATCAAATAAATAATTTTTCCTGTAAATTTGTACTGAAAAAAAGCAACTATAAACATCGAAAATAGCGACAAAAAATACTTTTATCTCCAATATGATCTATGTGATAAAAAAATGTCAGTAATAATTAAAATAGAAAATCTCAAAAAAATCAATCAGGCTGCAAAATCATTCATCGGAGAAATGGATGATGCGAAAGTATATGCATTTAATGGAAACATGGGTGCCGGTAAAACTACATTCATCAAAGCAATCTGCCAAGAACTGGGTGTTGATCAAATTGTAAACTCCCCTACTTTCTCCATCGTGAATGAATACGAAACAACTGATGGAAGAATTATCTACCATTTCGATTGCTACCGAATCAACAAAATTCAGGAAGCACTAGATCTGGGAGCAGAAGAATATTTATATTCGGGAAATTACTGCTTCATCGAATGGTCAGAAAATATTGCTCCCCTCCTGCCCGATTCATTGGTCAATGTGAACATAACCGAACAACCCGATGGGTCAAGATTGGTCGAAATAAAATAACTTTCAAAAAACCTCAACATGAAAAAGAAGAAAAACAAGGAAATTCTGGATATCATCAAAGCAGCCAGAAAACAAAGTCGCGAAGAAGAAATTAAACTACATGGTAAGCCGGTTAAGCAGTCGAAAATTATTCAGTCGAAAAAAGTTTATAATCGTAAAAAACTGAAAAGTGATCTTCAATAGAAACAGACCTGTCAGGTTTTGAAAACCTGACAGGTCTAATTATCACCAGGCTGTACCGAATCAATAATCCGGAACAATTCATTCAAAGTCTCAGCCCTTAACATTTCTATACGTGTATCCTTGAAATTGGGTATCCCTTTGAAAACCGGTGTTGCTGCCAAATGTCTGCGGCTGTGAATAATACCTTTCAAACGCTGGTTATAAACACTTTCAATGGGTATATTTTCATCAATATCAAGCCATCTTACGGAAGCTATGACATGTTCTTTCAGGACTTCTTTCTGTTCTTCGAATGATAGCAATGATATCAACTCTCCGGTTTCAAAATAATGCTTTACTTCAGCAAAAAACCAGGGACGACCAATAGATCCTCTACCAATCATCACAGCATCAACACCATAACGATTGAAGCACGCTAAGGCCCTTTCGGGTGTAGTCACATCGCCGTTACCAATAATTGGAATTTTCATGCGGGGATTATTTTTCACCTGACCGATTAATTCCCAATCAGCATCCCCTTTATACATTTGCGAACGGGTTCGCCCGTGTATAGTTAATGCCTGAATACCACAATCTTGCAACTGCTCGGCTAAATCCACAATAATTTTACTGTCATCATCCCATCCCAAACGTGTTTTAACCGTAACCGGTAATTGAACTCCATTTACAACATTAGAGGTAATTTTAAGCATGCGGGGAATATCGCGCAACAGTCCGGCTCCTGCACATTTTCCATCTTCCTTTCCGGCAACCTTCTTAACCGGGCAACCAAAATTGATGTCAATTAAATCCGGTTTGGCTTGCTCAGCTATTTGGGCTGCTTCAACCATCGAATCCGCATCATGACCATAAATCTGAATGGCAATGGGACGTTCCTCGGGATAAATTGTCAGCTTTTGCTGCGTACGATTCACATTGCGAATCAATGCTTCTGAAGACACAAACTCCGTGTAAAGCATATCAGCGCCATATCGCTTACAAAGCAGTCGAAACGCAGGATCGGTAACGTCCTCCATCGGCGCTAAAAACAAGGGTTTATCCGGAAATGTTATAGTAGAAATTTTCATTTTAATCCTGATTATTAAATCCTATTCTTCTCCTCTCTTTCTGTTCGATTTCAATTGTATCCTTTTGCAACAAATAGTTGATTGCTTCGGTTATATCAGTAAACTGCTGGTCGTATCTTGTTTCCAACTGACGAAGTTTATCGGATAATTCTTTGTAATTCAAAGCAAATTCCTTCAGTTTAATAAATGCTCTCACAACTGTGACACTCATTAATCGAGCTTTTTTACTTTTCAATACATTAGCAAGCATGGTTACACCATGTTCATTAAAAACATAGGGTAAAAATTTTGGATATTTTCCTTTTCCCTGCCCGGTTTCAAAGATCACAAACTGTGATGTTAGAAGTTTCCACTCTTCTTTTGTGAGTTCAAACATAAAATCAGGGGGAAATAATTCAATATTACGCCTTACTGCCTGTTTTAATACGCGGGTTTCAACCTCGTATATTTGAGCGAGATCGAAATCAAACATTACTTTTTGTCCACGAACTTCGTATATCTTAGTTTCAATAAATTGAACCTGAACAACAGATTTCTCTTCCATATTATAGTTAGATTTTTGAACGGCAAATATATGGATTATTGCACAATCTAACAAAAGATAGTACTTTCGTGAAATCAAAATATGTTTTAAATTTCACTAATAAAAACAATGACAAAAAGATTAAATCTGTTTTTCTTTTTAGTATTGATTGTTAACAATATCTGTGTGTTTTCTTTCGCTCAGGAAGTAAAATATGCACCCGCCTGGTTTGGACCCAATGCCAATCCGGTACCAGAATTTACGGATGCAACAATTGTAGAAAAAACAACCATTGATTTAATGGCTGATTATTATTTCGGTTATGGAGATGAAACGAAGAATGGATACTTTAAAATTGACATCCCTCTCCTACCCGGCCGTGTATCTTTTAAGATATGGTCAACATTTTTTGAACATTATCAGGTTACTGATGAAATTAGTTTAGCACGTGACATGAATGGCAATACAACAGGCAAAGCAAATGGTGATTTCTATGTCCAAACCCGAATTTCTCTATTGAAAGAAGATGTTCGTAAACCCGCATTAATACTTAATACAACTATCAAGACAGCTTCGGGAACAAATTTTACCGGAAGACGTTATTTCGATACGCCTGGTTATTATTTTGATGTAGAAGCAGGTAAATCTCTTTTTATAAATAATAAATTTTTGAACGAAATTCGCTTTGTTGGAAATCTTGGTTTTCTATGTTGGGAAACAACCAATAGTACGCAAAATGATGCTCCCATCTATGGTGGAAAAATAATAATAGGTAATCAACAATGGAAATTCGAAAATACCTTATCGGGCTATTATGGATGGATGCACACCCATCCTCGTTATGGAAATGATTATGGTGATGCACCACTTGTTTACGCGACAAAATTCACGTATAAATTAAATAAAATAGATTACTTTGCTCAATATCAATATGGTATAAAAGACTTTCCATATCATCAAATCAGATTGGGAGCAAGTTTCAGCATCGATAAATTAACACCGGATTATAAATAACTGATGAAACGAGAAGAAATTGAAATAATGGCTCCAGCTGGTTCCTGGGAAAGTCTGTCTGCTGCCATACAAGCGGGAGCCGATTCTGTATATTTTGGCATTGAAAAACTCAATATGCGAAGTAAATCCAGCAGTAATTTTACCACGCATGATTTACGAAAAATTGTCGCCATTTGTAAAGAAAACAACATTAAATCATACCTGACTGTCAACACCATTTTATACGACGATGACATCAGTTTGATGCGTGAAATCATTGATACAGCAAAAGAAGTCGAAGTTTCAGCCATTATAGCTTCTGATGTGGCCGCCATGATGTATGCCAATTCAATCGGTGTAGAAGTACATTTATCTACTCAGTTGAATATTTCCAATGCTGAATCGTTGAAATTTTATGCTCAGTTTGCTGACGTGGTTGTTCTCGCCAGAGAACTGAATATGAATCAGGTAGCGGAGATTTATCAAAGTATCATCAAAGAAAATATCCGGGGAAAAAATGGTGATTTAATCAGAATTGAAATGTTTTGTCACGGCGCTTTGTGTATGGCGGTTTCCGGAAAATGTTATCTTAGCTTACACGAGAAAAATTTATCCGCGAACAGAGGCGCCTGTAACCAGATTTGCCGCAGGGCTTATGTAGTAAAAGATAAAGATTCAGAAATTGAACTGGAAATCGACAATGAATACATCATGTCACCCAAAGATTTGAAAACCATTCATTTTATGGATATCATGCTTCAATCTGGTGTTCGGGTATTTAAAATAGAAGGGAGAGCACGCGGACCTGAATATGTCAAAACAGTGGTTTCCTGTTACCGTGAGGCGGTTGAATCCTGTTTAGATGACTCATTCACTCCAACAAAAATTGAAGACTGGAATAAGCGTCTGAGTAAGGTTTTCAACCGTGGTTTCTGGGATGGGTACTATTTAGGACAAAAGTTAGGGGAGTGGAGCGCAAATTATGGATCTGAAGCAACCCATAAAAAAGTATATATCGGTAAAGTAACCAATTATTTCAGTAAACTGGATGTTGCCGAAATTCTGGTAGAAGCACAACATATCGCTGTTGGTGATGAAATGATGATTACCGGAGAAACTACCGGTGTTTATGAAGATACCATTGAAGAAATGCGTGTAGAACTAAAACCAGTTCAAAAAGCAGTAAAAGGAAATTATTTTTCTGTGAAAACCAGAGAATTGGTTAGACGGAATGATAAGGTTTATAAAATTGTACCGGCAAAATAATACTATCCAAATACCTGTCAGGTTTTAAAAACCTGACAGGTATATTTTAAATGAATATTAAGACATTTCCAGCATCCTCAAAATAGGTTTCACCGCTTTTTCCCTGATTGCTTCATCAATAATAATTTCAGGACTTTCATTTTTCAAACACAAATACAATTTTTCTAATGTGTTCAAACGCATGAAATTACATTCATTGCAGGCACAGGTACTGTCATTTGGAGGTACAGGAATAAATGTTTTATCCGGATTTTTCTTCTGCATTTCATGCAATATTCCCGATTCGGTAGCAACTAAAAATTTATTTTTATCAGAATGAATGGTATAATTCAATAATGCCTGCGTTGAACCAATAAAATCAGCCATTAATAAAAGTGGTTTCTTACATTCAGGATGAGCTATAATGTCAGCATCAGGATGCTCAGCCTTTAATTTCACCAATTTTTCAACAGAGAATTGCTCGTGTACATGACAGGCACCATCCCATAACAACATATTCCTACCCGTAACACTGTTGATATAATTTCCGAGGTTTCTATCCGGACCAAAGATTATTTTCTCATCTTTGGGTAACTGATCAATGATTTTTTTAGCATTTGTAGATGTTACAACTACATCAGTCAATGCTTTTACCGCAGCTGTGGTATTTACATAAGTCACAACCATATGATCAGGATGCTCTTTGACAAATTTTTCAAAATCATCAGCCGGACAGCTGTCAGCCAACGAACAACCTGCTTCCAAATCAGGAACCAATACTTTTTTATGCGGAGATAAAATTTTAGCTGTTTCACCCATGAAATGAACACCACACAACACGATGATATCGGCTTCTGTTTTAGCAGCCCATTGTGCCAGGGCTAAACTATCACCAATCTGATCAGCTATATCCTGAATATCGCCCATTTGGTAATAATGCGCCATAATCACGGCATTCTTTTCTTTCTTAAGTCGATTAATTTCTATGATGAGTTCCGAATGATCCATTTTCAAACAAGTATAATAATATTATTTTTTTATTTTAAAATTTCAATTGATAATGATAATAGGCTGTTAGTTTGGTTGAAACATTTTCTATTAAAATATTGCACAATTCATTATTCAATTATGATGTAACTATATTAACAATTCAATTTAAAAAATAAGATTGAAAACTAAGTTAGTATAAACTTTTTCAACAAGCTGTTAATTGCGGCAAAGTTAGTAAGTTTTTATAAACTGAAGTGTTAGTAATAGTGAAAACAAGGTTTAAATAATGGTTAACATAAATCAAAAGTTTTATTAGGAAAAATGAATAATTATCTTAACAGCTTCAATAAATGAATTTCACAAATAAAGTTTGTCATTTTTTACACACTAATTTTCAACATTTATTAAGAACTTATGAATAGGTATTCCGTAACACAGTATTTTTATACCAACTAAACAATTTACAAGTTAAAAATGTTTGAGATACAGTGTTTTTATAAACTTTTATCATCTCCATGAAAATATTAGTAACCGGGGCCAATGGTTTATTAGGTCATCACGTGGTAATGGAGTTATTAAACAGAGCCCATGAAGTTCGCATCATTGTAAGATCTACCGAAAAAATAGGTTTTGATTTGAGTCAGGTTGAAGTGCTAACCGGCAGTTTTGTGGATAAAAATACGATTTATGAATCGGCAAAAGGTTGCGACGGAATTATACATATAGCGGCAGCTACCGATACCAATTTATTAAATTACCGTGAATATCAGTTAATAAACGTAGATGCTACAAAACAGATCATTGAAACAGCAAAGGAATTAAATATCCGAAAGTTGGTTTTTATCAGCACAGCAAACACCATTGGATACGGAAGTAAAAAAAATCCAGCGAATGAAGGTCATCCAATTGAATATCCATTTACACAATCCGATTATGCCAAGAGCAAACTCGAAGCAGAACAGCTTTTTTCAGCTTACGCCAAAGAGAATCATGTCGTTATTATAAACCCGACCTTTTTGATTGGAAGTTATGATACCAAACCCAATTCCGGAAAACTGGTAATCATGGGATACAAAAGGCGATATTTATTCATTCCCGATGGAGGTAAAAATTTCGTATGTGTAAAGGATGTAGCTGTAGCTTGTTGTAATGCACTCACAATGGGAAAATCAGGAGAAAGGTATTTAGCTGCGGGAGTAAATCTTTCTTTTAAGAAGTATTTCAACATTCAGAGAAGGGTGGGTGAGTACAAGCAAAAAACAGTCATTGCACCGCCATTTATTCTACAATCTATTGCTTTGATAGGAGATATCATGAGGTTTCTAAAAATTAAAGTATCGTTTTGCAGTAGAAATATAAATCAATTGTTGATAAAGGAATATTATACAAATCAGAAAGCAAAAACAGATTTATTACTTCCGGAAACACCTATTGAATCAGGAATTCAAGATGCATTGAACTGGTTTAAAACAGCCGGTTATATCAAAAAATGAAGTATATTTGAAATTCAAAAATAAATTTCTAAATTTTCTGATGAAATACAGACTGATTTTATTTTTTTTGATGTTGATTTCTTTGCAGACAATAAAATCGCAATTTACTGCTGACATATCAATGATGGGAGGAGCGAATTATGTATCCTCAGGTTTATATTCTGAATTTTCAGGAGGTATTAGAGCTGTACTTTCGGAATGGCAATTTTCAGCAGTGACCGGTGTTACTTTTTCAAATGCAAGAGAAAACGTGTTTAATGCACTGAAAATCGATGTTTCAAAAGATTTAAGGATAAAAGAAAAGCCGGTTACCGGACATGTTTTTTACCAGTGGCAACCCTTTTCAGCCATTTTACACGAACACAATGCCGGCATTATTCTTTATCACCGCAAAAATAAATTTGCTTATCATGTAGGGTTGAATACTCGTGTTTTCAAATTACCGAATGCATACGCCGAATCAAATGGTTATGATCAGGTAAGTATTTGGGAGCCAATTAACCTAATGTATAAAATTACCTATCATCAACCAATTGCTGAAAAATGGGATTTTAAAGCATCAGTCACCAATTTTGATACTTTTCTGATACAACAGGAAACCAATCCTATGTTAATTACCAACCTCGGTTATCAGCTTTCGGGTACGTCAAAACTTTACATGGATTTAGGATATTTACAAGCTGGTTTGATGAATATCCGGGTGAATTATTTTGGTTATTTTATCAGAGGGGGTATTCAATGGAGATTGTGATGAAACATATTAAATACATATTTATAATTTCAGTTATTTTATTATCATCCTGTATTGGCGATACAGATCTGACCGGTTTTATTCGTTCGACCGAGCGTATAGAAGATCGTTTTAAAGCGTCCATGGATTGGAATGCATCGAATCCATTTAAAACAATAACAGTGGCATCAGAAACATATAATTTATTGGTAACAGCCGATGTACATGTAGGAGAAACAAAAAACTATCAGAATTTTCTTCAGCGGGGTATTCAACATGATATTGAAGCTATGGTTTTTGTAGGTGATTTTGTCACCGGAAAGGAAAAAGATTATGAAACATTTCATAGTTTATTGCCTGATTATGAATCAAAACCAACCTTTTTATTGACAGGAAACCATGAATTATATTTCGATGGATGGAAACATTTCCGGCGGTTGTATGGCACATCAATTTATTATTTCACTATCCAGACCCCATCCGTAAAAGATATATATATTTGCCTGGATTCCGGCAGTGGCACATTGGGCAAAAGTCAGCTTGTCTGGCTGAAAGAATTGTTAGAGAAAGACAGAAATTCTTATAATCAATGTGTGATTTTCACCCACGTGAATTTTTTCCGCGACAGACATACTTTATCTACCAACCCATTGGTGAATGAATTGTTGGTTCTGCTTGATTTGTTTGAGAAACATAAAGTTAATATGGTCATTATGGGACATGACCATATTCGTGCGTTAAATCAAATGGGAAATACTACATATCTGACTTTAGATGGCTTGGAAGACGGGATACCCAATGCCAGTTATCTCTTACTTAAAAAAGGAGTTTCAGGAATAACTTATCAATTTATTGGGGTTAAATAAAGTAAATATCACCAACTGTTTTGTCAGATAAAAAAAAACTTCTATCTTTGCAATCCCAAAAACAAGAATATTAATATAATAACACGATAAAGCGATGAAAAGGACATTCCAACCTTCTAACAGAAAAAGAAGAAACAAACACGGTTTCCGTGAAAGAATGGCAACTGCAAACGGACGCAGGGTTTTGGCTGCCCGTCGTGCCAAAGGAAGATCAAAATTGACTGTTGCCGATGAAGGTCGTCACAAAATGTAATCGATATTTTCCTAAGACATTATATTAAGAGCTGCTTCTTATGAAGTGGCTCTTAGTATTTTATCCATTTTACGTCCTTTTGCCAGTTCATCCACTAATTTGTCTAAATACCTGACTTGTCGTGTTATGGGATTCTCAATTTCTTCTATGCGGTAACCACAAATCAATCCTTTAATGAGGTGAGCATTGGGGTTTAAATTGGCTTTTTGAAAGAAAGTTTCAAAAGAAACATTCTCCTGAATAAGTTTTTGAAGCTTTTGTTCATCGAAACCGGTCAGCCACTCAATAACCTGATGAAGTTCATCTTTCGTTCTTCCTTTTTTCTCAATTTTTACTAAATACATGGGATATACGGAGGCAAAAGTCATTTTTGCAATCCGTTCGTCATGAGTCTTCAATAGTTTCATATTTGGTTTTGAATCAAGTTGTTTATTTGTATCATGTATAACGTGTTTGATGTATTTTTGTTTTTATAGGCTTTGTTATTACTAATAATAAGATTATTTCATTAATTTTGGCAATTGTTTTGGTTCCGGTATTTTTGCTGAACAACAATCTTTTATAAAACGGTTAGTCATGGATTTTAAGACCTTTTGGAGAGAAAGTATCGCGGGTTATATTGTGAAACGCATTTTACTGGCGATTGTCATCGTAATCGCGTTGGCTTGGATTACCCTGATCGTGCTGGATCAATATACACATCATGGTGAGTCGGTTACTGTCCCTGATCTACAGGGTTTATACGTAGAAGAGGCTCAGAATCTGCTTGAAAATTATGATTTATATACCCAGGTTATTGATTCGGTTTATGTAAAGGAAAAAGCATTGGGGACCATCGTAGAACAAATTCCGCCGGCAAATTCATCGGTGAAGAAAAACAGATCTATTTACTTGATTCTTAATAAACGGCAGGTGAAAATGATTCCTTTTCCGGATGTGAACGATGTTTCATTCAGACAGGCTGATGCCCTCATAAAATCGTTGGGTCTTAGAGTTTCGGGAGTAGTATACAGACCTTCTGAATTCAAGGATTTGGTCATTGATGTGAGTTACCTGGGGCAGCAGATCGAACCGGGTACCCGTTTACCTGAAGGAGCCGCGGTGGTACTTGTGGTCGGTAGTGGAGTAGGAGAGGGTGTTTCTACTGTACCGGGTTTGATTGGTAAATCATTTAATGAAGCAAAAAACGAAGCAATTTTGTCATCTTTTATCATCGGTGCTGTGAATTATGATGTAACTCCTGCTGCGAATGAAAATGAGTACATGATATACAGACAAACCCCATCTGCCGGCGAAAAAATGCCTGATGGTTCGCGCATAGACATCTGGTTAACAAGAGATAAAAATCGAATAGAAGAATCAGTTAACAGTCAGTTTGAAGAAGAGGAATTTTTCTAAAAAGGAGGAATAGCAAGTGGAAGAAGAATTTTTAGAAGAAATTGAAGATGATGAATTAGGCTCGGAACAGGAGCTTTTTGAACATTACCGCTTCGTGGTCGACAAAGGCCAGAGCATGATGCGGATAGACAAGTATTTGGTCAATATCATGGCCAGTATTTCCCGTAACCGTATCCAGGAAGCTGCGGATGCAGGAAACATCAGGGTCAATGAAAAACCTGTAAAATCCAGCTACAGAGTTAAACCCGGCGATGTGATAACCATCGTGTTGGCCTATCCGCCTTCTGAGTATATTATTGTTCCCCAGGATATTCCCATCAATATTGTATATGAAGATGATGATATTATACTGGTAAATAAGCAGCCCGGACTGGTTGTGCATCCCGGATTCGGGAATTACGATGGGACCCTGTTAAATGCAATAGCCTACCACTTAAAGGATAATAAAGATTTTGATGCCAATGATTCCAGGTTAGGATTGGTTCATAGGATTGACAAGGATACATCGGGATTGCTGCTGATAGCTAAAACCGAAGATGCCAAACAACACCTTGGAAAGCAATTCTTTGAGAAAACGACCAAGCGAAGGTATTATGCCCTGGTGTGGGGAAATGTAAAGGAAGATGAAGGAACCATTACCGGTGACCTCGCTCGTGACCCGAGCGACCGCATGCGCTTTAAAGTATTCCCGGATGGAGAAAATCCGTATGCCAAATTTGCGATAACACACTTCAGGGTTATTGAACGATTTGGTTATGCAACATTGGTTGAATGCCGGCTCGAAACGGGAAGAACGCATCAGATTCGGGTACACATGAAACACATTGGCCACACGCTTTTCAATGATGAACGATATGGAGGCAATGTGATACTAAAAGGTACCACATCTGCTTATTACAAGTTATTCGTGAAAAATTGTTTTTATGCTTGTCCGAGACAGGCACTGCATGCTAAGACCCTGGGCTTTGTACATCCACGGACAAAGGAATACATGCATTTTGAAAGTGAGATACCGGAAGATTTACAAAAATTAATTGATATGTGGCGAGAATATGCCCAAACACATTTGAATTTATAACGATATGAAACCTATTGTTGCCATCGTTGCCGGAGGAGATTCCTCTGAAGTTGTTGTTTCACTCAAAAGTGCTGCCGGATTACTTTCCTTTATGGATCAGGACAGCTATCAGGTGTATCAGGTTACTTTAACCAAAGAAGCATGGGTCGTTAATGTTGCTGAAAATGAACAGATTGATATTAACAGGTCTGATTTCAGTTTTATTTATCAGGGGGAAAAGATAAAATTTGACTTCGCGTATATTACTATTCACGGTACGCCGGGAGAGGATGGTATTTTACAAGGATATTTTGATTTAATAGGAATTCCGTATTCAACTTGTGGGGTTCTTGCTTCGGCATTGACATTCAATAAATTCACCTGTAATCAGTATTTGAAAAGTTTTGGTGTAAAAGTTTCAGAATCAATATTGTTGCGCAGCGGACAAACAGTAAGTACTGATGAGGTGGCTCAAAAAATTGGATTTCCCTGTTTTGTAAAGCCGAATGTAGGAGGTAGTAGTTTTGGTGTAACAAAAGTTAAATCAAAAGAAGATGTCCAACCGGCCATAGAAAAGGCTTTCAGGGAAGGAAATGAAGTGATGATTGAGGCTTATATGCAAGGGACTGAAATTACCTGCGGAATATATAAAACCCAATACAAATCGGTTGTTTTACCAGTAACAGAAGTGGTTCCTCACAATGAGTTTTTTGATTTTGACGCCAAGTATAAAGGTCAGGTTGAGGAAATTACACCAGCCAGAATCAGTAATGAACTTACCGAACGTGTGCAAAAGCTCACTTCGGCCATTTATGATATTCTTGGATGCAAAGGCATCATCAGGATAGACTATATCATTACTGAAGGAGAGGTGATTAATTTGCTGGAAGTTAACACCACACCCGGAATGACGACAACCAGTTTCATTCCTCAACAGGTTCGGGCGGCTGGATTACAGATGAAAGACATACTGACAGATATTATCGAAAATGAACTTGCCAAACGTAAATAATCGTTTATGTATAGTTTTGAAGCAACATCATCGATTGTAAATGCTGCTATTCAGCAAATCAAATGGCACAGGGAACCCGCCGGCTTATACGATCCGATTGACTATACAATGGGACAGGGAGGCAAACGTGTTCGTCCGGCATTAACTCTGATGGCCTGTAATTTATTCAGCGATAATATTAATCCGGCGATTAAACCCGCCATCGGGATTGAAGTTTTTCACAATTTCACCTTGTTGCACGATGATATCATGGATAAAGCTACTATCCGGAGGGGAAAGCCTACCGTGCATGTAAAATGGGATGAAAACACGGCTATACTCTCGGGAGATGTTATGCAAATAATGGCCTATGAACTATTGTTGGAGACGCCTTCACCTTATCTGAAAACCGTTTTGAAACTATTTACACGCACTGCAGCCGAGATTTGTGAGGGACAGCAGTACGACATGGAATTTGAGCAACGTGAGCATGTGTTACCCGAGGAATATATTGAAATGATCAGGCTCAAAACGGCGGTATTGCTTGGCTGCTCGCTGCAAACAGGAGCAATTATAGGGGGGGCTTCAGAAGAGGATGCAGTACATTTATATAATTTCGGAATCAATATAGGATTGGCCTTTCAGCTTAAAGACGACCTGTTGGATGTATATGGAAATCCCGAAACTTTCGGGAAGCAGATCGGGGGAGATATTCTATGCAATAAAAAGACCTATCTGCTTATCCATGCAAAAAAAGCAGCTTCGGGAGAAATGCAGAAGAAATTAAATTTTTGGCTGAATGAACCCAATCCGGAACCTCAAAAAAAGGTTAGGGAGGTGACAGAAATTTATAATCAACTGGATGTCAAAAAAATATGCGAAGACACTATGAGCATTTATTATGAAAAGGCCATCGCATCGTTGGAAAAAGTGAGTGTTTCTTCAAATAAAAAACAGGAATTGAGAAAATTAGCTGAAAAATTAATGTTCAGAAACGATTAATTTTTATATCTTTGCAAGTATGTGAATATCTTTGATGAACAATACTTAATTACAGTTTAATTTTTTCATGCCATACCGTCGTTTACCCAATACTGATCAATCTAGATTAAGAGCGCTTCGCACTGCTATTCAAAAAGAAGATAAATCAGGCTATAATAATCATGTTGTTGCATTCAAGACAATTCTTGAAGCAAAGAATTTTCTGTCTGTTTTTGAGAAGCAGCAGTTGCAGTATCAACAAACACTAGAGAATCAGGTAAATGCAAACAAAAGATACCAGCAGATTATACATAACGTACGTCTTTACATTTCCCATTTCATACAGGTGTTTAATCTGGCAGTAATACGGGGAGACATCAAAAAGGAGCACAAGTTGTTTTATCAGTTGGATCCCGAAATACACAATGTGCCCGATTTAAGTACCGAGTCGGCTCTTTTACAATGGGGTAAATGCATTATCGACGGAGAAAATGAACGCATTCGCAATGGAGGATTACCTATTTATAATCCGGCAATTGCCAAAGTCAAAGTCCATTACGAAATCTTCAAAGAGTACAAATCTACACAGAAAATTCACCAGCATTCTACTGCCCGGCAATGGGAAGAATTGGTTAGTCTCAGAACAAAGGGTGACGAAATTATCCTGGATATCTGGAATCAGGTTGAAGCATATTATAAGGATATGGACCCTTTTGACAAGCTGGAGAAATGTCGTGAATACGGTCTCGTGTATTATTACCGGAAGGGAGAGCCGGAGCTTACCAAATCGTCTCGGATGGCGTAATAATCCTATCCATGTTGATATCATAAGAAGCTGCAGGAAGGCTTTCATACAGCTGAAAATCAAATCCGATACCCCATTTCTTTATGCGTTTGTTTTTGAAGTACTTATCATAATATCCCTTTCCCCTACCGATTCTTTTCTTTTTCCGGTCGAAAGCAACACCCGGTACAATTACCAGATCCACCGTTTTCAGATAATCATTTCCGGATTTGGGTTCCATGATTTTGAAATCACCCTGTGTAAGCATTTCTTCTGAAACAAAAGGACGGATGGTCATGTGTTGACCTTTTACAACCGGCAGCAGGATTGTTTTAGCAATACTCCATTTTTTGATAAACGGATGAGTAGGTAATTCATCGGACACAGACCAATACATCAGCACTGTTTTTGCCTCTTTAAATTCAGGCATCTGCTCAATCTTAGTATAAACTGCATTAGCTTGTTCCGTTTTATAAGCATCTGTGATGTTTTGTTTTTTTGCTTTTATTTCAGCACGTACGATATTTTTTCGGGAGTCAGTAAGTTCATCATCAAAAGACCTGATAAATAAGCTTTTAAAAGCAGAGAACAGATTTTTTCTCATAAATTATAATTAAGTTAATACTAAAGCTGACCCGCTTCTACCAGTAGAATGACCCTTTCCACAATCCGGTCATTTCCTGAAGCATCGTATTCAGATTTTAAATTTGAACCGAAAATACGGGCAATTCCCTGCCAGAAAAAGGCGGAAACACTACCGCGATAACTCTTAATTAAATCATAAGAGGTTGAATTGCACTCGCGGTCAATCAACTTCAGAAGAAGTCTTCCTTGGTTGATGGTGAGTTTACGCAGTTCAGGTTCATATTTTTTAAAGATGTCTTTTTCGTATTGAGCAAGATATTTTTTTCTTTGGCTCTCATTCTTGATGTCTCCCAACAAAGTGTTTACCCTGAAGAGTTCTGTGCTTACAATCTTGGCGTAAGGCAATGCTTTCTTAACGTCTCTTACTGTTCGCCAGTAAAACTGTTCCTGCTTTTTACTGTTGAATTTAATCTTCGGGAAAACATAAATATCCCTCAAAAATGCCAGATATACAGTATCATTTCCATCAACCATCACGGCAAGTCGCTGACTTCCCGGAGGCAATGGTTCATGCATTTGCTGAGCTGAAGAAGAGGCAATCAGCCCTGTCATGAATAACAATATAATCAATATGTTGAGATTCTTAAACATCACTGCAAATGTATATAATTTGTATCAAAAAACAAATATAAAATTCGATAATAACTTTCCCTTTTATCAAGTCTATTCTTATATTAAAAGTTTAAAAGATATAATGATAATGAAATTATGCGTTATTTTTTGTTCCTTAGCAAGTACTTTGATAATTTTGAAGTCTGATTGTTTACTTATTTAACAGCTTAAACCTTAGGGTCATGAAAAGAATTATCTTATTCCTGTTGGGTTTTGTGCAGCTACCTGTATATGCACAAATTACATCCTCACTTCCAGCTTCTGTTTCTGTAGCCAATACCTCTGTTTCCGATACAAAAAACTGGACTCCCTTTCACAATCCGACATCTTTGTCAACAAAGATCATACCTCAAATGAGTGTCTTGTTTGAGAATCGCTATATTATAACAACACTCGCAACAAAATGTTTTTCTTTTCTATGGCCTTCAAATCATTTTGTTGCAGCATTTTCGGCAGTCCATCATGGATTTTCCCTGTATCATGAAATTTTGATGGGTTTGACTATTGCTCGTAATTTTTCTGACCGGTTTAGTCTTGGATTGCAATTTGATTATCATACGGTGTACTTTGCGCCATCCAACAAGTATTACGCGACAGTTTATCCTCAAATCGGATTATCTGTGCCATTCAATGATACTTTCAGGGTTGGATTTCATGTATATAATCCTTTTGGTTCTCATATAAAAGGGGAATCGCAGACAAAATATTTACCTGCAATTTTTAGTTTGGGATGCGCTTATGACTTTACTCCTGAGTTTTGCTGGCGATTTCAGACTGATAAGGAAATGAGCAGTAATTACCGGTTTGCAACCGCTTTTGATTACCGTATTAGTAATCAAACCCGATTCCAACTTGGTGCATATGCTCATGAATATCTGGTTTCCTGTCTGGGATTCGGGTTTGAATTCAGTCCGTTTACTTTTGATTTATCGGTTGAGCTGCATCCGCTGTTAGGACTCAATTCCATTGCACAACTTCAATATAGTTTTAACCGTTAATTTGTTGTTTTTTAAGCCTGATGTATGAAAAATCTCATGCTAATACCCATTTTTCTGTGTTGTAATTTTTTGATTGTAAATGCTCAATCAGAAACACCTCTTTCTGAAATTGAACAATTCATAGCTGATGTCTACGAACAGTATGCAGAGGAAAGTGAAACTGAGCCGGATTTCAATGTTTTTTATGAAGAACTGATTTTCCTGAATCAACATCCACTGGATTTAAATCAGGCTGAAAGAGAGGAACTTGCTAAAATGATGTTTCTGTCGGATATTCAGATTGAAAATATACTTTATTACCGATATAAAGCTGAGCGATTTTTCTCAATTTATGAGCTGATGTTGGTCGAAGGTCTTGATATGACTGATATCAGAAGGATGCTTCCATTTGTCACATTAACAAATTCAAATGAGAAAGACGAGAAGATCGATTTGAAAAAGTACCTCAAATATGGGAAGAATGAAATATTAATTCGTGCTGATTATGTGCCGGAGCAGAAAGAGGGGTATCGCCTGCAAAATATGGGCGACAGTACAGGATATATGGGAAGCCGGATTTATAATCACCTGAAATACAGATTTCACTATAAAGACAAGTTATGGTTGAGTATTACCGCAGAAAAAGATGCAGGTGAGCCATTCTTCGGAAAATTGAGAATGGGGTATGACTATACCTCTGTATCATTTCAATTTAAAAATCGGGGGATTATAAGAAATGTAATTATTGGGGATTATCAGGCAGGTTTTGGTCAGGGACTTGTGATTAGTCAGGCATTTAGTCGTGGAAAATCAGCCATGACAACCAAGGTGTGTGATCTTACAGGAGGGTTCAAACGTTACGGTTCTACAAATGAATTTAACTTTTTCAGAGGACTGGCAATCTCTTTGCAACAGGAGCAAACAAGTCTGCATGTGTTTTTTTCAGGCAGACAACTTGATGGAAAGGTAGAGCAAAATGTGTTTCCGGCTTTCTATGAAACGGGGTACCACAGGACAATGGATGAAATGCTGAAAAGGAACAAGGTGAAACAAAATCTGGCAGGATTTAATCTTGATTATAATGGTGTTTGGTATCAAATCGGCGTTAGTAGTCTGATTATGAAAATGGATAAGAAATTAATTCCTAAACGATATCCGTATAACCTGTTTTATTTCAGCGGGAATAAGCAATGGGTTTCAGGTTTTCATTACAGATTTAGGTTGCATAAATTCAATTTTTTTGGTGAAGCTGCACTTTCGAACTTTGAACATCCTGCATTGATTTGCGGTCTCACCGTTTCTCCTCTTTCCCGGGTCAATCTTGCGTTATTATATCGCAATTACGGACCTGAATATGATGCGTTATTTGCGACTTCTTTTTCAGAAAAATCAGGCGTTAGAAATGAAAAAGGGGTATATATAGGAGCTGAGATACTACCGGCAAAAAACTGGAAAATCGCGTTTTATGCCGACAGTTATCGTTTTCCCTGGTTACGTTATGGTGTTGATTCACCTTCGAACGGAAAGGATTATCTGCTCCTGCTCACTTATACACCTCTCCGGCGATTAACATTAATATGCAGGACAAAGTACGAACAGCAGGTTGCAAATCTTTCCGGCTCGGAAGAGGCAACCTCTAAGCTTTCGCGAGAAAATAAGGTTGCATTCAGATTCCAATCTGTTTATGAAACGGGGATTATCAAATTTAAACAACAATTTGATGCCAATATTGTCCATAATGAACACATCGCTCCTACGTATGGAATAACAGCACTTCAGGAAGTGAGCGTTCGGTTTAGGAAATGGCCTTTAAATATTGATTTCAGTTATCTCTTTTTTGATGTGCAAGCGTATGATAACCGAATTTATCTATATGAAAAGAATATTCTATATGCTTTCAGCATGCCAGCCTTCTCTGGCATTGGGAGCAGGTATTATGTGAACCTTAGTTACGATTTCAATAAAAACCTTGGGTGCTGGTTGCGATATGCCGGTATATTATACATGGATATGCGTGAATCTATCGGTAGTGGAAAAGAGATGATAGCAGGTAATCGAAAATCAGAAATTAATTGTCTCGTACGGCTAAAGTTCTGAAAAACTGATATTTTTTGTGTGTTATTTGTCAAATAAACAAATAATTAGCATATTTTGCAATCTCTACATTGCAATTTTGCGAAATATTCGTACTTTTGTAGTCTATTTCAGAGATTTTTTATACTTTCAAAACGTCAAAACCACAGAACAAAATACATCAGAGAACAATGAATTTACTAAACCAAATCATGGAACGTGCCATAGCCAATCCGCAACGGATTGTTTTACCCGAGGGCACTGAAATCCGGACTTTAAAAGCTGCAGATATTATTTTAAAGAAAAAAGCTGCCAAGATTATCCTGATAGGAAATAAAGAGGAGATCTTTTCCCTTGCCCAGACAGAGCAATTGAATTATATTTCAGAAGCAGTGATTGTTGATCCGGAAACAGATACAAATATGCCGATGTATGCCGGTTTGCTTCATGATTTGAGAAAAAACAAAGGGATGACTCCTGATGAAGCAGTAAAACTGGCGAAAAATCCATTGTATCTGGCTTGTCTGATGATTAAAAACGGAGATGCGGACGGAGAACTTGCCGGAGCACAAAATACGACCGGAGACGTGTTGCGTCCTGCTTTTCAGATTGTAAAAACCCGTCCGGGAATATCGGTTGTTTCCGGTGCCTTTCTGATGTTTACACCAACACCTCAGTTTGGAGAGAATGGATTATTGATTTTCGCTGATTGTGCTGTAAATCCAAATCCATCAGCAAAAGAACTGGCCGAAATTGCCATTTCGTCTGCTGAAACAACCAAAGCTATTGCCGGTATTGAACCGAAAGTTGCCATGTTGAGTTTTTCAACCAAAGGGAGCGCGAGGCACGAGTTTGTCGATAAGGTGGTTGAAGCAACGAATATCGCCAAATCAATGCGTCCCGATTTGCAGATTGACGGAGAAATGCAGGCAGATGCGGCGTTAGTACCTTCGGTAGGTAAGAGCAAAGCGCCGGACAGCAATATTGCCGGTCGGGCGAACGTACTGGTATTTCCGGATTTACAGTCAGGTAATATCGGATATAAATTGGTTGAACGTTTGTCGGGAACCCTGGCGGTTGGCCCCATCCTTCAGGGAATGGCAGCGCCCATTAATGATTTATCGAGAGGTTGTTCGGTGGATGATATCGTGAGCATGATTGCCATTACAGCGAATCAGGCTATGAAAAAGTAGCATAAAAGCACGACATTCGAATTGAATAAATTAAATATAACATAATAACATGGCAAAAATTATTACAGAACCAATCGAACGATACGGGCTGAGCAAACGGAACAGGAAAAGAACCCTGTTTTCGCGTATAGGTGTTGTCGGATGTGGAATCGAAGGGAGCGAAATTGCGACAACTGCTGCATTGAACGGGATGGAGGTTGTGTTTTTAGAACCTAACAAAGAAAAGATCGCGAACGCTTTCAGCAGGATTGAGGAGAAATTAGATAAAAAAATAACCAACTGGGGTTTAACGCAGAATGAGAAAAAAGCAATTCTTTCAAGGGTACAGGGCACTACATCTTACATTGATTTTCAGAACTGCGATTTCGTGATTGAAGCCATTCGTTACGACAATCAAACGGGTGAACGTCAGGTTAATGAACGAAAGAAAGTGTTTCAGCAATTAGAACATGTACTTGAACCGGATGCGATTATTGCCTCAAACGTAACAACCGTTGTGGTGACAGAACTTGCTTCTGAACTGAAGTACCAGGAAAGATGTATCGGGGTACATTTTATGATTAATACGCCAGGTTCGCAAATTCTGGAGATTGTATCGGGGCTGCACACTTCACAGGAGACTTTTGATAAGGTAAGCAAATTTGCCCGCATGATCAATCATCAGTATGTTTCGGTAATGGAATCGGCCGGGTTGGTGAGTATCAGGTTGTTTCTGACTCAGTTGAATGAAGCTTGTCAGATTCTGATGGAAGGAATTTCAACAGTCGAAGATATCGATAAGGTGTTGATGGTTGGATTTGGGCATAATTTGGGTGTTTTCCGTACGGCGGATAACATGGGAATAGAAAAGATTGTGAAATTACTCAACAATTTGTATGATGAGTATGGCAATATCAAGTACAAACCTTCGCCGATTTTACTGAGGATGGTACGAGCCAAGAATTACGGCGTAAGTACAGGAAAAGGTTTTTATGTGTATGATGAATCAGGTAATCTTGTAAAATAAAGGAGGAGAAAGTTATGAAGATATTGGTATTAAATTGTGGAAGTTCATCGGTAAAATACAAGTTGCTTGATATGACCACCCACGAGGAGTTAGGCTCGGGAGGAGTTGAGAAGTTAGGGATGAAAGGCTCATTTCTGAAGCACACACGCAAAGACGGTCAGAAAGTAATGCTGGAAGGAGAAATTCTGGAGCATCAGGTAGCCGTTGAATACATCCTGGGTGTGTTGACAAGTAAGAAACACGGAGCGATTAAATCTATGGAAGAGATAAATGCCGTAGGTCACCGGGTAGTACATGGAGGAGAAAAGTTCAATAGCAGCGTGCTTATTACCGAAGAAGTAATCAGGAAAATCGAAGAATGCATTGAAATAGCTCCATTACATAATCCACCAAACTTAGCGGGTATTCGTGCTATCAGTGAATTGTTGCCCGATGTACCACAGGTAGCAGTTTTCGATACAGCTTTTCATCAAACGATGCCGGATTATGCTTATATGTATGGTATTCCGTATGCTTTGTATCAAAAATACGGAATCCGTCGTTATGGTTTTCACGGTACGAGTCACCGGTATGTATCCCGCCGCGCCTGTGAATTTTTGGGTTTAGATTATGAAAAAGCCAAGGTTATCACAGCACATATCGGCAATGGAGCTTCCATCACCGCAGTTAAGAATGGAAAATCAATAGATACCTCTATGGGCTTTACTCCGATTGAAGGGTTGATGATGGGAACCCGTTCCGGAGATGTGGACCTGGGTGTGGTTACATTCCTGATGGAAAAAGAAATGATTAATTCGGCTTCGGTTTCTACCCTATTCAACAAACACAGTGGTGTATTGGGGGTTTCAGGGATTTCATCGGATATGCGGGATATCGAAAAAGCCATTTCAGAAGGAAATGAAAGAGCTAAATTAGCCCTGAATATCTACGAATACAGGATAATTAAATACATAGGCTCTTATTTTGCTGCGTTGAATGGTGCTGATGTATTGGTGTTTACCGGAGGGGTAGGAGAAAACCAAACCGGAACCCGTGAAAAGGTGTGCAAAAGCTTCAGCTATATGGGATTAAAAATCGATGAAGCACTGAACACTAGTTCCAGAGGCAAGGAAGTTTTGTTAAGTACACCCGATTCTTCTGTAAAAGTAGTTGTAATTCCTACTGATGAGGAATACATGATTGCTTCTGATACAATGGAAATTGTAAAGCATTAAAGTTCACTTGCTGCGGCAGTATCCAGAAAGAATGCCGCTTTTCCTGCGAAGTTCCGGATATAGGCTGCAGGATATTTTTCCGCTTCAGAAGTTCCTTTGATAATTTCGCAGATAATACCGGATTTATTTTTTCCGGTAACTAAAAAGATAACCTGATTGGCATTATTAATTGTTTTGCCGGTCAGGGTTATTCTTTTTTGACCGCTTACGGGGTGGGTAGCCACATCAACTGATTTCTCCGATTCGAGCAACGCCATATGATCCGGAAAAATGGAAGCTGTATGACCATCATCTCCAATTCCCAATAAAATCAAATCGAAGACAGGAAAGCCATTTCTTGCCGGGAGCTCTTTCCAGAGTAAATTGGAATATCTGACAGCTTCATTGGCCGGAATATCTTCACCTTTCATGCGGAAGATATTTTGAGCCGGGACAAAAGCATACTGGAGTAAAGCGTCGTAAGTCATGCCGAAATTACTTTCGGGATGAGCCGGTTCCACACATCTTTCATCCACCCAGAAGAAACGAACGGCTTCCCATGGAATTTGAGTCCGGTAGTCATCTTCAGCCAACAAGGTAAACAATTGTTTAGGCGTTGAACCACCTGAAACAGCGATGTTTAGCATTTGATTTTGTTGTTGTTTTGCTATCGCCAGTTCCTGTATAAGTAAAGCGACCGCATGTGCTGCCAGCGTGGCATTATCAAAAATATGTGTTTCAGGTTTCATGAAAAGCTATGTTTACTACTGTGACTTATGTGGTTATTTAATAATTTGTTGTGGTTCATGTCCCGATTATTCCTCCGGTTCTCTCCATTTAGTAAATTTGTCTTCAAAAAGATTATTTGATTCTTTGGGTCCCCAGGTGTTGCACTCGTAGAAATACAAAGGGATTTCCGGGTTATCCTGCCATGCCTGGATAATAGGATCGACAAATTTCCAGCTTGTTTTCACGGCATCGGCACGGGCATACAAAGTTGAATCCCCAACCATGCAGTCGAGCAATAGTCTTTCGTAAGCTTCCGGAATCTTGTTTTCAGCCAGATCGGCATATTTAAAGGCCATATTCACGTTATGCACTTTATAGCCGGCACCCGGTATTTTCATGCCGAAATCAATAGCAATTCCCGCATCCGGATGGATTCGCAGGATAATCATGTTATTGGGATGCGTCAGGCAGAGTTGTTTGAAGAGCTGATGAGGAGCATGTTTCAAATGGATTACCACTTCTGTGACCCTTGCCGGAAGGTGTTTCCCCGTACGAATATAAAAAGGTACATCGCCCCATCTCCAGTTGTCGATAAAGGTTTTGATGGCGACAAAAGTTTCTGTTTTGGAATTTGGATTTACACCCAACTCCTGCCGGTATCCGGGATTCATTTTGTCTCCCACCTGTGTTGCGATGTATTGTCCCCGTACGACCTGATTTGGCACGTCAGCAGCTTTAATAGGACGTAAGGCTTGTAAAACCTTCACGGTTTCATTCCGGATAGATTCAGAGTCGAAGATAACCGGAGGTTCCATAGCAACAACAGCAAGGACCTGAAGGAGGTGATTCTGTATCATATCTCTCAATGCTCCAGACCCATCGTAATAACCACCCCGATCGCCCACTCCGATTTTTTCAGAAGCTGTAATTTCGACTCTGTCAATGTATTTACGGTTCCAGATTGGTTCAAAGAAGCCATTGTAGAACCGGGTAACCATAATATTTTGGACAGTTTCCTTTCCCAGATAGTGGTCGATGCGGTAAATCTGATCTTCGTGAAATCCTTCGTGAAGTTTTTTATCCAAATCGATAGCAGTTGCATAGCTGTAACCGAAAGGTTTCTCCACGATAATACGTTTCCAGCCATTTTCTTCCTGATTCAGTCCGTATCTGACAAGATTGGCGGCAACTACTTCATATAAAAATGGAGGAATAGAAAAGTAATAGATGATGTTTTGTTTTACCCCTAACTCATCAGCCTGCTTTTGAATGTAGTCTTTCAGTCCTTTAAAATCCTGTTCAGTTTGATTGTGAACTTTCTTATAAAAAACCATATTCAGAAAACTTTCAAGTTTGTCGGGGGCGTTTTTTACGCCTGCAGGAGCAAATTCCAGCAGGGCAGACCTGACATCAGCACGATTAGCATCTTCATCTTTTTCTTTACTTCCGGTACCAATGACAATAAAATTCTTCGGCAGGAAATTATCTAAATAGAGTTGAAAGATGGCTGGTAACAACTTTCGCCTCGATAAGTCCCCGTTCGATCCGAAAATTATCAGTATTTGGTCTTCTAAATTTTTCTTGGAAAACATGATTTTAATTTTATTATGCTAAGAATCCAAACAAATTAAAGGGGTGATTTGTTTTCCGGGGCGCTTTATCTGACACGAATAGTTTGGCCTATCCGCAATATTTTTTTTGAAGAAATACCATTCAGTCGACACAAGGTTTTAACACTCGTGCCATTTCTGGCCGCAATTCGACTCAGATTATCTCCACTTCTGATTTTGTAGTATTTGGCCGCAGCCATTGCTTTTACTTCTTTCTGATAGTAAAAAGAATGTTTTTTGGTAATCAGATATTCATTGTCAAAAGGCGATCCACAGGCAAAATCAATTATTTTAGCTGGATTCATGGCATTACCCAGGAAACGGATTTCATAATGCAGGTGTGGACCTGTTGATCTTCCGGTACTTCCTCCAAGTGCAATAGGTTCACCGGCCTCTACGACCTGATCAAGTGTTACCATTATTTCAGAAAGATGAGCATAGACCGTTTCTAATCCATTGTCGTGCCTGATTACGACATAATGACCATATCCTCTTCTGTCGTAATCGATGATCCGAATTTTACCCGCAAATGAAGATACAACAGTGTCTCCGGTATTTAGTTTTATGTCAGTTCCGTAATGATAGCGGTACCTGCGTGGACCGAAATGAGAAGTAATGTGCCCCATCACCGGAACACAAAAGGTCGACAAATCAACTTTGACTGAATCGGGTAGACTATCGATGGGGATTTTATACGGATTTAATTTTGAACTTGTCCAGATGTTGTTATAGATATCATCAGCAGGATGGTTCTCCATCAAATCATCCGTTTCATCATTGAGTAATCCCTGATAAATATTTGTTGTGTCTGTCCGCAGGTTTATGGAAGTAAATTTTTTGTCTTTGTCATTTGCATTGGCTGTATTGGAAATCAACAGAACCAAAGCCGGTATCAAAATCAGGAATCCTCGGGTAAATCTCATATCAAAATTGCTCGTGTTTTATTCAAATTTCGTCGTTAGCGTATAAAAAATTCAGTTGATTCAAGGTGTAATCAAAAATTTCTTCCTCTTTGAAGAATCTTTTCAGTTCAATAGCTGCTGTTTCATGCGAATCAGATGCATGAATGATGTTTTCCTGTACACTCACGCTATAGTCCCCCCTGATTGTTCCTGGAGCCGCATCACGTCCATTCGTTACACCCGCCATGGCCCGGACAATCCGTACCGCATCAATACCTTTTAAACAGCAAACAATGACAGGAGTAACCATCATTGAATCTTTAATGCGTTTAAAAAAAGGCTTTTGAGCCAAATGTGCATAATGCTCCAGTAGAATTTCTTCTGAGAGTTGCATCATTTTCATACCACAAAGTTGAAGTCCTTTTTTCTCAAATCTTCCGATAATTTCACCGGTTAATCCGCGTTGTATGGTACAGGGTTTAATAATGACTAATGTTTTCTCCATGATATTCAGTTGTTTATAGCGGAGGTAAAAACTTTCCAAAGATAAAAAAATAAGCTTTGTTAACCAAACCTATTCGTCATTTTTAACTTATAATTCCCCAATTTACGGCATTTGTTTTTAATTTTTTAAGTTGAGAAGCTAAAATATGATTCTCCTGTTTTAGCAATTTAGGGTCATCATTGAGTATCTCGATAGCGAAATTACGGGCAATTTCGAGCATTTTACCATCTTGTGCCAGGTTGGCAATTTTCAGTTCAAAGGGAATACCGCTTTGCTGTGTTCCTTCCAGGTCGCCCGGGCCCCTGAGTTGTAAGTCGGCTTCAGCAATCTCAAAACCATCGTTTGTGCGGGTGAGGATTTCCATTCTTTTACGGGTTTCGGTCGCCAATTTGTAACCGGTGAGTAAAATACAGTAGGATTGTTCAGCGCCGCGACCCACACGACCTCTGAGCTGGTGCAGTTGCGAGAGTCCGAATCTTTCGGCATTTTCAATAATCATAACGGATGCGTTCGGAACATTCACACCGACTTCGATGACTGTTGTGGCCACCATGATTTGAGTTTCTCCGGAAACAAACAGCTGCATTTGATGGTCTTTTTCCGCGGGTTTCAGTTTGCCGTGTACCATGCTGACTTTAAAACCGGGGAAAAACTCCCTGAAGTATTCATACCCATCATTTACATTTTGCAAATCCATTTTTTCAGATTCTTCAATCAGCGGGTAGACAACATACACCTGCCGACCGGCCTGTATTTGTTTGTAGATAAAACCATTCAGCGCCTGCCGCTTGTTTTCGTAATAATGGTAAGTTTGAATTGGCTTGCGACCCGGAGGAAGTTCATCGATAACCGAAACACTCAAATCGCCGTAAAGTGTCATGGCTAAGGTGCGGGGGATGGGAGTGGCAGTCATAACCAACACATGTGGCGGCTGGGCATTCTTTTTCCAAAGTTTAGAGCGTTGTTCCACCCCGAAACGATGTTGTTCGTCTATGACCACCAAGCCTAGATTTTTGAACTGAACCACATCTTCAATTAAGGCATGTGTGCCAACCAGTATATGTAGTTCGCCCGATTGCAGTGCGGCATGAATTCTTTCCCGTTCTTTCGGACGGGTTGAGCCGGTTAGCAAGGCAATATTTACGCCCAGATCTCGAATAAAATCCTTTAATGTTTCGAAATGCTGGTTAGCCAGGATTTCTGTCGGCGCCATGATACATCCCTGAAAACCATTATCAATTGCAATCAAAATTGACATGAGCGCGACTAAAGTTTTCCCACTGCCCACATCGCCCTGCAACAAGCGATTCATTTGTTTTCCGCTGGCTACGTCAATATGAATTTCTTTTAAGACCCTCTTTTGTGCGCCGGTCAGTTCAAACGGCAGGTAATCATGGTAAAAAGTGTTGAAAAAATGACCGACTTTTTTCATGATTAATCCTCGCAGGTTTTGTTCCCTCCACTTGGTTTGTTGCAGGATATTCAGTTGCACGTAAAACAGTTCTTCAAACTTGAGCCGCTGTCGCGCTTTGTTAAGGGCATGTGCATTTTTCGGGAAATGGATATTCATGAGCGCATCCGTCAGGTTCATCAGCGCGTATTTTTTAAGCACATAAGCCGGAAGTGTTTCAGGAACACCGGCTTGTAAATAGGGCAGCAGTCCCTGCATGATTTTCTGAATCGCTTTTGAGTTCAGAAAACCGGATTTCATTTTCTCTGTTGTATTGTAAAATGGCTGTAATCCCAATTGTTCTACCGGGGGCAACTGCGAAGGCAGATCCATTTCGGGATGGGCGATGTTAAATTTTCCATTGAAAAAAGAAGGCTTACCAAAAACCACGTAAGTTATCCCGGTTTTGTATTTTTCCAGTACGAATTTTATTCCCTGGAACCAGATTAGTTCAATTGTATCTTTTCCATCGGTAAAAATGGCGGATAATCGCTGTCCACGTCCCGTTCCTACCTTATCGAAACGGAGTATTTGTCCTTTTACCTGGATAAAAGGCATGTTTTCAGTAATCTCGTGGAGGTAATAAAAACGACTGCGATCAATGTATTTATAGGGATAGTGGCGCACCATATCATCAACCGAACGCACATTCAGCTCCTTTGCCAACAGGTCGGCCTTTTTAGGTCCCACACCGGGCAGAAATTTAATGTCAAGTTGAGTAAGCTGCATTTTTTTACCAATTAGAACGAAACTCAGCGCATCATTTCGGCTAATTTTAGATCGAAAGGAGTAGTAATTTTGATGTTCTCACGATTACCCTCTACCAAACTGATTTTTACACCGGATGCTTCCACTACAGAAGCATCATCAGTAAATATAGAATTGAATTCCTGTTTGTATGCTTTTTTTAAGATGTTGGCCTCAAAAACCTGCGGTGTTTGCACCAACCTGAATAAGTCCCGGTTGACAGCTACGTTTTCATCTCCTTTTATCTGTCGGATGCTTTCAACCGGCAATACAACCGGGATAGCAGCTCCCGATATCCTGGCTTCCCTGAAACAAGCTTCGATGGTGGTTTGGCTGACTAAAGGTCTCACGCCATCATGAACAGCAATAAACCCCGAATCTGATGCGATTTTCAGCCCGTTTCTCACCGATTCAAAACGAACAGATCCTCCGGCAACCACCCGGTGTTTAGTTTCAAAGGCATGCTTTTTGCAAAGCAGGCTCCAGTTTTCAATCTGAGTTTCCGGAAGTACAACTATCACATCAATTTGGTTGTTGTATTGAATAAAAACATCAATAGTATGCATCAGAATTGGCCTGGATTTGAGTTCGATGAATTGTTTCGGTATGTCGGTTTGCATGCGCTCACCTTTTCCTCCGGCAACGATGATTACGGTTTCAATATCCCTGTTTGGTGTAACCTGCATATACATTGGTTTTATTATTCAGGAACAAAGATAAAAAAATAATAGACAGATTTAGCATAAGATTTTGTAACTTTGCACGTAAAATTTATCCCATTATGAAGCAGATACTTGTAATCAGTCTGACATTTTTTTTCTCAGCGAACCTACTTGCGCAGTCTGTAAAGCCTGACAGCATTCAGACAGATTCAGCTAAAAGTGCTTTTAAAGCAATTTCCGTAAAGGCAAAACCGGGAAGTGGAGAAGTGAAATTTCATCAGGATAAACGGATTGAGAAACTGGTAACAGAAAATGCTACTGCAACAAGTGTTGTTGTACATGGATACAGGGTTCAGGTGTTTTCGAGCAATGCCCAGCGAACAGCCAGAGAAGAGGCCTTTAACATGGAGCAGATGTTGTTGGAGGCATTTCCTGATATGAAAATATACGTGAGCTACAGTTCTCCGTTTTGGAAGGTCAGAATCGGAGATTTTCACACACAACCTGAAGCCCGTAGGTTTTCAGAAGAATTATTAACTAAATTTCCGGCTCTCAGGAAAGAAACTTACACCGTAAGAGACCGGATTTCCGTTTCAGAAAAATAAAAACAAATGGATTTTAATTATAACAAACCGGTTCCGTTTGATCCCGAAAAAACGGCTCAGATAGCTCATCATTATAAGGAAATAATCAGACTTTTAGGAGAAGACGCAGCCAGAGAGGGTTTGCTAAAAACCCCGGAACGAGTTTCCAGGGCGATGCAGTTCCTGATGCATGGTTATGAGCAGGATCCCGAAGAGATTCTGATGTCGGCGCGTTTTACCGAGAACTACCGGCAAATGGTCATTGTGAAGGATATCGATTTCTACTCCATGTGTGAGCACCACATGTTACCATTTTTTGGCAAAGCGCATGTAGCATACATTCCCAATCATCATATTACAGGGTTGAGTAAGATTGCCCGTATTGTGGAGGTTTATGCCCGTCGGCTGCAAGTTCAGGAACGCATGACAACCCAAATCAAGGAGTGCATCCAGAAAACACTGCAACCTTTGGGTGTGATGGTAATTCTTGAAGCACAACATTTATGCATGCAAATGCGGGGCGTGCAAAAGCAGCATTCCATCACCACCACGTCGGATTTCACAGGTGTATTTCAGCAGGCAAAAACGAGGGAAGAGTTTATGAATTTGATCAAGAGGGGGTAGGACTAGATATTCTGTTTGCTAAAAATGCAATGCAATAAGGTAAAAGCAGACTAAAATATGAAATATCATACAGACTGTCAGTGAAAACAGATCCATTGGTTCCTCTTGTGAATAGGAGATTCAGTTGCGAAGTGAGGATAAAAATGAAAATAAAAACAGAAGTCAGGTTAAAGAATTGATTGATATTATCCCATTTTAGTGCCATATATATCCCCAAAATAATCATAACCAGAAGAAGCAGAGTACTACCGATACTTGACTGAGACATGAAAGGGTTTCTACTGAAAAAGAGCCAGTTTTCGGTATCCCACAAAATAAACGGTAGAAAAGTCAAAACAACAAATCCCAAAACAATTGAGACAAAAGCCATCTTTTTATGCAATGATATTTTCAGAAAAGGAGGAAAAATAAATAATGCAATGGGCAGTATTGCAGATAATCGGGTTGAAGCTATTATACCACATACAATTGCAGTTATCATTAAATTTCTCTCGAGAGAGAATTTTTTCAGGTAAAAAAGAAGAATTATGCATAAAACGAGTATTGCATTGCTGAGGGAATCGCTCCTGACGGCAACTTCCCACCAGTATGCAGGAGATAAAATGATTAGAACAAGAAAAACGAAAGTTTTTTTAAATGATTTTGTAAAAAGATAATATATAAAAATAACTAAACTAAGAAACGCAATTAATCCGATTCCTACATCTCCGGCTAAATAAAAAGGTAAATTTATAACATACCACATAGGAAAGGGAGACGGAAAGTTATCTTTACTAACATGAGTATGTGCTGCATAAGGGTAATCTCCATGAAATAAGTTGTCTAAAAAATAGGTGACAGCAGACCATCTGTCAACACGTATCGATAAGGGGTCGATCCTGATGAGGATTGCAATAATCATTGTTACTGTTAAAGCATATACCAAAAATAAGGGTAACTTAAATGAATTGTCTTTTTTGGAGATGAAAATCCTATTGAATCCCAGATAAGTAATAACAATAAATAATAGATAAACCAAAGCAGGTATAACCGGATTTACTCCGGTTCTGGAGATATATTTGAATATAAATAAAATATTTACGAACAAATACAGAAATAACTGTATAAAGCCTGACTTGTGTATATTTCCTGACATTAATTAAGGATCAAAATAATAGATAATACTCCAAAGAGAATCCCGATAATCTGTTTTAAATTTACCGATTCTCCAAAAAAGACAATTCCACTGATAAAAATCAGGATCATAACTGCAATTGCTGAGACCGGCAGAATTTTACTGATCGGGAACATGCGGACAACCATAGTTTGCGTGAAAAAAGTGATAGCATATAATAAAAGACTAATCAGGATAATAAGGAACCATTTTTTTTCTGCAAATTGAAAAAAAGTAGCTTTTTTAATCAGTATTTGAGCTAATACTGCTGATAATATGCTGATGCTAGCCAATAAGTACTTCATCATTTTCTCCCATGTTTGTTGTAGAGTCAATTATGTAAATAGGTCTTTTTTTCTGTTCGTCAAAAAGGAATCCGATATATTCACCAATTACGCCCAAAATAAAAAACTGTATACTGAACATTAAGCTTAAAAATACTATAATTGTTGTATATCCGGATACTGGTTGTTGAATAATCTTCATAATGATACTGTATATAGATAGTACAATTCCAAAGATACCAGATAAAAATCCGATATAGATTCCAAGTTTAAGTGGAAGTTTTGACAGGGTAGATATGGCAGTAAATGAGAGCGTTAATAACTTTAAAAATGAGTATTTACTTTCACCTTCTGCTCTTTTACCAACATCAAACAGCATTGTTGTTTTGTTAAAACCTAACATTTGAATAAAACCTCTCAGGAAGCGGACTCTCTCCCGATAGTTGTTTTTTAGTATTTTAGCAATTTTCTTTGAAATAAGAAAAAAATCAGAGGCATCAGCCTCAATATTAAAAGGAGAGATTATTTTGATTAGTTTATAGAAAAATGCTGAAAAAATACTTGTGTTTTTTTTCCTTACCATGTTTATGACATCGACATTTCCCTGTCTGAAACGATTAATCATCTCAGGAATAAGAGCCGGAGGATGCTGTAAGTCGCTATCCATACAGATTAAGATGTCTCCGGTCGCGTGATCTATACCTGCCAGCATCGCGGCTTCATGGCCAAAATTCCTTGAAAACAGAATTGATTTAGCATGGTTATTTTCAGATATGATTTCAGAAATAATCTTTTGTGAATCATCGGTACTCCCATCATTTACAAAAACGATCTCGTATTCGTATTCGCGAGGAACATATAACATCAATTCATCATAGAACAAACGAATAACATGTTCTTCATTGAATATGGAAACAATTACTGATAGTTTCATATTTTATACTTCTTTTGAAATGTTCGAATTAGTCTCTTATGATTTTATCACATAAACTGGAAATGATTAATCCGGGAATGCTACTTTGTATTGTTGTAAATTATGTGCATCAGGAGAAGAACAGGTAAAAAAACAATAAAACGACAATGGTTTGAGAAATGTTGAATAAGAGCCTTTTACATCCTTATAAAAGAATCTTAATATATCTTCAATTTCAGTTGCAGTGTTAACATGTTCATGTTTCATCAGCAAACTATAGTCCAACCCATATTTTAACTTATATTCAATACCTGTTGTAAGTTTCCAACCCAATTTCCATATAAATGCCCCTTCGTTAGGTATGGCAACTCTCAAAGTGCCATTTTTATCCAATAATTTACAGGTTTTATAAATGACTTCAGGAAGATTAAGTATATGCTCAAATGTTGCGATTGATATTATTCTGTCGTATTTTTTTGTTTCTTCTATGTGGTTGATATCCTGATATATATTATTAATTAGTTTGATGTAAGGTGAATTCTCGTAAAGTTTTTGAAAAGGCTCTACAATATCATATAAAATTGCAGTCTCATATTTAAGATGATTGAGTGTACCGGCACCTATTTCAAGGGTGGTTTTATTTTTGATCTGATGAACATCTTTCGCTATTTTCTGGTGCATCCACGATTCCATGAACATAGACAATGATGTCGCCAATGTTTTTCCCTCTCTATTAACCTTATAGTGTTTATTATAAATCTCTTTGTAGCTATCCGGCAGAGCTATTCTTGTTTTTGGAAAATTTGCAAACAACTTTATCATTGAGTGAAAAATTTTATATCACAGGGTGGAATCAAATAAAGTTAATTGATTACCATGATTTTTGTAATGGTACTTTGAGTTCCGTCTTCATTGGCGCAAATTGCAAGATAAATACCGGTGCTTACTTTTCTCCCATGACTGTCTTTCCCATCCCAGGTGGCGATACTTCCATTTGAAACAGTTTGGTAAATGAGGTTTCCGTTTAGATCCGTAATTTTTACCTGTGTGTTTGTTACCAGTCCTGTAATTGTAATAATTCCATTATAATTCTCTTTTACCGGATTTGGGTAGGCATACACATTTGTAAAAATTTTATTTGCCTCTGCTGCATCACTTTGAAAGGAAATTAGTCCGTTGCTTGTTCCAACAAACAGTTCTCCGGAAATTGGGTTAATTGCAAGGGAGATTATATCATTTGAGAGCAAAGGACTGTTTGTTGTTGTAAAATGATTGATTGTTTCCTGACCGTTTTCTGACATTAAATATAGTCCGGAGGATTCAGTTCCTAACCATTTTCTATTGGCTCCGTCAATAGCAATTGCTTTTATTTTTTCATTTTGTAATAAATAGTCAGCAAGCCCTGTTCCGTCGTTTCTGGGGATTTTTACCCTGGAACATGTATAGTTCTGATCAAAAGCTTTGGATGGATTATAGAACAAAAGGGGACCCAAATCAGTTCCTGCCCACATTACACCGTTCTTATCTTGTTCAAGACAATAGACGTAGCTTGGTGAAATATAACTGCCAACATTATCCACATCAATAAATTTCGAAATAAATGTTTTTTTGTCATCATTTTGATCCAGCAAGGTTCCATTATCGTCCCAAATAAGAATACCAGGTGTGTATCTTATTGAAGGAACCCATTTTTGATTTTGATTTTGATTAGAAATAATGATTTTGCCTAAGGTGAAAAGCATTGGAAGCGAGGAGAAATCGAATTGATACCATGCACCGGTATTTAATAAAATTTTAATCGGAGATGTTGTCGCCATATTGGCCAGAAACAGATTTTTTTGACTGTCAAATACAGCTCCATCCAGTCGAATTACTTTGTATTCTCTCGCTCCAGTACCTCCCGTTTCCAGTGTGCTGTTTGGTGTTTTATGATTATACCAGGCAAAGAACTCGTTATTTTTGTATTCGTACAATCCTGTGCCGTATGAGGTAACGAAAAAGTGGTTGTCATCATCCGGGTGAACTGCTACGTTTACATAATCCAAAGCGCTATATCCTGTAACTGATTGGATTGGGGCAGCACTGATATTATTCCAGTAGCCATCTTTGTAAATCATGATTTGTCCTGTTCTCCCATACTCGGAAGCCCATCTTCCCCCATTTACCATGAATAGTTTATTGCCGGCAAATGTCATACTCCAGGGAATATTAACGGCCGGCCCCTGAGGTTTATAATAGCTGATTATTGGATCTGCCCCACTCTGAAGCTTGAATGAAACAACGCCAAGGGAGCCTGCCGCCACCCAGTACACATCATTTGCAGGGTCATATTCGATATCACTTGAACCAAGCAGGTTTTCCATACTCATTTCGAAGGACTGATTCAGGAAATAGATGCTGTTGGAACCATTGCTGGCTATAATTTTATTGTTTGACACATTGATACTCGTAATGTTGCTGACCGAGCTAAGCAGTTGACTCCAGCTGTTGTCGTCTTCCTGTTTGTAGAGTTTTCCAGCCTTAAGTATCAACAGTCTCCCGGCAAAGGTAAATACCTTCTGATAGTTTCCGCTCCCGATAGGTAAACCTGTGGTTGTTTTCCAATATTCAAAGTTAACCAGGTTGCGATTATCTGCGTCAGCATTGTAAATTGTAGTCGCTGATGCGGCGTAAATTTTATTGTTGTGTATGGTGGTGGATAGTATTTTGACCTCAGTAGAATTAGGGCCGATGATATAGGTATCGGCAATTTCCTTTTTAGCCATATTGACTAACATAATTCCAAAATCACATGAAAGATAGGCAAAATTTCCGGTAAAGTAAACTTCATTAACTCCCTTACTTGTACTCATTTGCTTGTTACGCAAATCAGGGATATTGTTAACGCCGGTTGAATGCATGATGTCAATATTTCCGTTATTATAAACAATCAACAGTTGATTATTGACTTTGTCATATTCAATTCTTGCTATGTTGGCATCGCTTAGTCCGCTCATCTTGCTGAAATATTGCATGTCGTCGGTATTTTCCTTATTTATTGAGAATAAGGCTCCGTCGCTGATAGCAAATATATTGTTTGCTGACTGGGTAATCTGGGTGACGTTATTATAAGCCAGGTGAGTTCTCCATTTTCCCATGGCGACAGGTTGGTTGGTTTGACCCGAGACAACAACGACAAACAAACTGATTATCGTGGTAAATAATCCTCTTTTTATCATATGGATTGATTCAAATAATTTTTTAGTTCATTTATAGCTAACGCTCTGTGACTGATTTTATTTTTCAATTCACTGCCAAGTTCTGCAAAAGTTTGTGAAAATCCTTCCGGAATAAAAACGGGGTCATAGCCGAAACCCGCATTTCCGGCCGGAGATGTGGTAATATGTCCTTTAATAATTCCTTCGAAATAATTTATTTTTCCATTTTCTATTAACGCTACTACGGTTCTGAATCGAGCCCTCCGGTTTTCTTTACCCTCTAACTCCGACAAAAGCTTTTGCATGTTTTTTACCGCATCCTGCTCTTCTCCTGCATACCGGGCTGAATATACGCCGGGACGTCCATCAAGGGCTTCCACTTCCAGACCTGTATCGTCGGCAAAACAATCATATCCGTATTTGTCATAAATATGGCGTGCCTTCAGCAGGGCATTTCCTTCCAACGTGTCAGCTGTTTCCGGTATTTCATCAAAGCAATTGATTTCTTTAAGGCTTAATATTTCGGTTAAACCAAGTGAAACATCTCTTACCTCTTCCAGTTTATGTTTATTATTTGTAGCAAAAACTAATTTTCTCATATCTTAATGTAAATCAACAAGCTGCAAAGATAATTATTTTCATGAGAAATTATCGTTAATGTGATGGAATTCATGACATGCATATCGTTAGCAATGATAAAAAAATGTTATTTTTGTCGACGTATCAGGATGAATAAATGCAAGATGTTTAAAACGCCCTTTTATGGGACTAATATGATTAAGAAATGTCAAAAGAACAGAGAATAAATTTCAGCAGCAAACTGGCAGTTGTTGCTGCGGCGGCAGGTTCTGCTGTTGGGCTTGGAAATATATGGCGGTTTCCATATGAGCTTGGCCAGTATGGCGGAGCTGCATTTTTAATTATTTACCTGGTTTTCGTGGTAATACTTGGCATGCCGGTGATGCTTTCAGAATTTGTAATCGGTCGTATGGGACAAAGTGATACAGTAGGCTCATTCAAGAAACTTGCACCCAAAGGAAAATGGTGGATGATAGGGGTAATGGGAGTACTTACATCTTTTCTGATCATGGGATTCTATTCTGTTGTTGCAGGATGGACGATGGAATATATTTTTCAGGCAGTTTCAGATCAATTTGTAAACAAAGATACAGCCACTTTGACTCAAGTATTTGTGAATTTCAGTACTGATACCTGGCGTCCCATTATTTGGTTAGTTTTGTTTATGGTAATTTCGGCAGGAATTATCATGCTGGGAGTGAAAGACGGAATTGAAAAAAGTACTAAATTTTTGATGCCTTTACTTGTAGTTATTATTATTGCCCTCGGAATCCGGGCTGTTACTTTGCCCGGTGGAACTGACGGTCTCAGGTTCCTTTTTCAGCCTGATTTCAGCAAAATTACATCGGGTGTGGTGTTAAGCGCAATGGGACAAGCTTTCTTTTCCCTGAGTCTCGGGATGGGTTGCATGATAACTTATGGTTCGTACATCAGCAAAAAGAATCATCTTTCTCATACGGTAGTTGAAGTTACGATGATGGATACGCTAATAGCAGTTTTGGCTGCGGTTGCTATATTCCCGGCTGTGTTTTCTTTAGGGATTAACCCCGGTTACGGTCCGGAACTTGTTTTTATCACCCTGCCCAATGTGTTCGCCAATATGCCCGGTGGTTATTTCTGGTCGATTCTGTTTTTTATCCTGTTGTGTGTGGCGGCACTAACATCCGCTATTTCGCTCATGGAAGTAATTGTGGCGTATCTGGTTGAAGAAATGAAACTTAAACGGTTGACCGCGACGATCTGGGTGTCAGTCATTATCATTTTTTTCGGGGTACTGGCATCTCTTTCATTTGGAGCCTGGAAAGAGGTGAAGATATTCAATATGGGTTTCTTTGATTTGTTCGACAATATAACATCAAAGATTTTTATGCCACTTGGCGGATTGCTGATTTCAGTTTTTACTGGATGGTTCTTGAGTAAGAAAAAAATAAAAGAAGAACTGAGTACACATGGCAGGTTTCCAACCCGGTATTATAATGCTTACATTTTTCTGATAAAATACATAACTCCTATTTGCATTTCGCTTGTATTGTTAAACCAACTGGGTCTCGGTAAGTGGCTTGGGTTAACCTGAAAGAATATGAAAAAAGGAATTGTTCTGTTTATTTATATGTGCATAATTATAAGCACAAGAGCTCAAACAAATGAGCAACAGCCTGTTGCTTTAACAAATGTAACCCATCATACAGGAGTTTCTTTTGTTGAACTTGTAGATCCTTATCTTTCAATTCTCAATTATACAGGTTTGGGGCTGAGATTTGAACACACAGATTCCAAATATTTTAACCCGGCAGATCCTAAAATTATTTCTTATAGTAGAGTAACCGGAATGGGCGCTGCGGTAAAAAATCCTCAGTCAACGGCAGGTATAACTTATGTGGGTGGGAACGCAGCCTTGGGAGCATTATACGAATATCGTGATTTAAATAACCTGATTCTTCATGCCGGAGGTAATGTGGATATTGATTTCGCGTATAAGATGAATTCAAGGAATGTGAACAACCCGGTTAACATTGACTTAGCCACAAATCTGAATGCGATGCTGGGGGTAAGATATAACATTGCAACCCGGAAAAGAATGCTCAAACTGAAAGCAAACCTTGAATTTCCTCTGATAGGATGTATGTTTGTTCCATATCCGGGATTAAGCTATTATGAAATGTATTCCTCAGGCGCTTATGGTGAGGCAATTCATTTCTCTTCTTTACACAACAAACAGGGTTTAAAAGAGCAGATATCAATTGATGTTCCTTTTAAAAAATCAACCTGTTCCTTTGGTGTCCGTATGCATCAGTTGAAGTATCAGGCAGCAGATCAGCTCTATAGTTTTAATGAGTTTTCAATTTTTGTCGGAATCAATTACGATATCGTTCGCTTTTCCGGCAGAAAAGTAAAAATGCCGGAACATTATATCAGTCCGGGAAATTAACTTCAGGAATTAAATATATGAAAACAAAATATTTATTACCGGTTGTTTTATTGATGGGAATGAGTTCCTGTATGGATGACCTGAATATCCCACCCAATACCTATAGGAGTAATTTTGAAACCTTGTGGGACATTGTGGATACCCGTTATTGTTATCTTGATCTAAAGAGAATCAATTGGGATTCTGTTCGTACAGTTTATGAAGCCAGATTGGCGAACGATACGCTTGATGAAATTACTTTTTTCGATGCGATGGCTGAAATGCTGGCAGAGCTTAAAGACGGACACGTTAATCTTTATTCATCCTTTGACAGGAGCCGATACTGGAATTGGTTTACAGACTACCCGGCCAATTTTAATGAATCTCTGATTTTTAACGAAAACTATCTGGGCCTTGATTACAGAAGTGTTAATGGGTTAAGATACAAAAGTATAGCTGGTGGTAAAGTTGGTTACATATACTATGAAAGTTTTGGGAGCGGATTCTCTGATGCTAACATACGCTATATCTTTCAGCAATTTATACCTTGCGAGAACGGGTTAATTATTGATGTCAGAAACAATGGGGGCGGCTCTGCTGATTTGTCGGGGCGATTAGCATCCTACTTTTTTGAGCGGGATACGGTGAATATGTATTTACAGCATAAAAATGGTCCGGGTCACAATGACTTCTCGGAACCTGTGCCGATGAAAATAACGGCACACAAAACGATTCAATGGACCAGACCGGTTGTGGTATTGGCAAACAGGGCATCATACAGTGCGACCAATTTATTTGTAAGCAGAATGAAAGATGCACCAAAAGCAATCATTATAGGAGATAAATCAGGCGGGGGCGGGGGAATGCCCCTTTCAAATGAACTTCCAAATGGCTGGATGGTGCGTTTCTCTGCCAGTCCCATGTACAACGGAAGCATGCAGCACATTGAGTTTGGAATTGATCCGGACATCAAGGTTGTTCTCGATTCGGCTGATGTGGTAAAGGGTAGGGATACGTTGATAGATCGGGCAGTAAGCTACCTGATTACTGGAAATTAATATTAACCACAAAAGGCACAAAAGAAAGACTAAGGAAACACAAAAGTGAAAATTAAAAATTATAAATTAAGAATTAACAGAGGGCTTTTTTCATTACTTCCGTTATTCGCTATTCACTATTCGCTATTAGTTTTTGTGTGTTTCCTTAGTCTTTCTTTTGTGCCTTTTGTGTTTCAAAAACAAATCAATGAGAAAACTTAAAATAACAGAATTAAACCGCTTAACGCCGGATGAATTTCAGCAAGAAATAAAAACCTCCCTGGTGGTTGTGCTGGATAACATCAGGAGTTTGCACAATGTAGGTTCGGTATTTCGAACGGGAGATGCTTTTTTAATTGAGTCGATTTACCTGTGTGGTATCACCTCTACTCCTCCTCACCCTGAAATTCATAAAACAGCATTAGGAGCGGAAGATACGGTGAGCTGGACTTATTTTGAAGACACCTGCGACGCCGTTGAGAAACTTAAAGCAAATGGATATACAGTTCTGGCTATTGAGCAGGCTGAAGGAAGCACCCTCTTACCGGATTTAACGCTTGAGAGAAACCAGAAGATCGCGGTGGTGTTTGGAAATGAAGTGAAAGGGGTGCAACAAAAGGTCATTGATTTATGCGATGGTTGTATCGAGATTCCGCAATACGGAACCAAGCATTCGTTGAACGTGAGTGTGACAGGAGGCATTATTATTTGGGAATTATTTAAAAAATTGCGTCATGGACTGGAGAGATAAATTAAATGCGATGAAACAGGTTTTACCTGAAGGCGAGGAGATACCTGTTGTAAATGATGAGCCTGTAAAAAAACGTCAGCAGGAGCCGTTGCGTGTTGAAATGGATAAACGCAATGGCAAGCCGGCAACTATCATTTCTCAATTTGAAGGAACTGATGATGAATTGAAAGAATTAGCCAAAACGTTGAAGGTTAAATGCAGTTCAGGAGGATCTTCGTGTGACGGAGAGATTCTGATACAGGGAGATTTCCGCGAAAAAATAGCCGGGCTCCTGACGGAACTCGGCTACAAAGTCAAGCGCATTAATTTTCCTACACCTCCCACTGCTCCAAAGAATCAATCAGGTCATCGAAAGTTTTGATGCTTGATTTTTCCTGTTCTTTGGCGATTTGGTTGACAATGGCATCGTTGTAGGTTTCAGCAGGAACATCCCTGATAACCCCTAACGCAATGGGGAAATCAGGACCTTCCATGTAAATCAGTTTCAGATGCAGTGTCGGATCCTGGGTTTTTGCATCGTGTGTCAGGATGTCATCTTCGGTTACACCGTTTTCGCCGATGGTAACCACTTTCAGATTGAAACCATCAAGCACAAGGCCCTTGTTTCTTTCTTTTCCGAAAATCATTTTCTGACCGTGCTCCAATACGATGATTCTGTCTTCACGCGACGTTTTTTCCGAAAGCCATCCATGAGCGCCATCATTGAAAATAATGCAGTTTACAAGGCATTCAACTACGGAAGTGCCTTTGTGCTGCGCGGCAGCCAACATGGTCATTTGCGATGATTTTAAATCCACATCCAACACCCTTCCGAAGAAAGTGCCTCTGGCACCGATTGTAATTTCTCCCGGACGAAATGATTGTTCTATTGTGCCATAAGGAGATGATTTGGTTTTAAAACCTTTTGGAGTTGTCGGTGAAAACTGACCTTTTGTTAATCCGTAAATTTGGTTGTTGAAAATCAATACGTTGATGTCGATATTACGACGCACGCTGTGAATGAAATGATTTCCTCCGATAGCCAGACAGTCACCATCACCGGTGATTTGCCAAACCGTAAGGTCCGGATTAGCCACTTTCACACCGGTAGCCACTGCGGCGCCACGACCGTGGATGGTATGAAAACCGTAACCACTGATATAATAAGGCAGACGGGAAGAGCAGCCGATACCGGAGATAACAGCCGTGTTGGCAGGAGGGACGCCTAATTCGGCCATCACCTTTTGGAGAGAGGACAGAATCGCGTAGTCACCACAAGCCGGACACCAGCGTACATACTGATCGCTTTTAAAATCTTTGGCGGTATATTGAATTTCCTGATTTTTCTGAATTGTTTCCATGATGCATTATTTTAAAAGTGAACTGATGTGGTCTTCTAGTTCGGAAGCAGAAAATGGTTGTCCCTGAACCTTGTTGTACTGTAGATATTCGCCTGGTACTTTTGTTCGCAGGAACGAAGCAAACTGTCCACTGTTCAACTCGCATACAACCACCTTTTTATACTTTTTAATCACCTCAGCAGTATTTTTGGGCAAGGGATTGATGTAATTAAAGTGTGCCAGCGCTACTTTTTTCCCGGTTTTGTTGATGCTGTTGACGGCTGATATCAGGTGACCCTGTGTAGACCCCCAACCAACAACCAATAAGTCGGCATCAGGATTTCCTTCGACTTTCACATCCGGAATTACGTTCGAGATATAATCGATTTTCGCCTGACGGGTATCAACCATTTTTTGGTGATTTAGCGGGTCGGTTGAAATGGCTCCTGAATCATAATCTTTTTCAAGACCACCGTTTCTTTGTTCAAATCCGGGTGTTCCCGGGATGGTCCAGTAACGCACCTTCGTTTCCGCATCGCGGGCAGTAACCTTCAGGCCTTCCATGCCAGGTTTGGCAAAATTAGGCTGAATTTGCGGTAAGCCGGCTAATTTGGGTAATTTCCAGAGCGAAGAACCATTTCCTATGAAGGCATCAGTTAACAGAATTACCGGCGTCATGTGCTCCAACGCGATTTTAGATGCCATATAAGCATAATGGAAGCAATTTGCAGGAGTAGAAGCAGCCATCACGACAACGGGGCTTTCGCCGTTTCTGCCATAAATAGCTTGTAACAAGTCGGTCTGTTCTGTTTTAGTAGGCAAACCGGTTGAAGGTCCGCCACGCATTACGTCAACAATAACGATAGGCAACTCGGCCATTACGGCCAGTCCGATTGCTTCCGTTTTTAATGCCAATCCGGGTCCTGATGTGTTTGTTGCTGCCAGTGAGCCAGCAAACGATGCTCCGAGCGCTGTGGTTATACCGGCAATTTCATCTTCCGCCTGTACCACTTTTACACCCATGTCTTTTCTGAGCGCCAGTTCGTGCATGATGTCCGAAGCTGGTGTAATAGGATAACTTCCCAGGAAGAGTTCAAGTCCCGCTTTCTTCGCTGCGGCTATCAATCCCCAGGCAGTAGCCTTGTTCCCATTGATGCTGGTGTATTTACCTTTTGGAGTTTCCTCCGATTTATCAACTAAGTAGGTTGTTAAAGAAAGATGGATGTTATTGCCATAATTGAATCCATCAGTCAGGACCTTCAGGTTGGCCTGCAGGATGTCAGGTTTCTTTTTGAATTTATCAGTCAGGAAATGCATAGCCTGATCGATGGGGCGATTGAAGAGCCAGCAAATCAGACCGAGCGCGAACATGTTTTTACTCCGCATGACCGATTTATTATCCATTTCGAAGTCTTTCAGACTATCTTGAGTTATGGAGGTCAGCGGAACCGGAACCAATTGTATAGTGTCCGACATGCCAAGTTCCTCAAACGGATTTTCAGTTTTAAATTCGGCCTTTTCCAAATCTCTTTTGCTGAAAGAATCCGCATCAAAAATAAGCACACCGTGTTTTTTAAGACCTTTGGCATTTACTTTCAGGGCGGCAGGATTCATGGCAACCATTACATCGGCATCATCGCCCGGTGTATAAATTTTGCCCGAACCCAGGTGTACCTGAAAACCGGATACCCCTCCCAGCGTTCCCTGAGGAGCACGGATTTCAGAAGGGAAGTCAGGGAAAGTAGAAATTTCGTTCCCTAAAATTGCCGATAAGTTGGAAAATAAAGTTCCGGTAAGTTGCATACCATCGCCTGAGTCGCCCGTGAAACGGATTACTACGCTTTCCAGCTCGGTTGTTTTGTGTTTTTCCATATCTATAATGGGATTTATCTATATATTATTTTTATTTTACCATATAAGTCATATAAGGAACATATAAGTTTAATTTACAACTTTATCTTCTATAATTGTTTTTTTTACGATTTAACATTCCAAAAACACACAAAAGCTTATATGTTCCTTATATGACTTATATGGTTATCAAATTAAATTTGCAGAGTATATAACAATTAAAACTCTGCATTGTTCGGTGTTCTGGGGAACGGAATTACGTCGCGGATATTGGTCATACCGGTCACGAATAACATCAGTCGTTCGAATCCCAATCCAAATCCCGCGTGAGGTGCTGTTCCAAATCGGCGGGTATCCAGGTACCACCAAATATCTTTTTCAGGCACATCCATTTCAGCAGCACGTGTCCTGAGTTTTGTGTAGTCTTCTTCTCTTTGAGAACCTCCGATGATTTCCCCGATCTTCGGGAAAAGCACATCCATGGCGCGAACCGTCTTCCCGTCATCGTTTTGCTTCATGTAGAAGGACTTGATTTCTTTCGGATAATCTGTCAGGATAACGGGTTTTTTGAAATGTTTTTCTACTAAGTAGCGTTCATGTTCCGATTGCAGGTCGGTGCCCCAACCAACGGGGAACTCAAACTTCACACCGTTGGCCACAGCCGCTTCGAGTATCCTGATACCTTCCGTGTAAGTAAGGCGAACAAAGTCATTGTTGACAACAAAGTTTAACCTTTCTATCAATTCTTTATCATACATTTCATTCAGAAATTTCAGATCATCCTGGCAATTCTCCAACGCCCAGCGGATACAGTACTGAATAAAATCCTGAGCCAATTGCATATTTTCGGCAATTTCATTGAAAGCCACTTCCGGTTCAATCATCCAGAATTCAGCTAAGTGACGTGGCGTGTTTGAATTTTCAGCGCGGAAAGTCGGACCAAATGTATAAATGGCACCCATGGCCATAGCGGCCAATTCCCCTTCAAGCTGTCCGGAAACAGTCAGACTGGTTTGTTTTCCGAAGAAATCGTTATCGTAGTCAATCGAGCCATTTTCATCTTTCTTCAGGTCATACAGGTTCATAGTCGTTACCTGAAACATTTGTCCTGCCCCTTCACAGTCAGACCCCGTGATAATCGGTGTATGGAAATAGAAGAAACCCCTTTCGTGGAAGAAAGTATGAATTGCCATCGACATATGATGACGGATGCGGAAGATGGCGCCGAATGTATTCGTTCTCGGGCGTAAATGCGCTATTTCCCGTAAAAATTCAAGCGTATGTCCTTTTTTCTGAAGCGGGTAGGTTTCCGGATCTGCTGTGCCGTAGATTTCGATTTTATCCGCATGGATTTCCACAGCCTGACCTTTTCCGAGGGATTCAGTCAGTTTGCCGGTAACACTAATACAAGCTCCTGTTGTAATGGGTTTGAGGTATTCTTCTCCGAACTTCTCATTATCTACAACAACCTGGATATTATTGATGGTTGAGCCATCATTAAGAGCGATAAAACTCACGTTTTTATTACCGCGGCGGGTTCTCACCCAGCCTTTTATGTTTACATCAGCGCCAAAGTCAGTGCTTTTGAGGGCTGTAGAAATAACAGTTCTGGTCATCTTTTTTATACTCAATTTAATATACGTAAATAGCAGTTGAAATTATAAGCATAAAATAGATTATGCTTATAATTAAGAAATTGAGCACAAAAATAGTGAAAATTTTTTATGTGACATGAAGGACATAACCAATAAATGCTAAAGAATCATTTTGTATGAGGTTTAATGATTTTTTCCGGTATCACAGTTATATCATAAATGTCCGTTTTGTCATTAAAACTGAATTTCAGCGGAACAATACGTGTCCTTCGGGGAGCGACCTCTGTTTCTGAATAGTGAACGTGATAAACATAATAGGGGTTTTTCTTTTTATCGAAGAACAAATCCCCGTGTCCGGCGCCATTCTCTCCAACAATCGAACGATGAATAATCGGGTTTCCGGGGTGTTTTGTCCAGGGGCCGTAGGGTGAAGTTGCAGTAGCATATCCAACAGCATAATCGATGTTCCTGAAATGATTAGCAGAATAAAACAGGTAATATACCCCTTTCATTTTGATGACGGTCGGACCTTCCATGATAGGGTCGGATTTATAATTGGGAGTAGTTTCCCAGGGCTCAGTGTTTGAGAAACATTGTTTTAATGTTTCAGGCTTAATTTTGCCGGCTTTAAAATCGAACTCGGCCACCCAAAGAAAATTTCCCCTGTTGAAACGTACATGATACAGATAGTATTTACCATCATCATCTTTAAAAATGTATGAGTCTATATTTTTTTTACTTCCATCAATCGGTTCGATAACTGTTTGGCTATATTTTCCGGTAAGTGTATTTGAGGAAGCAATAACTACCTGTTCATTGGCAGTATAAGTTAAAAAATACTTTTCCTTATCTTTTAGTATTTGTGGCGCCCAGAAACCCCGCTCTCCGAAGACATCTTTTCCTGGCTCCAGTAACATGTGTGCGCTTTTATCTGATGTGGATTTCCAGTCAGTCAGATTAGTTGATTCGAGCACCGAGAACCCCATAGGCGCTTTGCTTCTGGTTCCGGTAAGGTAGTATTTCCCATTTTCAGTGAAAATCGTGGGGTCGGCAAAAAAAATCTCCTCACCCTGCGCCTTTGTCAATGAGACGTTCAGGAATGATAAAAAAGCGATACCCGCGACCGATAATAGAGTTGATGCAAATTTGTTCATGACCGATTACTTTTAGTTTATGAAATTATTCAGAGCAAAAGTAATCATCAGCCACGAATTGGCAAAAGTAATTTTGTTCGGTTATATACGACGAATGTTTTGATTCATTTCACCTTAAAACTTATGATATCATTTGTAGAAGAAGCTTGTAGGTTAAATTGATAATTTTGTCAGTTGAATTCTTTCAATACACGTTTAATCCAAAATAGAAAAAAGTTATAACTTTGTTCGTTGAGTTTCCCTGAAAATCTGAAAGAATAAAATTTAAGTATATGAAAAGAAATCGTGATCTTCTTATTTTTACATCGCTGGCATGCACGTTTCAGGTTGCTGCTCAAGCCCCAAAACCCAACATAATCGTAATTCTTGCTGATGATATGGGATACGCTGATTTGGGTTGTTTCGGGAGTGAAATTAATACCCCGAATCTGGATGGATTAGCAGCCAATGGACTCAGGTTTACTCAGTTTTACAACGCTGCAAGAAGCTGCCCGACACGTGCATCTCTATTGACCGGCCTGTATCCACATCAGGCAGGTATGGGCTGGATGGCAGGAACGACATACTCACTTGAAGGATCAAATAGTTATCAGGGGTTCCTGTCTGATAATGCGATAACCTTTGCAGAAGTACTCAAGCGTGCCGGATACTACACCGCGCATAGCGGCAAATGGCATGTGGGGAATAAACCGACAACAATTCCGACTGCCCGTGGATTTGATCGTAGTTATGAGGGCTCAGGATTTTACTACCTAACCGACAATAAGGGTGTTCATAAAATTAACATCAATGGTGTTGCAACTGATATACGGGGTACCAATGATGGAAAAGATTGGTATTCAACCTATAAATGGGCAGAGTGGGGAATCAAATACATAAATGAAGCTATACAGGACAGCAAACCTTTCTTTTTGTATTTGCCGTTTAATGCTCCACATTTCCCTTTGGCAGCACCCGATTCAGTTGTAAATAAATACATTGGTCGCTATAAAAACGGTTGGAGTGAATTACGCAAAGAGCGTTATGCCCGTCAGAAGTCGATGGGCTTAATTGATGATAAGTATATATTAACTCCCGATGATCCGAACTTTAAAAAATGGAGTTCACTTACTCCATTACAGCAAGCCCAACAAGATTCTATCATGGCAACTTATGCCGCCTGTGTCGATATCATGGATCAGAGTATCGGGCAGGTGATTAAAACACTGAAAGAAAAAGGTGTTTATGACAACACGCTCATTCTTTTTCTCTCCGATAATGGAGGTAATGCCGAAGGTCCGGCTGATGGATTAGGCAGAAACAGTGGAACAGGGAAACTCGGTGGCGCTATGTCGTACATTCACTGCGGAGGAGGATGGGCAAATGCTCAAAATACTCCTTACAAAGAGTACAAGCATTATATTCATGAAGGCGGGGTTCGAACCTCGTTTATTGCTCACTGGCCTGCCGGAATATCAGCCAGAGGTGAGCTACGTCATCAACCCGCTCACCTGATAGATATCATGCCTACTTTAGTTGAAGTTTCAGGCTCGACATATCCAACATCGTTTGGAGGTAAAACAATTACTCCGATGCAGGGGGTGTCTCTTGTTCCGGCTTTTGCTAATCAGTCGTTAAATCGCGATACCCTTTGTTGGGAGCATGAAGCAAACAGGGGAATACGTATTGGCGACATGAAATGCGTGGCTAAGGTTGTTCCTGTCAGGTTGTTTTTGCCAACCGACCATCTGAAATGGGAGTTATACGATTTGTCGGCTGATCCCACCGAAATGAATAACCTTGCCGCATCGCGACCTGATGTTGTTCAGGAGATGGTCGGACACTGGGAGCAATGGGCCCGGCAAAAAGGAGTACTGCCATGGCCATGGGGTAGTTATACACCTCCAAAGCCGGTGGAAGGGAATGTCGTTTTTCATTTTCCATTTGATGGGGATTTGACCGACAAGAGCGTCAACAAAATTGAACTTCAGAATACGACTCAAAGCGAAAGCTTCTTCTCTACTGATTCGGTTGGCGTATATGGCAACGCGTTGACGTTGTCGGGCGAACCTGACACCTTTCTGGAAATAACCCGTGCTGAATTGTTGAACCCTTCTACAAGTGACTATACCGTGTGCGCGTGGGTTAAAAACAAAAGCGAGGTAAGTCACCATGCAGAACATATCATCCTGCATCAGGCTTATAACGGCGCAGGTTCCACCCGTTATCTGTTAAGTTGTATCGGATCTGGTGCAAACGGGAGCGATGTGTTAAACGTTGGTACTTTTATAGGAGGAAGTCGTAATGTAAGTATTGGTCAAATTCCCCGTAACCAATGGACGCACATTGCCATTGTTGGTACCCATGCCGATTCAAAACTCAGGTTTTACATCAATGGCGAACTTGATACCGAGGTATCAGCCAAACCGTTTGAATCTTCAACACAAGGATTTTATGTAGGCAAACACAGGCAAAATACAGTCGATAAAAGTGTGGCTAACTGGCAGGGTCTGCTTGACGATTTATATCTGTTTAACATGGCACTTGACAATACACAGGTAAAAGCGATTATGAACGGACAAGATATTCTCAATAGCAAAACTGAGCCAGAGGAGAAAAAATACAGGGTGTATCCGGTTCCATCCAACAGGGAAATTAATATTGCCGGTTTTGATAATATTCATAAGCTGTCGGTAATATCTCCGGCAGGAAAAGTAATGAAAGAGATTTATAATTCAGCCATTATTCCCGTGACTGATTTGGCAACAGGTTTTTATTTTCTGAAAATTGAAACCTCAGATAATGAACGATTCACCAATAAAATAGTAATATTCTGAGTTAGCTTGTTGCTTCAGTTTTATCCCCGTTTATTTTTCCGGAACATAACTCCTTTAAACCCGTACAAAATTACCCGTCTGTTTTTTCTTATCCCTATACTTTTGTATGCAGATATTCCGCCGTGAAAAAGCGGGTAAGTTATTAACCATATAAATTTACAGAATGATGAGAAAATTTACTATTCTTTCTTTATTGATGTTGTGTATATCCGGCGTATTTGCTGCCCAGGATATTTACATTTCTACAACAGGAGATGATTCTAACTCAGGAACACAAGAATCTCCTTATGCCTCATTAGCAAAAGCAACTTCCATGGTTTCAGAAGATGGAGCCGTGATTCATGTTGCTTCAGGTACTTATGTTTTTAGTTCCACAGCAGTAATTAAACCTTATAGCCAAACAATTGTTGGTGAGGATGCTGCGAATACAATTTTCGATGGAAATGCTTCTGTACAATTGATTGATGGGTTTACAGAAATGCAGTTGTCAGAGAAAACACTTACCATAAGTAAGGTTGCATTTAAAAACGGTAAAATAAATGTAACTGCTGAAACTGGTGGTGCTGCCATTAAAATGGGTATGAAAACAAATCTTACTGTTGAAGAATGTTATTTTTATAATAATATCTCGGAGTCTACAACCGGTGTATTTACCTGGGGGGGGGCAATTTATTTTTGTGGAAATAACATAACGGTAAACAAATGTTTTTTTGATCAGAATGCAAGTAAGTCTACAGGAGCAGAAGGTTATGGAGGAGCTGTAACAGTTCGGCACTTATTTAACACCGATATTCCTTTTAGCGCAACTCATTTGCCTGGTGGACCTACGAACGCGGTGATTAAAAATTCAACATTTTATAAAAATCATTCAAAATCAAAAGGTGGCGCCATCTATTTGAATAAGCAATTAGATACCCGTTTGGATGATGATGATGCGACATTTGTTGTTCAGAACTGTGTTTTTCTCGAAAATACTGGAGGTAAAGCATTACAATTGGGATCTGCAATTGCATTGTCCAGTGGAAGTAATTCCGTGAATAACAAGGAACAAACGATTGTTATGACAAACAATACTATGTGCAACAATTACATGAAGAACGATCTGAATGATCCTACACATAAAAATACCGTTTTGTTGGAAGGTTTCAGGTATGTTTCATACATGGCAAATAACCTGATTACAAGCAGTATGAGTTCGACTGGTGAAGGAGTGTATGCAAATCAGGCTGCGCCAATTGAATACGGAAGAAATAATATTATTGATAAGATTAGTGCCAACATCAACGGAACCGACTTTACGACCAATGCTGCTGCAATGAATAATTTAGTAGTTGCGGTGAATCCGGATGCATTGAATTTAAGCACTACCTTATCAGGTTATCCAATTGGTTCAACTTTCAAAGTACCTTATCTCTCTGTTTCATCAGGCTCTCCGGCCATCAACGGAGGGGTCAACTCTTATGAGGTTAATACCATTGCCAATCCTGCTCCTGCTTCACCCGTGGAATATGTATTGCAAACAGACATTCAGGGTACCTCAATTTACGGGGCATCTAAAGATTTGGGAGCATTTGAGTTTACTCCTTCTTCGGATGTAAAGAATGGAATAAATGATAAATACATCATCATAAACGAGGAGAGTGGAATCAGGCTCATGAACATAAACAAAAATGAAAGGGTACTTGTTTATAATACAAACGGCTCTCTAATTTTCAATGAAATTCTGAATGATGATCTTTCATTCATCCCACTATCTGAAAAAGGACTTTACATCATAACAGTAAATGGTAAAGCCATGAAATATCAATTTAGATAATAGAACTAAAAAATGTTTTAATAATAATCCATAAAAAATTAACAAAGATGAAAAAATCAACTTTTTTAGGGTTCATCATTGCCCTGCTTATCACACCTGTGAAAGCTGCAGATGTAATATTGCCTGAAGGTATGGAGATATTGACTCCAGTAGGAGTAACGGTGACAGTAGAAGACAGCCGGTCGGTTGATAAAGCCAAAAACCTGGTTGTGGCAGGAAGTAAACAAACGGGTTATAAAGCCTTCTTTACTGCTCAGGATGCCGAACATGGTGAAGAACTCTGGGTGACCGACGGAACAGTCGCCGGAACCAAGCTGGTGAAAGATATTTTTCCGGGCACCACCAGTTCGGGAGTTGCGTGGATGCAACGTTTCAATGATAAGGTTGTATTTCAGGCTCAGTCTGATACAGAGACAGGTACCGAACTCTGGATTTCCGACGGTACCGAAGCTGGAACCTATATGGTAAAGGACATACATTTCTTTGGATCTTCAAATCCTTCAGGATTTACCCAGTTAAACGAGAATCAGTTTGTTTTTGCAGCTCAGGATTTTGAAAGCGAGACATATAACGAGAAAGTGCAACGTTGGTTGTGGATTTCGGATGGAACCGAAGCCGGTACGAATCTCTTGAAGGATTGTGAGGTGCTGCATCCGGGTAGTCATGCAGCGAGTGACAATGAGTTGCATTTTGCCCGTGTTGCCAGAAAAGTCTTCTTTAAAGCCGATACCAAAGATCAGCAATTTGGTCAGGAGTTGTGGGTGACAGATGGAACCGAAGCCGGAACTATCATGCTCAAAGATATCAACACCAGTATTGTGAACGAGCTCACAGGTGCAACTGCCGGCGCTCAAATTGACTGGTTAACAAATTTCTACAATGAAAAAGTGTTTTTTAAAGCTTTTTCGAATGAATTTGGTGCAGAGCCCTGGGTGAGTGACGGTACTCCTGAGGGTACTTATATGATTAAGGATATGTTTACAGGAGTAAATGCCAGCGGTGTTCCAAACGGTAGTGGTGTATTCACGGCCAGGGTGTATAACCGGGAAGTGTATTTCAGGGGACACGATGACACGTTAGGAGAAGAACTATGTGCAACTGATTTGACAGAAGCAGGAACCAGAACGGTTTTCGACATAAATAAGAATCCGACCACAGCAGGTACTGCGAATGGTTTTCCGGATTTATTCTGTGAATTTGATGGTGTACTGTTCATGAAAGGACAAACTGGTGGCGATGCCGCTGTTTTAGATCCGGTTAATTATGGGCTCGAATTATTCTATACTGATGGAACTGCAGAAGGTACCAAGATGCAATCAGACTTGAATCCGGGCGTGGGACATAACGCTGCATGGGAAGGGATTGTTATCTCAGGAAGTATGTATTTCAGGGCTCAGAACGCTGTTCCCGCGGGTTCACAGACCTGGGAGCTTTTCAGAATAAATGACAAAGATGAGTTTCCTGTAAAGGTGATGGACCTGGTTGAAGGTCAGGATTTTGTTCATTCTCTCAGAAATATGGGTGGTGATGTGGTTTTCACGAGCAAAGCAATACCATCGCTTTTCAGATACCATTATCGCAAACCTAATTACGATCCATTGAAAGATGTTGAAAACCTGGATCCTGTTTTCGATCCGAGTACATCTGTTAATACTCCGCGTGAAGCGCCTAAAAGTTTAGGTTTATATCCGAACCCGGCAAGTGGTTACTTCAGTTTTGAAGCGGATAAACTGGTAGAAATTGTACGCGTGCTTGATATTTCCGGAAAAGAGGTGTTGCGTGTTGCGTCACCAGTAAATAACAAGATTGATATTTCACATTTAAATGCAGGGGTATATACTATTCAGGCTAATGCTGGAGCCGAAATTTACAGGAATCTTTTAATTGTAAAATAATTTTACCGGTTGAGTGGACAGTATTTCCTACTGCCCACTCAACTTAATATTTTCATAATACATGAAGCACAAATTGATTATCACGACAATCATGTCGTTTTTATTCAGCCTTGGTCTGGTAGCACAGACTCAGGTTACTATCTCGGGAGTTGTTGTCGACAGCAAATCAGATGAACCATTAATTGGTGCGGCAATTCTTGAAAAAGGAACAGAGAACGGTGTCACCACTAATTTTAATGGAGAATTCACAATCAGGGCTCGTCAGGGTGCTACACTGGAAATCAGTTACCTGGGGTATGATGCACAGACAATAGTTGCCGCTTCAGCTAATAGTACACTGCAAATTAAGTTAGTTGAAAAAACCAGGGAACTGGATGAGGTGGTTGTAATCGGGTATGGAGTACAGCGGAAGAGTGACATAACAGGTTCTATTTCTTCAGTTACCGGAGAAGACATCAGCAGCTTGCCGATTTCATCCTCGGTGCAGGCCTTGCAGGGGAAAGCGGCAGGGGTACAGATTGTTCAGAACACCGGAGCTCCGGGAGCTAAAACAACCATTAAAATCCGCGGAACGGGAACGATCAACGATTCGGATCCTTTGTATGTAGTGGATGGATTTATCGTTGATGATATTGAGCATATCAATCCCAACGATATTGCTAACATAGAAATTTTGAAAGATGCTGCATCAGGTTCAATTTACGGATCCAGGGGAGCGAACGGGGTGGTGTTGATTAGTACGAAGAAGGGAACCGCCGGTAAACTGAAAATAAACTTTGACTCATACGTGGGTTTCTCTAATCCATGGAAAAAGATTGAAGTGATGGGTGTTGAGGATTTTGCTGTCATGCGCGACTATGTCGAGGGTCGTACATCATACTCAGCCGATGGTAAAGTGTATTATTCAAAAGATCCCTCCACAGGTGATTTATTTTATGATGCGGGTAAGTTCCAGCGTATCGACTCACTTAAAAGAAACACGCCGGATAGCTGGTGGGATGCCATTACTCAAACCGGGGTTAAACAACAATATAACCTGGCATTATCAGGAGGAAATGAACTACACAAATACATGATCAGCGGTAATTACTACCAGGAGAGAGGTATTGTCCAGACTTCAGGTTATCAGCGTCTTTCGACCAGGATTAACTTGTCCAATACCCTTACGAAATGGCTGAGCATGCAAACGAATATGCTCTATACCAATGACAACCGGGATATTGTTCCCGAAGGACAAAACGGGGTGCTGAAACGTTCTCTGCACCAGAGTCCGCTCGTGTTTACCTATAATTCAGCAGGATATTACTCCGAAGACCATCCCATAGCACAAATTGCCCGCAATCACAACAATGCAGGCAATAACCGCATTGACATTAATACAGAACTGACGGCAAAAATAAACAAGTATTTAACCTATCAGTTTAAAGTGTCGAATTATGCTAATTTCTATTCAAGAAAACGTTTTACCGAAGTAGGCAAACTGGAGGAAAATTTTGTGATGCCGACCGATCTTACCACCATCGAGATTGATCAGACAAGAACCAATAAATGGGAAATAAACAATATCCTTTCATTTAACTGGAATAATGAATTGCACAACATCAGTGGGGTATTGGGCCAGACCATCGAGGGATATGAATTTAATGTGCAGGATATGACCCGGAAAGGTACTTCGGCCAATACGGATAACTTCTGGTATTTATCTGCCGGATACACCGGAGATTTTGCCCGTGAAACTGAATACCGCTGGAAAGCACTGGGTTTATTAAGCCGGTTGAATTACAGTTATGCCGACAAATACTTAGTACAACTTAATTTCAGGGCGGATGCTTCTTCCAAGTTTTCACCAACGAACCGTTGGGGTTACTTTCCTTCCGTTTCATTGGGTTGGAAATTTTCCGGAGAGTCATTCATGGAAGGTGCCGATTGGCTGAGTTTGGGTAAACTGCGTGTAGGTTGGGGACAGCTGGGTAATAACCGCATCGGGGAATATGCTCAGTATACGTTGGTAAACAACCAGTTTAATTATGTATACGGTGCCGGAAACCATATCGTTTACCCGGGCGCCACGTCAACTACGCTTGGCAATCCCGATATTCGATGGGAAAAAACCGAATCCACCAACATCGGGTTGGATATGAATTTCTTTGGAAACCGACTGGCCACAACGGTTGAATTGTTTGACAAGTACACAACAGATATGCTGCTGCGGGTACCGGTGGTTGCTTCTGCAGGCTTGGTAGATGCTCCGATGATTAACGCCGGGTCGGTTCGTAACAGGGGTATCGAACTTCAGGTGAATTACAGGGAAAGAATCAATAAACTTAAATTTGATGTCGGATTTAATGTGTCCTACATTCAAAATAATGTTGTTAGTCTGGGCTCAGGAAATGAGCCGGTTTGGGGAGCTTATCTGGAAGAAGACAGAATACTGGATTTTGTAACAAAAACAGAAGTCAATCGTCCTATCGGTAATTTCTATGGATACGTGACCGATGGTATATTTAACACGATTGAAGAAGTACAGGCCAGCGCACAAAATGACGGGTTGACTTTTCCCGGTGATTTTCGATTCAAGGATTTGAACAACGATGGTCGTATTACAGCCGAAGACAGGACTTTCCTGGGCTCACCCCATCCTGATTTTGTATTTGGTATCCCGGTATCAGTGTCCTATGCTAATTTTGATTTGAATTTGTTCTTTCAGGGACAAACAGGTAATGATATTTTCAACGTGATGGAGTACTATTTGAATTCAGCACACGGTACGGGGAATGTTTATGCCAATATCAGATCGAACCACTGGGCAGGATCTTATGTTGCTAACAGGTCATTCTTCCCGGCCAATCCTAATGGTACTGTTCCTGATCTGGATGCAGCTGACCGCCCCCGGAATTTCAGGGCTTCTGATTTCTATGTGAAAGACGGGTCCTATCTGCGGTTGAAAAATGTACAATTGAATTATAATGTACCACAACAGGTTTGTAAGGCCCTGAAATTAGATCAGCTAACCGTTTATGTGGGTGCATATAACCTGCTGACATTTACAAAATACAACGGTTTCGACCCTGAAGTAGGCCGTAACGTGGGTTCAGAGTCAAACAACCTGTACATGGGAGTCGATCACGGTAATTATCCACAGGCCCGTACCATAACAGCAGGAATAAAAGTCGGATTATAATAAGAGAAAGAGGATATGAAAAAAATAATATTTAAATGGAGCTTACTGCTCATTTTCCCATTGCTTATAACAGGGTGTTCGGATTTTCTGGAAGAAGAACCACTGGCTTCTTCTTCAAAAGAAAACTATTACCGTACTCCTTACCAGTTACAGGAAGCTTTGAATGGGGTATACGATTTGTTGCAGTCGAATCTTTATAACAATTGTGAGTGGATCTTTGGTGAGGCTTGTGGGGATGATGTGTTGGGAAATGATGAGTATTCGGCAAATCAAATTGCAGAATTGGTTAATTTCAGGTACAACACCTCCAATACATGGATTCTGAACCGGTATACGGTCAATTATAGGGGAATCAACAGGGCCAATCAGGTGATTGCTAACGTGAATAAAGTCAAACTTGCATCAAACGACTACGGAAATTATACCACTGTTCGTGAGATACTGGGGCAGGCGAAATTTCTGCGGGCCATGTTTTATTTTAACTTAGTTAAAACTTACGGCGGGGTTCCAATCCGTCCCGAAACTGAAAGTATAAACAACCTGGTTATTCCACGCAGTACAAAAGAAGAAGTGTATGCCTACATTGAAAAAGATTTGCGGGAAGCTGCCATCATGCTACAGTCGAAATACACGGATAATAATTTGGGTAAAGCAGGCAGAGGAAGTGTCGTGGGTTTATTGATGAAGGTTCTGATGTATCAGGCAACACCAGGTGTTCAGTCTGAAAAATGGGAGGAACTGGTTGAACTGGGGGATTATTTTGTTACCGGAAAAACAATGACCCTGGGAGATATCCTTCAATTCGAAGAAAAATACGATGAAGAGTGGGAGACTTTGCGGAAGCGTTTGTGGTTTAAGCCTGCATCCATTTCTGCAGCAACGGATCCGGTTGAAACACCCGCGACCGAGTTGGGGGCAATCGCCAACCAATATGGCGTAGAATATACCGGTATATATGGTGATGCCCTTAATTACTGGGAAATTTTTACTCAGAAAGGAGAATTTTACCGCGGATCTGTTTTCGAAGTGATGTTCAGGGAATCTGCTGATGGAACTACCAATGATCAGAATGAAGGAACCGGGATTATTCAGGATCTTTACGCGACCCGCATGTGGACATCTCCAACCTTGTTTGATGTGATAAAAAATGACCCGCGTGTTTCACAAGTTATTGCCAGGCATGGGACCAGTACTCCTGATGGAGAACGTGTTGATGCGGTTGAAAACCGCTATGTCTGTCTGAAATGGTATACTCCAAAAAGAGAACGTCCGCTATATGCCGATGATTATGCCAAGAACAGACGGGTTATGCGTTATGCCGAGGTGCTGTTGATGTATGCGGAAGGGCTGAATGAAACAGGACGTGGTGCCGACGCTTTAGTCCAGTTAAATAAGGTAAAAAATGCGGCCAATAAAATAACCTCCAGTGCCACGCTATATACCAGTGGTGGTTACGGATATATGCGCGACCAGATTTGGGCCGAACGTCGCCTGGAACTTTGTCACGAATGGGATCGCTTTTTCGATATTGTTCGTCAGGGAAGAGCCGCCAAAATTTTCCGAGCATTTGCTTCAGAGAGTGCTACCACGCATAAACGCGGTCAGTATTTCGTGGAGGGGGTGAATGAGATTTTCCCGATTCCACAGACGGAAGTAGATTTAAGTAACGGAGTTATAACCCAAAATCCCGGATATTAAAAAATCAATGATATGAAGATAGTGAATATTTTTAAGATATTACCTCTTATTGTGCTGTTAGTCAGTGCTTGTGTCGAAGAAGAACTGACCATGCCTGTTGCATCGGTGGAAGTTACTAAAACGGTGTACGGGATTAACGAATCGGTGGTGTTTAACTTTACCGGTCAGGCGCAGCAGGTTGCCATATTTACCGGCGATAAAGCCCACAACTACGATTTATTTGAGTCGGGAGGTAACACGGGTTTCGTCGTTAATAAAGGAACATTCAGTTATGCCTATAAGCAACCCGGAACCTACAAGGTTGTAGTCGTTGCCTCAAATTATTCAGAAGGTGCGGTAAATATGCTGAAGGATACCACTTCGGTAATGATACAGGTAATAGATGACGACGTGACTATAAAGTCACTCTCTTGTCCGAGGGTATTGTATGATGAAATCGCGGCAGTCAGTGTTAATGATACGGATTGGCTGATGCGTCTTCCCCAGAAGATTCTGTTCAGGGGACAACAGGCAACCATCCCTTCAACGCAACGCCTCGCGGTGAAACTGGCTTCGGATTCAACTGTTTTGCTGGTCGACGGTCTTGGATTCAGCGCAACAAAAAGTTATCAACTGAATAACCCGCTGACGCTTAGTCTGACAGCTCATGCCGGAAATGTAATGGATTATACGCTGTACATGCTCCGTTTACCTGAATTTTCAGTGTTTAAGCTGGCAGGAATTAACGGAGTGCTTACCAGAAGTGAATTCAATTATGATAAAATGACCATGACCGTGACCCTGCCTGCCGGTACAGATAAAACCGGTTTAGTTCCCGAATTTACACTTTCTCAGGGTCAGGAAGTCTTTGTAAACGATTTATTGATAACTTCTGCTGTCAGCGTGATTGATTTCTCTTCACCTGTGGTTTTCCGGCTCAGAAACACTTATCCCGGGAAATCGCATCTGATTGCTGAGACAGAGGTGACAGTTTCTGTTTTATAGGTGTAGTTTTTTTTCAGGACGACCCGGTTGCCGTTTCATGGTAATCGGGTCTTTTTGCCTGACTCGTGACAATATCTATTATTTTTCAGGATTATTTTTCGGATATTCTGCATTATCCGAAAACTATTATTAATTTTCGGCGACAAACTCATTTTGGGTTAATCAAATAAAACTATAATATGCGTTTGAGATTACCTTTCTTCCTGCTTGTAAGTGTTTTGTTTTTAGCCTTGAAAGCTGAAAATAGTAATCTTGATTTTCGTTTTGCCCATTTAACGAACAACGATGGTATTTCTCAGCAGCACATAACCTGTATGATGCAGGACGAAAAAGGGCTGATGTGGATAGGTACCAAAAATGGGTTGTGTCTTTACAACGGATATGAGATTAAACGTTATTTTAATGATGTCAGAGATAATAATTCGCTGAGTCATAACTTTATCCGTTCGGTTTTTCAGGATACTCAAAAACGTATCTGGATTGGCACGGAGAAAGGGTTGTGCCGATATCTGCCTGAATTTGACGCGTTTCAACGATATGATTATCCGCAGGCTGTAACAACTTCTTTCGTTCAAAACAGCAAGGGAGACATATTTTGTATTTCCGGCTATAATCTGCTGAATCGTTATGATGAAACCAATGACATTTTCCAACGGGTAGAGGCTGTTGCCGATTCGATCCTGATTTATAGCCTGGCGACGGATGCCAACGATCGCTTGTGGCTTGGAACCGACAGGGGGTTAAAAGTTTACGATCAGAAGTTTATGCATGTAACCGAATATACAGGCTTAAATCCTTACGATCTTAAACACGATGTTGCAGATGTGATTAATGTAATTTTCGTAGATAAGCAAAATAATATATGGGCAGGTAAAAACGGTAATGGAATCGTCAGCATTAATTCAAGAACAAACGAAATTACCCACTGGAATAAAAAAAACGGGTTGACCGATGGCATGATCAGAGCCATTGAACAGGATGTGTCGGGCAGGATGTGGGTCGGAACGGAGAAGGGCGTGTTTATTCTTTTTCCGGATGGCGGGATACACAATATCCGGCAGGACTATACAAATAACCAGGGTTTGAATGATAATGCAATCTATAGCATCGTCCGCGACCGGGACGATAACATCTGGATAGGAACTTATTTTGGGGGCATCAATATCTTTAAAAATGACTATAAGCAATTCAGGCACTATCGGGCCGGATATTCCAACATGCTTTTAAAGGGCAAAGCCATCCGTAAAATTGTGGAGGAAGGCAATGGTGTTTTCTGGATAGCGACAGAAGATGGTGGGTTGAACCGGCTGAACGAGAAAACGGGTGAAATAAGAAAAATAGAGCATCCATTGTTAGTTGATAATGTACATGCGCTCTTATACGATTCAGTTTCACATGAGTTGTGGATCGGGATGTTCAGAGGTGGATTAACTTGTTATAACCTCAGAACGGGTAGTTTCAGAAACTATACAGAAGGCTCTTTAGGATTGGATTCGGATATGATATTTTCTATTGAAATGGATCACGATGGGGTTGTGTGGGTTGCTTCGGTAAGAGGGTTGAGATATTTTGACAAAAAAAAGAATCGTTTTGAACGTATTTCACATGAGTTGCTCTCAGATGTGTTTATTTATACTTTGTATGTCGATTCAAAAAACAATATCTGGATAGGAACACGCGCTCAGGGACTTTTCCGCTACAATAAAAAATCAGGAGAAATTAAAAGCTGGGTAAGTAAAGAGAATGTAGCCGGATTAGCCGATAACTTTATTACGTCTGTTTTTGAGGATACAAGACACCGGATATGGATAGGGACAAATAACGGTGGATTGCACAGTCTTAATCAAACAAGTGAGCTAATCAAGAATGTTGATGATGAACTGTCCTTAGATGAGAATTGTATATACGGAATTCTGGAGGATGATAATAAAAGGCTATGGATTAGCACCAATAATGGTCTCGTGAGCATTGATACCCATCAGAATGATATCCGGAGATATACAACCGACGAGGGACTTCCTGTGAATCAGTTTAATTACGCTTCCTGTCTGCGTTCAAAAAGCGGGCGATTTTATTTTGGGACGGTAAACGGGTTGATCTCATTCCATCCCGAACAGGTCGAAATCAATAATCGTCCGTTGAATATCGTCTTGTTGAATCTTTACATAGGGAATCATATTGCTACTGCAAGAGACAAAAAATCACCGCTTTCGAATAGTTTTGACGAAACTGCGAGAATAACGCTTACAGCAAAACAGGCACGCTCTTTTAGCATTGAATATGCAGCTATATCACTCGGGCATACCAGTAACATAAGCTATGCAATTAAAATGGAGGGAGTTGACAGGGAATGGAATTATGTAAACAAACAGCGACGTATTGTTTATTCGGGCCTGCCTCATGGTAATTATCAGTTTAAAATCAGAGCGTCATCGTCCGGGTTAAACTGGGATAAAGCAACCGAACGGGTGTTGGCAATCCAGATTCTGCCTCCTTTTTATCTTTCTAATCTGGCATATGTAATTTATTTTCTGTTGGTTCTTTCAGTTTTATATATTGTGTACCGTGTTGTTTCCATCAGAATTAAAGAAAGAAATATGATGAAGATGGAACATCTGGAGAAAGAAAATATCAAAGCGATGAATAAACTGAAGATTGATTTCTTTACGAATATTTCGCATGAACTTAAAACGCCTCTGACGCTAATTATTTCTCCGCTTCAAAGTGTGATAGAAGATGCTGCGCTGGACTTCGGGCTTAAGTCGCGTTTGCAAACGGTTCTGAGAAACGCGCATAGGATGGTGAGATTGATTGAAGAGCTGATTACGTTTAATAAAATTGAATCCGGTCAGACCCGGATTCATCTGCAACAAGGAAACCCACTGGAATTTATAGAGGAAATATATTATCTTTTTAAAGATATTGCAGGTAAAAAGGATATAAATTTTGAGCTTAACCTGGAAAATAATGGTGAAGAAGTTTGGTTCTCGCCCTCCTGTGTCGAAAAAATTGTAAATAATCTGTTGTCAAACGCGATAAAATTTACGGCTGAAGGAGGATCGATCATGCTGTCAGCAAGCATTGTTGAAAACAGGGAAGGTTCTGTAATGCTAAATATCAGGGTGGAAGATACCGGTATCGGGATTGCCCGGGAGGAATTGACAAATGTTTTTACAAATTATTACCAAACCCGCAGGGGACAGAATTTCGATCCAAATGGCTGGGGTATAGGACTTGCCCTGACCTACAACCTGGTTCAAATGCATAAAGGAACAATATCTGTTGAAAGCGAGGTTGGGAAAGGATCCCGGTTCTCGGTGCTGTTGAATGTAAGCGAAAATGCCTTTTCACCACAAGAACGGTCGGAAGTAAAAGCAAATCAGAATTTTCTGGTAACATACAACTATCAGAAATCGGAGGAATTTCTAAACTCTGCTGAGATGACGAATCAGTCGTCAAATCAGGATTTGATGGATCCTGAGATGAAGTATACATTGCTTGTCGTGGATGACAATCAGGAACTGGCAGCCTTTCTTTCTGATATTTTTTCAGCTAAATATTACAGGGTACTTACCGCCATCAATGGAGAAGAAGCGCTAAAAATTGCAACAAAATCCAACCCCGATATCATCATCAGTGATATCATGATGCCCGTAATGGATGGTATTACCTTATGTAGTAAACTAAAAAATGATTTGCTGACATCACATATACCCGTGATACTATTAACAGCCAAACAGGGCCAGGAAAATATCATCAGTGGATACGAGAGCGGAGCCGATATGTATGTTGAAAAGCCATTTAACACGCAGGCACTCGAACTGATGGTTCAAAATATGCTTCGTACGCGTGAACAGAACCGTAAACAATTTAAAGATGATCCGGAGTTAAATATCACGACTGTGGTCAGAAACCCCAGGGATGAGAAATTGCTTAATGGCATAAAAACATTTATAAACGACAATATCGAGAATGAAAACTTATCGGTATCGGATATTACGCAGGCAGTGGGAGTTAGCCGTACCGTGCTGCATGTCAAGATGAAGAATTTACTCGACATGTCTATCAGTGAATATGTGAGAAATCTTCGACTCAATAAAGCAAAAGAACTTTTGACAGAGGGACTTAACATATCGGAAACAGCCTATAAAACAGGATTCTCGGATCCAAACTACTTTTCTAAATGCTTCAAAAAGAAATATGGTTCTACTCCCTCAGATTATATCGCTACAATTAAGAGCTGATTTGAGGACTAAAACAGAACATATATACTACTATTCGGGACAGTTTTACTTTGAATGAATTTTCAGTAAAAGTATTTTTGCAAAAAACATTTAATGCGCATGAAAAATAAATTCCTTTATTTCAGTTATTTCAGAGTTACTTTTATATTATCTGTCTTTGGCTTTCAGTTTTTACTTGCACAGCCTTTACAGAACCGGCTTGTTAACCCGGTACTTTCTATGCGCGATGGTGCAACAGAACGGTTTATGGGGATTTATTATGCTATCGGAGAAGGTACCAAAGGAAATATTTATTACTCGAAAGATATGTTTAACTGGTCGGGACCGGTATTCGCAGTACCAACTAACGAAGCCACCTGGCTGAATGACCCGAAATGGACACAAGCTTCCGTTTATAAAGAAATGCAGGCAGGGGATATCATCTATCGAAACGGGGTTTTTCATACCTATTGGAACGGCATCGGGCATGCGTATTCGGCAACCCCCTTGGGCCCGTACAAAGAGGGTTCCATCAGTGAACCTTTCGACGATTACGGTATCGATGTGCAGGTGTTTCAGGATGAAGATGGTGAGATATATTGGGTTAAGAAACGCAATCCATCTGATCCGCATCCCCTGACGGGAGCAAACTCCAACCTCGATGGTCCCGAAACCTGGGCATTTAAAATGAACTCGGTTTTTTCGCGCAAGGATATCACGGTGGGTTCGGTTCAAATGACCCATCAGCGGGGACACTCCAGCAACCTGAATCACGTTAACTTCGAAGGTCCCGAGTTATTCAAACACAGGGGGCGCTATTATCAGGTTTTTGCATCCAACCGCATGGGGCCCCGTTCGGGGATGTATCAGGTAGGGGCAGCAGAGAGTGACCAACCGATGAACTTCAATAATGCGAAGAAATACCCCCATCCAATACTGATACGCAATACTGAACAGCATCTGCTCGATTACAAAACGATATTAAACAGTGCCGAGCATGGCGGCTGGGAGAGCCGTTATACAACGGGGACTCCTGCTTCCGACTGGAAGGAGGTGAGTTTTAATGATAACGGGTGGACTGCCTCACAGGGTGGTTACGGTCGACAGGAATATGATCTTTTTGGCGCGAGGACTTTTACCAATGCCAAAATCCGTGCACGCAAAACGATCTGGAATACAGCCAGGCTGTATGTCAGGAGAAAATTCACACTCAGTGAAGTTCCTTCAAAAATAGCGTTGAAACACTGGGTTTTTGCTGATGCCAACTTTTATATCAATGGAAATAAGGTCAGTATCAATACCCGGAATAATACATATCAATATTTACTGTTAAATCCTGCTTTCTTTGTGGTTGGTGAAAATGTCATCGCGGTGGAAGCCACGAGTCCCTGCTCTGATGAATATTGCCAGCAGTTTCTGGATTTCGGGTTGTATGATACAGGTAATACCGATGCTGAAGATATTGTAATAGGTCCGTCTCAACCTAATTTTGTCACCGGTCCGAATGGCTTCGAACGCTGGATGATGTATAAAGCATACTTTAGCAATAACCAGGTACAGGGCATCGACCGTATTCATTTCTACAATAAGGAAGTGGTCGCAGAGAGCAGCACGGTAAAAAACACGAAAGGCTATCGCCCTAAACCGGCTTTACCTACGCAGATAAATTATTGCGATTACCCGATTTACTATCCATTTGATTTTCTGCATGAGAGCAGTTGGAAAATATCGGGAGGTATTTTGTATCCGGAGACAAGTGGTGGCGGTGAGCTGTTGCTGCGTCGTGAGGCGGAGACCCATTACCGTTTCGAGGTGCCTTTCAGGATTCAGCAGGCCGATGGTTGGGCAGGCGCATACGCGTATTACCTTGATTCGGATAACTGGGTAAAGGTAGAAATCGGGCGTGAAGGTAAGTGGCGGTTGTCGGTTCGTGAGAACGGAGTTACCACTACCACCCTGAAAGATCTTCCATCAAAATTCGCATTTTTGGAGAACAACCCGCTGGTATCTGACTATCCGGAACCGTGGCATACGCTTACCATTTACAAGAACGGCGGCCGTATCCGTGTGGAGCTTGATTATTTCAACCTGACATTGGGAGGAGACATAGAAACGAACTTTGAAGGGGCGGGTCTGACGGGTCTTACGGCTTCTTCAGCCAACGTATCGTTCGACGCTGTTCAGTATACCACCGGCTGGGATGAATACGACCGGCTGATAACGGGTTGGAAAGAAAAGTCAGGTTCGTGGTCAGTCACCGCCAATGGATTGATACAGTCAACGGTAACCGGAGCATCCTCCACCTTCAAGGGCGATTCGGCATGGAACTACGAGTTTTCGGTTTACGTGAAAAACAACCAGCTTCCCGCATCGGGTAAGGCAGGTTTCTATCCCTTGTATATTGATGAGGATAACTACGTAAGAGCGAGCATCAACTACGGCACCAAAACCCTTGAAGTGGAAGGAAAGGAAAACGGAAGCCCGATAGCCCAACAATCCTATCCGCTAAAGAAACGGGTGTTG
>JANJVQ010000009.1 GCA_024710005.1 Paludibacter sp. | reverse complement strand
TAATCATATTTATTCCTTGTTAGGTTGCTCCTCAGCAGAGCCTAACTCCGCTTCAATATGATGCCACAAAGATAAAATTTAAATGTGAGATTTTTACAGAATTATTAAACAACAATTGTAAACAAATTTCAGGACGATACAGGTATTACAAAGTGATTTCCGCTTTCCGCTTTTCGCTTTTCGCTAAATTACTAATGACGGCGGCGTAAACGTTCTACCTGCCAACTCCTGATCCAGCATATACAATCCACGTGCATCGCCTCCAAACAGGTCGAAACGTTTGCAGAGCTCGTCCACGTTTTGTTCTTCTTCAGCCTGTTCTTTCACGAACCAGTCGAGGAACTGCATGGTTTTAAAATCTTTCAGCTCGAAAGCTACCGCGTAAATTTCGTTGATAGATTTGGTTACCAACAATTCATGATCGTAAGCAGCCGTAAGCGGATGTTTGTGACTTTTAAAAACAACCGCCGGCTTTTCGATGGCTTCCAACACTACCTTTTCTCCGTTCAATTGTAAATATTGAAGAAAAAGCATGGCATGCGCATATTCTTCCTGCGTTTGGATGTTAAACCAGTTGGCGAAACCGTTCAGACTCTGATCGGTGTAATAATTTGCCATGTCTAAATAGAAAAACGAAGAGTAAAACTCTTTATTGATTTGACTGTTAATCAAATCCACAATCTTTTTGTCCAGCATAAATCCGATAATTTAAAGGGTTGAATATATTATCTGTTAACTCTCAATTCTTTCAATATCAGCTCCCAATGCCCTCAGCCGGATGTCGATATCCTGATACCCCCGGTCGATTTGGTCGATGTTGTCGATGATACTGGTACCTTCGGCCGATAAAGCGGCAATCAGCAACGCAATTCCGGCACGGATATCCGGAGAAGTCATCCGGGCAGCCCGCAGGTGCAGGTTTTCCCCCTGTCCGATTACGGTAGCACGGTGCGGATCGCAAAGGATAATCTGCGCACCCATATCAATCAGTTTATCCACGAAGAAAAGTCTGCTCTCAAACATTTTCTGGTGAATCAGTACGCTCCCTTTTGCCTTAGCAGCTACTACCAGGAATACGCTCAACAAGTCGGGCGTTAACCCGGGCCAGGGTGCATCCGCCAATGTCATAATCGAACCATCGATAAATGATTCGATGGTATAACAACAATGAGCCGGTACAAAAATGTCATCTCCCCTGCGTTCAATCTCAATTCCCAGCTTCCGGAAACTGTCGGGAATAATTCCCAGTTCATCGTAAGCCACATTTTTAATGGTGATAGCCGACCCGGTCATGGCAGCCAGACCGATAAAACTACCGATTTCAATCATGTCAGGCAGGATATCGTGTTCACAACCATTTAGTTTAGTAACACCTTCGATGGTCAAAAAGTTGGATCCGATGCCTGAAATCTTGGCTCCCATTTTGTTCAGCATTTTGCAAAGCTGTTGCACATAAGGTTCGCAGGCTGCGTTGTAAATGGTGGTTGTACCTTCTGCCAGTACGGCGGTCATGACGATATTGGCAGTCCCGGTTACCGATGCCTCATCAAGCAACATGTAACTGCCGGATAGCTTTTCAGCTTTGATTTCATATAATTTTTTATCCGGATCGTAGCGGAAATCAGCACCCAGCTTTTGAATACCAATGAAGTGGGTGTCGAGTCGGCGTCTTCCGATTTTATCACCGCCCGGTTTAGGGATGACAGCCTGCTTATAACGCCCGACAAGCGGTCCCACAATCATGACAGACCCTCTTAAAGAAGCGCTCTTGGAGTAAAACTCAGGTGTCTGCAAATAATCAAAATTTACCTTTTCCGCTTTGAAGGCATAACTATGTCGACTGATTGGTCTGACTTCAACACCCATTTTTTCCAATAAGCAAATCAGGTTATTGACATCTAAGATATCCGGGATGTTGTTGATGATGACTTCCTTGTCAGTCAGCAAAACAGCACAAATCACCTGTAAAGCTTCGTTTTTGGCTCCCTGCGGGGTAATTTCTCCGGAGAGCTTTTGTTTACCTTTGATCTTAAATGAGGCCATTATTTTTTTCTTTGTTGTTGCTGCTGCTGTTTGTTTTTCTTGTTGTGAAGAACGTCTTTCGATTCAACCAGTTTGAATGTGTCATCGGTAAAATCCAGTTTCCCGTGTGATAATTCCCGTAAGTCTTCAAAGATTTTTCGGTTATCTACGACTTCTTTGTTCCAGGCTAAGAAACATTTCTTCATCTGGTTGGCAATCAGACGAATGAGTTCAGTTCTTTCTTCCCCTTCTTCGTAATCAGCTACCCGTTCAATCATTTTTTCCAGGGTGATGCCATAATGCTGATAACGCATTCTGTGACTTTTGTAAGGGACTTTCTCCGGTTTGGTATATAAATTCTCCGCTTTCAAAATTTCATACGGGTAATCTATATCCAATTGAAAATCTGACATAATCGCCACATGATCCCATAATTTGTGTTTGAAATCATTCACATCCCTCAAGTAAGGGAATAAATTACCCATGGTGTTGATGATGGTTTTCACGCAGCGTGTACGTTCCTCGCGATCTTCAATCGTCATGGCGTGTTTAATCATCTGTTGTATATTTCGCCCGTATTCAGGCATAATCAGTTTTCCCTGCAATGTCGGATAGTCCATTTGAATCGTTTATTTGTTTAGCGCAAAGTTAATTATTTTATTGATGAGTACAAGCAGGTGTTTTAATAAAATATAGTCACATTAAACCACGCAAAAAATCAAAATTAAATATTCATAAACAAATTATACAGGGCGCTTGTTTAATTTGAAAAATATCGTATCTTGCAGACCTTTTTCTTTTTAATTCTCTATATAATAATAGAGGGATTTAAGTGTTGATTATCAGGTGGATGATGTGTGATTAGATTTTTCTGTTTGTGTTTCATAATTAATCAGACCAATGGTGGGCTGATCAGATAGAATGTTAAATGATATTGAAGTATAAAACACAATACAGCAAAATCAGATTGATGCTGTTTTTTATTTTGATTGCTTGTTTGAACGCGTGTGGTGATGATATTTATGTCCTCAACAGCGCTTATTGGGAAAAAACTTCTGTGGTAGGGTCAACAGGAGGTTCAGTTGCAATTACTATCAGTGGGAAACAGGGTTCTGCCTGGAGTGCAAAGATTGAGGAAGGTGCATCGTGGTGCTCATTCAGCAAATCGAATCAAAATTTATCCCAGGTTTCTGGTTTTATTACCGACGGGGATAACTTGCTGACAGTTTATTGCCGGTATTATGCCGGTTCAGTTGATCGTCAGGCAACCATCACGCTGACATTTGACGGTAAGGATTCCAGGGTGCTGACGCTGACTCAGACACCATCATTCTCTGGTTTTACGGAAACACCTTCATATAAAGAACATGATGATTACCAGTATGTAACACATTTTGCGTCTCTGAACAACAGGGCGGTAAGAAATTATTCATTGTGTTTTGACAGATCGAAAAAAGCAGCGCTGTGGGTTGCATATCCGATACATGGTTCTTATTTGGGGTCAACAAACAGGACGAACGAATGGGGTTTTGATCCCAATATAGATAGCTATTTTCAGGCTGATTGTGTTTCGAGGTCTTACGGAGGCAGATATGACAGAGGTCATCAGTTACCATCGGCGGATCGGCTGGCAAACAGAGAAATGAATGTACAAACATTTTATATGTCGAACATGACTCCACAGCTTGACAGGTTGAATCAGGATATGTGGGCGAACTTAGAAATAAAAGTGCGCGAAAACAATTGTAATGATACGTTGTTTGTAGTTACAGGAGCATACTTTGATGAAAATTCAACGGCCTCAACTTATGATGGTGCAGGTAATAGTGTTCCCCTGCCAACCCATTATTTCAAGGTGTTGCTTCGGACAAAGACGGGTTCTACAGGCAAAGCGGTTGTTAATTGTAGTGATGATGAGTTGAAAAGTATTGGTTTCTGGGTGGAACACAGATCCTACGGAAATGTTGAACCACCACGATCTATTTGTAAAACGGTGGCAGAGATTGAGGCGTTGACGGGGTTTGTGTTCTTTCCGAAAGTCTCGAATAACGTAAAACAGCAAAATAATCCGGGGCAATGGGGACTTTAGTTAGTGGATTGTGAATCAGGAGGTTGCTTCGCTTCACTCGCAATGACGGTGAATAGCGGAAAACGGAAAACGGAAAACAATGACTGTAGACTGAAGACAAAAAATTAAATTTAGAACATATATAACATGAATTATCGTTTACTCTCGGTTGTTGTGATAAGCGCTGTTTTGAATACAGGGTTTGCACAGGAGAATGTGGATAATATCCGCAGGGATTTTCAAAAAGAGAATAGCTTTGAATTAAGTGCCATTGATGAATCAACCCAGGATGAGAATGCGGATTTAGCCGGGCAGAATTTCAGTACGCTCGCTACTTTTTCTAACGACCCGTTTCTTTCTGAAGTCGGCTTTCAACTGTCTGCTTTCCGGTTTAATCCGCGTGGCTATAAGAACAAGTTCGAGCAAACTTATTTGAACGGGATTCAGTTCAACTCCATGATTCGGGGAAATTTCAATTATTCCATGATTGGTGGAATGAATGATGCTACCCGGAATGCCACGACGCAGGATTATTTGCAGGCAAGCTTGTTTTCATTTGGTGACCTGGCCGGTGCACAGAATTACGACTTGCGGGCCGGCAGTTTTGCCCGGGGAACCAAGGTGACGCTTACTTATACAAATCGTAATTATCAGCAACGTATGATGTTGTCGCATCATACAGGACTGAATCGCGATGGTTGGGCTTTCTCTGCTTTGTTAGGTGGTCGTTATGCCTACGAAGGAAGTGTGGAAGGTACTTTTTATCATAACTTAGCCTATTTCTTTGGAGCAGAAAAACAATGGGACAATGGCAAACAAAGCTTGTCACTGACAACTTTCGGCTCTCCTGTACAAAGGGCACAGCAATCGGCTTCAGTGCAGGAAGCCTATACGCTAACCGGAAATAATTTGTACAACTCTTACTGGGGATATATGCCTGATGGCAGCAAACGTAACCAGCGTGTGGTTACCAGCTACGATCCTACCGTAATTTTATCGCATATCTGGAAAATTGACCGCCTGAATAAACTGACTTCAGGATTGGCTTTTAATTATAACCGCTATGGTTCAACTGCACTAAACTGGTTTAACAATGCTGCCGACCCTCGTCCGGATTATTACCGTTTCTTACCGACTTATACTGCATCGACTTACAATTCACTCGATCCGGCTTATGTCCGTGATGCAAGACTTTGGACAGGCTCAGGTCAAGGTAATGACAGAGGTAAAAGTCAGATTGACTGGAGCGATATTTATGAGGCGAATCTCAGCAACAATATACATGGAGAGAATCCCTCTGCTTTGTATATCATTGAAGAGCGTCGTAATGACGCCATTGAAACCAGTTTTAATACAACGCTTGAAAAGAAACTGAATGAAGAAGTCACTTTTGTTGCCGGTGTGGATGCCCGTTATACATTGGGTAAAACCTTCGATGTGGTAGCCGACTTGTTGGGTGCCAATTATTTGATTGATATTGATAAATATGGTGAACGTGATTTCCCGGGGAATCCAGATGTTAAGCAAAACAATTTGCTTGATCCGGATAGAGAAGTGATTGAAGGAGATATTTTCGGATATAACTACCATATGCATGTTACGAATGGTAATCTCTGGGCACAAATGCATCACAATTACCAGTACTGGGAGTTTTTCTATGCAGCCAAACTTACTGCTACATCTTATTTCAGAGACGGACAAATGAAAAATGGCCGTTATCCCCTGAATTCTTATGGAAAGGGAGAAGTGCATACTTTCATTGATCCTGCTGTAAAAGCCGGCATTGTTTACAAAATGGATGGTCGTAATCTTTTCTCGGTGAATGGTATGTTCAAAACACAGGCACCACTTCCTTATGATGCATATACCACCTCACGTATTTCAGACGAAGCGGTGCCGGGACTCGAATCAGAAATCATAAGCTCTGCAGATATAAATTATGTATTTACTTATCCTAAAATCAATGGTCGTATTTCGGGATTCTTTACAGACTATCAAAAGGGTATTCAGAAAATTTCTTATTACAACGATTCATACAGAACTTTTGTGCACCACAGTATTTCTGATGTGAGTAAACGTAATTTCGGAGCTGAAGCTGCTGTTAAATACAATGTAGTTAAAAATCTTACATTATCGCTAGCAGGTACCTGGTCACAATTTACCTATACAGATTATCCGAAGGGAACAGTGCGATATGAGAATGGCATTGACAGGACCTTTTCAGCAGAAGAAAAAAAACATTTAAGTGAAGGTGTGACCATTGTAGGATATCATGTGGGAGGTTCTCCTGAAATTGCAGGAACTTTCGGAGTGCAGTATTTCTGGAATTTCTGGTGGTTTGAAATAAATTTAAATGGTATTGCGAATAATTATTTAGATCCATCTTATATTCAACGAACACATTCTATAATAAATATGGTAAGAAAAGCAGCAGACAATGCAGGTTATTCAACAGAAGAAAAAGAAGAAACGGTTGCAAAATGGGTTGCCCAAACTAAATTGGATGATGCTATTACCATGGATATTTCCATTAGTAAGTTGCTTTATCTGAAAGGTGGTAGACAATTGAATTTTAATTTAAATGCTGTGAATGTGTTGAATAATAGAGGCGTTAGAACAGGTGGCTATGAACAGGGACGTCTTCCATATGCATTTGTGAATGGGAGTTATGTTATTGATTTAGAAAACTTGAATAAATTTCCAGCCAAGTTTTACTATATGCAAGGCTTTAATGTGTTTTTTAATATTGGGTACAAATTTTAATATTATAACAAGGTACTTGAAATAAGTTAATCAATTTAATTAAATAAAAAGATGAGAAATTTGTATATTTCATTATTGTTTGGATTAATTGCCCTCGGACAAATTTTTACTTCCTGTGATATGAGGAATTATGATGTTCCGGAATTAGAAGTCCCTGAATATGTTAATAAGAAAGGACTAGAATTTATAACTATTGCTCAGGTAAAAGCAATGGATCCTGCATTCAATACTGCAACTTACGATACTTATCACCTGATACAGGGAAGTAATAAAGCTTTAAGAGCTAGGGTAAGTGGTAACGACGAAAGTGGTAATATCTATAAAACATTGTATCTACAGGATGAAACTGGCGCCATCGTATTAGGCACTCAGCTTACAGGTCTGTTCCCTTTGTTCAGGATAGGACAAGAAGTGATTGTTGAGTTGGACAGTTTGGCGGTAGGAAGATATGCAGGAAGTTATCAGATAGGTGGAGCAAAACCATCAATTTATCTTTCTTCAACTGGTCCGGTGAATCAAATGGACAGAATGAGTTCTTCTGAATTTGATTCACATGTTTTCAGAAATGGCCCCCCGGATCCAGATTTAATAGTACCTGTAGTATATACTTCACTGCCAGATGTAACTGAAAATATAAGAGGAACATTGGTTAAACTTGATAGCGTGACTTTTGATGAAGGAGGAAGAAGAATATTTGCAACTAAAGGTTCCAGTTATGGTAGTACGAATTTGGATATTGTAGGAACAAAGGTTATTGTACGTACAAGTGAATATGCCAATTTTGCTGCTGATACAATTCCATCCGGAAAAGGTAGTTTGATTTGCATATTAACCAGATACCAAAGAGGGAGAACTGATGCAGTTCAGCTCGTAATTCGTAGCAGAAAAGATTTAATCTTTAATAAAAAATAAGTATAACAATTTATAAATTTGAATTTTATGAAACTAAAACATGTATTATTCGCATTGTTCACATTTTTTGTTTTGACCAGTTGCGAAGAGAAAGTAGCCATTACGGGCATTGCTGTTGACCCGACAACATTAACGCTAACTGAAGTAGGTCAAACTGATACACTAACAGTTACTCTGGCTCCTGCAAATGCTAAAGAGGATATCGTATGGGCAAGTTCAAACACTGCTGTTGCAACTGTAGCTGGTGATGGTGTAACAGCTATAGTTACTGCTGTAGGTAAAGGTACGGTCAAGATTACTGCTACAGCAGACAATATCTTTACAGCTGAATGTACAGTTGTTGTTAATATTGGTTCTTCAGGAGGAGGTGAAGGTAATGGATCAGCTGAATCACCTTATAATGTAGCACAGGTGCTTGCTTTTTTTGATGAATCGGGAACATTGCCAAGTTCAGTTTGGGCAAATGGGTATATTGTAGGTGGCATTATTTATGATCCAGTTACTCCTGGCGGTACCGATTATACGACTACATCAATTGATGGTGCTGAAGATGTGGTTTTTGGTACAAATGTGAGAAATACAGCTGTTTTGATTGCTGATTCAAAAGATGAAACTGATTATACCAAATGTGTCGTTATAAATTTACCGAGCGGTAATATCCGTAATGTTGTTAATCTGAAAGATAATGCAGCAAACTTGAAAAAATTACTTACCGTTAAGGGTAATGTTGCCCGTTATTTTGCTGTTCCGGGAGTCAGAGACTTAACCGATTTTATACTTGAAGGATATGTTCCTCCAGTAGTACCAGGAACACCTAATTATACCACTAAATTTTTGGACGAAACGTTGTTGACACAAACAAGTTTTGATAAATTTACTGCTGTAAGTGTAGCAGGTGCTGAAACATGGAAATTTGACTCAAAATATGGTGCGGTAATGAGTGGATATACATCAGGAGCCAGTCATGCAAACGAAGACTGGTTAATCTCACCGGTAATTAATTTGTCTGGTCAGTCCAATGTTTTAATGTCATTTGATCATGCCAGAGGTCCTGCAGGTTCAATTACTGTTGGTGTTCAGGAAGGTTGGTATAAAGTGTATGCAACTGCAAATTATACGGATGTTGCTTCTTCAACTTGGGTTGAAGTTGTAGGCGTATATCATGGAACAACAGCTTGGGGATTTGTTTCATCTGGTGGATTAACAATTCCTTCAAGCGCAATTTCTGCTACTACCAGAGTCGCATTTAAGTATGTCTGTTCAGATGCAGCAAGTGCTACATGGGAATTCAAGAACCTTATTGTAGGAAAATAAATAATGAATGTATAAGTTAAATAAGAGGATATCAATGCGTAAAAGCTTGTTCAATATCCTCTTTAAAACTTCTTTAAATGAAAAAAGCACTTCGACTTTCGGCATTTCTCGCCCTAATCATCCTGTTTGCCGTTTCATGTAAATCGGCTCAACAGGTTGTTACCACAACTACCGGCGGTCAGCAATACCAGGTTTATCCGGTTGGTTTTTATAACCTCGAAAACCTGTATCATCCTTTAAGCACTGATTCGTTGAGAGATGTCGAGTTCTCTCCAAGCGGATCTAATGCGTGGACCATGGATAAATATGAGAAAAAGCTGACTAACATGTCGTTTACTTTGAATGAGATTGCCAAAGATTTTGGTGGTCTTGCAGTGGTGGGTGTTTCGGAAATTGGTAACAGGAAAGTGCTGGAGGACTTGATTGCGACTAAACCACTAAAAGGCAGGGGGATGAAAATCGTGCATTACGATTCGCCCGACTGGCGTGGAATTGATGTCGGGTTATTGTATGACTCCACTCGTTTTCAGTATGTAACCAGCAGCACACATCCTTTTCCTTATGCCAAAGGAGTTGAGATGGGGGTGACTGATACTTCTTTCCGAACAAGGGATGTCTTGTTGGTAGAAGGTAAGATTACCGGTGAGAAAGTGGCCGTTTTGGTCAGTCACTGGCCATCCCGACGGGGTGATAAGTCCTCTGTTTCAAGAGACTTGGCTGCTTCAGTTGTCAGACACCTGCATGATTCACTGATTCGCGTCGATCCCGGTTATCATGTTATTATTATGGGTGACCTGAATGACGACCCGGTAGATCCGAGTTGCGCGGTTGTGCTTGATGCCAAAAGAACGGTTCAGGAAGTAGCTCCTGGTGGATTGTTTAACCCGATGTGGGAGAAATATGTCAAGGGAATCGGTTCTCTGTGTTATCAGGGTAAATGGAATTTGTTCGATCAAATCATCGTCAGTCATTCATTGCTCGGAAACGATTACAGTTCGCTTAAATTTTACAAAGCAGAAGTATTCAACCGTGACTTCCTGATTCAGAAAACCGGTAAATACAAAGGTTATCCTTTCCGGACTTTCAGTGGCGGTCATTTTCAGAATGGTTTCAGTGACCACTTCCCGACTTATATTTATTTAGTGAAAGACGCTAAAAAGTAAAGTATATTTCATACAAAAATAAAAGCCAGCTAATGAGTCATTCAATTAGCTGGCTTTTATTTAATAAGTTAGTTGGTAATCAATAAAATGCATACTTGTAATTGTCTGAATAAGCCTTTAAAATGGTTGTTACAGATTATCTGTAACCAACCTGCAGATTATCGGTAAACCATCTGCGGATTATCTGCAAGCAATTTACGGATTATCTGTAACAGGTCTGCGGATTATCTGTAACCAGTCTACAGATTATCTGCAATTCATCTGCAGCGCATCAGTAATGTTGGTTTTATAGGGAATAAATCAATCCGGAAGCAACCTTATTTTATTAGATATTGCTCCGAAATCGACCGGTGCGTCTGTACTCTCTCAATGGTATCGGCAAACATATCGGCACAGGACAGAATCCGGACCTTCTCACATCTTTTGCAGTCGAATGGAATAGAATCAGTAAATGCAATTTCTGTTAAAGAAGAATTCATGATTCTCTCTGATGCTGCACCCGACATTACGCCGTGTGTCACGATTGCCCTTACAGAATTGGCTCCTCCGGCTTTCATCAGGTCGGCAGCCATACAAAGGGTTCCGGCTGTGTCGACCATATCGTCAACAATGATTACATCTTTGCCCTCAACTTCTCCGATGATGCGCATTTCGCCTACTACGTTGGCTTTTTCACGGGTTTTGTGGCAAAGTACCATAGGCACGCCTAAATGACGGGAATATGTCCCTGCTCGTTTCGAGCCGCCCACATCCGGTGAGGCAATGACTAAATTTTCCAGTTTCAGCGACTCAATATAAGGAATAAAGATGCGGGAACCATAGAGGTGGTCAACCGGCACATTAAAGAATCCCTGAATCTGATCGGCATGTAAATCCATTGTAATTACCCGGTCAATGCCGGCAACACTCAATAAATCCGCGATTAGCTTTGCACCAATGGAAACCCGCGCTTTGTCTTTTCTGTCTTGTCGCGCCCAACCAAAGTAAGGTATCACAGCGATAATCTTGTAGGCAGAAGCTCTTTTAGCTGCGTCGATCATCAGCAACAACTCCATCAGATTGTCCGAATTAGGAAAAGTTGACTGAATCAGGTAGATGTATTGTCCGCGGATTGACTCCTCGTAAGAAACGGCAAACTCTCCGTCGGCGAAATGTTCTACTATCATATTCCCGAGTGGAGAGCCCAGACTTTTACAAATTTTTTCTGCAAGATACCGGCTGTTTGTGCCTGAAAATACCTTGAATTGTGACGTTGGTGCGGTCATGAATCGTGTGTAAAGAATGTTTTTGTAATTTTTTTGCAAAAGTACAATTTTATCCCCTAAATCCCTCAAAGATTCTCAAATAATTTTTTTTTATTTTATTCCGCTTTTTGCAAACGTTTGAAATGTATTTTTATCACTTTTTTTATCATCTGCTGCGTTATTGCCCGCATTCAGTATATTTTTGAATCTGAAAACAACTATTGCCCGATATTAAATATTAGATTCTTCGCTCTGCTCAGAATGACAGTTCTTGATTGTCATTCCGACCGAAGGGAGAAATCTATGTAATAATTCATGATCCATGAAGATACATTTTAAAATTCAATACCATACCTTTTGGGGACAACGAATATTGGTCTCGGGGAATATTCCGGCCTTGGGTAGCGGCGATTATACAAAAGCGCTCAGCCTGAGTTTTGCATTCCCCGAAAACTGGTCGGGAGCGGTGGATGTTTCTGCCGAAGAATTGAAACTTCTTCAGTATAAATACATCCTGCTGAATGAAAACACCGGACAATATACAGAAGAATGGGATGCCAACAGAAAACCGAATGTTGAACTCAATGGATTTGGTTATATTTTTTGTTACGATCACTGGAATGCTCCCAATACACTCGAAAATACTTTTCTGACAGCTCCTTTTAAGGAAGTACTGCTGAAAGATGAACATCCGATGACAGAATTAAATGTCACAAAAAAATACACGCATCTTTTCCGTGTGAAAGCTCCCTTGTTGAATAAGAATCAGGTCTTGTGTGTAGTGGGGGATTGTAAGGCATTGGGAAACTGGTCAACGCATAAACCGGTCTTGCTGAATAAGCAGGATGATTATTGGGAGGTTCGGCTCGATTTGTCGAAATGTCAGGGCGAAGTACATTATAAATATGGCTTTTACGATGCGGAAGATAAACGCTTTTGTTATTTCGAAAGCGGACCGGATCGGGTAAGCTATGTAATGAATGACAAAAAAAGCATGGTGATGCATCACGATGGTTTTGTCAGGATGGATGGTGAAAAGTTTCGCGGTGCGGGTGTCGGATTGCCTGTTTTCAGTATTCGAACAAAGAAAAGTTTCGGGGTGGGCGATTTTGGTGATATCAAGTTTCTGGTGGACTGGGCAGCGAAAGTCGGACTAAAACTCATTCAGGTGTTGCCATTGAATGATACGATTGGTACACATACCGATGCCGATGTGCTTCCTTATGCCGCAATCACAGCTTTTGCATTGAATCCGCTTTTCCTGAATTTGCCTGCCATGGGTAAATTACCGACTACACATCCTTTGCAAAAAATGTATAAACAAAAACAAGCTGAACTGAATGCCAAAGAATTGGTTGAATTTCTGGAAGTTGTGAACTTCAAACTCGACTATGCGAAGGAATTGTGTAAGATTCAACAGGATAAATTTCTGAAAAACAAAGCATTTAAAATATTCTTTGAAGAAAATAAGTACTGGCTGGAACCTTATGCCGCATTTTGTGTGTTGCGGGATTTATATGGTACCCCGGATTACAGACAATGGAAAGAGTATGCTGTTTTTGATGTCGAAAATTTGAACAGACTTTGTACACCGGAGAGTCCCCATTATGATGCCATCGTGGCAAATTATTTTATCCAGTATCATTTGCACGTGCAATTATCAGAAGCACATGAATATGCTCATGCCAACGGGGTGGTGCTGAAAGGAGATATCCCGATCGGGGTAAACCGTAACTCGGTAGATACCTGGGCAAATCCGGAATTGTTCAACTTAGACAGACAAGCCGGCGCACCGCCCGATATGTTCGCTGTGAAGGGGCAGAACTGGGAACTGCCAACATACAATTGGGAAGCTATTCAGCGTTCCGGATTCGACTGGTGGAAGAAGCGTTTTGCCCAGATGTCAAATTATTTCGATACGTTCCGAATCGACCATATTCTCGGATTCTTCCGCATCTGGCAAATCCCGATGAACCAGGTCGAGGGTATCATGGGGCATTTGTACCCTTCTATACCCGTACACATCAATGAATTTCAGGAAAAAGGAATTTGGTTCGATTACAATCGTTTTTGCAAACCTTACATCACAGACAATGTGCTTTGGGAGATATTCGGTGATGATGCAGTTTGGGTAAAGGCTAATTGTCTTCAGATTGAAGATGGATGGGTATTGCGGTTGAAACCTCAGTATACGGGGCAACAGGAGGTGGAGAAGATGTTTTTGGAAGGTTCCATCAGCGAAAGTGTCAAATGGGGCTTGTTTGATCTGATATCGAATGTCTTGTTTTTTGAAGTTGAAGGTAGTAATAGTACGCAATTCTATCCGCGTTTCGGCATGCAATCCCTCAAAACCTTCCGGGATTTGGATGAACACACTAAACAGAAACTGGAAGAAATATATGTGGACTATTTCTTCAGACGGCAGGATGCACATTGGTATAAATCGGGTATGGAAAAATTGCCGGCATTAAAACGCTCAACCAACATGCTGATTTGCGGTGAAGACCTGGGTATGATGACGCAGTGTGTTACCGATGTGATGCAGGAGTTGGGGATTCTGAGTCTGGAAGTGCAACGTGCGCCTAAAACAAATAAAATAGAGTTCTTCCATCCGGCTGATGCGCCATATCTGTCGGTTGTAACGCCTTCAACCCACGATATGAGTACGATACGTGGCTGGTGGGAAGAGGACAGGGGAGTAACACAACGATTTTATAACCAACAACTCGGACATTGGGGAGAAGCGCCATATTTCTGCGAATGGTGGATTTGCCGTGATATACTGGTTCAGCACTTGTATTCGCCGGCTATGTGGTCCGTTTTTCAGATGCAGGATTTACTCAGCATATCCGATAAAATAAGAAGAGAAAACCCGCACGAAGAAAGAATCAATGTGCCCTCCAATTCCAGATTTAGCTGGAGATACCGCTTACATATCAACCTCGAAGATTTGCTTGAAGAAGACGAATTCAACGAAGAACTGAGGAATTACATCCGGCAGGCGGGAAGGTAAGTTAAAAGCGGAAAATTGAAAACTGAAAACGAAAAGCGATTTTATATTGCTCTCCGATCTCCGCTTTCAGTTTTCCGCTTGAATATTTAACTATTTCCCTTCAATAAAGTTTACCACCCACTCCCCAACTTCTGAAGTAGAATAGGCTTTTCCATCGCCGGAGATGTCTTCGGTGACCACTTTGGCATCCATGCTGGCAGCTACGGCTTCGCGGATTAACGCGCCTTCTTCCATCATATTGAATGCATATTCGAACATTAATGCTGCTGAAAGGATGGTAGCCAACGGGTTGGCAATGTTTTTACCGGCAGCTTGCGGATAAGATCCGTGAATAGGTTCAAATACCGAAGTATGAATACCAATCGAAGCAGAAGGAAGCATACCCAGCGAACCGGTTATAACAGAAGCTTCATCAGTCAGGATGTCTCCGAAAAGATTTTCTGTTACCAGTACGTCGAAACTTTTAGGCCATTGGATGATGCGCATGGCAGCATTGTCCACGAACATGTATTCTGTCTCGATGTCGGGATATTGTGGTGCGATTTCCTGGGTTACCTGTCTCCACAAACGGCTTGATGCCAGCACATTGGCTTTGTCAACCATGGTCACTTTTTTGCGACGCTGACCGGCATATTTATAAGCGAGGTGCATGATGCGTTCCACTTCTTCGCGGGTATAAACGCAGGTATCATAAGCAGTATTACCATCTTCGGAGCGACCCTGTGGGCGACCGAAATACATGCCACCGGTCAGTTCGCGGATGCACATGAAATCAGCCCCTTCAACCAAATCGGCACGTAAAGGAGACTTGTGAATTAAAGATGGGAATGTGCTTACCGGACGGATGTTGGCATATAATCCCAGTTCCTTACGCATTTTGAGCAGTCCCTGTTCGGGACGTACCTTCGCTGATGGGTTATTGTCGTATTTTGGGTCACCGATGGCTCCGAATAAAACAGCATCAGAACGCATACACAGTTCGTGCGTTGCTTTCGGATAAGGTTCTCCAACCGCATCAATAGCACAGGCGCCTGTAATGCCTTCTTCGTAATTCAGCGTATGACCAAATTTTTTACAAACTGCCTTGGTAACATCCAAAGCCTGCTTTACAATCTCCGGGCCGATTCCGTCGCCCGCTAATACCGCGATGTTTAATACTTTACTCATTTTAATTTTAAATTTACCATATAAGTCATATAAGTTACATATAAACAAGTAATGATTTTGAGATAATTTTATACTTAATGCTTATATGTAACTTATATGACTTATATGGTTATCAAATAATTATATAATTAACACTGTTTCACCGGAATATCACCACTCTCGATAATATTCAGCATTTTTTCTGTTGCTTTAATCGCTGCAACTGTCTGGTCACCGTCAAGCCCCCTTGTTTTGAATGTTTTGCCATCAAAATGCCAGGTGATGACAGTTTGAACGATAGCATCCGTTTTTCCTCCGGGAGGAATCACCACTTCATAATCCAACAATTCAGGTGTAGGCTTATTCAATGATTTGTAGATTTTGTACAGTGCTTTAGAGACGGCGTGGTACTGTCCATCGCCTGCTGCCGATTGTTCGTATACCTCTCCTCTGATTTCCAGTTTAACACTGGCCATCGGACGTAAACCGTTGGTAATTGACAAACTGTAATTGAGAATTCTGATCAAATGCTGGTCGTTGGCGCTTTTGATTACATCAGAGACAATATAAGGCAATTCATCAATGGTGACCATTTCCTTTTTATCGCCCAATTCGATAACACGCTGTGTTACCAGCGCCATCATCTCGTTGTCGAGTTCGATACCCAGTAGCTGAAGGTTTTTCAGGATGTTGGCTCTTCCGGAAGTTTTACCTAATGCATATACACGTTCCCGACCAAAACGTTCGGGCAGTAAGTCGTTGTAATACAAGTTGTGTTTGTTGTCCCCATCCGCATGAATACCTGCAACCTGTGTGAAAACATTATCACCGATAACCGGTTTATTGGCAGGAATCCGGATGCCGGAATATGATTCAACTAATTTGCTGACAGTGTTTATCTTAGTTTCATCAATACGGGTTTTCCTTTTCAGTTGATCATGGATAACGGCAACAGTGCTGGAAAGCGGCGCATTCCCGGCTCTTTCACCCAATCCGTTGATCGTAACATGCACACCACTTACGCCTGCTTTTACTGCTTCGTAAACATTGGCTACAGCCAAATCATAATCGTTGTGTGCATGGAAGTCGAAATGCAATTTTGGATAGCGACCGATCATTTTAAGACAGAACTGGAGTGTTTCAGTAGGATTCAAAATGCCAAGTGTATCCGGTAGCATGAATCTTTTGATGGACTCATCTTTCAGGCTGTCAACCATAAAGAAAACATAATCTTCGGAATTACGCATACCGTTAGACCAGTCTTCCAGGTAAATATTCACATCGATATCCATTTCACGCGCAAAAGCCAGTACCTGTTTAATGTCGGCTAAATGCTCTTCCGGTGTTTTTCTTAGCTGATATTTACAGTGATTCTCAGAACCTTTGCAAAGTAAATTCAGCACCTTACATCCGGCGTTTTGTATCCACTCAAGCGATGTTTTGCCATCCACAAATCCCAATACTTCAATCTTGTCGATATGACCATGATCTTTGGCCCATTTGGCAACCTTCTTAACAGATGCATATTCTCCTTCAGAAACCCTTGCAGAAGCAATTTCGATTCTGTCAACACGTAATTCATCTAATAGCAGTTTGGCTATACTCAACTTTTCAGGTGTTGCAAACGAAACTCCTGAAGTTTGTTCCCCGTCGCGTAGGGTGGTATCCATTATTTCTATCATGCTTGTGTCTTTTAGTTTAAAATCGAAAAGCTTATTTAGCTGTTTACTTTCTCGAAGCCTCGTATGCTTCAATTAATTCCCGCTTGCTCAGCAGATAATCAATGTCGTCCAATCCTTTTAATAAACATTCTTTTTTATAAGCATTGATTTCGAACGATTCCGATTTGCCATTTGCATTGTTTGAAATGGTTTGATTTTCGAGATCAACTGTTAATGTCAGTTTTGGATCTTTATTTGCGCCATCAAAAATCTCAGCGAGAAACTCAGCACTTACAACAACAGGAAGAACCCCATTGTTTAAAGCGTTGTTCTTAAATATATCTGCAAAGAAACTTGAGACAACTACTTTGAAGCCATAACCATCAATAGCCCAGGCAGCATGTTCACGGCTCGAACCTGAACCGAAGTTTTTTCCTGCAACGAGAATGCTACCTCCAAACACAGGGTTATTCAAAATAAAGTCGGCTTTCGGACTGCCATCTTTGTTGTATCTCCAGTCGGCGAAAAGATTATCTCCGAAACCATCTTTGTTGGTAGCTTTCAGGAAGCGGGCGGGTATAATCTGATCGGTATCTACGTTTTCAATCGGCAGTGGAACTACCGTCGATGTTAATGTTCCAAATTTTTCCATACATTTTTTTTTAATAAATTAAACTCTTGGATCGGTAATTTTACCTGTAATAGCTGCTGCAGCTGCAACGAGCGGACCAGCAAGAATAGTTCTTGCGCCCGGTCCCTGGCGACCTTCAAAATTACGGTTTGAAGTAGAAACAGCATATTTACCGGCAGGTACCTTATCGTCGTTCATGGCCAGACAAGCTGAACAGCCCGGTTGACGCAACAGGAAACCGGCATCGGTAAAGATGTCCAACAACCCTTCTTCTCTGATTTGTTTTTCAACTCCCCAACTTCCGGGAACCAACCATACAACCACATTGTCGGCTTTCTTTTTACCTTTTACGTAGTTGGCAAAAATGCGGAAGTCTTCGATGCGACCATTAGTACAACTACCCAGAAATACATAATCAATGGATTTACCCAATAATTGTTCTCCCGGTTGGAAGCCCATATAATCCAGTGATTTCTGGAATGATATGCGACCGGCTTCGTCAATCTGATCCAGTGTGGGAATTGATTCCTGAATGCCCATTCCCATACCCGGATTGGTTCCGTAGGTAATCATAGGCTGGATATCAGCAGCATCAAAGTCAAGTTCCAGATCAAATTTTGCACCTTCATCTGATTTCAATGTTTTCCAATATGCTAATTTTTCATCCCACTCGGCTCCTTTCGGTGCAAATTCGCGTCCTTTGACATAATTGAACGTGGTTTCGTCAGGAGCTATCATACCACCACGAGCACCCATTTCAATAGAAAGATTACAAACTGTCATGCGTTCTTCCATCGTCATGTTGCGGATGGCTTCTCCTGCATATTCCACAAAGTATCCTGTAGCGCCACCGGTAGTAAGTTTGGCAATGGTAAATAAAGCCAAATCTTTGGCTGAAACACCTGCGCCAAGTTTGCCGTTATAATTGATACGCATCGTTTTGGGACGTGTCTGCAATACACATTGTGTAGCCAATACCATTTCTACTTCTGATGTCCCGATGCCAAAGGCAATCGTTCCGAAAGCACCGTGGGTAGAAGTGTGACTGTCACCGCAAACAATGGTCATGCCCGGTTGTGTAAACCCGTTTTCCGGTCCGATGATATGTACAACCCCATTTTTATCATGCCCCAATGGATAATATAAAGGCATGTTGAACTCTGCCGCATTTTTAGCAAATGTATCCAACTGATTACGGGAGATAGGGTCTTTTACCGGTTTGTCCTGATCAATAGTTGGTGTGTTGTGGTCAGCTGTCATGGTAGTAAGTTCCGGACGGAACACTTTGAGACCGCGTGCACGAAGACCGTTAAAGGCTTGCGGACTGGTCACCTCATGACAGAAATGACGGTCGATATATAACTGTGTGGGACCGTTTTCTACGGTTGATACTACGTGAGCATCCCAGATTTTATCAAAAAGCGTCTTACTCATATAATTATTGTTTTTTATTATCATTGATGTTTTGTGATTCAACTTACATGTCACTTACATGACTTATAGGATCAAAATTATTTTACAAATTGATTAATAGCGTTGATATATGCTTCCACAGATGCAGCTACTATATCGGTGTTAGCTCCAAAGCCATAATACACGACTCCTGCATGTTCCACCTGCATGTGCACTTTACCAACATCATTGCTACCTTTGTTAATAGACTGGATGGTAAACTCCTGCAGGTTCATTTCTCTGTTGATGATTTTTTTGAGTGCATTGATTGCCGCATCAACCGGACCGTTACCTGACGCTGCTGCTTCAAATTTTTCATTGGCTATCATCAGTCCTATGCTGGCAATGGGTTTAACTCCAACGCCAGAAGTAACCTGCAGATAGTCGAGTTTGATGCTTTCTTTCGAAGCTCTTTCTTTTCCGGCAAGCAACAACACGTCATCGTCGTTGATGTCTTTTTTCTTATCCGCAAGCAACAGGAATTCCTGATAGATATTATCTAATTTTTCGCCTTCAACTTCCACGCCCAGTACACTTAAGCGGTGTTTCAGGGCTGCTCGTCCACTGCGGGCAGTAAGTACAATTGAATTTTTATCGATTCCCACATCAGTCGGGTCCATAATTTCGTAGCTTTCCCTGTTTTTCAGCACGCCATCCTGATGGATACCGGAAGAATGTGCAAATGCATTTCTGCCTACAACAGCTTTATTCGGCTGAACCGGCATGTTCATCAGGTTGGAAACCAACCGGCTGGTTCCGTATATTCTTTGCGTGTTGATGTTTGTTTCTATGTTCAGGTCTTTGTGACATTTCAGAATCATGGCAATTTCTTCGAGGGAAGTATTACCAGCACGCTCGCCGATACCATTGATAGTAACTTCAACCTGACGGGCTCCGTTCAGTACACCCGAAATGGTGTTGGCAGTAGCCATACCCAGGTCGTTATGGCAATGTGTAGAGAGAATAGCCTTGTGAACATTGTTCACATTCTCCATCAGAAACTTAATTTTCTCACCATATACCCACGGCAAACAATAGCCTGTAGTGTCCGGGATATTAACAACGGTAGCACCCGCTTTGATAACCGCTTCAACCACCCTGGCAAGATAAACATTGTCAGTTCTACCAGCATCCTCACAGTAAAACTCAACATCTTCCACAAATTTCTTGGCATGTTTTACGGCAGCCACTGCACGTTCCAGGATTTCGTCCTGAGTCGAGTTGAATTTGTATTTGATGTGATAATCCGATGTGCCTATGCCGGTATGGATTCTTTTCTTTTTGGCATACTGTAGAGCTTCTGCTGCAACTTCAATGTCTTTTTGCACGCCGCGGGTCAGGGCGCAAATAGTAGGCCATGTCACTGCCTTGGAAATTTCAACTACAGAATTGAAGTCTCCCGGACTCGAAATGGGAAAACCTGCTTCAATAACATCCACACCCAGTTGCTCCAACGCTTTGGCTACCTGAATCTTTTCTACTGTGTTTAACTGACAGCCTGGTACCTGTTCTCCATCACGAAGGGTTGTGTCAAAAATAAAAAGTTTGTCCATAATCGTTGTGTTTTTAAATGAAAAAACCTTTCTCACATCGAGTGAGAAAGGTTTTCAATATTTCTTATACTTATCTACATACCAAACTCACTCTTACTGCTTTTGTAAAAGAATAATAATACCGAGTAGTAAAATATGTAGAAAATTGTTATTCATTGCACATTACTTAGTTGCGTGTGCAAAGATACATTATTTTTATAAAACAACAAGTTTAAGGTAAAAAAAATATTATTTTTTTAGTCATACGACAAATAACCTACCGGATTAATAGATTTTTGTTCTTTTTCCTTTTGCGATGCAAGCTCTGTCAGTGCTTGATAAATTTCGTTAAATTGAAGATTGGTTTCAAGTTCCAATTGCTTAATTTTTTGGCTTAATTCATCATATCCATGAATTAGTTTTCTCAATTCAACAAAAGCACGCATGATTTCAATATTAATATTGATTGCAATGGGACTTCTTAGTACAGATGAAAGCATGGCAACACCCAATTCGGTAAAAGCATAAGGAGGCCTTCTGATACCTCCTCTTTTTGAGGTCACAAATTGTGACCTCAAAATATCGAATTCCTTTTCTGAAAGTTGAAACATGAAATCGGGAGGGAATCTGTCAATATTGCGTTTCACACTTTGATTTAATACTTTAGTATCGGTTTGATACATTTCGGCTAAATCAAAATCAAACATAATGTAATTACCTCTGATCTCGAAGATTTTATTTTGAATAATTTGGAGTTCCATAGTCAAATTTGATAATGTATCTGCAAAAATAATTTTCTGAAAACAATAAGGAAACATGTGCAAGAAATTGTTGACGTTTTACATGAAGAATTTTACAAATTGCACAGTTTTCGAAAATTTGTGTATCTTTGTCGCCGGAATTGAAACAAATCATTTATAACTTTGTTTCATTCACCGATTGGGGGTGCCTTTAATAAATACGGGCTGAGATCATACCCTTTGAACCTGGACGGATAATGCTGTCGAGGGAAGAAGCAAATCTCCGTTATAATTTTTGGACTCTCAGAATAAATTATTAATCAACAATTTAATTAATTTGTTATGAGAAAATTTTGTATGGCAGTTTCTGTGCTGCTTGCCTTTGTGTCAGTTTCTGCACAATCGACACAGAAAAAAGATTCATTGCACATCATGCTGGATGAGGTTACTGTTTCATCCCTGCGTGCCAATGAAAAGTCAGCCGTTTCTTACAGCAATGTTTCCGCTGAAGAAATCGAAAAACGAAATGCAGGTCAGGATATTCCTTATCTGTTGTCACTTACACCATCTTTTGTTGCTACTTCTGATGCAGGAACAGGTATCGGCTACACGGGTTATCGTATCCGTGGAACAGATGCCAACCGCGTAAATGTTACAGTGAATGGAGTGCCAATCAACGATTCGGAATCGCACGGGGTGTTTTTCGTGAACATGCCTGATTTTGCGTCATCACTTTCGTCTGTACAGATTCAGCGTGGTGTTGGAACTTCTACGAATGGCGCAGCTGCTTTTGGTGCCAGTATCAACATGCAGACTGAAAAACTCAATCCTGAAGCGTATGCAGAAATTTCTTCAACCTATGGTTCTTTCAATACCAATAGAAATATGTTGAAAGCAGGAACAGGATTGATCAATGATCGTTGGGCGTTTGATGCCCGCCTTTCGAATATCACCTCTGATGGGTATATTGAGCGTGCCTGGGTGGATATGAAGTCATATTATTTTTCTGGAGGGTATTATGGGAAAAAATCTACCCTGAAGTTTATAACCTTTGGAGGAAATGAAAGAACGTATCAGGCGTGGAATGGAGTTTATTCCGATTATCTTTCAACTAATCGTACTTATAACGAATTGGGTAAATATAAAGATGTCAATGGAGATACCAAATTTTACGACAATCAAACGGATAATTATACTCAAAACCATTACCAGTTGCATTGGAATCAGGTATTGAATGATGAGTTGTTTTTCAATGCATCTGCTCATTATACTCCCGGGAAAGGATATTATGAAGAATACAAAAAAGATAGAGAATATGTTGAATATGGATTAATTCCTGATTCGATTAATGGAATTGCATTAAAAGAAACTGATTTAGTAAGAAGAAAATGGCTGGATAATCATTTTGGTGGTTTGATTTGGGCTCTTAATTATCAGAAAAATAATGTGAGCGCCTCATTAGGAGGAGGAATAAACAGGTATGACGGGGATCATTTCGGTAAGGTAATATGGGTGAGAAACGCTCAGAATCTAGATGTGGACCATGAATGGTACAGGAGTCATGCCGTTAAAGATGATGCTAATGTGTATTTGAAATCTAATATTAATTTGCTTGATAAGTTCACTGCAACTGTTGATTTGCAATATCGCTACATCCGGCATATAATGAAGGGACAAAATGATAAGTTTGATACATTAACGCTTGCTATGCGTCCGCTTGATCTTGATAAAACTTTCCATTTCTTCAATCCAAAATTTGGTCTGACGTATCAAATAGATAACAATCAGGATGTTTATGGTTCATTTTCAATTGCAAACAGAGAACCAAACAGAAATAATTATACTGATGCCGGCAAAGATGAACATCCGCTTAGTGAAAGGTTGTTTGATACAGAACTCGGTTACAGGATAAAGAATGAACGATTTGTCGCAGGTGTGAATGCCTATTACATGAAATATAAGAATCAATTGGTACTGACTGGAAAAATCAGTGAAATTGGAGAACCGCTGACTTCTAATGTGGCTGATAGCTATCGTGCAGGAATAGAATTAATCGCAGGGTTGAATTTGTTTGCCGGCTTCCGTTGGGATGGAAATATGACTCTTAGTCAAAATAAAATATTCAATTTTACAGATGTAGCTTATGTATATAATGCAAACTATGATCCCATTGATAAAGTTGAAGCATTATATGAAAAAACGGATATAGCTTATGCTCCCAATATTATACTGAACAGCAACCTGAGTTATACTTTTAAGAATTTTGAAGCAGCATTTAATAGCCAGTATGTTGGAAAACAGTTTCTTGATAATACATCCAACAATGAAAAAGCAATGGATGCATATTTTGTAAACAATCTGTCACTAAGATATTCTCTACCACTCAGAAACATACGTTCAATTGATTTTTCTTTGATGGTTAATAATATCTTCAATACCAAGTATGAAACAAATGGTTATGCCTGGTCCGAATTCTATCCGGGAGATGATACACGTTATAATTATAGATATTTATTTCCACAGGCAGGTATCAACTTTTTAGCCGGTATTACATTCAAATTTTAATCGGAGATTATCCGCATACCATAAACAGGGTATGAAAATACCATCACCCTGTTATTGCAGCAGCTTCCGGGCTGCTGTATTTTTGCATTATAATTGAAAAGTATTAAATGTTTAATCCAATTAAAATAAAAAGGTATGTCGAAAATTGCAAAAAATTTAACTGAACTGGTAGGAAACACCCCGTTGGTGCAACTATCAAATTTCGCGGTTAATAAAGGATTAACTGCTAATGTGATTGCCAAACTCGAGTCTTTTAATCCACTCGGTTGCGTGAAAGAACGTATTGCTCTCTCTATGATTGAAGATGCTGAAGCGAAAGGAATCCTCAAAAAGGGAGTGGAAATTGTAGAACCTACGAGTGGAAATACCGGTATCGGACTCGCTTTTGTAGCTGCAATCAAGGGTTATAAGCTGACGCTTACAATGCCCGAAACCATGAGTGTGGAGCGTAGGAATCTTTTAAAAGCGCTGGGAGCTAATCTGGTATTAACACCCGGGCCGGAAGGAATGAAAGGAGCTATTGCTAAAGCAAATGAAATTGCTACTGAAAAAGGTGCTTTCTTACCTCAGCAGTTCGAAAATGCAGCTAATCCTAAAGTACATGCAGAAACAACAGGAGAAGAGGTGTGGAGGGATACGGATGGTAAGGTCGATATTTTTGTCGGCGGAGTAGGTACCGGTGGTACAATTACCGGAGTTGGTGCAACTTTGAAAAAGTATAATCCGAATATTCAGATTGTGGCTGTTGAACCGGCAGATTCTCCGGTTTTGTCAGGTGGTAATCCAGGCCCTCATAAAATTCAGGGTATCGGAGCAGGTTTCATCCCAAAAAATTTCAATCCTGAAGTAGTTGATGAAATCATACAGGTTTCGAATGATCAGGCGATTCTCACAGCCCGTCAGCTGGCTAAAGAAGAAGGCATGTTGGTAGGGATTTCATCCGGAGCGGCGGCCTATGCGGCAACTCAACTGGCACTTCGTCCGGAAAATAAAGGGAAAAACATCGTGGTGCTGTTACCTGATACAGGGGAACGTTATTTATCCACGCTGCTTTATGCATTTGAAGAATATCCACTTTAATTAATTCACACATAAATATATTCATAATATGTCAATAAATTATAAATTTGAGACCCTGCAAGTGCATGCAGGTCAGGAAGTTGAAAAAACTACTAACTCAAGGGCAGTGCCTATTTATCAAACCACATCCTATCTCTTTGATGACGCTCAACACGGAGCAGATTTATTCGGATTAAGAAAGTTTGGAAACATCTATACCCGTCTGATGAATCCTACTACCGATGTTTTCGAAAAAAGAATAGCAGCTCTCGAGGGAGGAGTTACGGCATTGGCAACATCATCGGGACAATCTGCCCAGTTCATAGCGCTTAATAACATCCTGGCTGCCGGGGATAATTTTGTTTCAACGGCGCATTTGTACGGCGGAACTTACAATCAGTTTAAAGTGCAGTTCAAACGTCTTGGCGTTGAGGTGCGTTTTACGCCAACCGATGAGCCTGCTGAATTTGAAAAACTGATTGATGATAAAACAAAAGCCATCTATCTTGAAACCATCGGCAATCCGGATCTGAACATCCCTGATTTTGATGCTATTGCTGCAATAGCAAAGAAATACGACATACCTTTAATCGTGGACAACACCTTCGGTGCCGGTGGTTATCTTTTCCGTCCAATTGAACACGGAGCGGCAATCGTGGTTGAATCTGCCACAAAATGGGTGGGCGGACATGGTACTTCCATCGGAGGTGTTATTGTCGATAGTGGTAAATTTAATTGGGGCAATGGTAAATTTCCCGCTTTTACAGAACCTTCTGAAGGATATCACGGGCTGGTTTTCTGGGATGTTTTTGGAACGGATGGTCCGTTTGGGAATATTGCGTTTAACATACGTGCCCGTGTTGAAGGGCTTCGTGACTGGGGTAATGCCATCAGTCCGTTTAATTCCTTCCTGCTGATTCAGGGTATTGAGACTTTATCGTTAAGAATGGAACGCCATGTGGCAAATGCTCAGGCTTTAGCTGAGTGGCTCGAACAACATCCGGCGGTAGAATATGTGAATTATCCCGGTTTGAAAAGCAGCAAATATCATGAACTGGCCAAAAAATACCTGAAAAAAGGTTTTGGTGGTGTGTTGACATTTAAACTCAGAGGAGATGCCGGGTTGGCTGATAAATTGATTGATAATGTGAAGTTGTTGAGTCACGTTGCCAATGTCGGGGATGCAAAATCTTTGATTATCCATCCCGCAGCTACGACGCACGAACAATTATCTCCGGAAGATAAAAAAGCAGCAGGTGTTGAACCCGGACTGCTTAGAATTTCTGCCGGAATAGAAAATATTGACGATATCAAAGCAGATATACAACAAGCGATTGATAAATTGTAAGTTAAATTTTTATCCTAAGTATAATTAGCAGAAAACGGGTAGCGGAATTAAATCCGGCTACCCGTTTATCTTTTTTACCCGTTTATTTTTTAATTTCAGGATATGCGATTCTGGTGTGATACATATTCATGATTTTTTCTTTGAAAATTGCTTTGACTGTTTCTACATCCCTGAAACTGATTGGTGCTTCTTTGAATTGTCCATCTGCAATCTGACTATTGATCATGTCTTCCACGCAATTATTGATACTTTCTTCCGTATAGTTCTTCAAACTCCTGGCCCTGGCTTCTACCGCATCTGCCATCATAAGAATCGCGGTTTCCTTTGTGTCGGGCAACGGTCCTGGGTAGGTATAAACAGATTCATCGGGTGTTTTATCAGGATTTGCATTGACAAATGAATTATAGAAATATTTTGTTTTGCTTAATCCGTGGTGTGTTGTGATGAAATGAATAATTTGTTCGGGAAGATGCTCTTTTTTAGCAATCTCCACCCCGTCATAAACATGTCCGATGATGGTTCTGGCAGCCACTTCAAAATCCAGTTCACTTAATGGATTGTTCCCGCCAAATTGATTCTCAATAAAAAACTCCGGATGTTTCATTTTGCCTATGTCGTGATAAAGTGCTCCGGTTCTGACCAGCAGACTGTTTGCTCCGATTTTTTTCGCAGCTTCTGTTGCCAGATTTGAAACCTGAAGCGTGTGCTGAAAGGTGCCCGGTGCCTTTTCTGCAAATTTCATCATCAAATCGCTGTTGATATTGGTAAGTTCCAGAAGTGTTACTGCCGAGATTAACCCGAATATTTTCTCGAAAATATAAATCAATAAATAAGCAAAAAGTAAAAAACTACTGCTAATCGTAAAATAGATCAGAGGTTGCCAGTAGATTCGTTTCAATTCTCCTTCGCTCATAAACTCCAACGCCAGATAAATCAAAAAATGAGCAATCAGGATAATTAAAGCAGTTTGAGCTAACTGAGACCGTTGTGTCATATCTTTTAAACTAGACACGGCTGTCATACCGATGGCTATCTGTATCAGTAGAAACTGAAACGGATTATCTACCATCAGTGAAATAATCGTGATTGTAATGATGTGAGCAAAAAGCGCCGTCCGGGAGTCGAAAAATACCCGTATGATAATCGGTAACAGTGCAAAAGGTAAAACAAAGTAACTGACAGAGGTATATTGGATGATTACCGAAGATAGTCCAATCATGATTAATATCATCAGATTGATAAAAATCAGATTGTTCAGATCGTTGAATATTCTGGGTCTGAATAAATAAAGATACAGGAAGAACAGTACAATAAGCCCTGTAATGATAATGATCTCTCCGATTAATACCAGAGTAGAGCGCTGAAATGATGATTTTCGCTTATCATATTCAATTTTCATTGAATTTAATATCAGGTAAAGTTCTTCATTTACAATTTCTCCCCTGTCAATGATGCGCTCCCCTGCCTGTATTATTCCCGAAGTCAGAGAAAGATTCTTCAATAATTCCTTTTTGGATAAGTCGGAAATTATACTGTCATATTTCAGGTTTTCAGTGAGATATAAATTAATATTATAAGAACCAATTTTCTCCGGGGCTGATTTCATAAACTCAAGGTAAGCCGTTTTCGGGGAAAAAACCTCATCAGAATTCAATGTGTGTATGACTTTGTCGGGTAGGATAGAATTAATTTTCAGGGTTTTCTCTTCATTAAGCTTTTGATATTGTTCAGCAGATACGATGCCCTTTTCATAAATTGCTTTAAATTTACTCCAGATAAGTTTGTCAAACTGATGATCTTCTCCATGTTTATCGTAAAAGTCCTTTTTAAATCTGGAATATTGTTCGTATAAAACAGCAGTATCCAATTTATAGAAAGGAACAAAGTTTTGTAAAATTACTTTCTTTTCCTGCTGAATCTGAGTCTCACTTTTATAAATTGGAAAATCAAAAGAAGAGGTGATAAGATCGTATGACCAGGGTTTTCCAATTTCAAACTGATATTTGAAAGAGTCCTGATTGGGTAATAAATAGGCAATAATTGTAATCACACTTATAAATAAGAGTGTTTTCAGCAAATTATGCAGGCTGTTTTTTGATAATTGAAGTTTCATTGTTGATTAAAATTTATTTTTAATCTTAGTGTCTTGAGTTCCCCGGAGAATATAAAATACTATAATACAACGGTTATGTTGTCAAAAGTAATATTAATATCTAAAATTTGGTATTTGAATGCAAATATATTAAAAATTAAGTACTTTTGTGAAATACTTTGAGTTTAACAGCTAAACTAATATGTACGGATTAATTACACACCCATTGGTTCCGTTACGTGCTTATAACAGCGAACGTAGTGAAATGGTTTCCCAGTTGCTCTTCGGGGAATATGTAAAAATTCTTGTGAAACAAGAAAAATGGCTTTATGTTGAAAATATTACAGATGGTTATACAGGTTGGGCTGATATCAGGATGATTAATCCGGTCACGGATAGTACATTTCTAAAAAGCAGACACCAAAAGGCCGACCGTTTACTACATCCTTATAATATTATATACAATACAAAGATAAATCAAAGTAAACTCCTGCCGGGTGGAAGTATAATTTATGATTTGAGCGGTGATGAATTTAGCGCTGATGGTGAAATCTGGAGTCTGATTGAACCCGATTCACTTGCAGTTGGTAGGTTTGATGTACATCGTATTTTAGAAACAGCGATACAATACTTAAATGCTCCGTATTTGTGGGGTGGTAAATCTGTATTAGGAATAGATTGCTCAGGTTTGGTTCAGGTAGTTTATGGCATAGGTGGCTACTTGTTGCCGAGAGATGCATCACAGCAAGTCCTTCAGGGAGAGTTAGTTGATTTTCTTTCCGAGTCTATGCCGGGCGATCTTGCTTTTTTTGGAAGTGAAGAAGGTAGTATTACACATGTTGGAATTCTGGTTGACAACGCCAGTATTATCCATGCTTCAGGGTGGGTGAAAATAGAAAATATTGATTCTCAGGGGATAATTTCATCTAAAACCGGCGAGTATACACATCAGTTAAGAGTCATTAAGCGGATTATCTGTTAGAATATCAGTAAAATAAAACTATAAAAAGTACCAAAAGCGCCTATCGCAATTATTATTATGCCGATAATGCGGTTTAACAGTTTTATTCCGCTGTAGCTTAATTTATTTCTGAATTTACCGACAAAAAAAGTCAATGTATTCCACCAGAGATAGGCACCACCTAAAATGGATGAAATTCCGGTTACCAGATTGAATGTCGTCGTTTCTTCATCCAAAAACTCAAATCTGGCGAAAAGTGCAATTAAAATCAACAATATAAGGGGGTTGGATAAAGTGAGTACAAACGAGCTGAAAAAGTCACTCATGATACTACTATTGTTGTTTTGGTTCGGAATAGGTTGTCTGGTCGGGTTGTTCCTATAAATAAATATTCCAAAGAAAACAACAATCAAGCCGCCGATAATCTGAATGATGATTTTTTTTTCTTCTAAAAAATCCACGACAAATCCGACAAAAAACAGTGCAACAATCGTGTAAATCAAATCTGACATGGTAGCACCAAGTCCCGTTGCAATGCCGTGTTTTCTCCCCCTGTTTAATGTACGTTGCACACAAAGCATTCCTATCGGTCCCAGCGGAACAGAAATAAATAATCCTATAATAATTCCTTTGATAATAGTTTCAATCATGACTTGATTCAGATTTGCAAAGATAACTTATTTGTATAAATATTGCCATTTTGAACGAGAACAAGTTGATCCTTTATTAGGTTTATAATGAATTTTTATTTTGAACGTTCTTGAAATGAGCACGTAAGAAACTTTCTTGAATATTTTTTCACTTTTTGTTTGGCTGTTTTGTGAAAAGTCTCTATCTTTGCACCCGCTTTGAGAGATAAGCGTAATTCGAAAGGGTTGATTATAGAAAGGAAGTGGGTCAGGCTATTGTTATCTGAAATTTTTTTCGATAAAATTTTGGCAGGAATAAAAAAGTGATTAACTTTGCAACCCTTTTGC
>JANJVQ010000020.1 GCA_024710005.1 Paludibacter sp. | reverse complement strand
TTTTTTCGAAAAATAGAAGATAAACTTCTTTATTTGTATTAATTTTCCATTGTTTGTAAGGGTAAAATAATTGTCTGATAATTGTATTATTTGTAGATGAATTTTTAGCTTCAATTAAAACAATCTTGTTTCGACCTTCATAGCCAGCATCAACTTCTGTTTGAACACTTTGTGAGTGAATTGTATGGTTCCCAACTTTAAAGTCGAATGGAGGAGTATATTTGCGACCTCTAATTGTTAGCACAAGTGAATCATCTTCCATAAATGTTCTTATTAAACTAGAGGCATATGCAAAATCAAGATGTTGCATTTCAGAGTTCCCTACTTCAGCACTTTCTAACTTAAAATCGAGCTTTGAATCATATATCGTAATTTCAGATTTAATTTCTGGAATATCAATATATCCTTCTCCCTTGATAATTTTATAAATGCCGTTTTTGATTGGCAAAATAAATAAATTGTGATCGATGAAAATTTGTGGTCTGTCTGACCTTGAGTCTTGTTTACACAAAACTCGCACCTCTTTTTGATTTACCTCTTGGAAATTTTGGCATGCTCTTTTTATTTGTTTAGCTGATAATTCAAAAGGCGATTCATCGAAATTATGTTCTAAAATTTTATAATCTGCAAAAATTTTGCTCCATGATTCATTATTTGCCATCTTCTTGTAATTTAAAAATTAACTGCTAAATTATAATGTTTAACTGATTTCTGGTTTGTGATTAATAACTCTGTAAGTTTACCTCTTTTATCAGCATTAGCATTGACCATTCTAGTGGCATAAACGCGGTTTATTTCGAACTCATTATATAAGTCATCAAAAAAGTTGTCGTGTGGATTCTTCCCTTTTACATCAGAATTACTTAAAATAAAACGATGACCAAGTAAATCAATTCTTTGACAAAATCTGCCAAGTCTGATTTGCTCGTTATCATTAAAATCTTCTTTTGAATATGAATTGAAACTGGAGGTCTCACTCAACGGTTTGTAGGGTGGGTCAAAATAAAAGATACTATTTTCACCAGCGTGTTTTAATGTTGCTTCAAAGTCACCTGTCAGTATCTCCACTTTTTGTAGTAATTCGCTATCAGCCAATATTGTTTGTTCATCGCAAATTGTTGGATTTACATACTTCCCAAATGGTACGTTAAAAAGTCCTTTGCTGTTTACTCTGTAAAGTCCATTAAAACAGGTTCTATTTAGAAAAATAAATAATGCCGTGTTTTCAACAGGTTCGAGTGATTTTGTGTTGAATCTCTCTCGTTTTGATAAATAATATGTCTTTCGGTCATCCTCTGTAAGTGGTAAATACTCATTCTGAATTGAGCGAAGTGCCTTTATTAATCCTTTTGGATTTGTTTTTATGGTTTTATAAGCTGTTGTTAAATCCGGATTAATGTCGTTGATTACCGCTTTTTTAATATTCGGATATTTTTGTAAAATCCAGAATAATACGGCTCCTCCTCCAACAAAGGGTTCTATGTATGTTATGTTATTTTGATTTCGAAAGTCTTCCGGTAATAATTTTTGAATGGTTTCTATGAGTTGTGTCTTGCCACCAACCCACTTGATAAATGGTTTTGCTTTCTGAGTCATGATATTTTTTACGTTTGCACAAAAATACATTAATTTTTGGATTTTACTACTTTTTTCTTTTGAGTTGACCTTGAAATAATACATTTAGTTTTAGTTCTAGACGCACATTGGTTATAGTGCGTTCCAACGTACTTTGACACACCGTTGTATGAGTGAATTGTATTTGATTTCTTCTTTAATTGCAGAAAGCCCTATCGAATGGCTTCAGCTCAATTGTCGTATCAGCGATACGACAATTTGCTCATTGTCAAAAATATGATCAAATTGCATTATACTGCGCAGATTTTTGTCTTCAAAACTTCGTCCTTACCCAAAATTTGTATTATAAATTGATTCTACAAATTAACATAGTTAATTAGGAGGCTAAGACTATAACATACATTTAATAATGCTTTATTCGATACAACCTTCCACATTTTTTCCCATCTTTGCACTCAAATTCCCAAACCCTTTTAACTTATAATATGAAGAAAACAATCAGAGCCTATTTCAGGCAGAAGCCATTCAAGTCGATGAAGGATATGTTTATGCCGGTGGCGGTGCACAAAGGACGGTTGAGCATGCGTGATGTGATTGATCGGATGAATGACCGGGGCTCACTTGGTAAGGAAACTATTGAAATTCTGATTAACAATTTTCACGAGACGGCCATGGAACTGGCGGCGGATGGTTATAACGTGGATGCCGGGTTGGTGTATCTGCGGGCGATGATCACGGGGACCAACAGCGCCCACGAGATTGATCGCGATATTAACAAGGTGGTGATTTCGGCGATACCCGGGAAAAAACTGCAGAAAGCTGGTGAGCAAACTAAAATCGAATTGGGTCGCCATAAAAATGTGTACAAAGGTATCATGGGTATCGGACTGCCTAACCAGCAGGGCGCGGAGATAACTGAAAGGTCGATGGTGAAGATTTTTGGCAATCACCTCAAAATAGCCGGTGAGCATCCGGCTTGCGGGGTGTTTTTTATCCATGCTGAAACGAAAGAGGTAATACAGGTCCCTACGAATTATATCGTCGATAATTTCCCGCAGTCGCTGTTGCTGATACTGCCGGATGAGCTCGTGGCCGGGACTTATCAACTGAAAATAACCACTTGTTATGGTGGTACCGTCCGTCTGCTCAAGAAACCAAATATTTACGAATATGCACAGCCGGTGGTGATTCATCCGAGGGTTTAAGGTCTTGGTGCTTTACACTTCCCTGTGTGGTTAGGTGATTCCCCTCGTATGGATGTGCCTGCATACTCACTGTGATGGTGTGTTATAGCCTAATATGAGGTGCTTAGTGCAGTAGTGCACTAAGTTGTAGTACAGTACTGCACTAAGCGATAGTACACATGTGCACTAAGTGATAGTGCACTACTGCACTAAGCACCTCATATCAGGTAGTGTTGGTGTGCCACAGCCGGTATGTTGCCGGTGTTATAGCCCTTATGCAGGCTTCTCATACGCCTGCTCATGCACGCTCGCTCGTGTCTGTCCAAATCATTATACCTTTGACTTAGTATCAAAGTTTCATCGAGTTAAACCTGAGATTCAATTCAGTTATACGAGCCATTAATCCATTGAAATCTAAAGACTCACCATAAATCATATTTTCCTGCATAAGCAAATAGTCTTTCTCCCAGTCTTTCCATGTCGACTCAGGAGGTACAAAGCGTATCGACTGAGGTTGATGTGTTGAATAGTCAACACCAGCCATAGAGGTAAACCGCTACTAAGCGATGTACCACCTTTAAAAACCAGATGTGTGGCGTAAGAACCGCTAAAAAGTGCTTTCAGAGCCAAGGTAACCCACCAGTCTTTCTCAATAGATTTGGCATTTAATCCTGTGTTGTTCTCAAGAAGATGTAATAACTCTACTTGTCTGTCTTTCGGTAAATCAGTCCAGTTCATTTATCAGTAGAGTTATTAAGAAGTGATAAAAGTATTTTGGAAATCCATTCGGGGGCTAATTGCGCATCGTGTTTAATGTTCACTGGCGATTCTTTTTTCAATGCTGACCCAATTTGTTGAAGTACTTCCGGTGTAATGTTATTTTTCCCTAATTGTTTCAATGCTGCTACTGTCAAACTACTCACATTGCCTTTCATGGATAAGTTTTTTGGAGCAGTCTTTTTAAACTTTATAACTTTGTTGCCGTATTTTATTTTACGGGGAATACCATCTGTCAGGTAAACAACATTCACCGGAATTTGTGTTGATAAGCCTAAACTATGAAGTGCAAAAACACCTGTCGGCTCAATTCTTGCTTTGTCTCTTTTGGCAATTGCCTTGCAGACATCATTTACAGAAGGATACAAAACTCCAAATTCAGCATCTGTTTTTGGGTATAGGTAAATGCCTTGTGTAAGCCGAATTAGTATTCCTTTTTTTACCAGAACAGATAGACTTTTACGTACAGACTCAGCGCTAGCAATTTTTGCAAAATCTTCCGAAAAATAAATTCTGCCCTTTGCTCTGCGCTTAATGTGTTCTGTTATCTTATTATCAACAGATTGTGTCATGTGTTGTTGATTTGTTTTTTCACAAAAGTAGTCGATATTTGTGAAATGTGCAATTGTAATACACATTATTTCTAATGATCAACAATTGTGTATCGCTATGTATGTGCTCTATTTTTAATAGTCGAAATGAAAATGAACCAAAAGTTCATCTATGTTCACTTCTAAATTTCCGCAAAAACACGGAAAAAGAGAAGTGAAAGCAAATTTTACTCAAAAATGTTCTTTATTGTCCGGTAAAAACAAAGTAGAGACGCGATTAATCGCGTCTCTACTATATTGACCAAATAAGGTTTTTCTATTTCTTCTCATACGCCTGCTCATGCACGCTCGCTACCGCTCTTCCCGATGGGTCGTTCATTTTCTTGAAGGCTTCGTCCCACTCTAATGCAATCGGGGTGGAGCAGGCCACAGAAGGTACTGAGGGCACGCATTCGGCGGCGGAGTCAGAGCCGAAATGTTCGTGGAAGATGGTGCGGTAGTAGTATTCTTCCTTGTTCATCGGGGGATGAATGGGGAAGGTCTCGTTGACTTTGGCCATCATCTCGTCGGTCACCTTTTCAGCCGTAAGGGCTTTCAGGGTGTCAATCCAGCTGTAGCCCACGCCGTCGGAGAACTGCTCTTTTTGTCGCCAGGCAACGCTCTCGGGCAGGTAGTCCTCGAAGGCTTTGCGCAACACCCATTTTTCCATCTTGCCCTTGCCGGCCATCTTGTCTGTCGGGTTGAGGCGCATGGCCACATCCATGAATTCTTTGTCGAGGAAAGGTACGCGTCCTTCTACACCCCAGGCTGCCAGCGATTTGTTGGCGCGGAGGCAGTCGTACTGATGCAACTTGCCCAGTTTACGCACGGTTTCCTTGTGGAACTCTTCGGCATTGGGCGCTTTGTGGAAATAGAGGTAACCACCGAAAATCTCGTCGGCTCCTTCGCCGGAAAGTACCATTTTTACCCCCATCGATTTAATGACGCGGGCGAGGAGGTACATGGGCGTACTGGCGCGGATGGTGGTGACATCATAGGTTTCTATGTGGTAAATCACGTCGCGGATGGCATCTAATCCTTCCTGCACGGTGAAGTTGATTTCGTGGTGCACGGTGCCGATGTGTTCTGCTACGACACGGGCAGCGGCTAAGTCGGGCGAACCGACCAATCCCACGGCGAACGAGTGGAGTTGAGGCCACCAGGCTTCTTCTGTATTCCCCGATTCGATGCGGCGGGGCGCGAATTTCTTGGCCACGGCTGAAATGATGGAGGAATCCAATCCGCCGGACAACAAGACACCATAAGGCACGTCGGCCATGAGCTGACGTTCTACGGCATCTTCCAGCGATTTGCGCAGCAGGGCGATGTCGGTTTCATTGTCTTTCACGTTTTCAAAGTCCATCCAGTCGCGCTCGTACCATTTAACCGGTGCGCCATCTTCGCTGTAATAATACTGCCCGGGCAGGAATTCCTCAATTTTAGCGCAATGTCCTTCGAGGGCTTTCAGTTCGGAAGCCACATAATAGCCACCTGCTTCATCCCATCCCTGATACAGCGGAATGATGCCGATGTGGTCGCGACCAATCAGAAAGACGTTTTTCTCTACGTCATACAGCGCGAAGGCGAAGATACCATTCAGGTCTTCGAGGAAGTCCTTACCTTTTTCGCGGTACAAAGCCAGGATGACTTCGCAATCGGATTGGGTCATAAACTCGTATTTTCCTTCGAAATGCTTCCTGATTTCCTGGTGGTTGTATATCTCACCATTCACGGCCAGTACCAGCTTGCCGTCTTTGCTGTAAAGGGGCTGTTTCCCTGATTTCGGGTCGACAATCGACAGACGCTCGTGCGCCAGGATGGCCTTATCGTCGGAATATACACCCGACCAGTCCGGACCGCGGTGCCGGATTTTTTTCGACATCTTCAGCACCTGAGGACGTAATACCGTACTGTCGGTTTTTATATCAAATGCGCATACTATTCCACACATGTTAGTTTCTTTTTAGAAACCATATAAGTCATAAAAGTTACATATAAGCTTGTTCTTGTCTTACTGTTGAAGTTTTGATTAACTACTTTTTTGTAGAATAGAATCATAGTCGTATATAAAACTTATATGTAACTTAAATGACTTATATGGTAATATTTTATAATAAAGTTTCATGAATCTTCTCCGCCGTCTTCCGTCCCAGCGCAATCGCTCTTACGACCAGACTGGCCCCGATGGCGGCATCGCCGGTGGCGAAGACTTTCTGCACGGAGCTTTGGTAGTTTTTGTCGACCAGGACATTGCCGCGATCGCTGTACTGCACGCCCAGCTCGTTGAGTAAGCCTTCCTGAACAGGATGAACGAAGCCTAAGGCTAAGAATACGAGGTCGGCTTTGATGGTGTCGGTCTTACCCGTTGGCACCATGTTGAACTTACCGTTCTCGTTTACCCATTCTACTTCTTCCACCGACACGCTGGTTACCTTACCATCTTTTCCTTTGAAAGCTTTGGTGTTCAAACTCCACCTACGTGTACATCCTTCTTCATGCGAACTCGATGTTTTCAGGATGTTGGGGTAGTAGGGCCAGGGTGTGGCCGGGTTTTTACCTGCCGGCGGTTGCGGTAAGATTTCGATTTGGGTAATCTTTGCAGCGCCTTGTCGTACGGCCGTACCCACGCAGTCGGAACCGGTATCGCCACCACCGATTACCAATACATGTTTGCCTTTGGCGTTGATGATGTTTTCTTCGTTCACGGGCTCGCCCATGATGAGTTGGTTCGACTGACTCAGGTATTCCATCGCGTAATAGATGCCTTTCAGGTCTCTTCCTTCGGGGGTGATGTTACGCGGCTGACCGGCGCCTATGGCGATACAAACAGCGTCGTATGTTGCCATGATTTCCTTGCCGGTGATGTCCTTACCCACTTCCGTGTTATTTTTAAAGATAATACCTTCTTCTTCGAGTAAAGCAAGGCGGCGGTCGATGATTGTTTTATTCAGTTTGAAATTAGGAATGCCGTATCGAAGCAGACCGCCGGGGGCATTGTCTTTTTCGAATACGGTCACAGTGTGTCCCTTTCTGTTCAATTGTTGCGCAGCAGCAAGTCCGGCCGGTCCCGAGCCAATCACGGCAACCTTCTTCCCGGTGCGGGTTTTGGGTGGTTGTGCCTTGATCATGCCTTCGAGGAAAGCCACTTCGGTGACTGCCGCTTCGTTTTCCCGGATGGTTACAGGGGCTTCGTGCAGGGCCAGCACGCAGGATTTCTCGCAGGGTGCCGGACAAATACGTCCTGTAAATTCGGGGAAGTTATTGGTTTCGTGTAATACTTCTACCCCTTCTTTCCATTTTCCTTTGTAGATGAGGTCCTGCCACTCCGGCATCTTGTTGCCGAGCGGACAAGCCCAGTGGCAGAAAGGAATGCCACAGTCCATGCACCGTGAAGCCTGTAATTTCCGGTCTTCGCGGTTCAGCGTTTGTTCAACCTCCCCGAAATCGTGGATACGATCGGCGACTGGTCGGTAACCCGCATCTTTACGGGGTATATGTATGAATGCTTTAGGATTTCCCATTGTCGTTTTATTGTTTGATTAATAATCACGTTCAACCTGCGCAATCTTTTTATTGATTGCTTCCATTTTCTCTTCCTGCAATACCTTCTTGTATTCAATCGGAACCACCTTGATGAATTTATCCACATTGTCGCGCCAGTTGTCCAATATCTCTTTGGCTTTCGCGCTTTGCGTATATTTGTAATGGTTCGATATCAGGGCATGCAGTTCTTTGCTGTCCATGCTGTCTTCTATCAGCGAAAGTTCGACCATTTCCATGTTGCAATAGTAGTCGAAGTCGCCATGCTCGTCGTACACATACGCCACGCCACCACTCATCCCTGCGGCGAAGTTGCGGCCTGTCGCCCCAAGGACTACCGTCCGTCCGCCTGTCATGTATTCGCAGCAATGGTCGCCGGCACCTTCCACAACGGCAGTTGCTCCGGAGTTACGCACGCAGAAGCGTTCGCCTGCTACCCCATTGATATACACTTCGCCGGAAGTGGCTCCGTACAACATCGTGTTGCCGGCAATGATGTTTTTATCCGGTTGGAAAGTAGAGCCTGTCGGGGGTACAACTACAATTCTTCCTCCCGATAAGCCTTTCCCGAGGTAATCGTTGGCATCGCCTTCTAATTTGAAGGTAATCCCTTTGCTGAGGAAAGCTCCGAAACTTTGTCCCGCCGAACCCGTGAAATGTGCCAGGATGGTTGAATCCGGCAGACCGGCTTGTCCGTATCGCTTGGCGATTTCGCCGGAAAGCATGGCGCCCACGGTACGGTCGGTGTTCTTCACCGGACTTTTGATTTCAACCGGCATGCACAAATCAAGTGCAGGAAGCGCTTTTTTTATCAGTTCGACATCCAGTACCGAATGTATCTTGTGTTCCTGATTTTTTACATGATGCAGGGCCATGGTGCTGTTTTCAGCCGGGACATAGAGGATTCTGGATAAGTCGACTTTATCGATTTTTGCCGGACCTTCTACTTTTTTACGTTGCAGCAGTTCTGCATGCCCCACAATCTCATCGATGGAGCGATAACCCAGTTCCGCCAGGTGTTCACGTACATCTTCAGCTAAGAAACGGAAGAAATTAATCAGGTATTCATAACGACCCATGAAATGTTTGCGAAGTTCGGCATCCTGCGTGGCAATACCCACCGGACAAGTGTTCAGGTGACATTTCCGCATGATGACACAACCCAGTACAATCAGGGCGCTGGTGGCAAACCCAAATTCTTCGGCGCCCAGCAAAGCAGATACAATCACATCGCGACCGGTTTTCAATTGTCCGTCGGTTTGCAGGATGACTTGTCCGCGCAGGTTGTTGATAACCAGCGTTTGCTGTGTTTCGGCCAATCCGATTTCAACCGGCAGACCGGCATGTTTGATGGAGCTCGACGGACTTGCGCCTGTTCCACCTTCGGTTCCGCTGATGAGGATTAAGTCGGCTTTGGCTTTGGCAACACCGGCAGCAATGGTTCCCACACCACTTTCCGATACTAATTTCACACTGATGATGGCGGTCGGGTTGATGTTCTTCAAGTCGAAAATCAACTGTGCCAAATCTTCGATGGAATAAATATCGTGGTGGGGCGGGGGAGAAATCAGCGAAATACCCGGTATCGAGTGACGGGTTTTGGCGATGATTTTATCCACCTTGTGTCCGGGTAGCTGACCGCCTTCGCCGGGTTTTGCTCCCTGCGCGATTTTAATCTGGATTTCATCGGCGTTGACTAAGTATTCAGCTGTAACGCCGAATCTGCCCGAAGCAACCTGTTTGATGGCAGAACGGGTACTCAGCCCGTCGGCGCGTTTTTTATAGCGTTCGGGATCTTCGCCCCCTTCGCCGGTGTTCGAGCGACCGCCGATTACGTTCATCGCCATCGCCATGGCCTCGTGGGCTTCGCGACTGATGGAGCCGTAAGACATGGCGCCGGTAACGAAACGTTTCATGATGTTTTCAGCCGGTTCTACCTCGCTGATGTCAATCGGGTTGCGTTTATATTCTAATAAGTCGCGGATGAAGATGGGCAATTCCTTTTCATCCACCGCTTTTACATACTCTTTATATTTTTCATAACTACCGGTCCGCGTGGCTATTTGTAAACGTGCAATGGTTTCCGGATTCCAGGCATGTTCCACCCCTTCAACACGATACGCGTATTGTCCGAGGTTCAGCAAACCCGGTTCTTCCCCTTCAGCAGGGAAAAATGCAGATTGGTGGGGTTGCAGGACTTCCGCGGCGATGTCTTCCATATCAATACCTTCAATCTTCGAAACAAGTCCTTTGAAGTAGGTGTTGACAACAGCAGAAGAGATGCCGATGGCTTCGAAAATCTGCGCACCACGGTAACTCCGCAGGGTAGAGATACCCATTTTCGACATCACTTTCAGCAAGCCTTTCTTTATGGCTTTGATGTAGTTTTTCTCCGCGGTATGGAAGTCAAGCTGTAAATCACCCGATTTGATTTGGTTGTTCAGGATGCAGAATGCCAGATAAGGATTCACGGCATTGGCGCCAAAACCGAACAGCAAGGCGAAATGCATCACTTCACGCGGTTCAGCTGTTTCCACCACGATGTCGGTCTGCATGCGTTTGCGTTTGTCAATCAGATAGTGATGCACGGCTGAAACGGCCAGCAGAGAAGGAATGGGTGCATTTTCGCCATCCACGCCGCGGTCGCTGAGCACGATGTAATTTTTACCGTCATCCACCGCTTTTTCAACGGCGAGACAAAGTTCTTTCACAGCTTTCTCCAATCCTTTCTTACCCTCTTTCGCTTTGAAAAGCATGGGCAGTACGGCCGTGGAGAAACCTTTGTATTGCAGGTGCAGTAAGATGTCGAATTGCGCGTTGGTGAGTACCGGACTTTTCAGTTTCACCATCTTGCAGATTTCGGGAGCCGGTTCCAGCAGGTTGGTGTGTACAGAGCCCACGTAAGCCGTGAGCGACATCACTAATTCCTCGCGAATCGGGTCGATAGGCGGGTTGGTCACCTGGGCGAATTGCTGCCTGAAGTAGTTGAACAAACGTTGCGGTTTGTCGGAGAAAACCGGCAGGGCCACGTCGTTGCCCATCGACGAAACAGGTTCCTGTCCGCCTTCGGCCATCGGGATCATCAGTTTCTCGATGTCTTCCCGTGAATATCCGAAAGCAGTCAGCAGGGTTTTGTAATTGCTAATCTCTGTTTTAACTGTTCTTCCGGATGATATTTGATCTAAATTGATGCGGTTTTTGTCGAGCCATTCTTTGTATGGGAAAGCTTTTGCCAGGCCTTCTTTGAGTTCACGGTCGTAGTAGATTTCACCTCTTTCGGTGTCAATCATAATCATCTTACCCGGTTTCAATCTGCCTTTCTCCTTGATGCGGGAGGCTTCGAAATCAATCGTTCCGGTTTCAGAAGCAATCACCATCAGGTCGTCGTGAGTAATGAGGTAACGGGCAGGACGCAGACCGTTACGGTCGAGCATACCACCTGCATAGCGGCCATCGCTGAAAAGCAATGTAGCCGGACCGTCCCACGGTTCCATAAACATGGAGTGGTATTCGTAGAAAGCTTTCAGGTTGTCAGAAATCGGGTTCTTGTCGTTCCAGCTTTCGGGTACCAGCATGGCCATGGCGTGTGGCAGGCTTTTGCCCGACATCACTAAAAATTCGAGTACGTTATCCAGCGAAGCTGAATCGCTCATACCGGGTTGTACAATGGGCATCAGGGCTTTCAGATCGCCCAGCTGGTCCGATTTCAGTACACTCTCTCGCGATTCCATCCAGAAACGGTTGCCGCGGATGGTGTTGATTTCGCCGTTGTGCCCGAGCAAACGGAAAGGCTGCGCCAAATCCCAGGTCGGGAAGGTGTTTGTACTGAAACGGGAATGCACCAGTGCGATACCGCTGGTGAAATGCGGGTTAGATAAATCAGGATAGTATTCCCGTAATTGCAGGGAAGTCAACATGCCTTTGTACACCATCTGGCGGGTAGAAAGACTTACCATGTAGAAACTTCTGTCCTTGGCTAAGTTGGATTTCAGGATGGCATGTTCAATTTTTTTTCTGACAACGTAGAGTTTCGATTCCAGTGCTTGTTGGCTGGTAGCGCCGGTGATAAAAATCTGTTTGATAAGCGGTTCGTTGGAAGCCGAGATAGCGCCTAAGATATCGCTGTTGACAGGCACATCGCGTATGGCCAGCAGTTGCAGACCTTCTTTCTCCACATTTTCTTTGATAACATTGAGGCATAAAGCCGCTTTTTGTTCTTCTTTCGGAAGGAAAACAAGACCTGTACCGTATTTGCCTTTGGCTGGTACAGGTATGCCCTGAAGCAGGATGAATTCGTGCGGGATTTGAACAAGGATTCCGGCGCCGTCGCCCGTTTTGTTGTCGGCGCTTTCGGCTCCGCGGTGTACCATGTTTTCCAATACCTGTAAACCTTTTTCAACAATCTCATGCGATTTTTCGCCGTAAAGATTGAGCACCAGTCCAACACCGCAGGCATCGTGTTCGTTTTGAAATGAGTACAGCGATTGCTGTTCTATTTCGCTGATTTGTAGAGGGTTCATGTTCATGTCTTTAATCTGTGAATGGGTGTAAAATCCCATGTCAAACTGCATGTGCAATTTGTTTTATTGTTTATTACAGCGGAATACCGGTCAGGATATTCCGCTGTTAAAGAGATAGATTTTTAGAAAAGTGGACTTATCGGATGAAAAGTAATTCTCTGTATTTTGGCAGTGTCCACATTTGGTTGTCAACAATCAGTTCGAGCTTGTCAACGTCGTAACGGATTTTGTCAAAGTAAGGGAACACCTCATCGTGATAAGCTTTCGCTTTATCATATTCATGTTCAATTTTATTCGCAACCTTGCGCGCTTCAATCATGGCATCCACGTTGTTTTTGATTTTGCAAATGCGGGTCGAAATTTCTTCAATCAGCGATTTGTTCATGGATGAAAGTTCATCAGCCTTGTCTTTTGGATAGACTTCGTACATTTTATATACATTATCGAGCAGCAAGGACTGATATTTAGTCACTACCGGAATGATGTGGTTCATACACAAGTCGCCCAGTACGCGCGCTTCAATCTGGATTTTCTTCGTGTAAGTTTCCCATTTTACTTCATTACGGGCATGTAATTCTTTTTCCGACAATACGCCTACTTTTTTAAACATGGCGATTGTTTCCGGTTTCGTGTAAGCCTTGTAGATTTCCGGTACGCTGGTTTCGCAATCCAGCCCTCTTTTGGCAGCTTCTTTTTTCCATTCATCGCTATAACCGTTACCATCAAAACGAATCGGTTTGGAAATTTTGATGTACTCTTTCAATACTTCGAAGATGGCTTTTTCTTTGGTAGCACCGGCAGCAATTTTAACATCTACAGCAACTTTGAAATCTTCCAGCTGGGCTGCCACCGCACTGTTCAACGCGATTAATGCTGAAGAGCAGTTAGCCGAGGAACCTACCGCGCGGAATTCGAAACGGTTGCCGGTGAAGGCAAACGGAGAAGTTCTGTTACGGTCGGTATTGTCGAGCAATACTTCAGGGATATGCGGAATGCCTAATTTCAGGATTTGTTTGTCGTCCATCACGATGGCCTCATCAGAAGTGCTTTTTTCTAATTTGTCGAGTACAGCGGTAATCTGCGAGCCCAGGAATGCTGAAACAATGGCAGGAGGAGCTTCGTTAGCGCCCAGACGGTGTGCATTGTTAGCAGTCATGATCGACGCTTTCAGCAAAGCATTGTTTTTATAAACCGCCATCAGGGTATTCACTAAGAAGGTGATGAACTGCAGGTTTTCTTCCGGAGTTTTACCGGGGGTAAGCAGACCCACACCTGTGTTTGTTCCCAGTGACCAGTTGTTGTGTTTACCCGAACCATTCACGCCAGCGAAAGGCTTTTCGTGCAACAGCAAACGGAAGCTATGACGACGGGCCACTTTCTTCATCAGCGACATAATCAGCAGGTTCTGGTCGTTCGACAGGTTGGCTTCGCCGAAGATAGGAGCCAGCTCGAACTGGTTCGGAGCTACCTCGTTGTGTCTTGTTTTTAAAGGGATACCATATTTATAAGCCTCAAATTCGAGGTCTTTCATATAGGCAGCCACCCGCGATGGTACAGCGCCAAAATAGTGGTCTTCCAACTGCTGGTTTTTAGCCGATTCGTGACCCAGTAAGGTCCTGCCGGTCAGCGCCAAATCCGGACGGGTTGCATACAAACCTTCATCCACTAAGAAATATTCCTGTTCCCATCCCAGGTAGCAAACTACTTTATTAACAGTTGGATCGAAATACTTGCATACGGCCGTTGCTGCTTTGTCAACCGCGTTCAGAGCCTTCAATAAAGGCGCTTTTAAATCGAGCGATTCACCGGTGTAAGAGATGAAAATGGTCGGAATAACCAGCGTGTCATCCATTACGAAAGCAGGAGACGAAGGATCCCATGCCGTATAACCACGTGCTTCGAAAGTGCTGCGGATACCTCCACTGGGGAAGGAAGACGCATCAGGTTCCTGCTGAGCCAGGAGTTTTCCGGAGAAATCCTCGATAATACCTTCGCCCGGAGCGCCGATGTAATCGATGAATGAATCGTGCTTTTCAGCTGTTCCATCCGTCAGCGGCTGAAACCAGTGTGTGTAATGGGTCGCCCCTTTTTCCATCGCCCATCGTTTCATACCGGCTGCCACGTGATCAGCAATGCCTCTTTCTAATGCCACACCATTATCCACAGCATTCTGAACCGATTTCAATGTGTCTTTTGACAAGTATTTCGCCATGGTTGAGCGGTTAAATACGTATTTACCAAAATAGTCGGATGTGAGTACGCCAGGAGCTTCTACACATAAAGCTTTTTTCTTGTAAGCTTCTTCTACTGCTTTAAATCTGAGTGATGACATAATTTTTATATTTTGTGGTTTATTTAATATCTTATTGTTATGTAAAAATACGATATGACTAACTTTATGTTAGTTATTCTTTGCAAAAATAATAATAATGTTATTTATATTATTATTTTTATTGTTAATTGTTTGATTTAAAAACCGGATGTGTCAATTTGATATTCAATCTTTGTTTTTTGCTTACAAATCCGAATTAAAACCGAATTATATGTTATAAAGCATAAAATCTTAATATTGTCTTTCTTAGTTTTTTAATCTGCAAAGATACATACTTTTCTTGCAAATTTGTTAAAAAGACAGGCTATTTCTCACGAAGTAGCCTGTCTGAAACAATAAAACTAAAAAACACACGATTAAATCCAAGAACTTCACCGTGTTTTCGGTTAAATGACGTCGGCTGACCGCCGACTGTCTACCGTCTACCGTCTACCGTCTGTGGTTTTCTGACCGTAGACTGTAGACCGTTGACCGTAGACAATTAGTTATACGCCGTCTCTCCGTGTTCGTATATATCCAATCCTTCTTCTTCCACACGTTTGGATACGCGAAGTATTTTCGCTTTCTTCAGGATGAAGAAGAGTATCAGTCCGGTGCCGAACGACCAGATAAAGAAGGTTACAACGCCGATGGCCTGTATGCCTAACTGGCTCCATCCGCCTCCGTAGAACAAGCCGTTGGTGGTGGAGAATAATCCAACCATCATGGTTCCGAAGGCTCCGGAAACACCGTGAACGGAAATTGCACCGACAGGATCGTCGACTTTTACTACTTTATCAAAGAACTCTACCGCGAAAGGCAGTATGATACCGGCCATAGCGCCGATTAGCACTGCACCAACGGGATCGACTACATTTGTACCGGCCGTGATGGCTACTAATCCGGCCAATGCGCCGTTGAGTGAGAACGATAGTTCCGGACGTTTGTAGCGGAACCACGAAACCATCATGGCGGCAACAGCACCCGCTGCGGCGGCTAAGTTGGTGGTTACGGCAATGTGCCCGATGGCTACCGCGTTTTCAGTCCCTGAAGCTGCAAGCTGTGAGCCGGGGTTGAACCCGAACCATCCGAACCAGAGGATGAAAACACCCAACGCACCTAACAAGAGGTTGTGTCCGGGAATGGCATTCGGTTTTCCCTGTTTGTTGTATTTCCCGATACGGGGACCGATAACAGCGGCTCCGGCGAGACCTACCCAGGCGCCTACCGAGTGAACGATAGAAGATCCTGCGAAATCGTGGAAGCCCAGTTGACTTAACCATCCGCCTCCCCAGGTCCAGTGACCGGAAATCGGGTAAATCAGCACAGAAATCACAATTGTAAAAATCAGATATGCCTTGAATTCAGTCCGCTCAGCCATGGCGCCCGATACAATTGTGGCAGCCGTTGCACAGAAAACGGTTTGGAAAAACAAGTCTGAATAATCCGCGTAGTTATCGCCATAACCATCGCTCATAAAGAATAAATCAGGTATTCCGATTAATCCGGCGATTGAATCGCCATACATCAGGGTAAACCCGATAGTCCAGTAAAGTAAAGATCCGATTGCAAAGTCCATCAGGTTCTTCATCAGGATGTTTGCTGTGTTTTTAGATCGGGTAAACCCAGCCTCCACGAGGGCAAACCCCGGTTGCATAAACATCACCAGAAATCCGGCAATTAACAACCACATATTGTCAAGGCCTATTTGTAAGCCTAATATACTTTCTTCCATAAGATTCAATTTTGTAGTTTGTAACCAGGTTATTTTTCGTTCTCGGCATTGTAAAGCGCTATATCGCCTCTTTCGTTTGTCCGGATTCTGATTGCATCATCCACATTGATGATGAATATTCTTCCGTCGCCGATTTCGCCCGTGTATGCTGACTGCTGGATGGCTTTTACCGTTTTTTCCACATTCTTGTCGCGAACAATGATGCTGATCAAAGTTCTTTCAATGTAGCTGGTGTCGTAAACCACACCACGGTAAATGCGTCCCTGACGGGCCTTGCCAACGCCTCTCACGTCGTAATAGGAAAACCATTCTATGTCGATAGCATCCAATGCTTCTCTGACATCATCAAATTTGGTTTTCCGGATAATAGCTTCAATTTTTTTCATAACTTTTCTTTTTAAGCCGTTTGTCATCTGCTGATGTTTTTACGGCAGTTAATTTAAATTTGACTGAATAAATCCGTTGTATTCCTGCTCTTCAGGAATGAAACCAAATCAGAGGGTTATCCCTGCAACAATGAAAAACTGTTGCGTTTTCGGGTTCAGGATAACACTGCCTGACAGGGGAAGAGTAAATGAATCGGTTATTTTGATGTCTTTCGACGTGCTCAAACCAACATTAACCAATGAAAAACTTCCGTCCGGTGTGTGCCATCCGTTACCTGCACCTGCAAAGATGCTGAACGATTTAAAGGCGTAACCTAATTCAAAATACATGTCTCCACCTGCTGTTGCAGCTCCACCTGCTTCGTTAAGCATGTAGTTGGCTGAAAGGGAGAGATCTTTAATTCCATAACCAAGATTCAATTCGAACCCGTGTGCTCCGGTTAATTTCGATAAGTCGAAATAATTGGTGCCCGGGAAATAATAATCGGTCAAGCCGATTGATAATCCAAAATCAAATGCATAGCTGGTCGATAAATCCATTTCCATGAAACCATCCAGGCCAGCTGAACCCCACGCTCCCAGTGAAAATCCTCCGCTTGAGAATGTCACTCCCGGTTGTACCGACAGTCCTGAGAATTGCGTTCCGCGCCATACATAGGAGCTTACAACATCGGCTCCGACTTCCAGACTCTGGGCTTTAACGCCCATTGTTGTTAACACTGCAATCATTGCGATTGCCCAAATTTTCATCTTTTTCATACCTTGAAATTTTTAATTATACCTAAAAAAACTAAATTCAGTCTCCAGTCGCCAGACGCCAGACGCCGGTCACCAGACGCCAGACGCCAGTCTCCGGTCTCCGGTCGCCAGTCTCCGGTCTCCAGACGCCAGTCTCCGGTCTTCAGTCTGGTGTCCGGTGTCCGGCGTCTGGTGACTTGTATCACCCAATCCGTTTCATTGCTTCAAGGGTATTTTCGCGACTGCCGAATGCCGAAAACCGGATGTATCCTTCGCCGCTTGCACCGAATCCCGCTCCCGGGGTGGTGACGATATTTTTTTCTTTCAACAGATAATCAAAGTATTCCCAGCTGCTCATGCCGGCCGGTGTTTTGGCCCAAACGTAAGGGGCATTGATGCCTCCGAAGACTATAAGACCAACTTTTTCAAGTCCTTCCCGGATGATGCGCGCGTTTTCTTTGTAATACGCGATTAGCTCCGTTACCTGTTTCTTTCCGGCTTCGCTGTAAGTGGCTTCTGCTGCCCGTTGTACCACGTATGAAGTCCCGTTGAACTTGGTGGTGTGGCGGCGGTTCCATAGTTTATTCAGCATCACTTGTTCTCCGTTTTCCGAGTAGGCCATCAGTTGCTTGGGTACTACTGTGTATGCACAGCGTGTTCCGGTGAAACCGGCTGTCTTCGAGAAGCTTTTGAATTCGATGGCCACTTCTTTGGCTCCCGGTATTTCGTATATACTGTGAGGAACGTTTTCCTCTGTAATAAATGCTTCGTATGCTGCATCGAACAGGATTACAGCCTTGTTTTCCCTGGCGTAATCGACCCAAACGGCGAGTTGTTCCCGGGTTAAGGTGGTGCCGGTCGGATTGTTCGGATAACAGAGATAAATCAAATCCACTTTTTCTTTGGGAAGCTCCGGAACAAAGTTGTTTTCTTCTTTGCAGGGAAGATAAACGATGTTGGACCAGCTGCCCGACGCTTCGGGTTGACCAGCTCTTCCGCCCATGGCGTTTGTGTCGACGTACACCGGGTATACCGGATCGGTCACGGCCACTTTGTTTTGTGTGCTGAATATATCTCCTATATTGCCGGTGTCACTCTTGGCACCGTCGCTGACAAATATTTCATCGGTTTCGATATCAATATTGTGTGCTGCGTAATCGTTCGATTTAATTGCTTCGCGGAGAAAAGCATAGCCCTGTTCAGGTCCGTATCCGCGAAATGTTGCCTGATTTCTTTGTTCTTCGGCGGCTTTTATCATCGCGTCGACCGAGGCGTCCGGCAGGGGGAGTGTTACGTCTCCGATTCCCATTCGGATAATTCCGGCTTCGGGATTGGATTCCTGGTATCCGGCAACCCTTCGTGCAATTTCTGAAAAAAGATAGGTGGCAGGAATCCTGATAAAATGTTCGTTAATCAATGCCATTTCTGTTTACGATGTGTTTTATTGTTGTTTTATTGTTCTGCTTGTCCTTCGAAAACGGTGACCGCGTCTCCGGTCAGATATACATGGTTATCCGACACTTTCCATTCAATGGTCAGGTTGCCGCCGAGCAACTCGATGTCGACTTTCCTGAAACTTAGTTTGTTTAATACTCCGGCTACTGCTGCGGCACAAGCGCCTGTTCCGCAAGCCATGGTTTCGCCCGATCCTCTTTCCCATACGCGCATTTTCAGCTTGTCGTACGAAACGAGTTCGATAAATTCAGTATTCGTTCTGTTTGGAAAGATCGCCGCGTTTTCAATTTCCGGTCCTGTTTTCTGTAAATCCAATGAGGCAATGTTGCCGGTGAAAATCACCGCGTGTGGATTGCCCATCGACACGGTTGTTATGTTGTATGCCCTTCCGGATGGAAACTTAACTGTTTCGTTAATCATCATCTCTTTATCTGTACTTACCGGGATTGCATTTGTTTGTAAAATTGGTTCGCCCATATCCACTGTTACCCGTTCAATTTTTCCGTCTTTTCCCGGAAAGAGTTGCAGTTTTTTTATTCCCGCGAGGGTTTCGAGTGTCAGTTCGGTCTTGCTGGTCATGCCCTTGTCGAATACATATTTGCCTATGCATCGGGAGGCGTTACCACACATTTCCGACTCTGAGCCATCGGCGTTGAACATGCGCATTCTAAAATCAGCTTTTTCCGAAGGTAATATCAAAACCAACCCGTCGGAACCGATACCTTTGTGTCGGTCGCTCCATCGAACAGCTAATTCGGATGGATTTTCTATGTGCTCTTCAAAACCGTTAATATATATGTAATCGTTACCGGTTCCGTGCATTTTTGTGAAATATGTAAGCTTTTTATGTTTTATTGTTGTCATAATGTTTATTAACTGATGCAAAATTATGCATAATGTCAATTCGCTCCAAATCATTTGAGCTTTGATTTGAAAAAAATGTGCACGAATGTTTAATTGTAATAATTACAAAAGAATTGTCGTGAAAATGAAATGAAATTTGTTAAAATGCTTAACAAATGAAATAGAGGGTGTGTGTGAATTCAGAAAAAAGAAGCTTTGCTTATGTTGTATATTCGTGCTGGCAGCGGCAGCAAAGTATGGTGGTGTGTTTACCATCACTTAGCAAGTTTGCTAAATACTCCATATCTTAAGAAAGAAGTTACCTGTTTTTTGACTTTTTTGTCGAACAAAAGGCCTACATGCGATGATTTTACAAAGATGACATCTTTTTCAATACCCATTTTTGTTTGTTCAGGAATTAAAACGCCATCATTGTCTCCTTTTAAAAAGATATTGAATCCTTTATTCCTACCAAAGCTTCCTGCAATAAGTCCAACTTCGCAAGCAGGTGTTGGGTATTTCCCTGCTCCCATTAATGGGTTTGTTGTTAAGTTGTTGATGTTCGGCCCAATAATGTGTTTAACAAACGAAAACTGGGCAAAGAAATCAGCCACTGGTGATCCGTTGTTTGGTGGAGCTATCATTACAATCCTGTGAATAAAAGGAAAAAATGTTAATGAATCAAGATGCTCATACATTGATCGTACAACTAACGCACCCATGGAATGAGTGACAAAAGAAACTGTATCATAATTTTCTTTCTGAATTTTATGAAAGAGTGCATTAGCAACTGAATCTACATCTTCCACTAAACTGGGGTAGATATAAATTTCACTGACATATCCTGTTTTTTGAATTGCTTTTTGTATCTCTTTAAGTTCTATGCCTAAACCACCATATCCATGCACAAGATAAACCTTATTTGTAGCATGTATGCAAATGATACCTATAAATGCCACAACTAATATTGCGATATTCTGTTTTCTCATAAAGTTTTGTGTGGGTTATTCTTCTTTAGGCACTGCATCGTAGCAATAAGCGTGATAATAGCCAAATACAAATAATTTGTCGCCGTAAACCTGTGGAGTGCAGGCAATATGAAACCCATCGCCTGATTTTAATTTATCAGGACAGGTAATTTTATGTGTTTTTCTACCGGTCTTAATATCTAAAATATATAAATACTCATCTCTACCAATTATATATGCATAGCCATTGAAGGCATTTACCTTTGCACATTGAATATCACCCTGATACAGTTTCTCGCCTGTATGAGCATCTAAGCCTACATAGCGGTTATCACCATATAGCAATACAATACCGTCATTGACAACTATTTGATTTGTCATGTAATTGTATGATTCGGTTGATTTGTACGTCCAATTTACGGTTAGTGTATTCAAGTTATAACAAATTGTAGTTAAACCGCAAGCTGCATATACTTTATCTCCATGGCAGCTAATATATGCAATTAACATCTTCTTGTCAAAGAAATCAGAGTGTATTTTATTTAATATAAAATTATTTTTTGCATCAATGATATATAAAAAATTTTGGTATGCATAAGTGTCTCTGTTTGTAGTATCTCGTTCCCAAGCTCCGGCAATTATTTGGCTTTTTTCTTTTTGAAATACTACATTAGAGGTAATGTTTGTATAATTATAACCTTGTTCTGGTTCCACTACCAAAACAGCATCAGTTTCTCCGGTATAAATATTCCCTTTACATAATATTGCATTTTTCCGGGTTTGTTCAAATAAGTAAAAACTTTCCTCTTCACCTACCACATCTGTACTACAGATATTTGAATATGTAATAGGAATTTCATTGAACCAGATTTCTTTCCCTGTTTGAAAATTTATACCTACTAATTTATCCGTTTTAATAGAGCCTTGTTTCCACATTTTAGTAACCACATATTCATTGTACTGATAGGGTACTCCACCAAAAAACATGGGTTTACTTTTATTATATGAAGTGGGATAAGTCCACTGTATCTTTCCTGTTTCTATATCTAACGCATGGATTCGATTGTCTTCTTCAAATACATCATTTATTATTCCTGTGAAATAAGTAGAGTGAAAATGTGCTTTCCCATCAAATAAGGCAAAGCCAATAATTCCTCTATTATAAACACCTGCTTTACCTGGTAATTTTGTGCTCCAGAGTGGCTTTATTCCTTCTACTTCCTCCGGTATAGATGTTGGGGTACAGCTGCACCCCAACATAAATAAGACAAAAGGTATTACAAATAACAATTTATTGGGTTTGTTGTAATTTGAATACTGAACCATACGTGTTAGTTTTAAAAGCTTGTTCAAATATTTCTCTCATTTTTTTATGATTCCCCATTTCCATATGGTTTACACCTGTAGCTCGAACATTATAAATCACTCCTCCAGTTCCAGCCATACTTTCGGGAAGCATAACCGTTTTGTCGCAGTTCATGCCGTCGTTTTCGCGAACTACAGGCACATAAGAAGTCATAGTGTAAGTTCTACCTAAAATAGTGTACCTGTAAGTACGGGATTCATATTGATACGAGCCATTGTATTTGGATATCTCATTATGCATATCGGTTTGAATATATTTATATAGGCCATCCCAATTGTAACGAGCCTGTCGCACTAATTCTTTCGTTGATTTATATTTCCAAACCACAATTGATACTACCGACATAACATCGTAAAGTACATCGTGTGCATCCTGAATAAAATTCACCACAGAAAGACCACCATTCAATAGTTTAACTCCATCTTCATCGTACGTTTTATCGATGTTTTTTATACTGTTTACATCCTTGAGTTGGGCTTGAGTGCTCAATAGTCGTACAAATTCCCATGCATCTTCAGCACCATAAATATTAATGTACGGGACACTAATCTTCTTAGCATTTAATTCGTTGTTAAAATTGCTGTTTTGAGCCATTTCATTTAAACAGGGATATATGTAATTAAAAACAGGCACTGCAACATGATTAAATCCTGTTTTTAGAAAATTCAGGGTTTTATCTTTGTCGCTATTGTATTTGCAAACTCTTTCGGTCAGGCTTGCAGCAAAAGAAGAACCAGGCAATAGCGCATTTGCAATATTCACTTTTGATACTGTTATTGCATTTGAGCCCTTGTTGTACATATCTTGCAGAAAAAACCACACATCCCCACTTGATAATTTATTGAAAAATACTGACCCATAGTTTGCAGTGCCTGCTGTAATAATGCCTTTTATATTTGAAGATTTATCCAGCATGGTTCGAACAACTGAGCCACCCATACTATGCCCCACGAGGATTACATCATTGTTCGTTTCTTGTGTCTTAACATATTTATTATAACAATGTGTACCAATGTCATGTAACTTATTTCTTGAATCATACCAACAAAGCGTACCATTTGTTGGCGTGAAAACCCTTTTGTAGATACCTAATTTATGTGTATCATCATCACTATGATCTTTGGAAGCTGTTTCAGCAAAAGTGCCATGAATATAAAAAACTATTTTACCTGCATCAACGCTAAACGTTAATGTGCTGATAATACTCAATATAATTAATACTCGTTTCATGTTAAATTTTTTTGAAGGTTAATGATTTAAAAGTGTACAATAAGTTGGTTTTGTTTGTATTCTTCCTGAGTTTTCCTGATTTTTGGAATGCCTCTGTCATTTATAAATAAAACTTCTGAAATAATACCTGAAGGATTTTCCAAGGCACTTCCTTTGATTCTAACAGAATTTTTGAGCTTGTCGCTACCATTATATTGATAGGTTCGGCGGCTTACCATTTGGTTGCCCTGATATAATTCGAAACGTAGTGTTTTGTCCATTTCGGGATTTGTTATTGTACGTGAACGCATTTGACCTGAAACACCTTTAACCCGCATCTCATTCTCAGATTGGCTGTTTATAATCTCCTCGATTACAATATTGCCATCGTCCATTTGCCAAACATTCACGCCAGCCGGCATTACACTGTTTCTAATTTTTGTAAATGCGGATTGAGCTTTCACGGATTGTTTGCTGCTTTCAAGTTCAGCCAAATCAATGTAATACCTCAAAGAATCTAAAAATGGTTTCATGTTTGGCTCTTCATAAGGTTCTGAACTGAGTATGTTGCCATCTGCTCCATATGAAATTAGCATGCCATCTTTAGTTTCAGTTTTCTTTATGGTCTGTTCAGGCAATAAAGGTGTTGCAGTCATCGTATTTATAATGTTCTCTTCATCAGGTGTAATGTCCTGTGTGATAGTGGTCATTTTGCCTGACGCATAGATAATATTCTTAGAAACTATTTCCTTTATTACTGGAATTTCCGATAACGAATAAATTGTATCTAATTCATTATTGTTAGAAGCGCTCACTTTCATCATAGCTTGTTTGTCCTTTGATATTTGAGAACGCATTTCAGGGCTTAGGAACTCTTCATAATCTGAAGTGTTAAGAAACTCGATACTTTCAACACGTTTTACGTGTGAGAACAGTTCTACTGCGATTTCTTCATCAGCAGTTTCAAATAAATTTCCCGCGTTTTCATTGTTACAGGATACTAAAAGTATCGCCGCGAGACCTAAGAATAAATTTTTTCTTGTCATAATGGTTAATTTTGTTAATACGTTGAATAATCTATATTGTAATTGTTTTATCCGTTTGTTATCCGTTCTTGTTCTTCGGTATTGCTTATATTGTGTTTGGTAGCGCGTAAATCCCTGTTGCCGAATTTGTAGCTGACAAACAACCGGATGTTTTGGGAGTCGCCGTAATTATCATAAACATACCTGATGCTGTTGGAGGTTACACTTGATTTAGAGTGATTGGTCCGCAGGATGTCGTTGGCTGTTAGCGATATGGTCATGTTTTCGTTGAAAAGCTGAAGCTTGATGCCGGCATACAATATATATAGCGACTCGATTCGGTTGTAGGCTGCCAGATATGGAAATTCGTAAAAGAACCCGAGATTGAGCAAAATTGATTTCTTTTTATTCAGCGCGAAATCATTGTTGGTGTATAGTTTACCGCTTACGATGTCCATAGCCGGTTGAGCTGCGGCGATAGTTGCTTCTTTTCGCATATAATAAACCACCGCGTTATTATATGAATTCCACCACGGAAACCTGTCAAACAACCAGCTTTCCGATAATCCCGCACTGAAATAATTGACACAGTTTTCAGGGTAGTGGCGTACAATTCTGGTATCGGGATCCACAAACGGGAAACTGAAATAATCACCCGAAACAGCTGTAACCCAAAGTTTGTGTTCGTAATTGGCTGTGTTCAGTGCAAATTCAAAATTATCGGCGTATGATGGTTTAAGGAATGGATTACCTTCGTTATAGTCATAGGCATTAAAATAGGATTTGAATGGGTTTAATGTCATGAAATCAGGCCTGCTAATCCTGCGGTTATAGTTTAAACCGATTGATTTTTCCTCACTTAAGGAGTAATTGAGGTAGCAGCTGGGGAAAAACCTTAGATAGCGATTAATCGTATTCTGATTCAGCGTTTTGGAAAATCCTTTTGTTGTTGTATGTTCCAGTCTGATTCCGATTTGTGTTTCAAGCTTTTTTGAAAATTGTTTGGCAGCAGAACAATAAGCTGCCTTGATTTTTTCATTATAAGTGAAGATATTTGTCTGGTTCGCATCCACAACTAAATTTCCTGTGCTGTTATCATAAAAAACAAAATCATTCTTGTTTTCTGAAAACGACACTTTGCCCCCGAAATCCAGGTTTACCCATTTCAGAGGCAGGTCAACATGAATTTTTGCTGCGTAATTCGTTACTTTACCATTGTTGCAGTTGATGTTGGCATAATACAAGTCAGGTAGCAGGTTACTGCCGGCATCGTATGTGTTTCCAAGATTGTTGATTGAATCGAATCCGTTGTAAATAAAGTAATCAAAATCAGCGACGATCTTTTTGCCGAGCGAGTCTATTTTTGTGATGCTGTGTAAATTGAAGGCATTCAAATAGCTATTTTTGCTCACATTTCTCACAGTAAGCATGTATTCCTTTAAAAATCCGTCCGTGTCATATATATTAGTAGTGATGTGGTTGTTTGTACGGTAGTTGCCCGAGAGGTTGCCAAAATACAGGGCTCCGACAGTCCATCGGTTGTTTATTTCATAGTCGAACCCTGCGTTTCCGTTGATTAAATTGGTGTTACCTTTAAATGGTGCAGTTAAAATCCAGGTTTCATCCCCATAGGATATTGAGTTCTTCATGTCGTAAAAAGTCTGTCTGAAATCGGAAGTGAAACCCGAATAAAATGAGAGTTTTCTGGTTCTAAAATTAAATTCTGCACCGGCATTCCCCTGTGGATAGGTTGCTTGCGTATAACTTCCCCTCAGATTCAGGTTCCATGAATCGTTGGTCGCCGTTTTCAATACAATATTGACAATGCCGCTGTTACCTTCCGCGTCGTATCTGGCAGATGGCGCCGAAATCACTTCGATGGATTTAACAGAAGCTGTTGGTATGCCTTTTAAATAAGCCGATAGACTTTCTCCACTGAGCGGAATTATCCTGTCGTTGATGGTGATTGTTACATTACTTTTCGCCGTCATGCTGATTTGATTATCCTGTATCTGTACCCCCGGAGTCATGCGCAAAGCCTCAAAAATATTGCTGCCGGAATTATTTAAGGTGTTTTCTACATGGAAAATCAGACGATCATTTTTTCTGACGAACAATTTCTTGCGGGCAACTACATTAACTTCCTTTAGTTGTAATTTCCAGGCCGATGTGTCGGTTGCGTTTGGAATGCTGTTGGAATGTTGTGAAGTTTGGGCTGTCAGGTCGTTGAAAAATACCAGCAATAGAAATGATACGGGAAAAACGAGTTGATAAAATTTCATATAGAATTTAAGTGCTAATGTGTAAAAATCAGAATCGGTTATGTTAATAGAAAATAATCTATGCAAAGGTTGAAATAATTTCTGAACAAAAACTTGCTTTTTATTGCAGTTTTATTGTAATTTTGTGCAAAATCTAAATACTTATTTTTAAAGGAGAAGTTTTATCGTGTACAAAAGTAAGCTAATAAAAATGCGCAGAAAGCTGGGGTTTACGCAGGACAGGATGGCGGAAGCGCTTTGTATGGATGTTTCGTGTTACTGTCGGCGCGAAAGTGGCCAGATCAAGATTCCGGCTGAGCAGTGGCTGAGAATTGCAAAGGTTCTGGGAGTCTCCCTGGAAGAGATTTACGAGTCGGAGGATGAACTCATTTCTGTTGTAGATAGAAATAATGCTACTATTAAATGTGCTGAAGTGAGGCAATATACCCTGCCTGAAGAAATCTTAGATATGTATCAGAAACACATTGAAGTGCTGGAAATAGAACTCAACCGGCTGAAAGAATTGCTGAAACTGGCTGCTCGATAATAGCGTGCCATAGTAAGCTAACGGTGCGTAGTCCGCAGCCTTGTTTTAAGCGGGTTCTTGTCGGGTCTGTTTGGGTTGAACAAGTTTGGCCACGAAGACATCACCGGTGACATTCACCACGGTACGCAGCATATCGAGCGGGCGGTCGATACCCAGGATGAGTACCAGTCCTTCCGCAGGGATGCCGACGGTTGTGAGTACCATGACCGTCATGACCACGCTGGCTCCCGGAACACCCGGGGTGCCGATGGAGGCCAATACGGTCAGGAAAACCACGCTTAGAATCTGCGCGAAAGAAAGATCCATGCCGAAAATCTGCGCGATAAACAAGATAGCCACGGCCTGATAAGCGCTGGTTCCATCCATGTTGATGGTGGTGCCCACAGGGAAGACGAACGAAGCTGTTTCTTCCGGGACACCGAGGGCTTTCTGACTGTGTTCCATCGTGAAAGGAAGCGTAGCAGCACTGGAGCTGGTCGAAAAGGCCATCAGTTGAATGGGGAAAACGCCTTTCAGGAAGTCTTTTATGTTGTATTTAACAATCAGTTTGAGTAAGACGGGGTAGAAGATGAAAGCAATCAGGAATAAGGTGATGACAACCGTCAGGGCATACAGTCCGAGCGAAGCGAACATTTCTCCATCGCCCCCCATGTCTGCAATCAATCCAGCCATCAGGGCAAATACGCCAACCGGAGCAGCAAGCATAATCAGGTCGATGATTTTGAGTATGACCGTGTTGGTGGCTTCGATGATGGGGGAGAGGACGTTGGCTGTTTCTCCGCCAATGAGTACAATGGCAATGCCAACGAGAATGGCGACAAAAATTACCTGCAACATGGCGGAATTGTCGCTACCGGCAGCCAGCAGGTTTTCCGGTACCATGTCGATGATAAAACTGAGCGGGCCGGTTTCCTTTATTTTCTCCGCATTTTCGAGTCCGGCTTCCAGGTTCTCCGCGTACATTTCCTTATAAGTAGCTGCTTTCTCGTGCGGAAACATCTTTCCCGGTTGTATGAGACTTACCATACCCACCCCCATGATCACAGCAATGAGGGTTGTGACCATGTAAATAGCCAGTGTGCGCAATCCCAGTCGCGACAGTTTTGCAAAATCCTGCATCTGACTGATTCCCTTGATTAAAGATATGAAAACAAGGGGAATGGCAATAAGTTTGAGCAGCCGGATGAAGATAGTCCCCCAGGGTTTAATCCAGTCGGTGATAATTTGTGCCTGACCAATGAATAAAAAGAGATAGCCGAAACCGATACCAACGGCCATGGCGATTAATATTTGGAGATAGAGGGGGAGTTTTTTCATGCTCATCAGATAAAAAATCCGTCCTGAAAAGTGGTGTTTTTCAGGACGGACAAATATAATAAAAATTTTATGAAGATGTTTATTTAGCTTCCTTTTCAGCGTCAGAAATCATTTTTTCACTGGCATACATGTATACTTCTACGCGTCGGTTTTGTTCACGACCTGCAGCGGTACTGTTATCAGCAACCGGCATTTGGAAATCTTTACCTGATACCTCTTTGATTTGTGTGGCAGCTACATTTTTTGATTTCAGGAAGTCGGCAACAGATTGCGCTCTTTCAAGAGAAAGTTTTTGGTTCACTTCCAATGAACCTGTATTGTCGGTATGTCCCATGATGGCAATATCCATGGTAGCATTGTTGTTCAGGATGGTGGCAAATTTTGAAAGGGCATCTTTTGATGCGGTGTTCAAGGTGCTTTTACCTGTTTGGAACAAAATACCTGAATCGAAAGTAACCTTCAACGCTTTCAGGTTGTTGGCATCGGTAATGCTGTCTACTTTAGCTCCTTCGATGCGTGCAGCTTCTTCAGCAGCCTTGTCCATTTTCTTGCCGATGATTACACCGGTCGTTGCACCGACAGCTGTACCGACAGCAGCTCCGATAGCAGTGCTGGTCGGACTCTTACCGATTAAAGCGCCCACCCCGGCTCCGATTACGGCACCTGCGCCACCTCCGATTAAACCTCCTTTTGTAGCTTTACTCATCGAGCTACATCCCGATAATAACATGGCTCCGGTCAGGATTACTGCCATGGTGAACATACTTTTTGCTTTCATTTCAAATTGTTTTTTTATGTTATTGTTTTTTAAAAAAAACTTTTACAAATATAAACAAAAGAAAACAAATATGGTTCATTAAAATGTTAATTATGCATTTTCTTTTTTATCGGGCAGTATTAAATTCAAAATTACGCCAACCACCGATGCCAGTCCGATACCACTCAGCGAGAAGTTCCCGTAAGAAATAATAGCGCCACCGATGCCGATAGTGAGTATGATGGAAACGATTACCTGGTTGCGTGTTACCGAAAGATTCACGTGATTATCGACTAAGGTTTTAATCCCCACGGAAGCAATCGTACCAAACAGCAACAACATGATACCACCCAGAACACCCTGCGGGATGGTTTTCAGGAACCAGGAAATTTTACCGATCATCGAGAATACGATGGCAGTCACGGCCGCAATTCTCAATACCAGCGGGTTGGTGACCTTGGTGAGCGAAATAGCTCCCGTTACTTCCGAGTAGGTGGTGTTGGGAACACTACCAAACGCACCAGCCACAGCGGTTGCAATACCATCGCCAAGTAAAGTACGGTGCAGTCCCGGTTTCTTTACAAAGTCTTTTTCAGCTACATTGCTGATGGCGTACACATCGCCGATGTGTTCAATAATAGGCGCAATGGCTACCGGGATTAAAAACAGGATAGCCTGCCAGTTCAGTTCCGGTTTGGCAAACTGAGGCAGTACAAACCAGTTCGTGTCAGCAAACTGTGAGAAGTCAACCCGTCCGAGTACAACTGCTACGACATAGCCCACGATGATGCCAATGAAAATAGGGATTAATTTAAATAAACCTTTGGCAAATATCACGGTAAATACAGCTGCGAGCAGACTGATAATTGCCAACAGCCAGTCAGTTTTAGCCATATTAACAGCGGCAGGAGCCAGCGATAAACCGATGATCATGATAACCGGACCAATCACCACCTTCGGGAAAAGTTTCTCGATGAATTTCAGTCCGTAAGCCTTTACCAGTCCCGACATGACAGCATAAACCAAACCCACGGCGATGATACCCCCGAAAGTGCCCGGTAAACCATATAATTCAGTCGATTTGATGATGGGAGCGATAAATGCAAAACTGCTCCCGAGGAAAATGGGAACCTGACCGCCTGTCATAAGATGATAGATTAAAGTACCGATGCCCGCGGTAAAAAGTGCTACAGCCGGGTCGATTCCAACTAACAACGGCACCAGAACCGTGGCGCCGAATGCTACAAATAAAAACTGAATACCGATGATGGTGTTTCTCAGATTCAAATCGGGATTGATTTTAAAGGGTTTTTTGCTCATGTGTTTGTAATGTTGAAAATTAGTTATTTATGAAACGCTGTTTTTCAGGTATTTTAATGAATACGCTGAGCAAATGCAAATATATGCAATAAAATTGAAAATATTAATATCTTTGCAGTTGATTCCTCACTTCACTTTGTTCGTTCGGAATGACAGTTTTACGTGAGTGTGCAACACCGCCGCACAATTTGATTTTACAAACATCATCCTTAAGCGGCGGCGGTTCAGGGAGTCCGTCGCCCGGCAATAATAATTCTAAAAATCACAAAATCATCATGAAAAACATACAAAATCTTCTCTTTTATTGTTTGATAAGCTTTTCAGTATTCAATATTTCAGCTCAAAACAAAGCTTACGTGCTCCATTCTCCCGATCAGCGGTTGAAACTCGAAATCAACCAGGCGGATAAACTTTCCTTTACCGTTTCTGATGATAAAGGTTTGGTTGTTACCGCTTCAGAAATTTCGCTTCAGCTGGCCGACGGAAGTGCACTGGCTACTGGTGACAAAATCAGAAAGGTGACCCGGAGTGAAGTGAATCAATCTGTACCGTCTCCTTTCTATAAAAAAGCATCGGTACAGGAAAATTACCGGCAGTTGAGACTGGCATACAAAGATTACGCGGTGGTTTTCAGAGCTTATAACGATGGTGTGGCATACCGTTTCGAGACATCAAAAAAGAATGATTTTATCGTTGAAGATGAAATTGCTGATTTTCAGTTTGAAAAGGATGTGCCTTTGTTTGCTGCCTATATACGACCCAGAGAAAAAGGGAAGAGCATACAATTTGAAAAACAGTTCTTCAACTCATTTGAGAATATTTACACCCATGCGTCCCTGTCGACTTTCAGCCCCGATTCCCTGTTGTTACTTCCATTGATGGCAGATGCCGGTCAGGGTCGTAAAGTGCTTTTCACGGAAGTCAATCTCGAAAGCTACCCGGGGATGTATCTGAATCACAGAAAAGGCGCTTTGCAATTGTCGGGAGTTTTTGCACCATATCCGAAAAAGGAAGTTCAGGGAGCGCATAACATGCTTCAGATGTTGGTAGAAGAGCGTGAGAATTATATCGCTAAGGTTAGTGGCCAGAAGATATTTCCGTGGCGGGTATTGGGTGTTTTTGACAATGATGCTGAGATCCTGAATAGTGACCTCGTTTATCAGTTGGCCGACGAGTCACGGGTTAACGATATCAGTTGGATTAAGCCCGGCAAGGTAGCGTGGGATTGGTGGAACACCTGGAATATCAGTGGAGTGGATTTTGTTTCCGGAGTCAATACAGAGACCTATCAATATTATATCGACTTTGCCGCCAGTCAGGGCATCGAATACGTCATACTCGACGAAGGCTGGGCGGTGAATTTACAGGCCGATTTGATGCAGGTAGTCCCGGAGATTGACATGAAAGCCATCATCAAGCATGCCGAAGATAAGGGAGTCGGCATCATCCTTTGGGCAGGGTATTATGCCTTCGCGCGAGACATGGAAAACATTTGCCGGCATTATCGCGACATGGGTGTCAAAGGCTTCAAAATCGATTTTATGGATCGCGACGACCAGCTGATGACCGATTTTATATACAAGGCATCAGAGGTCTGCGCCCGTTACCACATGCTGGTCGATTTCCACGGTATGTATAAACCCACCGGTTTACAGCGCACCTACCCGAATGTGTTAAATTTTGAAGGCGTATTTGGATTGGAGCAAATGAAGTGGTCGAGTCAGGATATGGTGTTGTACGATGTCACTTTTCCCTTTATCAGGATGTTTGCCGGTCCGGTCGACTACACCCAGGGCGCCATGCGTAACGCCATCAAAGCCAACTTCAAACCCATCTTTACCGAGCCGATGAGTCAGGGCACCCGTTGCCGGCAGTTAGCCCAGTATGTGGTATACGAATCGCCGCTGAACATGCTGTGCGACAACCCCACCAATTATCTGAAGGAACCGCTTTGCACCCGCTTCATCGCGCAAATCCCCACGGTATGGGACGAAACGGTAACGCTTTCAGGCGAAGTATCCAAATACATCACCATAGCCCGGCGAAAAGGCGATGTGTGGTATGCCGGCGGCCTCACCGACTGGCAGGCACGCGACCTGGAAATCGACTTCAGCTTCCTGCCCGCCGGTACCTACGAACTTGAAATTTTCCGCGATGGCATCAATGCCGACAAAGTCGCGATGGATTTCAAACACGAGAAACGCAACATACAATCCGGAGAAAAGCTGAAAGTACATTTGGCTCCGGGAGGAGGGTTTGCGGTGAGGATTGCGAGGGTGTAAATATTTTGACAGAATAGTTGTGTGGTATCAAAAATGATACTATATTTGTAGCATAATTATGAAGTATATTTATGCCTGAGGTGTTTAGAGAACTTGGATTTCGCTTTTACTTTTATTCTGATGATCATTTGCCAATTCATATACATGTGAGTTATGGCGATGGTGAAGCGAAATTTAATTTGTTAGGCAATAAAGCTACTTTAGTGAAAAATAATGGACTTAAGTCAGGTGAACTTAGAACAGCAAAGCGGCTGATAGAAGTGAATTTAGATAGAATAATAACTTGTTGGGTACAATACTTCAGCTAACAAAAAATACGGATATGACACGAAAAGACTTAAAAAGATTATGGTTCTCAGATGAGCGGATTTTTATTGAAACCGTTCAGGGTGCGGTAAAAAGTATGCCTTTGGAGTGGTTTCCCCGTTTGAAGAATGCTACACCCGCCGAGCGTGAAGACTATGAATTGTCAGCAATGGGCATACATTGGGAAGCAATTGACGAAGATTTAAGTTTTGAAGGTTTCTTCAACTACAACAAACAGCAAGCCGATAAACAACGCAACAGCATTCAGGAATTAGTCAAAGATTTTCCCATGATTAACCTGACGGAGTTAGCCACCCGGGTAGGTATTAGTCCTGCAGTAATGAGACATTATGCCTGTAACGTAAAACGGCCATCGGCAGCCCGAAAAAAAGAGATAGAAGAAACGCTGCATCGGTTGGGGGAGGAGTTGATGCAGGTGAAACTGTAACTTGCTCCATCGCCAGGGCATAATCGCACCAGAGGGTTGAAAGTAGATGGAGTATGCTGAAATCTGTGATGAACGATAGTGGGGATAGTTTAACAGAATTAGCAGGGCAAAGATATAAACTTTTAGTTTATGATATGTTAATATGTGTTTTTTTTATACCTTTGTTTGGCGTGTAATTAAGAGATGCTAAATGGTTGCCAATCATCTTAATTCAGATTATTAAGCATCCAAATTTTTAGTTTTTAGAAATTAGTTTTAATGGAACTGCCAAAAGATAATACTATAAACACAAGATTGTTAGCCCAAATATTCAACAATACTGTTGCTACATACAAGTATTATTGGTTTGTATCTATACTTGATATAGTTGTAAAGGAGCAGCGCCGACAAATTTCATTTTGGGAAATTATCGTTGGTATGATAGCTGAAGCATGGTATCCCATACATTATTTTCGTTTATCTTTTGGAAATTCTGATTCACTTTACAATCAGATTATTGAATTACAAAAAGTACTAAATATCCCTATTGATGCAAAGAAAGATGAGATAAAGAAATTGATTTTCAACAATCTATGCAAACCAAAGATTAAAGGACTATTACGAGTATTTACTTTGAATGTTCCTTATCGATTTTTATCTCCCTGGATAAATTATACAACAGATAATCAAGTTGTAGGGTTGTCTCAGTCATACACCAATAATTGCATTTACTCGATTAAAGATGATGTTATTGAAATAAATCCGAGATGGGATCAATATCTCAATGACAACTATTTGATATTACGAGATTTCACTTTCTGGAATCTGGCTGTTTTTCTTCAGAAACGAAATCCTAATGTGCCGGATGCCTCCTCTAAACTTGTTAAACCAATCCAACGAGAATCCCTTATAAAACAGCGGAATTTCTGGGATGCATATATCGACCTGAATGGTTCAATGAAATGTATATATACTGGGAAAGAGCTTTATAAGAAAAATTATGATTTGGACCATTTCGTGCCCTGGAGCTTTGTGTCTCATAATTTATTGTGGAATTTGCTTCCGGCTGATGCAAGAATTAATTCATCAAAAAGTAATAATTTACCTGTGTTGGGAGAATATCTGCGACCATTTGCCAGAGCGCATCAACAAGCAATCCAGACCATTTATCCCAAAAATCCGAATAGCAAATTACTGGAAGATTATCTCACGTTGCACGATTCTCTTCCAGAGCTGATACGGCTTTCGGAAAATGATTTTTTGAATGTATTTCAGAAAACATTCTCGCCAATGGTGCAGATTGCCGAAAATATGGGTTTTAAATATTGGCAAAATACATTTCGACTATGAAAAAGAATATCAATATCCCTCATTTAATTGCCATTGAGCGAACTTCAATATCGTTCCCAAATAAAAAAGGAGAATGTGTGTTTTGCAATTTGGACAGCACCAAAGAACTGATAACAGAAACAGACACTGCCATAGCATTTTTGGATAGCTATCCAGTAAATCCTGGACACACATTAATAATACCCAAACGACATGTAGCCGATTATTTCGAATTAAGCATTCACGAACAACAGGCATTGTGGCAGGTAGTAAATCGCTGTAAAAAGATAATCCAAAAGCGATTCAATCCAGATGGCTTTAACGTTGGTATAAACGTTGGTGAAGTGGCAGGACAAAGCATTTTTCATGTTCATATTCATTTGATACCACGATACAAGGGAGATGTTGAGAACCCGAGAGGTGGTGTGAGAGGAGTGATAGCGGGGAAGCAGGGGTATTGAAAGGAGAATAAATACATTATTTACAGATTAAATTTTATGAGAGATACATTGTTTATAAGTCATGCTACACCTGAAGATAACGAATTTGCAATTTGGCTTGCTTCACGTCTTGAAATGTTAGGTTATAAAACCTGGATTGACAAAGAAGGGTTATTGGGAGGTGAAAAATTCTGGGAAACCATTCAGAATGTCATTAGAGATAAAGCAATAAAAGTACTTTTTGTATATTCTAATAATATATGTGATAATAGTGGGAATTTGAAAAATGGGATTTACAAAGAGTGGTCATACGCAGAAAGTATTGCTGCTCAGTACTCCTTATCAGATTTTATTATTCCGTTACATTTGGAAGCTACTGCTCCCTATAATGTTTTTATAGGTGCTAACATGATAAATCATATACCTTTTGAAAGTAATTGGGCAGATGGGTTTAAGCAATTATTGAAGAAACTTGAAAAAGATGATATTCCTAAAAAAAAGCAAGTTGCTGAATCGTCTTTTTCTGAATGGTATGAAAATGAATATATTTCAAATTGTTCAATTATTCCTAAAACTGAATTATATTATACTTCGTGGTGGCAAATATATAAACTACCTTCTGTATTTTATATGTACCAATTTCATAATGAAAAACAAGCAATTGAAATACAAAAGCTTAATGATAAAATACCTATAAGTAGACAATCTAATATTATTTCTTCTTTTGATGAGTATTTGAACTATACGGTAATAAGAAATGATGATGTATTTGACGTAGAACCAGAGTCTGTATTTAAATTTTCATTGTCACAAATAATCGAAGGATTTGATTCAGATATTTTTCCTCAGCAAAAAGATGTTGAAAATTTTTTCAAACGATTACTTACTAATATTATCGTACAGTTATTCAGACGAAAAGGATTATGGAAAACAGAATTATCTAATAAAAAGTATGCTTTCTACTTACCTCTTTATCAAGATCTGAAACCAATAAAATTTCATTATGCTTATAGTGATTTAAAAAAAGCTCCCAAAAGAAAAACTATTGCTGGTAAGTTTGAAAAAATCGGACATTGGCATTACGCATTATCTACTCAAACTGTTCTATTTCCAATAGTTGGCTTTTCATTGAAATCTCATTTAATATTTACAACAGATGGATTTAAAATAGTTGATGATTCAAAAAAAGCACATAGCTACAGAAGAAAAAAGGGCAAACGTTTTTTTAATGAGGAATGGAGAGATATGATGTTAGCATTTCTACAGTATTTAAAAGATGAAGACAATGAGATAAAAATAATTGTTTCAAAAAATGGAGATGCATTACACATGAAGGAATATCCTGAAAATTTTTGGAGCGAAGTAGGTTATCATGATCCTAAGACATTTATGAGTTTAGAAAAAATTGAGAATTATGTAGAAGAAGTAGAGGAGGATATTTTATGATAGAACCAACATTAAAATATATTGAGGAACCATTTCTAACATTTGCAAACGGACAAAAGGCTATTGATCCTCGAGACGGTTTGATGCTTTTTGGCGCATTTGATCATAAGAAAATTCAAGGTCAAAAAACTATTGGGATAATCGGATCAAACTCGCTAAGAAAAGTTCTAATTGATTATCTGAAAAAAATTCATTTACCAATATTTAACTCTGAAAGATCAATTGCACGACCAAATTTCCCTGGTATTGAGGCTGTTTTTGGATTCTCTATAAATTTTGAAAATATCCAAGAATTGGATATCGATGATGAAGAAATTCAAAAATACCTGAAATACAAAGATTCTCACCAACGTGTTCACAATTGGGTAAATCTTTATGTTGACAAACTAATTGCATATACCAATAGAGAGGAAATGCCAGTAGATGTTTGGCTTGTTATTATTCCTCAATGTATTTTTCAGTATGGTAGACCAAATTCTAAAATTCAAAAAGGAGATGATAATATATCAATTGGGCTAAAGCCTAAAGATAGAAATTCAGATATGCTACTTTTATTCTCTGACATGCAGGAAGAAGTAGATCAATTAAAAGAAGCTTATCAATTTGAAATAAATTTCCATAATCAATTAAAAGCAAAAATTCTATCTTCTAAAATTATAACCCAAATTATAAGAGAAGATAAAATAAACTACGAGAATATCTTTACAGATGATAAAAAAATTGAAGCTGAAAGAAAATTTGACACTGCAAAAGCATGGAATATTGTAACGACTCTGTATTATAAACTTGGAGGCTTGCCTTGGAAACTTGGTGGTGTGAGAGAAAAGGTTTGTTACTTGGGGTTAGTTTATAAAAAAACTGAGACCGATTCCAAAAATAAAAATGCATGTTGCGCAGCTCAAATGTTTTTAGATTCAGGAGATGGAATGGTCTTTCGTGGAAATGTGGGACCGTGGTGGAATCCTGTTAGTGGTGAGTTTCACTTATCATATAATGATGCATTTGAAATAATTTCTCAATCGATGGAAGCATTTTATGATAGGTTCAAATTTTATCCTGAGGAAATATTTATTCATGCAAAGACCTATTTTGATGATAATGAATGGCGTGGCTTTGAAGAAGCTACGGCTGGTAAATCAAGGATAATTGGTGTTAGAATAAGAGAAAATAACACTTTTAAATTATACAGACAATTTCAATATTGCGTTCCGAGAGGTACATTGTTGCAATACGATGATAACAAAGCATATTTTTGGACTAAGGGTTTTATACCACGTTTTCAAACTCAAATTGGCTTAGAAACTCCTAACCCTTTAGAAATTGCTATAACAAGAGGAAGTGCAGATATAGAAATTGTATGTAAGGATATATTGGGACTCACCAAGTTGAATTACAATTCATGTATATATGGAGATGGAGTTCCAGTTACATTAAAATTTGCTGATTCTGTAGGTGAGATTTTGACTGCTGGTAAAGATATTAAATCAGGTGTTTTGCCATTTAAACATTATATTTAATGGCTGTGCACGATTTTGACTTTTAGAAAATACAATTTATTAGGTATTGAAATAAAAGAACGTTGTCATAATAACTTTTCAATGGGCAACCGCATATCCATTCATCCAAACAATCAAGCTGTTTTACTATACAACAGTCCCCGCGACAAATGGGAAGATAAAACTGACAGTATTTCTGCTATGTATGAGGCATATTATTACGGCAATCGTACAGGCTATGACATTTATTTTCGAGGAGGAAGCGGGAAGTTTTTTTATACACTCAATAAAGTAAAAATCCTTTCCAAAAAACAAACTATTGATATCCGAAAACAGGATGTATATGTAGAGGGACATCAGGTGATTGCCCGTCAGGTTGATGCCTTTGAGCAGGGATATTTCCGGGTGCAATCTTCAGTAAGAACCTACTTTGGGAGACAAGTAAGTTTTAAAAATAATCACTATCGGGAAATATACCGTTATTTCAAATCTTTAGCCCAATATGCCAATAGTGTAGCGGAAGAAAATTCACCGCTGAGTTTTCTATCGCAGAGTTATTTGCGATTAGATAATCAAGTGCCGGATTCAGTTTTGTCGGATTATCTTCAGGGCAACGTTCGCGCCTTAACTCAAAAACAACGATTGATATTGCCTTTCGATTATAATCAGAGTCAGGCGAAAGCTATAACATCCGCATTGCAGTTTAATATTTCGGTTATTGAAGGTCCTCCGGGAACCGGAAAAACACAAACTATTCTGAATTTGATTGCCAATATACTGTACTCGGGAAAGAATTGTGCGGTAATTTCAAATAACAACACTGCTGTTGAGAATGTGTACGAGAAGTTAGAAGAAGAAAAGTTAGAGTTTCTGGCTGCCAGATTAGGTAGTAAAACCAATGTTATACAGTTTTTTGAAACCGACCAGCAAGATACGCTTACAGAGTTTTTGAAACATAAGCCACTACCATTAACTGAAAAAGAACTGAAGCAAATGGATGTACTTAGTCAAACGATTAAGAGAATTCAGGACATGGAGGTGGAAACGGCTGTGTTGGAATCGCAACTGATAGAACTGCAACATGAAAAAAGATACTATGAACTGGTTAGTGACAATTCCTTAAGTCTGAAAGTTGGATTATCATCAGCTGTTTATTTGTCATTGTTACTTCGTTTGCAGGAACCCCGAAAACTGTGGTTTTATGAACGTTGGTTGATAGCTTTCAGGCTAAGAGTAAAAATAAGGGATAAGGATCTCAACGCATTAATTAGAAGTGTTGAGAAACTGTATTATATCAGTCGCACCAGAGAAATAACCCAGCAAATAGAAAGCAACAAGCAATACTTAAGAAGTCAGCGCAAAGAGCAGATAACGAAAGAGTTACAAGTGCTTTATCGTAAATCGTTGGAACATCATATTCATCAGCACTATAGCGAGCAATCGGTCACTACTTTTACTGCGGCTGATTATATACAGAACTATCAGGAATTTATACAATGCTATCCAGTGGTGTTGAGTACTACTCACTCGTTACTCAACAACGCACCGCGGGGCTTTTGCTTCGATTACATGATTATCGATGAAGCATCACAAGGTGATTTGCTCAGTAGTACATTAGCCATTAGTTGCGCTACTAATCTGGTAGTGGTTGGTGATTCACGTCAGTTGCAGCAAATTGATGAAGAAATGCTTTTTGAACAATCTGAATTGCTGGCTAATCAATATGATGTGCCACAGGCTTACCGCTATTCGAGTAATTCGATTCTGAAATCGGTGAAAGAAGCAATGAAGACAGTTCCTACTACTCTCCTGAAAGAACATTACAGATGTGCCCCTGATATTATAAATTTCTGCAACAAGATGTTTTATGATGGCGAATTAATAGCCATGACAAAGAACACAGGTAATCATCTACAAATTATTAAAACGGTAGAAGGTAATCATGCAAGAAGCAATCCCAATACTAATGGCAGTGGTTTGTATAATCAGCGTGAAATTGATGAAATCGCAGATTTGGTTCGTGAGAACAATTCTAAAAGTGTGGGGATAATTACACCATTTCGCTATCAGGCAGATTTGCTAACGCAGCAAATTGTTTCCGAGAATGTTGAAGCTGATACAATACATAAATTTCAGGGCAGACAAAAGGAAGAAGTGATATTGTCGTTTGTAGTTAATGCTCTGGATCAGGACCCGAATAATGAAAAAAGCAGATTATACAACTTTGTAACGAATGAAAAATTGCTGAATGTGGCCATTTCACGTGGACAAAAAAAAGTAACAGCCATTGTTGCAGATAAAGTGTATCATTCGGAAAATAACATCATCAGCGACTTTATTAAATATGCAGAATATCTGTATGGTACTGAAGTTACAAAACAATCAACTATAATTTCGGTTTTTGATTTATTGTATTCCGAACAAAGCAATATCTTATTGGAGAAATATAAAAATCGACCCCATGAACACAAAACGGAGTTGCTAATGTGTGAGCTAATTGATAGTTTACTCCTTGATTACTATAAAATTGGGTATGCTATGCATATAAGGCTAAGCTCAATTGTAAAAACTACTGATGATTTTACTGAGGAAGAACAAAAATATATACTACATCCTTGGACACACGTGGATTTTCTGTTTTATAACAAAGTATCAAAGCAAAAACTCTTCGTTATAGAAGTAGATGGTATCAAATATCATGAACAGGATAAAAAACAAGCTGAACATGATAGAATTAAGGATAAAATTCTTTCAGTCAACAAAATTCAGGTTTATCGTTTTAAAACCAATCAATCAAAGGAAAAAGAACGTTTAAAAGAGATATTAAATAATTTTGATTATTGATATGGTTATTTTATTTTAGCAGCAAACACCAAAGTTATTTTAAGTTTTTTTCTTGCGATTATCAACAGGAATAATTTAACTTTGCAGTATTAAAATGTATGACTATGAATCACGTAATAGCACGTATTGGTATTTCGACACCTACCGAACGAAGGTCATCCTATTCTATACAAACCCGACAATCTCTCCAGCAATACGGACTATACACCATAGCTTAGCGGATATATTTGATAAACAGTGTTTCAAAGGTATGGGGTTTAAGAATGAGAAGTATTTGGAGGAAAAGAAAAGTAAATAATATAAGTTTTTTGGTACAAAATAAAACAGTTATGTCCGAAACCCAAAACATAGAATACAAATCTGTTTGGAAAGACGAGTATATCATGTATATACCCTGCTAACAATCAAAATATAGGATAAGAAAATGAACAATAGCGAAATCCTGATCTATCAAAATTCCGAAGGCAACATTAAAATAGATGTTAGGTTGGAGGAAGGTTGTCCGGAAATTCCGGACAACCACTCAGCACGGTGCTATTAAAGGAAAATTAGTAGAATGTGAGATAAAATAAGAAAATGTGGTATGTCGGATTTCCCGACACACCACTCACTATTACAAAACAATTGATCATCAATGTTATGCCCGAAACTCAAAACATAGAATACAAATCCGTTTGGAAAGACGAATACTTGAAATGGATATGCGGTTTTGCCAATGCCCAGGGCGGTACGCTCTATATTGGTAAAGACGATAACGGCAATATAGTAGGAGTAAGGAATGCCAAGAAACTGTTGGAGGAACTGCCCAATAAGATAACCACCATTCTGGGAATTGTTGCTCCTGTCAATCTGTACCAGACAGAACAAGGCGATTATGTCGAAATTGTTGTTGAGCCACACCCCAATCCGGTAAACTACAAAGGAGAGTATCATTTTCGGAGCGGTTCTACCAAGCAAGAGTTGAAAGGAGCAGCATTAGATAAATTTCTGTTGCATAAATATGGAAAAAAATGGGATGCTGTTACCGTTCCAAGTGTTCAGATTTCAGAATTAAAGCCGGAAACCTTTGAGTTCTTCAAGAAAAAAGGGATTGAAGCCAAACGCCTTGATGAAAAGTGTCTAAAAGAATCCACAGAGCAATTACTCAACAACCTGAATCTCATTGAAAATGGACATTTGAAAAGGGCAGCATTGTTGCTTTTCCACCCCGACCCTGAGAAGTTCGTTACAGGAGCGTATATCAAAATCGGCTTTTTTCGCACAGAAAGCGATTTGCTGTTTCAAGACACCATACACGGCAACCTGTTGGAACAAGTCGAAAAAACAATTGATTTGCTTTTTACCAAGTACATTCGGGCAATGATAAGCTACGAAGGAATTTCTCGTGTCGAAACCTACGAATATCCGGTAGCGGCTTTGCGTGAAGCACTTTTAAATGCCGTTGCACACAAAGATTATGCAGGTTGTACACCTATTCAGATTAAGGTGTATGCCGATAGAATAAGAATTTGGAACGAAGGTCAACTCCCTGAGAATTGGACAGTCGATAAACTCTTGCACGAACATTCTTCACGTCCGTACAATCCTGATATTGCCAATGCTTTTTTCCGTAGCGGTTATGTAGAATCGTGGGGGCGTGGCATTGAAATAATGACCGAACAATGTTCGATGGCCAAATTGCCACCTCCAATAATCACAAACGAAGGCAGTGATTTTTTGATTGTTTTCCGTAAGGATATTTACAACAAAGAGGATTTGAGTAAATTAGGTCTGAGCGAAAGGCAGATTAAAGCAGTCCTGTATGTGAAAGAAAAAGGTAAAATTACAAATAGTGAATATCAAAAAATAAATACAGGAATTACAGATAGAACTGCTCTACGAGACTTAGAAGTCCTTATTGAAAAAGGCTTTCTTCAACGAATTGGAGACAAAAAAGCTGCATATTATGAACTAATAAATGTCGGATAAATCGCTTAAATATCCGAATTGTGTCGGAAATGTCGGATAAATGTCGGATTGCCTCTTATAATGGCACATAATGCGGGCAATACTTCTTTACGCAAAGTGCGTAACGCATAATGCGTAATAAAAACATCTGGTAAGCCTCTCCGCCAAATAGTGGGAGGCATTTTTTATTTTAGCAGCAAATACCAAAGTTATTTTAAGTTTTATTCTTGCGATTATCTACAGGAATAATTTAACCTTGCAGTATTAAAATGTATGACTATGAATCACGTAATAGCACGTATTGGTATTTCGACACCTACCGGACGAAGGTCATCCTATTCTATACAAACCCGACAATCTCTCCAGCAATACGGACTATACACCATAGCTTAGCGGATATATTTGATAAACAGTATTTTAAAGGTATGGGATTTAAGAATGAGAAGTATTAGGAGGAAAAGAAAAGTAAAAAATATAAGTTTTTTGGTACAAAATAAAACAGTTATGCTCGAATCTCAAAATATTGAATACAAATCTGTTTGGAAAGACGAGTATATCATGAATATACCCTGCTAACAATCATAATATAGGATAAGAAAATGAATAGTAGCGAATTCCTGATCTATCAAAACTCCGAAGGCAGCATTAAGATAGATGTTAGGTTGGAGGAAGAAAGCGTTTGGCTTACGCAGACTCAACTGTGTGAACTTTTTCAGAAATCGAAAGCCACTATTAGCGAGCATGTAAAAAATGTATTTGAAGAAGGAGAGTTGGATGCGTCGGCAACTGTTCGGAATTTCCGAACTGTTCAAACCGAAGGTAAACGTTTTTAGTACGAAAAAAGAGAAAGTGTCTATATTTCCAGTACAACTATTTCAGAAGTGTCTATTTATTTAGTACAACCAATTTAAATGTGTCTACTAAAATCAGTAAAAGTCAAAGCTTGTTGAAACACTAACTATGAAGAAATTCGGAATTTCCGAATTTCAGTAGCAAAGCGAGGAATCTGAATTTTACTCCCTTACTAATTGAATTTTACGCCCTACATAAATGAGTTTTACGCCCTATATAAATGAGTTTTATGCAGGGCATAACGGGCATCGTGCAAGTGCGTTCAAGGGAGCTGAGCTACTTAGTTCGTGATTGTAGTGCAAGTTCGTTCGATGTTGTAGAGCAAGTAGGCTCTCAGGCGTAGAGCAACTTTGCTCTTTTTGATAGAGCTACATTGCTTTTTGATGCTGAACGAGTAGGCTCAATAGAATGAAAAGGTGGTGTTTTTTATCAACTTATCTGGTATAAAACCAGGTTTTATTGCTAATTATATGCGAATGTAAAACGAGTTTTTGACATACCAAAATTTTTACTGTGCAATTCGTATAAATTTTCCATGCAATTCCTCAAAATATATTTATTTACCCTCCCGACCCTGTTATTTTGCATATTTTTTTGTAAATTTGCTGTCAATTTGGAGAAAACCAGCATAATCATCAAACTATTATAAACTAAAGAGTTAAAATCAAATCAAACGTATGAAACCAATGACTAAAAGTCCTTTGCAGATCGCAAGGGCGGGTTATCAGCCTAAATTGCCCAATGCCCTGAAAGGGAATGTGGTGCTGAAAGAAGGCGCTGCAACTGAATCGGTTGCGGATCAGGACGATATCAAAAAATTGTTCCCGAATACCTATGGTATGCCGCTGGTAACTTTTGAACCGGGTGAAAAGAAAAACTATCCGGTGAAAAACGTGGGGGTTATCTTGTCGGGTGGACAAGCGCCGGGTGGTCACAATGTAATCAGTGGATTGTTCGACGGACTGAAAGCTCTCAATCCTGCCAATAAACTGTATGGTTTCCTGGGTGGACCGAGTGGATTGGTTGATCATAAATATATTGAACTGACTAAGGAAATCGTAGATGAATACCGCAATACAGGTGGTTTCGATATCATTGGATCGGGACGTACGAAATTAGAAGAAGCTGAACAATATGATAAAGGGGCTGAAATCTGCCATAAATTAGATGTCAGCGCTATCGTGATTATCGGCGGGGACGACTCGAATACAAATGCCTGCGTACTGGCTGAGTATTATGCACAAAAAGGCGAACCTATCCAGGTAATCGGTTGTCCGAAAACAATCGACGGCGACCTGAAAAACGAGATGATCGAGACTTCTTTTGGCTTCGATACTGCTTGTAAAGTATATTCCGAGCTGATTGGTAACATCCAGCGTGATGCAAACTCAGCAAAAAAATACTGGCACTTCATCCGCCTGATGGGCCGCTCTGCTTCTCACATCACGCTTGAATGCGCGTTGCAAAGTCAGCCGAATATCTGCATCATTTCAGAAGAAGTGGAAGCCAATAACCTGACTTTGTCGGATGTGGTGGAAAATATCGTGAAAGTAATCGTGCATCGCGCGGAACACGGACTGAACTTCGGTACGGTACTGATTCCGGAAGGATTAATCGAATTTATCCCGGCCATGAAAAAGCTTATTGCTGAGCTCAATGACTTGCTGGCTCATAACGATGATTTCAACGCGCTCGAAACCGACGACGAGAAACGTCAGTATGTAAAAGGCATGTTGTCGTCCGAAACCGCTCAGGTGTACCGCGATCTTCCGAAAGGTATCGCCCGTCAGCTGACGCTCGATCGCGACCCGCATGGTAACGTACAGGTTTCGTTGATTGAAACGGAAAAACTGCTCATCGAAATGGTGGCTAAACGCTTGGCGCAACTGAAAGCTCAGGGCGTGTACAAAGGCAAATTCTCTTCTATCAACCACTTCTTTGGTTACGAAGGTCGTTGTGCCATCCCTTCAAACTTCGATGCCGACTATACTTATTCACTGGGTTACACCGCTTCTGTATTGATTTCAGAAGGTAAAACCGGTTATATGTCATCGGTTCGCAACACCACTGCTCCGGCAGCAGAATGGATTGCAGGCGGAGTGCCTATCACGATGATGATGAACATGGAACGCCGTCACGGTAAAATGAAACCGGTAATCCAGAAAGCTTTGGTGAGATTAGACGGTGCACCGTTCAAATTCTTTGCTGCCAATCGCGAAGCATGGGCCGACGAAAGCCTGAGCTATGTGTACCCGGGTCCTATCCAGTACTACGGTCCAACCGAAGTCTGCGATCAGCCGACTAAGACCTTGCAGTTGGAGAAGGGACTTTAATTAGCTGAAAGCTGAAAACGAAAAGCGGAAAACTAATGTTTAATCATACAGTTTTCCGCTTTTTATATTGTTCGTGAACTTCTGCTATCCGCTTTCAGTTTTCCGCTTTTCGCTTCATTAGCATCCCCACTTCAACCACACTGCTCCCCAGGTGAATCCGGCTCCGAAAGCGGTAAGGATGATGTTGTCTCCTTTTTCGAATTTCTTTTCAGATTCCCAGATACAAATAGGAATGGTAGCGGCAGAGGTATTTCCGTATTTTTCGATGTTAATGATTACCCGTTCGTAAGGAACCCCGGTGCGGCTCACCACGGCATCGATGATGCGTAAGTTAGCCTGATGCGGAATCAACCAGTTGATGTCTTCCGATTTCAGGTTGTTTTTATCCATGATGTCGCCAGAAATACCGGCCATGTTGGTCACGGCATGTTTAAATACATACTGACCTTCCTGGTAAACCGAATGTTCTTTCTTTTCAACTGTTTCAGCAGAAGCAGGATAAGCAGAACCGCCGGCTTTCAGCATCAGGTGTTTACCGCCCGAACCATCGGTGTAAATCAGCGAGTCCATTACACCTATTTCTTCCGTGGTAGGTTCTACCAGTACGACACCTGCGCCATCGCCAAACAAAGGGGCGGTGGTACGATCGTCGTAATTGGTAATAGACGACATTTTCTCTGCACCAAAAACCAATATCTTTTTATAGCGTCCCGATTCAATGAAACTGGCCGCATTGGTAAGCGCAACGATAAAACCCGAGCACGCAGCCTGCAAGTCGAAGGCCAGCGCGTTTTTAATTCCCAGCTTGTCGGCCACTACAGCGGCGCAGGAAGGGAAAATATAATCAGGCGTGGTTGTTGCCACCAGGATGAGATCAATTTCTTCCGGTTTAGTACCCGTTTTCGCAAACAATTCTTGTGCAGCTTTAACAGCCATGTAAGAAGTTCCGGTGTTCGGTTCTTTCAGAATACGACGTTCCTTAATACCAACACGTGTGGTAATCCATTCGTCACTGGTGTCCATCATGGTGCTCAGTTCGTGATTGTCCAGGATATATTCCGGGACATATCCGCCTACACCAGTGATAACTGCATGAATTTTCGACATATTAAACAGTTACGGTTTTTTCGATAGCTAATTTTCCTCTGTAGTAGCCACATTCTCCACAAATGGTGTGGTAGATGTGTTGTGCACCGCAGTTAGGACAAACTGCCAGTGTGGGAGCTTCCGCTTTGTAGTGCGTTCTTCTCTTCGCTGTGCGGGTTTTCGAGTGTTTTCTTTTAGGATGTGCCATTGTTGTATGTTTAAATTAATTATTATCAAAGTTTATATTTTGCAGACTTTCCCAACGTGGGTCAACCTGTACATCTTCTTCTATTGAATCGTCATCATCGTCACCATCAAACAATCCGTTGTCTTCTGTGTCGTCTTTCTGACGGGTAATGTGGCGTTTCAGCTTATCGACCATAGTCTTGTTACATTCTCCCGGAGGATGAACGTGTTTGATCGGTATGTTCAACACAATGAATTCGTACAGGAACCAGGCGATGTTGATACTACCCTCGGCTTCCGGTACGACCACGATTTCGTTTTCTTCAGCATAAGTGCTACCGAATTTTACTTCGATCTTTTCTTCATGCTTTATAGCCTGCTCCATGTCATCCAGACAACGGTTACACGGAATCAGGATAATTCCTTCCAGCTTAAATGCCAGTTCGTATGTCGCGATTTTTTTCTGAACGCTTACTTTCGCTTTTACTTTCCCTTTTTTTACCTCGGGACTGTCAATCTTGGCAAAGTAGGTGTCGTCCAAATCAAATTCGAAAACCCGAACGCCGTCTACAATTTCCTTTAATATGATGTTGTATTGTCCGAATTTAGACATAGTTACTTGATGTGCTTAAAAAACCGTGCAAAAGTACAAAAAGTTTGGTGAATATAAAACATATACTGAAAATATTAACCTTATATAGCGAAAAAACGGCGTCTGAAGCTGACATTATGCTTTCAGGATAATCCGGATGGTTGTGCCAACATTGACTTCCGAACTCTTAACAAAAATCTTCCCGTTGTGATATTCCTCGATGATTCTTTTAGCGAGTGAAAGTCCCAACCCCCAGCCCCTGCTTTTGGTTGTAAAGCCGGGAGTAAAGATAGCCCTGTAATTTCTTCTCTCGATACCTTTTCCGGTATCTTTCACGTCAATCAAACATTCTTTATCGGTTTTCGTGATGTAAAGATATATTTTCCCGCTGCCATCCATGGCGTCGATGGAGTTTTTACATAAATTCTCGATCACCCATTCGAACAGTGGTACGTTGAGTTTGATGAAAATGTGATTCTTATCGGGGAAATGACATTGAATTTTTACCTTTTGAGATGTTCTGTTGGATATATATTGCACCGCGTTCAGGATGGTCTCGTTCAGACTAACCAGTTGCAGGTCGGGCACAGAGCCGATTTTCGAGAACCTTTCGGCGATGATGCGCAGGCGGTTCACGTCTTTCGACATCTCCCCAATCATCTTATCTTCCTCGTGCTTCATCTTTAATAAATCAACCCAGGCCAGTAACGAAGAAATAGGAGTGCCCAACTGGTGGGCCGTTTCTTTGGATAACCCTACCCATACCCTGTTTTGCTCGGCTTTCTTGGTACTCGAAAAAGCAACAAAAGCCATCAGCATGAAAAAGAAAATGATACCCAACTGTACATAGGGGAAGTAATACAGCTGTTTTAACAACAAGGAATCATCGTAATATATGTACTGGGAACTGTCGCCCAGCTTCACCTCGATGGCCGGGTTTTTATGTTTCAGCCGGTTGATTTCCTTGCGGTAAAAACCATCGACATCATTTAGTGGCTCTTTTACGTTTTTGGATGATAGCAGGTTGTCCTTTTCGTCGACTAAAATAACGGGTATCGTTTTATTTCCTTCTATAATGGAGATGATAAAATCAAGATTCGTTGTTTCGTCGGCTAAGATTAACTGGCGGGTTGCTTCGGCCCAGATTTCGATCTTTCTCTTTTCTTCCTGTGCCAGCGAGTTGCCGAGTTTGTTGCTGAAGTAGGTAGATGCGACCACAATCCCCGCACCGATAATGATAAATATCAATTTAAGGTGTTGTGATATTTCCTGCATTTTAAGGGTAGAAAATAACTTGCGCATTGATTGTTAATTTGGGGTTCAAAGATAAGAAAAATATAGATTATAACATCCTTATAACTATTTTAAATTATCTTTGCATGTTATTTTTTTTGAACTAACTTGTTTATACATCCCTGTTGATGAGTATAAACAGCCATTCGGTTAATATTGTTTATTATGCATAAATCAGGTTTTGTAAATATCGTCGGTAATCCCAATGTCGGAAAATCGACACTCATGAACGCCCTTGTAGGGGAGCGGATTTCCATCATTACATCGAAAGCACAGACCACCCGTCATCGTATCCTGGGCATTGTCAACGGCGATGATTTTCAGATAGTATATTCTGATACCCCCGGCGTGTTGAAGCCTAATTATCGTTTGCAGGAATCTATGCGTAAATTTTCGAATTCTGCTTTAACAGATGCAGATGTGTTATTATATGTTACAGATGTCATTGATTCAAACGAAAAAAATGCAGATTTTATCGAAAAGGTAAAGGAGAATCCCGCTTATCTGATTCTGATTATCAATAAAATCGATTTGATTAACCAGGAAAAACTGGAAGCGCTGGTTGATAAATGGAAACAATTATTACCCCGGGCAGAAATTTTCCCGATATCGGCGTTGGAGAAATTCAACGTGACACCCCTGTTTAACCGGATAAAAGAATTGCTGCCTGAGTCTCCGCCGTTTTTTGAGAAAGACCAGCTCACAGATAAGCCGGCACGCTTTTTTGTGAATGAAATTATAAGAGAAAAGATTCTACTACACTACGACAAAGAGATTCCCTATGCGGTGGAAGTGGTGGTGGAGCAATTTCAGGAAGAAGACAAACTGATTCGAATCAATGCTGTCATCAATGTAGAGCGTGATTCCCAGAAAGGCATCATCATCGGTCATGGCGGAAAATCACTGAAAAAAGTAGGCACTGATGCGCGCAAAGACCTCGAAGCATTTTTCGAAAAGAAAGTCTTTCTCGAGCTTTACGTGAAAGTCGAGAAAGACTGGCGGAATAAGGAGATGAAACTGCGGGGGTTCGGGTATCAGTTGGATTGATTTATCGTTGATAAAACAACCCCGCATCAGGTCCCAGTGGAATCCCAAGCCAGATCCATAGTATTAACAGTGCAGTCCAAACTACGAAAAACGCGACTGAATACGGAAGCATGGTAGCGATGATGGTGCCGATGCCTGCTTTCTTGTCGTATTTCTGATAGAAAACAATAATCAACGCGAAATAACTCATCATGGGGGAGATGATGTTGGTAACACTATCGCCGACACGATACACCGCCTGTGATAATTCCGGAGAATAACCGAGCAACATGAAAATCGGGATGAACACCGGTCCGAGTATGGCCCATTTAGCCGAAGCGCTACCCATGAAAAGGTTGATGAAACCAGCGAATAAAATGAACATGATGACCAGCGGAATCAGTCCAACGTTCATGCTTTGAATCCAGCCGGCACCCTGAATCGCGATGAGCAGCCCGAGATTACTCCACTTGAACCAGGCAACGAACTGGGCGGCAAAGAATACCAGTACAAGGAAGGCAATCAATTCCTTGAAGCTATCGGTCATGCCATTGATAACATCCTCATGTTTTTTGAAAGTCCCCGCTACGTAACCATATACGATACCCAATGAGCCGGCTACCAAAAACAATACAGAAATGAACCCTTTCAGCAGGGGAGAATGCAAAATTGAATTATCAGCTCCTCTCAGGATACCATTTTCAGGTAAAAGTGCGGCTGCGAAAATGGCGCTCCATATTAATAAGGTAACCAAGGTACATCTTAATCCTTTTTTCTCCTGAACAGTGAGGTTTTTAATTTCTTCCTGCTGTATACCACCCTTGTACACCCCGAGCCGCGGTTCCACCCAGGCTGAAGTCACCCAGGTACCAGCAAAAGCAATAACGAAAGTGGAAACCACCATAAAATAATAGTTGGCAGTCGGCATCACATAATAACCCGGATTGATGATGGTAGCGGCTTCTGTCGATAAACCGGCCAACAAAGGGTCGATAGTGCCAATAAGCAGGTTGGCGCTGAATCCGCCACTCACACCGGCAAAAGCTGCCGACATACCTGCAATCGGGTGTCTGCCTAAGGAATGAAAAATAACACCCGCCATCGGGATAATCACGATGTAACCCAGATCGGAAGCAATGTTGGAAATGATGCCGGTAAAAACAACCGCGAACGTAATCATTTTACGTGGCGCTTTGAGCAGCATGGAGTTTACAAAAGCCTTGACTAATCCGCTGCTGTTGGCAATACCCACGCCCAGCATGGCCACCATTACGATTCCCAACGGAGCAAATCCTGTGTAGTTTGTCACCATCTCCAACAAGATACGGTGCAAACCCTCAACCGAAAGCAAGTTCACTGCATGGATGGTTTCACCGGTAGCAGGATTAATCCCCTGCCAGCCCAGCCCAGCTGCAATTCCCGATAGAACGAGGGTGCCCAGCGCGAAAAGCGCGAAAAGTGCAGCAGGGTGGGGAAGTGCATTGCCTCCTTTTTCCACCATGCCGAGAAAGCTGTCTGATATTTTTTTTGTATTGAGTTTCATTTGTTGTTATGTGTAGTGGCGTGTGTTGATATGTGTGTAGGGCGTATTCGATACGCCCTTACTGTATTATCTTACTGATTACGTCCATCTCGAAACCTTTGCCCGCCAAAAAGCGGTACAGTTTGCCTTTTCTTTCGTATTCATTCCGATAGGTCAGCTTCTTTTCTTTTTCTTTTGCCAACCGGATAATCATTCCCTTGTATTCTTCTTCATCTATTTCTTCAAGCGCCGCTTCAATCAGCTCTTTTTCAATTTTCTTTTGATGCAGTTCCAGCCTGATTTTTATTTTGCCCCATTTGTTGTACCTGAATTTATCTTTTACATAGGCAAAGGCAAACCGCTTTTCGTCTAAGTATTTTTCTTCTTTCAGATACCGGATGATCTTAAACTGATCTGATTCCGTGACACTCCATTGTGTCAGCTTGTTCTTTAGTTCGGATATACAATGCTCAGATTGTGAGCAATATGCAGCCGATTTGTAGAGTGCTTCTTCGTATGTCAGCGGGTTGGATTTCATCAGCAATAAGTTTCCGCAAAAATACCGAAACTTGGCGGTTCAATTTTGACTCAGGTATAGAATGATTCATTAGAAGTGTTAAATAAAAGTTAAATATCGAGGTTTATGGGTTACATATAGTTGCGAAGTAAACAAAATATGTAACTTTGAGCCGAAAATGTTACTTTTATTGCGATGACTAAAAAACAAAAGATTGAACAGGTAGCAAAAGAGCTTTTCTTAAAATATGGTTTTAAGAAAGTTACGGTTGATGAGATATGCAGAAAAGCCCATGTGAGCCGGAAAACATACTATACTTTTTATGATAACAAGAATGCGTTGGTACTGTATATTGTAGATGAGATTTCGAAACAGAGTTTGCAGGATTTCCGTATATTAATTGACGGACCGGGAAGTTTTGCCGAGAAAATGAGTAAAGCGATGGAACTCAAGTTTGAATTCAGTAAAAGTATTTCGATGGAATTTGTTGCGGACATTTTTGATCCGGCGGCAACTGAAATAATGGAGTACTGGAAAAAAACGATGCAGGAATCGATGCTGTTGCTGATGAATTTTCTAAAAGATGGTCAGCGCAGAGGAGAAATGAATCCTGATTTGAATCTGAATTTTGTGCTGTGGTACTATGGTAAAATGGCGGACATCCTGAAAGCACCTGAAGCCATGATGTTGTTTGGCAGCGCCGAAGAATTGGTGAAGCAGGTAGCACAGGTGCTGGTTTATGGCATCATGCCGATTGAAAAGGTGCTTAATGATTAATGACGATGAAAACTAAGTCGATACTTATAGGATTGTTATTTTGCACAGGTATACTTTTGCTTTCAGCAGAAGATAAGGCTGGTGTTGCATTTAATGGGCAGGCGGTACTCTGGACAACTGCTCAGTTTGAGAATCCATCTGTTATACAACCCGGAGGCAGGTTTGTGCCGACCCTGACCGGGAAATTTGATTTTAAAAAACAATCTTATGTCGATTTTGAGGCATCGTTGAATATTAATGGTAGTCTTACTTATGAAAAGGGAAATTTAGTGGACACCACCGGACAAATAAAACCTTATCGCATTTGGGGCAGGTACGCGAATGATCAATTCGAGATTCGGGCCGGACTGCAAAAGATAAATTTCGGCTCGGCAAAGTTGTTTCGTCCGTTGATGTGGTTCGATGGCATGGATGTGCGTGATCCGCTGCAACTGACCGATGGTGTATATGCCGTGTTGGGGAAGTATTATTTTGAAAGCAACGCGAATATTTGGTTATGGGGTATGTTGGGTAATGAGAAACCAAAAGGCTACGAGTTATTTGGATCATCTTTATGGAAACCGGAATTCGGAGGACGGATTGAGCATCCGGCCGGTCCGGGTGAAGTGGGGTTAAGTTACCATCACCGTACCTTGCAGTCAGATCATAATATGTATAATTTGCCTTTTCCTTCAGTCGAATTAGCTGAGAACCGCATCGGGTTGAATGGGAAATGGGATGTCGAAATCGGGGTGTGGTTCGAGTCGAGTATAAGTTTATTGCAGGATAACACCCTGAGCATACCAACTAAAACGGATATGCTGAATGTAGGTGCCGACTATACGCTGCCGATAGGGAACGGATTGGGGGTTACGCTGGAGTATTTCCGCTATCACACAGGCGATAAGTTATTTGCAGGCGGAGCAAGCGCGCAGTTAGTGGGTAGTATGCTGACTTATCCGGTTTCGTTGTTGGATAACCTGTCGGGTATGGTGTTTTTTCTACCTGCCGGAGCAAACAGCATGTGGCTCAATTACCTGACCTGGAGTCGTACTTATGATAATATCTCGCTGTACCTGATGGCATACTGGAATCCTGTGAATTATAACCTGCCGGTTTTACAAACGCAAGGCCGGAATTTATATGCAGGCAAGGGGGTGCAATTTATGATTAATATATACTTTTAGACGCCGGACACCGGACACCGGACACCAGACCGGCGACTGGTGACTGGTGACTGGCGACAAAAAAAATTAAAACATGAAAACAATCGTTGATGTAAAAAATCTGACAAAGAATTTTCCCGTTGGAACAGGGTTTTTCACCGCCCTGAAGGATGTCAGTTTGCAATTTGCTGAAGGTGAATTTGCCGGATTGGTCGGACCGAGCGGTTCGGGTAAAACCACCCTGCTGAATATCATCGGCTCATTGGATGTGCCATCGGACGGTGAGGTGGTGGTGCTGCAACGCTCAGTTGGTAAACTAACCCCCAAAGAGGCAGCCAAGCTTCGCAAAGAAGAACTTGGTTTTATCTTCCAGAGTTATAACCTCTTGCCGGTTTATACCGTATTCGAAAATGTGGAATTCCCACTATTGTTACTAAACATGACCGCGGAAGAACGCAAAGAAAGGGTAATGGAAACCCTGAAATGGGTGGGGTTGACGGACAAAGTAAAATCCCGGCCGGCACAGCTCTCGGGAGGTGAATGTCAGCGCGTAGCTATTGCCCGTGCCATGGTGAAACGCCCGAGTTTGGTGTTGGCCGATGAGCCCACCGCCAACTTAGATTCGAAGAATTCGCATAACATCCTGCAAACCATGCTGAAACTCAATGAAGAATTGAAGACCAGCTTCGTGTTCGCGACCCACGATGAAAAAGTAATCTCCTATCTCAAACGCATCATCAGGCTGGAAGATGGGAAAGTAGTAGCTGACGAACTGATTGCAGAACCTTCAAAATAAATGCCTTATGAAGCTGATTAAAACCGCTTTCAGAAGTCTCATCGGTAATGGACTGAAAACCTGGCTGAATGTTTTCGTGCTTTCCATTTCCTTTGTGATGATCATCATCATGCAGGGAATCCTGCAGGGATGGAGCAAGCAGGCTACAGAAGATGCTGTTCGCTGGGAAATAGCCGACGGTCAGTACTGGCAGGAAAAATATGATCCGCACGATCCTTTTACCCTTGATTCCAGTACAGTGCAGATTCCTGAAGTCTTCGCGACTGATATCAAGAATCACTTGATAGAGCCGATTCTGATCACGCAGGGAACAATTTATCCCGACGGACGCATGCAGGGTGTGTTGCTGAAAGGCATTCAGCCGAACCAGCAACTGCTGGAGATACCGACTGACTCGCTGAATAAAGTGACGGATGAAATTCCGGTGGTCATGGGGGCTTACATGGCTCGCCAGGCCAAACTCAAACTGAATGATGTGCTGACTCTGCGCTGGCGCGATAGTAACGGTACTTTTGAAGCTGCCGATATCCGCATCGTGGGCATTTTTAAAACAACGGTTCCGGCAATTGATGTGGGTACGCTTTGGTTGCCATTAGACCGGTTGCAGGCGATGACCCTCAACGAAGGCTGTGCCAATATCCTGATTAAATCCCCGGAAAAAGAAGTTGTTAGTGTTTCCGGATGGGATTTCAAAAGCACTGAAAAGCTGACGGAAGCGACTTTACTGATGGTCAAGACCAAATCAATCGGCACCAGTGTGTTTTATGTGATATTTCTGCTGCTGGCGATGCTGGCCATTTTCGACACCCAGACCTTGTCGATTTTCCGCAGGCAAAAGGAAATCGGAACCATGATTGCGTTGGGTATGACCCGCAAGCAGGTGGTTCGGCATTTTACTATGGAAGGTTCGCTTTACGCCATTCTGGCATTGGCATTCGGTACTGTTTGGGGAGCGCCACTGTTCTATTTTATGGTTGAGAGAGGCATTACTTTTCCAGTAGAAGCGGCAGATTTCGGCATCCCGATGGGAGATACCATGTATGCTGTCATCTCTCCGGGGCTGGTCATTGGTACGGTGCTGTTCATTTTCATCGTAACAGCAGTAGTCAGTTACCTGCCCGCGAAAAAAATTGCAAAAATGAACCCGACAGAAGCGATACGGGGGAAGGCGTTGTGATAACGGAAAACGGAAAACGGAAATTGTAGAGACGCGATTAATCGCGTCTCTACAAACGCCAAACGAACAATTAAATTAAAACATCATGATAAAATTCTTATTCAAAGGTTTAATCCGGGATAAAAGCCGTAGTCTGCTGCCCATCATCGTCGTAGCCATTGGCGTGATGATGACGGTGTTCCTGCAGGCGTATATGAACGGCGTGTTTTATGACAGCATCGAATCGGCTGCCCGATTTACTTCCGGACACGTGAAAGTGGTGACCAATGCCTACAAGGAAAATCTTTCGCAAATGCCGAATGATTATGCCATGACGGGTGTTGATGAAATTATGGAACAATTGAACGCGGTTCATCCGGATATGGAATGGACGGACAGGATTATGTTCGGTGGTTTGCTGGATGCGCCTGATAGCCTCGGCACCACCCGTGCACAGGGCAATGTGGCGGGCGCCGGTATTCACCTGCTGGGGACAGAAGATGAAATCATCCGTATGGATTTAAAGCCGAAGCTGATTAGCGGTCGTTTCCCTGAGAAGAACGGCGAAGTGTTGATTTCTAATGAGCTATTCAAAAAGATGAAATTGCAACTTGGTGATCCGGTAACCCTGATTTCAAGTACCATGTACGGCGACATGGCCATGTATAATTTCACGGTTTGCGGCACCCTCCATTTTGGCATCAGCATGCTCGATAAAGGGATGATTTATGCAGATATCGAGGATGTGAGGATGGCGCTTAACATGGAAGATGCCGCTGGAGAGATACTTGGATTCTTTAAAGATGCTCCGTATGAAAACGACAGGGCGCATGCAGTGGCCGATCAATTCAATGCTGAAAATACGGATGAAGCGGATGTCTTCTCGCTGACGATGATGCCGATGAGCATGAGCAATGGTATGGACTTTATGATAACCTACGCCGAAAATGCGCAGTTTATCGTAATCCTGATTTTTGTTTTTGCCATGTCGATTGTCTTGTGGAATGCTGGTTTGCTGGGCGGGCTACGCCGGTATGGCGAATTCGGATTGCGACTCGCGATTGGTGAGAACAAGCACGAGACTTACCGTTCACTGGTGGGAGAAGCCGTATTGGTAGGATTGCTTGGTTCGGTCATCGGGATAGCCATCGGGTTGTTTTTTGCTTACCTGATGCAGGAACATGGCATTGATGCCGGCGACATGATTCAGGATTCGACGATCATCATGCCAACGGTTTTCAGGGCGCAAATCAATGCAACGACTTATTATATCGGGTTCATTCCCGGGGTGTTGTCGACCGTAATCGGGGCGATGCTCGCCGGAATCGGGATATATAAGAGGCAAACAGCGAATTTGTTCAAGGAGTTGCAGGCGTAGTGCAGGTCTATCTCACTGAAATTGATTGCAACAAGCAACTTCAGTGAGAGAGACCAGACGTACCAGATATACTATAACTTGATTTAAAACTTGATACTAACAATTAACTTTAGTGGATGTATGAAACCAACTTTATTATTCCTCCTTCTTTTCCCCTTCATCTTGTCGGCGCAATCATACCCCTCCGGCAAAACCCTGCTGGATAAAATCGATGCCAACATGTCGGCCAAATCCCGCATTGTTACAGCTAAAATGGAAATAAACACCGCGAGGGGAACCCGTACCATGGAATCCAAATCCTGGAGCGAAGGCGACGAACGGGCATTTACCGAATACCTGGCTCCGGCAAGAGAGAAAGGAACCAAAATGCTTAAACTCGAGAATCAGTTGTGGATTTATTCCCCCTCAACCGACCGGGTAATCCAGATTTCCGGTCACATGTTGCGGCAATCGGTCATGGGCAGTGATATGTCGTACGAGGACATGATGAACGATACACCTCTGTTGGAACAATACGCAGCCAATGTGACCGGCGAAGAAGTTATCGACGGACGAAAATGCTGGATACTCACCCTTACCGCCATCAAACCGGATGTAAATTATCAGTCGCAGCAAATGTGGGTCGATCAGGAAAGGTTTATTCCCTTAAAAGTCGAGATGTTTGCCAAAAGCGGTAAGCTGCTGAAAAAGATTACATTCAGTGACGTGAAAAGGGTGCAGGGACGCTGGTACCCGATGACCATGCTCTACAAAGATATGCTCAAAAGTGGTGACGGAACCCGTATGATGATACAGGAAATAACACTGGACCAGAAGATTCCGGCAAGTGTTTTCAATAAATCGTCTCTTAAATAGACTCCGGACACCAGACTCCGGTCACCAGTCTATAATCATAGTCTTAGGAGTTATATCTCTGAACAAGAAATCAGCATATGCCGACTGGTAACTGGAGACTGGCGACATTAACATCACACAAACGCCAGTATCAGTATCTGCGCCATAATTACCCGTAAAAACATGGTAAGCGGATACACAGTTGAGTAGGCAACTGCCGGAGCATCGTTTCCGGCGGTGGCATTGGCGTAGGCAAGTGCAGGAGGGTCGGTGGTACTACCAGCCAGTAAACCCATCAGGGTGAAATAGTTCATCTTCATCACTTTTCGGCCAAAGATACCCACGATCAACAACGGGATCATGGTGATGAGTACACCACAGGCAACCCATAAGAGTCCGTCACCGTGCACAACCGTTTCAACGAATTTACCTCCCGAGGCAATACCCACGCTGGCAAGGAATAAGGTAATCCCTATTTCACGCAGTAAGAGGTTGGCACTTTGGGTTGTATAGGTGATGAGCCTTAATTTGAATCCGAACCGTCCCAGCAGAATAGCTACCACGAGTGGACCACCAGCCAAACCCAGTTTTACCGGCATTGGCATACCCGGGATGAAGAACGGGATACTTCCGAAGATAATTCCCAGAAAAATTCCAATAAAAAGCGTGATTAAGTGCGGTTCATTCAAGCGGTTCAGTGTATTTCCCAATACCTCTTCTATTCGTTTGATTGATTCAGGAGAACCAACCACCACAACGCGGTCGCCCACCTGTAATACAAGATCTTCGCTGGCAAACAAATCGAATCCCGAACGGATTACCCTCGTGCAGTTCACATTCAACGCTCTTAATCTCAACGAACCCAGTGTTTTCCCGTTGATGATGTCGCGGGTAATCACAATCCTGCGTGAAATCATCTTCACTTCCGATTCTTTCCAGTCATATTCAACGACATCTCCTAACAGTTCCTTTACAGCCTCGGCATCCTCTTCGGCTGCTACAACCAACACGATATCATTGTTATGTATTACAGTTTCGCCTTTCGGGATGGAGTACTCACCTTCGTGGAAAAGTCTCGAAATTACAAATTGTCTTCCGATTAACTTACGTATCTGTACCAGATTCTTCCCGTGAATAGCTTTGGAGTGAATCTGCAATGTCATTATTTTTGTTCCTTCAGTAGAACTGCTGTTCTCTTTGAATTTCTCGTGTTCTTTTTCCATGTTCACTTTGAACAGTACACGGATGATGATAAGTGAGAAGATAATCCCGGTTACACCAAGTGGATAGGCGACTGCATAACCCAGGGCAATTTGCGGGATTTCAGTAATTTGTCCGGCATCAAACAATTGTCTGAGCGCTTCCTGCGCGGCTCCGAGTCCCGGCGTATTGGTAACTGCTCCCGAAAGGATCCCGACAAACATCGACATGGGGATTCTACCGGCAAAAATATAATAAAGTGCGATGGTAACACCAACTCCCAGCAAGACAACGCTTGCTGCCAGCAGGTTTTGTTGCATGCCGCCTTTCTTAAAGGAAGAAAAGAATCCCGGTCCTACCTGCAATCCGATAGAATATATAAAAAGTATGAGTCCGAATTCACGCATGAAATGCATCAGTTCAGGATTGGCGCTAAAGCCAAGATGTCCGACCAGAATGCCGACAAATAAAACAAAAGTAACTCCCAACGAAACGCCGAAAAATTTCACTTTTCCAATCATTACACCCATCGCGATGACAAATGCATAGAGTAAAATCGTGTGCGCGATGCCTTCTTCCGTAAACAGAGAAATTAACCAATCTAATTCCATTTTTGTAAACAATTATTTGTGAGGTAGTTGTCTGAAAATAAACACAATCTTTAAATTGCTGCAAAGGTATGATTAATATTCAATTATTCAAAGAACAAAATTTTAGTTTTAAATAAATCCGACTTTATTCCGTGGCTTCGTTAACTGTTTCTTTTCATTCTGCAATTCCGCCAAAGATTGGTTAATAAGCTCAATTTGCATGCGGGTGTCTTCATTAATGTCGTTGTAGTCGGCAAAAACCTCTTCTATATAAGTTTTGAGCTCTTTCATTTCGGCTTGTAATGCTGTGGTTTTATCGTTTGGTTGTAGAAATAATGATTGACGAATAGCGACAAAAGCTCTTACAATAGCAATATTGACTTGTATTGCAGTTTCACTTTTTAAAACACTTGCCAGCATTGCCACGCCTTGTTCTGTAAATGCAAAAGGTTTATATCGTACTCCTCCCCAACTTGAGGACGCAATTTGCGTCCTCAAGTTTTTCCATTCTATAATTTCAAGTTCAAACATAAAATCAGATGGGAAACGGGTGATATTCCTTCTTACAGCTTCTTTCAGCCGTTTTGTTTCTACACCATAAAGTTCCGCCAGATCAAAATCCAGCATTACCTTATGATTCCTTATTTCATAAATTTTGTTTTGAATCGTAATAGGTTGGAGTTGTAAATCTTCAGTCATAAAATTAAATAGTTATGTTGGTTTAGGCTTAGAAACTAAGATGTCAGAATCTTTTAAATGCAGCTTCCGTAGCCATTGATGTGTAAACAATTATAGATTGCAAAAGTAAAATTATTTCTTCGTAATTATAAAGGTGTTTACTGAAAATTAACAGGAAAAATGTTTGATTTGTGAATGGTTTAGGGCAAAGCTTTCAGCAAACTATTAAGCCTACGTTACAAACATTTTTCAATCAGCTAAAAATAAACTATTTTTGTAGTCGTTTTAATTTTCTGAAAAAAGTTCAGCCCATGTCTGCAAGTAATCAACAAAAAAAGAAAGTCTTGTTTATCGATCGAGATGGTACGATTATCATAGAACCACCAGTTACCTATCAGGTTGACAATTTAGAACAACTGGAGTTTTTGCCCGGTGTTATCCGTAACTTGTATTTCATCCGGCATAAATTAGACTTTGAATGGGCAATGGTGACCAATCAGGACGGACTGGGCACACCCGGTTATCCGCAGGCTCTTTTCGATACGGTGCAGGGAAAGATGATGCAGGTACTCAATAATGAAGGAATTGATTTTGATAAAATCTTTATTGATAAATCTTTTCCGGAGGAAAACCTGCCGACACGGAAACCAGGGACAGGGATGCTGAAAGAGTATTTTGCTGATGCTTATGATTTGGAGCATTCTTTTGTTATCGGTGACAGAGTTACTGATGTTGAATTAGCAAAGAATCTGGGTTGTAAGGCAATATTTATAAGTGGAGATGATAAGGTGTTGGAAGATAACGGATTGCAGGAGTATTGCGCCTTGCAGACAACTTCGTGGGATCGCATTACTGAATTTTTGTTTGCTGGAGAAAGGGTTGCTACAGTTCAGCGTACAACCAAAGAGACGGATATTTTTGTGAAAATCAACTTAGATGGAAGTGGAAAAGCAGATATCAATACCGGCTTGAAGTTCTTCGACCACATGCTGGAACAAATCGGTCGCCATGCCGGTTGTGACCTGACTATCCATGTAAAAGGAGATTTAGAGGTAGATGAACATCACACAATTGAAGATACCGCCCTTGCCCTGGGTGAAGCGCTGTCAAAGGCTATCGGCGACAAAAGGGGCATTGAACGTTATGGTTTTACCCTGCCGATGGATGAAAGTCTGTGCTCGGTAGCACTGGATTTCGGTGGTCGCCCCTGGTTGATGTATGATGTGCAATTCAAACGGGAATACGTAGGAGATATGCCAACGGAAATGGTTATGCATTTCTTCAAGTCACTGAGTGATGCTGCCCGGATGAATTTGAATATCAAAGCAGAAGGAGAAAATGAACATCACAAGATTGAAGGAATCTTCAAGGCATTGGCAAAATCCATCAAAATGGCGGTAAAACGGGATATTTATCAGTATGAATTACCTTCGACAAAGGGAACGCTATAAAAAGCGCAAAGCTGAAAACGTAGAGCGAAAAGTGTATGGAGAAAAAGCGTTAAAATAAATTTTAAATTGGTATATAAAATTTTTACTTTATGATAATAAATGTATTCTGTTTTTCGCTTTTCGCTTTCCGTTTTTCGCAAAAAAAATCTTTCGTAAAATGAATAAGGTAATATTAATACTCCTCCTCCTCCCATTCCTTGTCTCGGCACAGCCGCGTTTGGTGGTGGGCATTATGGTGGATGGATTGCAACAAAGACATATTGAGGAACTGCAGGATCGTTTTGTCGCTGGTGGCTTTAAAAAATTGACAGGTGAGGGTGTTGCTCTTTCAAATATAACTTTAAATATATCATCTTCGGGAAATGCAACCGATATTGTAACGTTAACTTCCGGTACGGTTCCTTATTATCATGGGGTTGTGTCGAATCAGGTATTAAACCGAAATACAGGCAATGTCGAATCAATTTTTCAGGATGCGGCCTATTCCGGTATAGAATCTCATCTGAAGCTTTCAGCCAGAAATTTCAGAACGACGGGTATTGTTGACGAGCTCATGATGGCTACCCAACGAAAATCAAAATCCTATGCCATCGGTTTACATGCAGAGGATGTCATCGCGTTAGGTGGTCATGCTGCCAATGGCGTGGTTTGGATGGATGATGTATTGATGAAATGGAGCTCGACGGATTATTATGCTGAGGGTATGCCCTGGCAGGCCCTGGATATGAATGTTAACGGAGCTTTTCAGCGTTATGTCGACAGAGCGTGGCAGCCTTTGTATCCGCCATCAACCTATTTAGCAGCGCTTAATGAGCGAAATCCAAAATCATTTGAGTATAAAAGTACTTCAAAAAGAAAGAGTAACAGTCCTGCCACCATGTTGAAACAAACGCCATCGGCTAATTCTCTGGTAGCCGAATTAGCCTTACGGATTTTTCAGGAACAGGAGTTGGGAATGGATAAGTTTCCGGATGCTTTGATGCTTCAATTTACGGTACGCACGCCCAATGAAAAGAAACTCTCATTGCAAACACTCGAAAAAGAGGACATGTATCTCCGGTTAGATGATGAGTTGCAGTTTCTGATTCAAAAAATTGAAAATAAAATAGGAGCAGAAAAGGTACTTTTTGTGCTATTTGGAAACCAGACCAATGCTTATGCCCCTGAAGAACTGAAAGAACATAACATCCATGCAGGCTATTTTAATGCAAATCGTTCCATGGCGCTTTTAAGCTCTTATCTGATGGCTATTTACGGTCAGGAAAAATGGATTAATGGCTATTACGGTAAAAATATTTATCTGAATAAAAAACTGATAGAAGATAAAGGGCTTGATTTCAGGCAAATGAAGGAAATTGCCATTGATTTTATGCTGGAGTTTGAGGGCGTGCAGTCGGCATACCGATTTAGTCAGCTTATGAATAACGGAGCTCATCCGGGAACTGAAATGGCTAAAATCAGAAATTCGGTCCATAAAAATTATGCCGGCGATATTATCCTGACCCTGATGCCGGGTTGGCTGGAAGTAGATGACCGTGAAAATCCGGTAGGAGAATCAAATACCCTGATTTCTAATTTGCCGGTATGGTTTTATGGTGCGAAAATTCCACAGCAACGAATAGCAAATCAACATCAGATTACAGATATTGCACCAACAATCTCTAAGATATTAAACATACCATATCCGAATGCCAATATTGGGGAGGCAATTATATTAACGAATAGCGAATAACTGAAAGCGGAAAGCAGAAAACGGAAAGTTGAAGGTTAAATGGCCATATGCAGACACATATGAGGTTGCTACGTCGTTCGCTTCGTGAACTTCTCGCAATGACATACCGGTGACTGTAGACTGGTGACTGTAGACAAGATATAATATGAAATACAATTTTGATGAAATAATTGACCGCACGAATACCAACGCGGTAAAAGTAGAACGATGTAAAACCCTCTTCGGAACAGAGGATGTGTTGCCTTTGTGGGTGGCGGATATGGATTTCCGTACACCTGATTTTGTGTTGGAGGCTATCCACAAAAGATTGGAGCACCCGATTTTGGGTTATACCATACCGCCCCGCAACTTTTTCAGTTTGTTCACGGAATGGCTGAGAACACATCACGACTGGGAGCCGGAGAGAGATCAGGTTGGTTTTGTTCCCGGGATAGTGCCGGCACTGGCATTTGCCGTACAGTGTTATTCTGAGCCGGGCGATGAGGTCATCGTACAGCCGCCGGTTTATTATCCTTTTTTCAATGTAGTAAAAAACAACAACCGGACATTGGTGTATAATCAGCTTATTGAAGAAAAAGGGAAATTTGAAATGGATTTCGAAGATTTGGAACGGAAGATTACTTCCAAAACAAAGATGCTCATTTTGTGCAATCCCCATAACCCCGGAGGGCGGGTGTGGTCGTTGAAAACCCTCCGCAAGCTTGATAACATTTGTTCAAAACACAATATCCTCGTAGTTTCTGATGAGATTCATGCAGACATGATTTTGTCGGGGCACAAACACATTCCCTATGCTACGGTTTCCAAAAAAGCCGCTGCCAATTCGGTCACATTTATGGCACCCAGTAAAGTGTTCAATATGCCGGGAATTGTTTCTTCATTTTATATCATTCCCAACCCGAAATTATACCGGAAATATGCTGACTATCTGGAAGCTTCCGAGATGAACTCCGGAAATATCTTTGCTTATCAGGCAACGGTAGCCTGCTATGCCAAAGGTGAAAACTGGCGGGTTGCGATGTTGAAATATGTAGAAGAAAATGTGAATTATGTGATGGACTATCTGCGGGAATTCATCCCGCAGATCAAAGCTATGCGTCCCGAAGCATCGTTTCTGATGTGGTTGGATTGCAGGGATTTGGGTATGGACACTGATGAATTACATCGTTTCTTTGCCCGGAAAGCCGGTTTAGGATTGAATAAAGGAACGATTTTCGGACCCGGCGGCGAGTATCATCTGCGTATGAATGTAGCCTGTTCCCGTAAGATTATTGAACAAGCCATGATGCAACTAAAAAAAGCCATATCTTTTAAATAAGATGAAATAAACAATGGATGTGAAAATTGAAAAATCGTGGAAAGAGGCGCTGCAAGCAGAATTTGACAAGCCTTATTTTGCAGCACTTGTTGACTTTGTCAAACGGGAGTATGCAACCAAAAAGGTTTTCCCTCCGGCTCCCCTGATTTTTAATGCATTCGACCAATGTCCACTGGATGAAGTAAAGGTGGTCATGCTGGGACAAGACCCCTATCACGGTCCGGGTCAGGCGCATGGTTTGTGCTTCTCTGTCAACGATGGGGTCGATTTTCCACCCTCCTTAGTCAATATTTTTAAAGAGATTGAACGTGACTTACATATTCCGGTACCATCAACCGGTAATTTGTTGCGTTGGGCAAAGCAAGGAGTTCTGCTCCTGAATGCTACTTTGACAGTAGAGGCTCACAAGGCTGGTTCGCATCAGGGAAAAGGATGGGAGATTTTTACAGATGCCGTAATCAGGATTCTTTCAGAGAAAAGAGAGAATCTGGTATTTATGCTTTGGGGTTCTTATGCACAACAGAAAGGAGTGCTCATCAATCACGCGAAGCATATGGTTTTACGTTCGGTTCACCCATCGCCCTTATCGGCTTATAGAGGTTTTATAGGATGTGGGCATTTCTCGGAGGCAAACGAATTTTTAAAGTCAAAAGAGAAATTGCCGATTCAATGGTAATATAACAATAGACCTGTCAGGTTTCTAAAACCTGACAGGTCTGAAAATTCAAAAATAACATGGCATTACAGGAATCATTAGAACAAGAAGGCAATATCCTTTTCAGATACAGGAGTTTTTTGCCACTCATCATTATTTTAGCGGGAATCATCGTGTTTTTCTACGACAACATCAACCAACAGGTGGTTTCGAATGATAAAACATATACACTGATTGAGATTATTTCGCTGGTAGTTAGTTTTTCGGGTTTAATGATCCGGATTATCGCGGTGGGACATACACCGGCCAATACTTCAGGCAGAAATACAAAAGAACAGTTGGCCGATGAAATCAATACGACAGGAATTTATTCAACTGTTCGTCACCCGCTCTATCTGGGTAACTTTTTCATGTGGGCAGGCGCTGTTATCCTCATTGCCAACGCATGGTTCTTTATCGTTTTCGTATTGGCTTACTGGATCTATTACGAAAGAATTATGTATGCCGAAGAACAATTCCTTCGCCGGAAGTTCGGCCAGCCTTATGTTGATTGGGCAGCTACAACACCGCCATTTATTCCATCCGGTAAATTTAAAGTAAAGTCAAAATATCCTTTCAGCATGAAAAAAATACTGAAAAAGGAGAAGAATGGGGTATTTGCTATCTTCATACTGCTGTTTATTTTTCACAACATCCGTTATTCATTTATTCGCGGAGAAATAAAAATCGAAAATGACTGGGTATTGTGGTGCACGGTGGTATCAGCTGTTCTGTATTTTGTATTGAAAATAATGAAGAAATATACAAATCTGCTGGATGAGTCGGGCAGGTAGAAAAGGAGAATAAGATGAAAGTACACAAAGTAAATTATTTGGCCGGTTTAGATCAGGCTACAATTAAAGAAGCTGCTTCCTTAACCGGAGGCATGGATAATCTTGAACAAATTGATACCGTTAACTGGCCTGACTCCTATTCTGTCAGACCAGATGCCCGGTTCAATATTGCCCGTTCCTCGAAGGCTTTCTTTATTCATTTTGTTGTTAACGAGAAACAAATAAAAGCCATTTACTCCAAGGATCAGGATCCGGTTTGGCAGGACAGCTGTGTTGAGTTCTTTTGTCAGGTTCCCGGGAGCAAAACCTATTTCAATTTTGAATTTAACTGCATCGGTACTTGCCTGGCAACAGAGAGAAAAAGCAGAACGGAGGATGTAAATCCTTTATCTGTAGAGAAGATGTCGCAAATCAAACGCTATGCATCTTTGGGTAACGAGCCTTTCGAAGAGAAAAAAGGCAATTTCGACTGGACTTTAACTGTTGAAATTCCATTTAGTCTGCTTGGCATTGATCCCGACAATCTGCCGGAAAGCATCAGAGCCAACTTCTATAAATGCGGTGATGAAACTTCAGTTCCGCATTATGTCAGCTGGAGCCCGATTGAGGTTGAAAATCCCGATTTTCACCGACCGGAGTTTTTTGGGGAACTGGTGATGTAACCTGATGTATAGTAAGCTTTTTTATTTTCAGCGATATAAATGTATCAAAATTACAAGCAGATGTATCCAGAGTTACATTTGTTTGATGATGTTTTGCATATCTTCGTCCACATAATAAAAGAGTCTTATGCAGTTATTACATCGATTTTTCGTTTACATAGTATTGTTATTGGTTGTGTTTCTTCATGCTTGTATAAAAGAAGAAGAAAAGGACATTCTTGTTGACAAGGGATATAGTGGCTTGTTTCGTCCGCAAATACATTTCTCCTCAAAGTATAACTGGATAAATGACCCTAATGGTTTGGTTTACCACGAAGGTGAATATCATCTCTTTTTTCAGCATAATCCTTTTGGTTCCGGATGGGGTTACATGAGTTGGGGACATGCTGTCAGCACGGATTTGATCCACTGGAAGCAACTGAATGTTGCGCTCAAACCGGATGCTTTGGGGGATATTTTTTCAGGTTGTGTTGTGATAGATAAAAACAATACGGCAGGATTCGGTAAAGATGCGATGATAGCCATTTATACATCAGCAGGAAGTTCCCAGCATCAATCAATTGCATTCAGTACTGATAAAGGCCGGTCATTTATTAAGTACAGAAACAATCCGGTTTTGAGTAACCCGGGAAGACCTGACTTCAGAGATCCCAAAGTCTTTTGGTACGAGCCTGCGAAACAATGGATTATGTCACTGGCAACCGGACAAACCATCAGTTTTTATCAATCACCCGATTTAAAGGTGTGGACTAAATTGAGCGAATTTGGTTCAGGCATTGGTGCTCATGGTGGGGTATGGGAATGTCCGGATTTATTTCCGTTAAAATTCGAAGATGAAACAAAATGGATATTGTTAGTGAGCATTAATCCTGGTGCTCCGAATGGCGGATCAGGCACACAATATTTTATCGGGGAATTTAATGGTGTAACCTTTATTGCGGACCCATATTCATATCCCTTATGGCTCGACTATGGTAAAGATAATTATGCCGGTATCACCTGGGATAATATCCCGGAAGAGGACGGTAGAAGAATTCAAATTGCCTGGATGAACAACTGGGAATATGCAGGTGCCATACCAACATACTCATCGGGAGGAAATGCTTCAAGAGGCAGCATGACTTTACCCAGAGCATTATCACTTGTGAAAAATGAACAGGGTAACTTCAGCATAAATAACGAAGTCGTTTCAGAAATCAATGCTTTTGGTTCAGCATGGACTACACTTTATCATGGTGTCCTCAGTTCGGATGAAAAATCTTTCAGCATTCCGGATAACCCGAAAGCATATCATTTGCAATTTACCACATCTTTGTCAGACAATCAGATTCTGACCTTGTCATTGGTTAACGACAATAATGATCAGAGTCAGGTAAAAATCTACGTTCCTGAGCACCAAATTGTATTTGATCGCCGTGAATCAGGTAAAGTTTCATTTTCCAATCATTTTCCCGGTGTTTTTTCATGTCCTTTCTACTCTGAAACTGATTCAACGACTTTAGATATTTATGTAGATCAATCTTCAATCGAAATCATTGTAAATGATGGATCCCGTTCAATCAGCAATCAGGTCTTCCCGCAAAGTATCTACAATAAAGTAAGTCTGTCATTAAACACTGGTTCCGGTTTTTCCTCCCTAAAATACCGCCGATTTAATAGTATCTGGTAATTAATGTATCAAAATTACACGAAGATGTAACATTTTTTACATCAAAGGGTGTTTTGTCAATCTATTTTTGCATTGTGATATCAGGTCAAAATTAGTCGGTTTATTCAAATTTAAATATTGACAAAATCTAACAAATCAAATGAAAGCATCATTCAATTCTATTATTTTGTTTTTTCTGTTTTTTTTATCTATATCAAATTCAGTATTATCAGCAGATGTTAAATATGCTTTTATTACAAGCTACGATAATATTGAATCTATTGAAGATGATGATGAAAAAGCTGCCGCAACCTGGTTCAGTTTGTTTAATTCCAATGGTGACATTATAACTACTTCGGGCATAAAAAATAATGAAGTTGATTTATCTCAGTATAAAGTCATCTGGCTACATATTGATAAAGAAAACGGTACCGGTGCAATTCCTTCAATTTTGAAAGATTCAGATGTTAAAACCAAACTGACTGATTATTATAAACAAGGTGGTAATTTGTTATTGACCGTGCACGCAACGCAATATATCGTTGATTTGGGAAGAACAACCAGAAGGCCTTCGATAATTGGTGCTGGTCCTTCGAATTTTAATGCGGATATATGGAGTATTAATCCTAATATCGGCATGACTTATAATTACATTACACATCCTGTTTACGCCGGACTGTCAACAAATAATACGATTTATACCCATACAACAATCCCATTAATAGGTTCAGGTCAGAAAGAAGATCATAACAGTATGTGGGATTTAAACTCCTATGGATACAGCGGAAATGTAGTTAATGCTTTTGAAACTGAAAATAATGCCCGGGTAATAGGAACCTGGGGGCAGGTTACTGATTTTTGCTGTGCAGGTATTGTTGAGTTTCTTCCCACAGCCGAATATAAAGGAAATTGTTTAGCTATTGGGTTGGCAGCTTATGAATGGAATCAGAATGATAAAACCAATGAGTATTTATTAAATCTGAGGAGGTTGACTTCCAATGCATTGTCATATCTGGCAACCAATAAGATTGTAACTGATACGGTAGATGTCGACTCCAAACTTGTCGCACACTTCCCAATGGAGTTAAATGAATCGAAAACGTCTATTACAGAAATACTCTCAAACAGGACTTTTACGGTTGATAATGCGAAAGCAATCAGAGAAAATATCCCGGGTGCTGAGGGTAATGCTTTGCGGTTTGACGGTTTCTCTACTTATATAAGAGGTCGGTTTAATGTAACAGAATTGGATTCTCAGGCAATATCGACTTCAGTTTGGTGCGCCATGGAGTCGTATCCGATGATGCACATCGATGGAGTTGATGATACACAAACCTACATTGCCGGAAATATGACTACAGAAACAGGCTTTGCATTTACAATAAATACACATGGCAGATATGGTTTCGAGATGTTTATCAATGGAGTGAAAGTGAAATGTTATGCTCCTGAAAAATTTCCGAAATATGAGTGGGTGCATTTGGCTGCAGTTGTTAGCGTAAGAAGACGTGAAATACTTTTGTATAAAAACAATGAGTTGATAGCAAAATCAGGCTTTGTGGCAAACGAATTAAATCCGGGCTCGCCGGCACTTTATATAGGAAAGTCGTATGATGATGTGAATCGATGGGTGGGGCCTTTCAGATTGAATACCATTAATGGTTTAATAGATGATTTCAGGATATATTCAGGAGAGCATGACTTTACACAAAATAAACTGATACCCGAGAACCCCGCCGATCTTTCAATACCAACAGTCAGATTTGAAAATGAAATTCAACGACCGGTTTTTCACGCTATGCCGGCTGCAAACTGGACAAATGAACCTCATGGTTTGATTTATCATAATGGCAAATATCATCTTTTCTTTCAGAAAAACGGGAACGGACCTTATTGGGGCAGGATACACTGGGGACATGTTACCAGTGAAGATTTAATCACCTGGAAAGAGGAAAGGCCTGCGGTTGTACCCGATTCCTGGTATGACATAAAAGGAGCCTGGTCGGGCTGTGTCTTTTCAGATCCGGATCTAACGGGTGGACTTCCATACATTTATTATACATCAGCAGATTTTGGTAAAACTTCAATTGCAGAAGCTCGTCCCCTGGATAATAACCTTATCAACTGGGAGAAAGTTGCAGCCAATCCGGTTATTCCGCATCGTCCGTCCGGATTGGATGAAGATTTCCGCGATCCGTATGTTTTTAAGGCTAACGGAACTATCTATATGGTGGTTGGAGCAAGAAAAGGAGGAAGAGGTGCTGCAACATTGCATCAATATGATGTAAACTCAAAAACATGGAGTAATGATGGTCGTATTTTTTATCAGGCTACAAGTACCGATTATGGTGTATTCTGGGAAATGCCGGTAGTTGTTCCTATGTCTGATGGGAAATGGTTATTTGTTGCAACACCATTGGGTGCTAAAAACGGGGTTGAGACTTTATATTGGGTAGGTACGATTAATCAGGATGGCACTTTTAATCCATATACGCATGCGCCCAAAGAAGTGGAATTAGGAAATATGTCGAAAGATGGGTTTGGCCTGCTATCACCCTCTGTAATGCAAAAAGACGGAAAAAATATTGTAATCGGAATCGTACCTGACAAACTGGGTGGTGATGATAACCGGAAGCTGGGTTGGGCACATACTTTTAATTTGCCACGCGAATGGTCGTTGGATGCGAATAATAACCTGATTCAAAGTCCGTACGATGGTTTGAGAAATATGAGGGCTAATGCGGCTTCGTATAATATGGTTAATCATAGCCTGTTAGGTGAACAGTCAATGGAGCCGGTTAACGGAAAAGCTGTGGAGATTGAAGGCATTTTCACTGTCTCATCTCATCAGGATCAGAAATTTGGATTTAATGTACGCAAAAGTGGCCTTAATGCAGTTAAAATCTTTTATGAACCGGCAAGAAACCTTTTTACGGTTGATGCCCGATCAATTAATCGGTTGTCAAATGATGGATGGCTGTATAATGGTTTGTATGTCAGCTCCCTACCTGAGTCAATAGCGGTCGGACAAACCTGTAAAATCCATTTGTTTATTGATCATTCTATTATGGATATATTCATCAATAACAGATGTGCGTTTTCAATCAGGATTTTTCCAACTGATCCGGAATCAAATGGTGTCGAAGTTTTTTCGGAGGGAACGGAAACTTTTGTTAACGCTGTAAAAGCATGGAAACTTTCTGCAAAAGATGCCACAGGAATAAGTAATCCCGGTTCTCAGGATAAAATCAATATTTATTTTTCTGATAATGAGTTGATTTACGAGAATTTGCCTGTTAATGCAACGCTAAATATTTATGATTCCCTGGGACGGGTATTAGCCGGAAATGTTTATCCTGAGTCATATACCGGGGCTAATCTGGCTGAAAAGAATATCTATCTGATTCAGATAAATACTGAGAATTCCAGCCGTATAAAGAAAGTATTCAAAAATTAATACTAATTCTACATAAAAAACAGATTCATTAAACATTTAAATCAAATTGTCATGAAAAAAACATTATTACTCTTTTTAGTGTGTATTGTGAGCATTAGTCTCATTGCTCAGCCCTCAAAAGTAGCTTTTGTAAGCACTTTTGCAACATTAAATGATCTTCAAAACAGCGGTGATGATGATGAATACGCTGCTGCCAACTGGCTGGTTAATACCTATGGTGGGGTATTTCTCCCTGTTTCTCAAATTAAAGATAATACAGCAGATTTGTCAGATTACAAAGCGCTGTGGATACATTTCGATCGTCAGTCGGATGAAACAACAATCAATAATGAATTTGCCGCTGCATTCCTTGATGCTGATGTGAAAACGGCCATCAATGATTTTTATAAAGCTGGCGGAAATTTGTTGCTTTCAATTTATGCAACACGTTATGTAGTTGATTTGGGCCGTTATGATTTGGCTGTTGAACTGAAAGGTTTCGGAAATGGAGGAAATAATCCGGATGTTTGGTACGCATCTCCCACCTGGGGTACTTTCGTGGGTACACCTGAGGTGTTTAACAAATTTACTGATCCCCTTTATGATGGAATGACCGGAGTAAGTTATGTTACCCGAGATAATGGAAATATTTATCCGATAATTCCTTTTTTAGGTGCCGGATGGAAGGAAGACCATAATTATTTCTGGAATCCTCAACCCGATAAAGCAAATAATGATAAATATAAACAGATTGATTTTGAAAATGTATGGTCAACAAATTCATTGGCGACCTGGGCGCATGTACAGGATTATTTTGGCTCGGCAGTAACACGTTGGAATGCAAAGGGAGATTTTGTTGGTAAAGCTATTACGATAGGGATAGGTTCTTATGAATGGAATCAGAATTCAGGGACTAACGTGTATCAAACCAATATAGAACAACTTACTACAAACGCGTTGGATGAATTATCTCCAATGGGCATCAGCACAAACTTAGCTTTTAATAATCAGGATGAATCGAGCGTCGTAATTGCAAACGATGTAATAAAGTTTGAGAATTTCTCTGAAAACACACAGGCAAACATCTATTCAATTAGTGGAAACCTGATTCATTCTATCCGCATAAAAAACGATCATCATGAAATCAGCATTGATGGTTTGCCGGTGGGAGTTTACCTTATTGAAACAACAAAAGGAGCTATAAAAACAATACATAAATTAATTAAATAGAACATTATCTCAAATCTTTTAATACTAACTTTTTATTAATAACAATCATGAAAAAAAATTATTTACTTTTAATCCTTTGCGTTTTATTTTTTAACGTAATTGTTTCTGCCAGTACAAAAAAGGCAGGGTTTTTAAATGTTGCTGCATCTGTAGCAGCAATTACTGATGACGATGAAAAAGCGGCCGCACAATGGTTTACAACTACCTATGGTGGCGATTATATCCCTGTTTCACAGATTGGAACCGTTGATCTTTCACAGTATGGCGTAATCTGGATTTATGCCGACAATGAAAGCGGTTATGCCGATGCACCGGATGCAATATACGCGGTTGCGGAGGTGCTCAATGACTATTACAAAGCGGGAGGAAATTTATTACTGTCAATTTATGCCAACAACTTGTTATATGAATTCGGTCGTACAGATATGTGGCCCAATGTGGTTGGTGGTGCAGGTCCCGGTGGTGAGAATCCGGACGTATGGTCATTGGCAACAGCCTATGGAACCTGGGATCCGGCAAAAACCGTTTTCGATAGGTCGACAGATCCTCTGTTTGCAGGACTGACTACTGAAAGTGTAACAAGAGGCAATGGCAATCAATACACTACAATACCATTAATTGGTGCTGGATGGAAAGAAGACCACAACTGTTTCTGGACCATGGATATTGCTGATGCAGGTTTACCTAATGATAATGAAGCAAAACTGACTACCTGGGAATCGACTCACAATGTTACTACTTTGGGTACCTGGGGACATGTGCAGGACTATTTTGGTTCAGCTATTTCACGCTGGAAACCCACAGAAGTGTATAAAGGAACCTGTATCACGATTGGAGTCGGAGGTTATGAATGGGCAATTAAAAATGGTACGAATCCCTATCAGGCTAATGTAGTCAGACTAACCAAAAATGCATTGGACGAATTAAAAGGGAGTGTTTCGGGACTCAATTCGGTTATTGAATTAGGTATGAGGCTGAAATTAAATCAGAATGTATTGTCCATCGATCATAATGACCAGATTGGTAAAGTAAGTTTATATAATGTGAATGGATCTCTTTTGCATGTATACAATGGTGAAAATATACGTGAAGGAGTTGATGTCTCTACGTTGAGTGGTGGAATGTATATCCTTAAAATATCCGATAAAGGAGGTAATCCCCTTGCAGCTCATAAGTTTGTAATGTAAACCTGTTTAGCCTTTTGTAACTCTCATCTTTTTTGTTATGATAATTTTTCTAAAAGAGATGGGAGTTACACTAATTTCAATATTATTAATTAATGCAGGATGATAAAATCATTACATAGGGTTATTTTGTGTAGTATTGCCGGCATAATGTCGTTTATGCTTACAGTAATCCATGCACAGGAATTTTACAATGAATTGTACCGCCCTCAGTATCATTTTACTGCAAAGGATGGCTGGATTGGAGATCCCTGTGGATTAACAAAGTACGATGGTAAATATCACTTTTTTTGGTGGGGGCACGCAATTTCTACCGATTTAGTCCATTGGAAACAACTGGACTGGCCAATGCTCGGGGGAACAGGTTTCAGTTATTTTACAGGTTCAATAGTGGTGGATACAAACAACACGGCAGGTTTCAACACGAGAGCTAAAGTTCCCATGGTTGCAATCTATACATCTGCCCAACCTACGGGATTACAGAATCAGTCTATATCTTACTGTAATTCAGATGATGTAAATTATAATAGATTTCAGTATTATCAGGGGAATCCTGTTCTGGACATAAACAGCAATTCATTTCGTGATCCGGATGTCATTTGGCATGAATCAACAAAAAGATGGATTATGAATATTGTCCTCGCGGATGAAAGAAAGGTGCTTTTTTATGCTTCACAAGACCTCAAAAAATGGGATTATCTGAGTTCATTCGGTCCTGTGGCTGCCCGTCAGGAAATCTGGGAGGTATCAAGCATGGTACAATTACCCGTAAATGGAAATAATGATGCTAAGAAGTGGGTGTTGATTGTAGGGATGGGACCCAATAAAGCTGAATACTTTGTCGGAAATTTTAATGGGACAAATTTTACCTTAGATCCTTTGTGTGAATCACATTTACACCATGGAACAGGGATAGATGGCGTTGTCTTTGAATCGTTTGAGAAAAATAACTTTGATGGATGGCGTGTAGAGGGAAATGCATTTGGAAGTGCTCCGGCAAATGGAACACTGGAGAATCAAATGTCAGTTTCTGGTTATATAGGAGGTAAATTAGTGAATTCGTATCACGCGGGTGATGGGAATACCGGTAAAATGATTTCTTCGCCGTTCAAAATTGAAAAAAATAACATAAATTTCCTGATTGGTGGTGGAAATAACCTTGATTTAACTTGTGCCCGTTTAATTGTGGACGGGCAAATAGTCAGAAGGGCTGCAGGCGATAATTTCGAGTCGTTGAGATGGAAAGGGTGGAATGTAAGTGAGTTTCTTGGAAAAGACGCTGTAATTGAAATTGTGGATGAAAGCACAGGAAGCTGGGGACATATTCTAATTGATCAGATCATGTTTTCAGATGTGCTTATTAACACAGGACTTGAGCATGCTTTGTGGGGTGATTGGGGCCCCGATTTTTATGCTGTCCGTCCGTATCGTGATTATGATGATTCAAATTCCCAGCCTTTGTGGCAAGCCTGGATGAGTAACTGGGAATACGCCACTGTAACTCCTACTGCTCCCTGGAGAGGTGTCCAGTCGTTGCCGCGCGAAATTGAACTGAAAGCGTCGGAAAAAGGATTTGTCATGATTCAGCGCCCTTTCAAAGGATTTGAATCGCTTAGAAAGGAGCGGGTATCTGTTGAAAATAAACCGGTAACAGGTACTCAATTGTTTGATGACTTTAAACCGGCAAGAAATGTATACGAAGCTAAATTCACATTTGATTTAACAGGAGAAATGAATCAGGATTTTGGAATCAATTTCTGTGCGAAAAGAATGTACAAAGTTGTATTGGGGTATAACGCAGCCACCTCAAATGTTTATTTTGACCGTACACAATCAGGAAATGTATCTTTTAGCGACAGATTTCCAAAGCGTTTGTATATTCCGGTAAAGAATAAATCATCGCAATTAAAATTTCATGTTTTTGTTGATGAGTCGACAATAGAAATCTTTATTAACGATGGGGAAAATGTAATTTCGTCATTAATGTTTCCCGCTGCGGATGCAACCGATATTGAATTGTTTTCAAATGGAGGCACTACAAATTTATCTGCATTCGAGGGTTGGAAGTTGAATTCTATCTGGAACAATACAACAGATGTTCGTGAAATGCAGCAAGAAGTGGAAAAGATAGATGTAACAGTAGATGAGCATCACTTGATATCAGTAACCGGAATCGCAGGGGCCATGGATGTCAGTGTGATGAATATGGAAGGAAAAGAAATTATAAAAAAAAAGTTGTCACCCAATAAGATAATGCTAAACAGGATAGTTAAGCCAGGAGTTTACATTGTCAGAATTATTGCAAATGAACATGTAGTTGTAAAAAAAATACTTATAAAATAATTAGTGATTGATTAAAAACAATTAAGTCAGAATCTCATGAAAAGACAAAACAAAAAAATCAGACTTCGACAGTTACTACTGTTATTCTCAATGATCTTTTCGATCGTCGTGATGGCGCAGCAGGTTGAAGTGCGTGGTGTTGTAACATCATCGGAAGATAATCAACCGCTTATTGGCGTAAGCGTGATTGAAAAGGGTACCCGAAATGGAGTTATTACCAATCTCGACGGGAATTTTTCGATTACCGTAAAATCTCAGGATGCTGTTTTACAGTTCTCTATGGTAGGGATGCAGATGCAGGAAATAAAAGTCGGGACACAAAAACAACTCAAAGTTGTTTTGAATACAGATGCAGTTCTTCTGGATCAGATCGTTGTTACCGGATACACGACAGAGAAAAAAGCAGAAATTACCGGTGCCGTTTCAGTTGTTAAACTGAGTGATGTGAGTAGTATCCCGACAGGTAATATCATGTCAACTTTACAGGGACGATTGCCGGGAGTAAATATCACGACAGATGGTCAGCCCGGTGGAACCTCTACTGCCGCAACCATCAGGGGTGTAACAACGATTAACAATAGTGCCCCGTTGTATGTAATTGACGGTGTGCAAACACGCGCTAATATCGCGACGCTTTTGAATGCGAATGATGTAGAATCCATACAGGTTCTGAAGGATGCGGCATCAGCATCAATATATGGAACACAGGCAGCCAATGGGGTAATCATTATCACGACTAAAAAATCAGGAAAAGTAAAAGGAACCAGGGTAAATGTTGATGGACAGATTACTACACAGCAATATCACACCAACATTCCGCTGCTTAATGCACAACAATGGGGTGATGTTTACTGGAAAGCTTATCAGAATGATGGGGTGCAACCAAGTCATGACCAATATGGAAATGGAGATACTCCGGTAATTCCGGAATTTATTGATATTGATAAAACGATGCCTGCAGGAGATACAAACTGGGCGGATCAGGTTTATCAGAGAGCATTATTGCAAAATTATAATATCTCGGTTGCAACAGCTGCAGATAATTCATCCTCCTTGTTCTCATTTAACTTTTTTGATCAGGATGGATTAATTAAATACACGAATTTCCAACGATTTAATATTCGTTTAAATAATACCTATAGTTTTCTGAAAAACAGGGTTCGTTTGGGGGAAAATCTGAATGTAAGTAACTGGTCGGAAGTGCTTAAACCAGGAGGTATAGAGGAACTGACTATTGCTCAACATCCGCTGATTCCGGTTTATGATATCAATGGAGGATATGCCGGGCCGACTCAGGGGCTGGGCGACAAACCCAATCCGGTACGTTTACTTGATCAGCAAAAGGATAATCGTCTCAGTCAATGGCGCATCTTCGGAAATGTGTTTCTGGAAATAGAACCGGTTAAAAATTTTGTCCTGAAAAGTAATTTTGGTTTGAACTACCGCAATGAATTTCTGTCAAATTTTGAACCCAGATGGTCTGAAGGTTCCAGCCGTGTGGTTGACAAAAATAAATTATATGTAAAATCTTCTTACGACAGGGAATGGATTTGGTCGAATACTGCCGCATATTCTTTTAGTATCGATAAAAGTAATGTGAGTTTATTTGCCGGTATGGAAGCAAAAGAAACAATCTATGAATTTATGGATGCACAGAGAGATGACTATTTGGTCGAATCGTTGGATTATCGCTATTTGAGTGCAGGCGAGGGTACACAGACAAATGGTGGACTGAAAGACCGGACAACCCTGGTTTCGTATTTTGGTAAATTGAATTATGCTTACAATGATCGTTATTTGTTTTCGGCTACTATCAGAAATGATGCTTCATCCAGATTTGGTGCCAACAATAACTCGGCCTATTTTCCTGCCGTATCAGCAGGTTGGAGGGTTACCGAGGAAGATTTTATGAAAGGAATTGATGTGTTGTCAGACCTGAAGATAAGAGCAAGTTGGGGGCAAAACGGGAATGATCAAATGGATAATGAGGCAACCTATACAAAGTATTTGTTTAATCTCACAACAGCCGGTTACGACCTTGCCGGCATTAATCAGGGGACAATCTATAACGGTATCATCAAACAACGTTCAGGTAATCCTGATATAAAGTGGGAGGTGACGACGCAAACGAATGTTGGGATTGACCTGGCTATGCTTAAAAACAGACTGACTTTAACCCTGGATTATTACATCAAGAAAACCGATGATATGTTGATTGATCGTCCGTATATTGCCGTGATTGGGGAGGGTGGTTATATGTCGTATAACGGAGCTTCTCTGAAAAACAATGGTATAGAAGGTACTGTTACCTGGCGCGATGTTGTGAATAAGGATTTTTCTTATGAAGTGTCCTTCACAGGAACTGCTTACAAGAACGTGATCACTGATCTTCCCGAAGATATTTATTATACCTGGGGAGGTGGTAATGGAATTGATAAAAGTATTGTTGGACAACCGCTTGGTTCATGGATGGGATATAAAACAAACGGAATTTATAAAACAGATGACGAGCTGAACGATGGAATCAGTCAACCAGGTAAAGGAATCGGTCGAATCAGATACGTTGATTTGAATAATGATAGCATAATAAATGACAAGGACAGAACCTGGTTGGGTACAGATTTACCGAAATTTGTAGGTGGATTGAATGTTGCGGTCAATTATAAATCTTTTGATTTTTCCATGTTCTGGAATGGTATAGTAAGAAAAGCCTGGAATAATTCGAAGTTCTACACTGATTTCTTCCAGTTATGGACAGGGAATCATGGAACAGCTTTGTTAAATGCATTTGATCCGGTTACAAATCCGGATTCGAACATTCCGGCTTTGACAGCAGTGAATACCAATGAAGAAAACCGTACCTCTGAATATTTTATTGAAGATGGTTCCTATGTAAAATTGAAAAATATTCAAATTGGATATAGTGTGCCGAAAAAAGTCTCAGAGAAACTCGGAGCATCCAGTATCCGATTCTATTTGCAGGGTCAGGATTTGCTGACAATTACGAAATATACCGGAGCCGATCCCGAAGGATTAGGATATCCTTATCCTTTACCCCGTACATTTACTTTCGGATTTAATTTTAACTTTTAAAAGCAGACAGTCATGAAATTTAAATTAGTAACATTAATGATATTAATCCTCGGAGTCTTCGCTTGTAGTGATGATTTTCTGGATTCAAAGCCGCAAGGGAAACTCAGCGATGAAATTTTAAGTACTCCGGCTGCAATCGATGCCTTATGTACGTCGGCATATGCAGCTTTAGCCGGACCCGAAGGGAATGATTTAGCCTTTCTTTCTCCGACAAACAATTGGATCTATGGCGATGTCCGCGCCGAAACAGCATATAAAGGTGGTGGTGGTATTTCAGACATCTGGGAATTTCATGCCTTTGAAACTTTTACCGGGGTATATGCAACGAATGGATTGCTGGATCGTAAATGGTTTCATATGTATATCAGTGTGCAAAGGGCGAATAGTGCAATCAGAAGACTGAACGAAGTAAGTGTTGAAGACGTACCATTGAAGAATGTCCGTTTGGGAGAAATGCGCTTCCTGCGAGCTCATTATTTCTTCGAACTGAGCAGGCTATTTAACAAGATTCCTTATTTTGATGAGAATGTTGAAACCAAAGATTATATCAATATTTCCAATGTTGAATTTACCAGAGACGAGATTTTGGCAAAAATCGCTAAGGAATTTAAAGATGCTGCTGAATTGCTTCCACCGACACAACCGGAAGTGGGTCGTGTAACAAAATATGCCGCGCTGGCTTATCAGGCTAAAGTTACCTTGTACAGAGCTTACAAACAGAATCCGGTAAATAATCAGGTTACAGAAATTGATCAGACTTTGTTGGGCGAAGTTGTTACATTATGCGATCAGGTAGCTGCCGGAGGTTATTCGCTGTTGTCTGATTTTCAACAATTGGCCGAGGTAGAATATGAACACGGAGCTGAATCAGTTTTTGGTGTTGAATATTCGATTGAAGATGGAACCGATTTGGGTAGAATCAACTGGAGTAACCTGGTATGTACCCCCCGTGGTCCGGTATATGGTGGTGATGGATTCTTTCAGCCCAGTCAGAATCTCGTGAACTCTTATAAAACAACTGCGGGCGGTGTTCCCGACTTCGATAACTATAAAAACGGCAATATACTGAAAGCTACAGATGGTTTCTTGTATAATATTGATCCCAGACTTGACTTCACAGTGGGTCGTTTAGGTATTCCCTGGAAAAATTACACCAGAAATTATGATGAAAGATGGTCGAGGGAACCTGCTACATACGGACAATATAGTTGTAAAAAATTTGTTGTGGGACCAGGATCTCCCTATATGGTAAAAGGCTGGCCGTGGGGAGCCAGTGCGTTAAACTTCCAGATAATCCGCTATGCTGATGTCCTGTTGTGGAAAGCAGAAGCTTTGATTGAACTCGGGCGCCAAAACGAGGCTTTGCCTTTGATAAATCAAGTCAGAAAAAGAGCAAAAAACAGTAATTATGTTAAAAAACTCAACTCAGCTGTAAATGCCGCAAATTATGTAATTGATGAGTATAATGATGGCGTAAATTGTATCTGGACACAGGAGTATGCCCGAAAGGCGCTTCGTTTTGAAAGGAAACTGGAGCTGGCAATGGAAGGAGAACGCTTCTTTGATTTGGTACGTTGGGGAGTTGCAGCTGAAACCATTAATGATTATATCAGCACAGAAAAAACGCTCAGAACATATTTCAATGATGAAACACGGTTTACTGCCGGAAAAGATGAGTATTTCCCTATTCCGCAGGCCCAGATTAATTTTTCCGGTGGTTTGTATCAGCAAAATCCCGGGTATGAAAATGCTGAATAATTGTTGGACGTGTTTGCAGGTTCTTTGGACCTGCAAACCAAAAACACCACGTGATGAAAAAATTAATTAATATTTTATTAGTATCCCTGATAGTTACTGTAGCGGGATGTAATAAAAATACAACAAAAGAAGGCCACTTTCAGTTAAAGGTTAAAATAGATCGAGATTTTGTTTTATTACCAGTAGAAGAAAGAGGGCGTGAATTCCGGATGAAAGTAACTTATCCGGATAAAGATGAGCAGGAAATGATTGTACTGCGGTTGGCTCAGCATCAAATTGATTATTGGGTAAAGATCGATGTTAAAGCCTATAAAGGGAAAGAAGTTATTCTTGATTTTGAACATGTTGACAAACATTCCCTTGGTATCAAAAACATCAAACAATCTGATAAATTCGAGTTCGAATACAACGAGACTTTCCGGCCGGCATATCATTTCAGCCCTGAATACGGCTGGATGAACGACCCGAATGGTATGGTGTATCTGGATGGGGAATATCACTTGTTTTTCCAGTACAATCCTTATGGTACGCGCTGGCAGAATATGCACTGGGGACATGCCGTGAGTACGGATTTGGTGTCGTGGACTTATTTACCCACACCGCTGGCTCCAGATTCGCTGGGCGCCATTTTCTCCGGAAGTGCTGTGATTGATGTACATAATACTGCCGGTTTTGGTGAGAATGCCATG
>JANJVQ010000032.1 GCA_024710005.1 Paludibacter sp. | reverse complement strand
CAGAAACAGCGGTTTTTGCTTACGTTAAGACATAGTAATGGCCGTCCCTGTTTGAAACAGGGCTTGCAGGCTATTGATCAGAGGTTTTGGTGGTTAGTTCGTGGGTAAAAGACATTATCGGGCGAACGGATTCGGGGAAGTATTTCCATTACAGTCAGGTTTCCTGTTTTGCATATGGGACATTTACAGGAGTCAAAACCGGTAATCCTGACCATTCGCTGCTGCCGGGTTTCGGTAAGTTGGAGGATGTCGGGTCTGCTTTTGAGGTGCTTCACCTGCTCTTTATAGCTGCTGGCAAGAATACCGTAATAGCGTATCTTGACAAAACCACGCGGCAGGATGTGCATGGCAAATCGACGCAGGAACTCCACCCCCGTGAGGGTCATCAGTTTCTGATTGGCATTATCGGCATAATCCTTATAGGAGAAAGTGACATTGCGCTCGTCGATGTTTTTGATACGTGTATTGCTGATGGCTACCCGATGGGTGTATTTTGCTAAGTATTCAACAATTTGCTTAGCATTGCCCATGGATGGCTCCGAGTAGATGACCCAGGGTTTGGCGTAGCAAAGGTCAATTGTCTGCTGAATGTCACAGGTAAACCGGTTTTGTTTTTTGAGATGCAGTTTCAATCTCAGAAGTAACTTTCCCCGAAACACAGCACTCATTTGCTTCACCGGATACAGGTATTTCCCTTCACGGCCAATGTCCAGTATCTTTCCTCGTGCGTTCAGACCAGCTGCGGGAACCAAGCAATGCAGGTGCGGATGCAACGAGAGGTTTGCTCCCCAGGTGTGAAGCACACATATAGCTCCGGTTTCGACCCCGTGATGAGAGTAACCAAAACTGCGCAGGGTATTCCATGCACAGGCAAAGAGTGATGAGTAAAAGAATTTGCTGTCGATCAGACAGATTTCATTCAACTCATCGGGTACGGTAAACACCACGTGAAAATGCTTTACATTGAGCGCATCCCGCATACGGTCTTCAGCCCAAAGCATCTGACGTGCTATTTGACATTTGGGGCAATGGCGATTGCCGCAACTATTATAACTGTAATGCTCGTGGGAACAAGCCGGGTTGTTGCACTTGTCTTTATGACCTCCCAGCTCAGCTGTCCGGCATTGCTGCAAAGCATTGAGTACGGTAAGCTGATAATTATTGGGATGAGATTGCATACCAAACTCAGCCCCGAAACGTTTTATTACGCGGGCTACCTCGAATATGGAGCGATTCATTATCTTTGCTGTGGATAAAGCGTATCCAGCGGACTATGCGCCTGAATCAGGGGACATTGGGCTATATGCAGGTAAACCATGGTTGTTTCAATTTTGGAATGCCCCAGCAGATCTTTGACAGTGATAATATTCAATCCGTCTTCAATCAAATGTGTGGCATAGGAATGACGAAGTGAATGAACCGTTACACTTTTGGCAATGCCGGCTTCTTTCACAGCTTCCCGCATGACCCAGGCTATGGCTTTTGAGGAATAGGTCGAACCAAGCAGTTTTCCATTAAAAAGCCATGTAAGGGGTTGTTCAAGCGCAAGATACTTTTGAAGTCCGACAGCCATATAAAGGGAGAGTGGCACAATACGGTCTTTGTTATATTTGCTACGCCGGATATGAATAGAAGATCTCTCGAAATCGATATCTGCAATTTTAAGGTTAATCAGTTCAGAGGAACGCAATCCGGCAGAGTAGATAAGCATTAGCAGGATGCGATGTTTGAGCAAAGTGGGAGCCACGAAGAGTTTTTTAAGTTCCGCTTTATTGAGAATATCAGGCAGTCGGGCATCCTTTTTAAGCGAAGGCAGTTTTACGGCACGCGTTGGGAGTCCCACGTAACGGTAGTAATATCGAAGACCATAAACTGAATGCTTGAAAGCGCTTCGTGAAGGAGATTTAGCCGACAAAGCCAATCCGGCAAGATAGTCGTTCAGCTCATCTTCGATTACCTCTTCGGGCAGGCAGTTGAAATGCAGACAGACCTGAGCAATGCGATGAATGTAGTTTTCGAAGGTGCTTTTAGCTTGTCCACGCAGCACAACCTGCTGTTCAAGTTTTGATACACGCGGTCGAAGCCAGGAATAATGAGCAGTGCCTGACCAATAATAGAAAATTCTGATTTTTGTTTCATGATGCTGAAAAATTAAAATGAATAAATTGGGAGATTTAGAATTTTAAAGGAACTGGTAATTCCTCTTTCAGCATCTTGAAACGGAAATCTTAAAATAATGTTCTAAAAAATGAGTTATTTAAAGCCTTTCCCGGAGGGAATTTAGTTCAACACGCACTATGTGCACCCATTCGGGTGTTGTACACTTAGTGCTTCTCATTCTTGTACAACAGCAAATTGAACAACACAATAACACAAAACAATTAGTAAAAATAAAACAATGCGAAAATTATCACTTTTCATAGCGACAAGTTTAGATGGGTACATTGCAAAACCAAATGATGACCTAAGCTTCCTGAAATTAGTTGAAAAAGATGGAGAAGACTACGGTTATTCTGAATTTACAGCTAATATTGATACCATAATTCTTGGGAGAAAAACCTATGACTTTGTGCTTAAAGAAATAGGTTCTTCTCATTATGATAATGGACAACGTGATGTTTATGTAATTACAAGAACTGAAAGACCAAAAATAGGCAGAACTACCTTTTATACAGGAAACCTGACAGAACTTGTTCAACAGCTTAAATCGGAAAGTGGATTAAATATTTATTGTGATGGTGGAGCAGAAATTATAAATGAACTTTTACAACATGACCTGATAGACGAATTGATAATTTCAATTATACCTGTTTTGGTTGGCAACGGGACAAGATTATTCAAGGACAGTAGACCCGAACAGGAACTTGAGTTTATGAGTGCAAAGTCATTTGATACAGGTTTAATACAATTGTATTACAAGCGAAAAAGATAGAATTGCTACAAAAAAGATAATGAAGAAACTGGTTTCTTTCTGACTTTTATAGCCTTAGGCGCTTGTACAAACAAGACTTCATTACAAGTAAATACTGAAAAAGATACAAATCCCTTTTAATTAGACTTCCTGCGGTCGGCACAACACAGCAGGGAAGCGTCGGTTGAGCTGTATTTACTCTTTGCAGGAATTTCCTGTATTAGCACTCAGGTAATGCCAGACTGGGCAACCAAAAAATCAATAAAATAATCAAATAGAAATGTCAATAACAAAACACGAAGAACTTATCGGAATGCAAAAAGCAAGTGAAGCAGTGGCTTATACGCTAAAAGAGATGCGGAACTATGCAAAACCAGGTATGACAACTAAACAATTAGACAACTTTGGAGCAAAAATACTTGCTGGTTTTGGTGCAAAATCAGCACCTTTTTTGACTTATGGTTTTCCCGGCTGCACTTGTATAAGTGTGAACAACGAATTTTGTCACGGTATTCCGTCAGATTATAGAATATTACAAGAAGGCGACTTGGTGAATATAGATGTTTCTGCCGAACTTGGAGGTTTTTGGTCGGATAATGGTGGCTCGTTTATCCTTGGAGAAGATATACACCAACATCAAAAATTAGTTGATGCATCAAAAGAAATTTTACAGAAAGCCATCAATAATATTAAAGGCGGTGTGAAAATTTCAGAAATTGGATACATTATGGAAACCGAAGCGAGAAAAAGGGGGTTCAAAGTTATAAAGAACCTTGGTGGACACGGTATCGGAAGAAGTTTACACGAACAACCCGACGATATTATGAACTATAGGAACCGTTTTGACCCAAGACGATTTAGAAAAAATTCAGTTGTTGCCATTGAAACCTTTATTTCGACAAATTCGTCTTTTGCAACTGAACTTAATGACGGTTGGACAATGGTTGGCGACAAAGGCGGTTTTATGGCTCAGCACGAACATACAATTGTTGTTACAGACGGAAAACCAATAGTGCTGACGGAAATGAATGAAATCTGATATAACTATTAAACCTGACTGTAATCTTCAACTCCAATGTTCCAAAAGCAAAGAAAACAGACTTAATCGCAAACAAATAATTTATTGATACAATGACAGAATTTTGGGAAGAGGCATTTAAGGACAAGCAAGAAATGTGGGGATTAGAGCCCGCAAAATCAATAAAAATCTCACAAAATCAATTGAATAGATTTAATAATAACACAACAAAAGGAAAACAAATGACAAATTATTTCAGAATCACGTTAACATTACTTTGTATATTAATGCTAACCAATGTATCGGCTCAGAAAAAAGTAACTTATGGTAAAAGCACCTTTACGGTGTATCAGCCGCTTCCGGATCTGGCGCCGACACCGCTTTGCGGCTTTGCACCCGAAACTCCGGGATACACACTCAAAAGCAAGCTTTACGGGCCGGGAACCTATTATTGTTATGCTCCGGGTAATGTTGTCAAAACAAATTATAAATGTATTCTTACCGAGATTCGCGACTGGGTTGCCTACCGGCCGGAAACTGTTAAAGAACTTGCTGCCTTAAAAGGCCTGAAACAACTTAGTGAAAAGGAAATCAAGAAGATGTGCAATAAAACACGATTACCCAATGGTGGTCTGATGTATCAATTAACGGAGAATTCCTGGATTTGGTTTTACGTCATAGGATTGCAGAATTGTGGTCCGAAAGCCTGGGCATCGAACGAAGAGCATGTCCTCGGTGTGTCGTACATTGAAAAAGTACCTCAGGAAACCGGTGTGGTGGTCGACAGACTCTATCGTTTCTGGAACGACGGAGTAAAGTTTGCTGATTATGCCGGAGTAAATCAATCTAACTTCAAAACACAACCAACAGCTCCAGGGGATAAAAACCCGAATAACTTTGCTATCGGCGATGTGCTGAATCCGAAAAAGGGTTTTTATACGCTTTCATTCGACGGCGGAGTGGCTCCGACTTACCTTTGGCATCCTTACGAAAAGGTAGTGGAAGAAAATCTGAAAAAGGCGGATTTTGACGCCATGGGAACTGTTGGTTTTGACGATTTGTTTACGGCTTTTGAATATCAACTTGATGTTATAAAAGCAGGCAAGAACCTCTATTTCAGCTATAGTGTAAATTCACGGTTCCTGCTTGACCTTGTTCCCGGTGTAACCTGGCAGAAAGAAATGGCGCAACGCAAGGAAAATGAAGCCAACCGGAAAGTGGAGATGCAAAAGCTTTACAAAGCCAATGGGGCAGCGTTAGAGAAGCTGTATAAGGAGGTCTTTAAATAATCAGGTGTAATTTATTCAGGAAGTACTCAGCTGTTATTTAACTTGCCTGTTTTTGCATAAAAAAAGATGAATTTACGATGAAATTTCATCTTTTTTTATGCCTGTATCTGAAAGAATTTTTTTACTTTTGGGAAAATCTAATTAAGACTGGAGGGACTATGGGGGCAAAGAAGAATTTTGTGCTGGATACCAATGTTATTTTACATGACTACCGCTGTATTTATAATTTCGAAGAAAATGATATTTATATTCCCATCGTGGTGCTGGAGGAACTGGATCACTTTAAAAAAGGGAATGAGCAGATCAACTTTAACGCGCGCGAATTCTCACGTGAACTGGATTTGCTTGCCAACGAGAAGTTGTTCAAAAAAGGGGTCGAGATAGGAGAGGGGAAAGGAAAGATCTTTATCCTGACCAATATCGAGTATCCCCAGGTGATTTCAAAGGCATTTCTGGAAAAAACACCGGATCACAGCATTTTAGCGGCTACTTTTCAGCTCAAGACGGAAAAGAAAAATGTAAAGACCATCCTTGTTTCCAAAGATATCAACCTGCGTATGAAAGCTTTGTCGCTCGGATTAGATGCAGAGGACTACATCAACGACAAAGTTACCAACCACAACATCTTTGAAAAGAATCACGAGGTTTTCGAGCATGTCAACCCCGAGCTGATTGAACAACTTTATGGGCCGGAAGGTGAGATTCCGCTCGAATCGCTCGATTTCGCCTCCGATATTGAGCCACAGGATTGCTTTGTGCTGAGAAGCGCCCGTTCGAGCGTACTGGCCAGATATATTCCCCAGACGGGAAAAGTAAGGCGTATCGTAAAGGAACGGTGTTTTGGAATTGAACCCCGGAACGCGGAACAGACTTTCGCTATGAACGTGTTGCTGGATGATGAAGTAAAACTGGTGGCGCTCACAGGCAAGTCAGGCACCGGGAAAACACTGCTGGCTCTTGCTGCAGCCCTGCATAAACACGATGTGTACAAGCAAATACTGCTGGCGAGACCCATTGTGGCATTGGCAAATAAAGATCTGGGATTTTTACCCGGCGATGAGCAGCATAAAATAGCGCCCTACATGCAACCTTTGTTCGATAACCTGAATGTAATCAAGCATCACTTCTCCTATCAGGGGAAAGAAATTCGTCTGATAGAGGATATGCAGAAAAATAATCAGTTGGTCATTGAAGCCCTGGCATATATCCGGGGACGAAGTCTGAGTGAAACTTTTTTCATTGTGGATGAAGCCCAGAACCTGACACCACACGAAATTAAAACGATTATTACCCGTGCCGGAGAAGGAACCAAGATTGTTTTTACAGGAGATATTCAGCAAATCGATTCGCCCTATCTCGATATGTTCTCAAACGGACTTGTATATATGATTGACAGGATGCACGGGCAGGATATTTTCGCCCACATCAACCTGATAAAAGGAGAAAGAAGCTTCTTGTCAGAACTGGCAAGTAACATATTATAGTGGTTGGTCATTACAAAAAATAATCCCTTTCAAAAAATACATCCTGTTTGAGCCTGAAAGGCGAGTTTATGGATTTTTTGAAAGGGAATTATTTTTTGGTGAAAGCCAGCTTATTTTTTTGCTTTCATCTTACCCAACCCGATTGTTAACCCAACCTGGAGGTGTGTTGTTGCTTTTGATAATGGAATATACTGTGGGGTGTACATCGTGGGTACATAATCACAGGCCACGAAGATATTGGCGATACCCAGGTTCAGTCCCATACCTACCCCGAATGTTTCGGCTACACCATTCATGAGTGAATAACTGGCAGACAGGTTAAAGCCGGAGAAAGGCTTCAGGTTCACCATACCGGTAATCTCTGAGATGCTGTTATTCGGAATCATCCTGTTCGTATAGAGCAAACCCACGCTGATTTTATTATTCAATACACCGGCTTCAATACCCGCATTAATTGTCGGAACCAAGCTTTCAGCAAAATTTTCGCTTTCATCTACTACCTTGAATTGAGCCATCTTTAGCAGGTTATCCTGCATCTCTGCAAAAGGATCCTCACCTTCTTCGCCTTCTTCAGTTTCACCCAGGCTGATTCCGTCCATGCCGGTGAATTCAACCGTACCCTGTGAACGGGCAACACTATTGAACGTTTTGTTCCAATTGATTTTACCCAGATCGATGATACCGGCCGAAACTGTTACGTTCTTGATGGGTGTCCAACTGGCACCCAAATCAAGCGCGAATCCCATCCCGGCCATATTAGGCGTTGTGAAATCAAACCCATCTACCGCGTCATTTTCGTCTGTGGTAAAGTTAAAACCTGCCCCATACAGGTTTACAAGCCCGTTGGTAGTCACAGTCCATTTGTCAGGTTTCATGTCGATTGTCATCTGGTCGATACCGGCAACTACCCTGGCGCCACCAACCAATAATTTACCCTTTACACCCACGCGGATGTTGTCGGTTACCAGAAACGAAGCGCCCAGTGCTGTTTCTGCCAGTAAGCCGGCAGAAACAGAAAAGTCGTTGATTTCATATAAATTACCGGCTTCGTTTGACATCCCTTGCTTCATGAAAGCAAAGAAATCATACGGTATATTCAGCCCTGCGTTGATTCGGGTTGCTACCTCAAAAGTCCAGAATGAAGTTCCCGAATAGAAACCGAAAGATAAGAGGCTCATGCGCTGATTCAGTTTGAAGTAGTTTTCCGGACTCAGTTGAGACAGGAATTGTTCAGCTGTAACATCTTCGTGCATGAAAGTCAGCAACGGATCACCCGCATTTGCAGCCGGGAATAAAAAGGTTTTTAATCCCAGATTGGATTGGAGATCAAAGTCCATAGAACCCAAAGCCGGATAACTGAAATATCCCCTTACCGGAACAAGCGCCGGGTTCAGTAAATGTTTATAGGGTGCATTATCCATGAAGTAACCAATTTTAGCAACAGGTTGCGCATTCGTTGCTTGTAAGGCCAAAGCTATCATTATTGACCCGATAATCGTTTTTAAATTTATCTGTTTCATAACTTGATACATTTTATGGGTTAAGGGTTATAATGTAACTTTAATACCGCCAAGCACACGTGCCTTTAATTCGGCTTTGATAAAGTTATCCGGTTTTATAGGTGTTCCGGCTACCGTTTCGTCGGATGTAGCACTGAATACCATTACAACCTTGTTAAGCGATTTCAGCGATTCCAGGTTATCGGCCAGTCTGATTTTGATGTTGGACTCAACAGCTGTTCCATTTGGCGCTCCGGCAAGAATTGTTTGAGCCTCCGGTGCAGCCAGGATATTGAAGTTTGAATTCACCATCAATAATTCCAGTTCAAGATTCAATGGTATTGAATTGAAAATCTTCGCAGATATTTCAAGTCCTCCTGAATTCAGATTTATTTCTCCAAGACCCAGATCTATTTCGTTGATGGTATCTCTCAATACGATACTCAAATCTTTACCGAAGGTGAATGGAATCGTGATGTCATATTTAACCTTGAGTTTATAATTGGCCGCCAGATCGATAAAGTGCTGGTAACCCGCATCAATTGTTGGTTTGAGATCAATCTTGACAGAATCAGGTATCGGTTTGAACAAGTTCTGGATGTTTGTTTGAACAAATGTATATCCAGCAGGCATACCTGCGTTTGATGGAGCATACCAGTTCGCTGTTTTAACCGTTTCAGCAGGAGAATTTGCTTTTGGCAGACTGAAACTGAGGTCAATCTTGTCGTCTGTCTGAGCTGTTCCGTTTTTGAACTTGGTGAGTGAAAGTAATGTGTTGACCGGTATTCCGATATTACTTTCTGTTCTGAGTGCAAGCACCGGATTCGAAATGTCGAGTACCACATCGTCACCCCGCATGAAATCAGGCAGATCGTCCAATGCCAGGTTAGGAATGTTCATCTGGTCGCCGAAGTCAACATTGAATCGTCCATAAACAGATTTGAATTCAAGCCCCCTGAGGGTAACCTTCACATTTACTGTAATGTCCTCACCGTTGAGATCAGCACTGTTGATGGTTGGATCTACAACCGACACGTTAACATCGAAATTAACCTGATCGTCTATTGAGAGTTTTCCATTCAGATCTGAGCCATCAAATTTAAGCCCTTTCAAACCGACTTTTTTGGTAAGTTTACCATTAACAAAAGGTTCATCGATGACTAATTCATTGTTCGCGTTAACAGAACCTGCCGTGAAATTCAACAGTTCGGGGAACTTGATTTTCATATCAGCATTCAATGGATTTGCTCCCAGATCAGGCATATTATTAATGACAATCTCTAAATCAATTTCAGCACCATCCTTCAGCAGGATACTATCCAGTGCGGCAATTTCAGCCGGGATATCATTAATTTCCATATCCAATACGGTAGAATCTTTGAAAGCAGCTTCCAGTGTTTTCATTTGAATAGAAGTTGATTCAATTGCCATATCAGACACAGTGGCAACAAAAGCAAGTTTTTCACTACCCAGCGATTCGATGGCAGTTGAACTAACCGTTCCCGATTGCAGGATGATACCACCGCTGATGGCGAATGTGTCTTTCAGTTGAAGTGTTCCATCAACCAAATCCTGATTGATTTTCAGAGATTTCAATTCTAATTGAATGAAATCAGGAATATCTCCGTTGATTACGTAAGCATTGTTGCTGTTCAGATTTGGATTGGGTTGGAACTCATACAAATCACTGAATTGTAAGGTGATATTGTCGCCTTTCAATGTGAGCGGGAGATTCGGTTTGGTAATGTCAATGCGAACATAACAACCCGGTTTTACATTGATTACCCCTAATCTTGCCACCTGATCGGCGATATCAATATCAAATTGGAATTCAATATCAGTTGATTGTATGGTTTCGTTTATATCATTAGTAGTTACCGAAGCAGAGTTTAATTTGATAGCAGATTCCGATTTCAGATTAACAACAGGATTGCTCGACGTATTGATGTTTTTGCTATCCATACGGCCATTGATACTGATTTGTCCATTGTATGAAATATTACCAGACCAGGTCAGTACCTTGTTGGTAATAGTTACCTGCGACAAATCAATTTCCGTGAGATTAATTTCTGCCGTGTAACCATTTACCGGATCTAATGTTACATTTGTAGCACTATAAGTTTGTCCGGCCATGGATGAGAATGTGAAATTTGAAGGGAATGTAATGTCCAGGTTATCAATTTTATAACTGGATGTTTTCATTACCGGCAAATTCGACGGCTTAATGTTGATTACTAAGTTTGTAGGAAGCGAAGAACCGCTTGTTTTTCCAAAGTAAACGGTATTAATCGTATTGATTTGCTCCGGTATATCGTTATTGTTGATGTCGAAAGTTGAAGAACCACTGAGGTTAGTTGTAAAAGTAGGAATGTCAAAATCCATGCTTTTGATTTTTACATTTTTAACCTTTACATTGATAATCAGGTCGATTTGTTTTGCTTCCTGAATTTTGTTTTGTTTTACTTCACCTGAAGCGTCAATACTACCTGTAACATTGACTATCTTAGATACATCGATGAGCTTATTAACTGCACCCGGAAGGTTGTGGAATGCATCAATATCTAATGTCTTTATTGTACTGTGTGCGTTGAAATCATTCAACGCGTCCGAACTGCTAAAAACAATGTTACCTCCTGTAAGCGGAGCTAACGGGCTAAACTTAAATAAATCTGTTGGGTCAATGGTGATGTTCGGTGTAAAAGTACCTGTATTCATCGCATCACTAACACCGCCTAATGCCAGTTCTATTTCCAATTGTCCACCTGCATCCAAATCTATTTGATAGATATTGGTAACACCTTCAGGTACATCAATCTGGTAATTAATCGTTACCGAAAGATTCCCGATATCAATAGGTTGTGGTAGTGTAAATGGGAGGACAGGATTTATGTTGGTTGTGTAGTCTACAAAAGGAGAAACATCAGCAAGTAAGTCATTCTTTCCGGTATTCAGATTTACATCCTGCATGGTAAGTTTGCTTTCATCCAGCGCGTAATCAGAAAAATTAACGGTAAAGTTTTGATCCATGCTTACGGCCGGCACAATATCGCCGATTTGAACCGTTGGGATGTTCATGTCAAGATTTTCGGTCTTGTTGAAACCAGGGATAACAAAGTCACTTACATCAATGTCACCAAAACTGACAGAAGTTAATTGACTAAAAACCTGATCATCAAATTTTAATTTGTCGACATCTAAGTCTTTCAGGATGTCGTCAATAGAAAGAGAGTCAGAAATGGTCATTCCGTATCCGCCGTCTTCCATGGTCTTCAGAAAATCCATGTCGTCAGAACTTAAGAAATCACCTAACCTGATGGTGTCGGTACTGCCGATGGGCAGCGCCAAAGAATCACCTCCAATGCTTATTTCCGTGTTTACCCCATTTGCCATATCGTACATGGGGTCGACACAAGAATTAATAAGGAGTGTGGCAGTAGAGAGCAACGTAATGCCCAGTGCCTTTTGCATACTAATTTTCATAATGTTATTATTTTGGGTTGATATAAACAGGGATAAATTTAATTTTCAAACAGAATCGTTTGCAAATTTATACATTTATTCTAATGTTAAACAACAGATTGTAAAATTTGTTCAAAAAAAAGTATTAGAATATAAAAAAAACTTACACGGGCTTGTGTAAGTTTTTAAGAATATAATATCAATGTAGTATTAAAAGAGTCGGGATGACTGGATTCGAACCAGCGACCACTCGCCCCCCAGACGAGTACTCTAAACCGGACTGAGCTACATCCCGCGCTTAAATTTGCGTCGGCAAAAATACAATAATTTTTTTAATATGCCAATATTTAAATGAGCTAATTGAAATGTTTCTGAAACATTTCAATTAGCTCACTAACCACTAACCACTAACCACTAACCACTATTAAAGTCCCTTCTCCGACAAATACCTTTCTACCTCAATCGCAGCCTGGCATCCGGTTCCGGCAGCGGTGATAGCCTGACGGTAATGCGGGTCGGCTACATCGCCGGCAGCAAATACACCTGGTACATTGGTTCTGGGTGTTCCGGGAATGGTTTTGATGTATCCAACCTCATCGGTTTCCACCCAGGGTTTGAAAATGTCCGAGTTCGGTTTGTGACCGATGGCCAAGAAGAACCCATCGATTTCGATATGTACCTGCTCTTCATCAGCCTGACCACGGCGTTTAACTAAATTAGCACCCTGTACCACTTTGTCACCGGTTAGTCCGAGTGTTTCATGCTCGAATAAAACTTCAATTTTGGGGTTCTTAAATACCCTGTCCTGCATGATCTTCGAAGCGCGTAAGAAAGGCTTGCGAACAATCAGGAAAACCTTTTCAGCTAATCCGGCTAAATAAATAGCTTCCTCACAAGCGGTATCACCTCCTCCCACAACGGCAACCTTCATCTTGCGGTAGAAGAAACCATCGCAGGTTGCACAGGCCGATACGCCTGAGCCAGCATATTTGGTTTCATCAGGTAAGCCGAGGTATTTCGCCGTAGCACCGGTTGAAATAATAATGGTGTCGGTTTCAATCACTTTCTCTCCGTCAACAGTTACTTTGTATGGAGCTTGTGACAAATCGGTCGCGGTAACGTGACCGTAACGGATGTCGGCGCCAAAACGCTCTGCCTGCCTGCGCAAGTCAGCCATCAATTCCGGACCGGTAGTTCCTTCCGGATATCCGGGAAAGTTTTCCACTTCGGTTGTGGTGGTCAGCTGACCACCAGGCTGCATACCTTCATATAATACCGGCGCTAAATTCGCCCGTGAAGCATAAATGGCGGCAGTGTATCCTGCCGGACCTGATCCGATGATCAGGCATCGTACTTTTTCTGTCATATCTTTTTGTTTTATTATTGTCTAAAGTCTAATGTCTGATGTTATTAGCTTTCCGTTTTCCGCTCTTCGCTATTAGTTATTCGCTTTTACTTTCCAGCTTTCCGCTTATCTTAAGTCATTCATCACCGCCCCCTTGTACTTAGTTTTATCAAAAACAAACATATTCGGGTTGACGGATACATCTTTTTGATAACTTTTGAAAGTCAACTCATTTTTCAATCCGTTTGTGTAATCTATTTTGATAGCATGTAAATTCCCGGATGTCTTGTTCAAGTGAATTTCTACTTTCGAAAAATCTGCTTTTTTATTTGTTGGGATGAGTTCGATGATGTGGTTGGTCTGGCTTTTCAGTTTGCTGAACTGAATTCTACTGACCGATTTAAATGCTGAAATAATAGCAACCGGATTGGTGGCTGCAAGTTCCTCAGCAGTAGGCTCAGTTATATTTACTTCATCGCTGCTTTCCAAATATGCCCACTGGGTTTTACCATCAAACCACACGGTCAACTCATCTGTTTTCAGGAAAAACCGGTTTGCGTTCAAAACAATCAATCCTGAAATTTGCTGCGAATTTACACCATTTTTCTCTGAAATCTTCAGTGTAAATTCCGAACGGACTGCCCGGGTGCGGAATGATTCTGTAAATTTATTTATAATTCGCTCTGCATCAGTATTATGCTGGGCGTTTATAACGAAAATCGAATTTATGAATAGAAATATAGAAAGAGTGTATTTTATCATCAGTTCAACCTGTATGTTTTTAAAATCAGTGCAGTTGTTTCAAAATCTGTTCCAAATGGTATTCGTCCATCACGAGTACCTGTCGCGCTTTACTGCCTTCGTTCGGACCGATAATCCCGGCCACCTCTAATTGATCGACAATTCGTCCGGCCCGGTTATATCCGATTGAAAATTTACGCTGGATGTTGGATGTGGAGCCTTGTTGCGAGCTGACAATCAAACGGGCAGCCTCTTCAAACAGTGGGTCGCGTTTGCTGAGGTCGACACTGCTCATATCGAGTCCTTCGCCTTCAGCACCAACATATTCGGGCAGGTAGAATGCCGAAGGATAACCTTGTTGTCCACCAATGTGGTGCACTATGTTCTCAACTTCGGGTGTATCCACGAAAGCGCACTGCACGCGGATAAGTTCATTGCCGGAGGTAAAGAGCATATCTCCGCGTCCGACTAACTGATTGGCGCCCGGGCCATCAATAATGGTGCGGGAGTCGATCATCGAAGATACCCGGAAAGCTACCCTGGCCGGGAAGTTAGCCTTGATGACCCCGGTGATGATGTTCACGGAAGGACGTTGGGTGGCAATAATCATGTGGATACCAATGGCGCGCGCCAGCTGGGCAATACGGGCAATCGGGAGTTCCACTTCCTTGCCGGCTGTCATAATCAAATCACCAAACTCGTCTACAATCACCACAATATAAGGTAGGAATTTATGTCCTTTCTCCGGATTCAGTTGGCGATTGATGAATTTCTCGTTGTATTCCTTAATGTTACGCACATGTGCTTTCTTAAGCAGGTCGTAGCGGTCGTCCATCTCGCGACACAGGGAACTCAGGGTTTCCACTACTTTCGTGGTGTCGGTAATGATGGCGTCTTCACCATCGGGTAACTTAGCCAGATAGTGTTTTTCGATGTCGCCGTAAATGTTGAACTCAACCTTTTTTGGGTCAATCAAAACAAACTTTAATACTGACGGATGTTTCTTATATAACAATGAGGTGATGATGGCATTCAGTCCGACCGACTTACCCTGACCAGTTGCACCGGCCACCAGCAAGTGAGGCATCTTAGCCAGATCGACCATAAAGATTTCGTTGGTAATCGTTCTTCCGAAAGCAATCGGCAATTCAAATTTTGACTCCTGAAACTTTTTCGAGGCGATTACCGAATGCATTGAAACAACCTGCGGGTCGGCATTAGGCACTTCGATACCAATGGTACCTTTGCCCGGTATGGGAGCGATGATACGGATGCCGGTGGCAGCCAGACTCAACATGATGTCGTATTCTAAGTTGCGGATTTTCGAAATCCGGACACCATCCTTCGGTACAATTTCGTACAGGGTGATGGTCGGACCTACTGTCGCCTTGATAGTTTTGATTTCGATTCCGTAGTTTTGAAGGGTGGTTGTGATACGCTCTTTATTCGCATTCTGTTCCTTCATGTCGATTTGTGTTTCATTATCGGTGCCATAGACCTTCAGCAAATCGAGTGTCGGGAATTTATATCTTGACAAATCGAGTGTCGGATCATATTTTCCTAACTTTTCCAGGTTATAAAACGGATCGTCATTCTCTTCGTTGTTGTGAGTTTCTGCGATGTCGACCGGTTTGTTTTCTTCCACATTCTGAGGCTTCTCGATTTCGAAAGCCACATCATCGGCAGCGGTTTTTACAGGTGTTTCATCTTCATCATCGTCCACATGTAAAGCATCTTCTTCATTTATTTTGTTCTGAATCCAGTCTTCCGGTACTATTTCAGTCCCAACGGCAACACTGGGTTCATCAACTTCCTCATCATCCAACTCTTCGGTTTCCTCTTCGATTGCTTCCTTTTTCTTACCGGAAAAAAGATTTTGCAGGAATGTAATGGTTTTGGCTGTGGTAATGATGCTGTATATCAAAAAAGAACCGATAACCGCCATCAGCAATCCCAGTTCGCCAATGTATGAAATGAGCCATTCGCTGACATAAACCCCATGTTCACCACCAAGCAGAAAGAATATCTGTGGTTTGAAATAGACATCAATAAAACCAAGCGTTACCGATAGCCATATCAGCCAGAAAGCACTGTGAAAGAAGGCCTTCCAGAGTGAACAGAAACGTTTGTTCATGAGCCTGAACGATAATATACCTGCAAACAGGAGGATGGCAAATGCTCCGATTCCAAAGCTTTTATGGATGATTTGGTGTGCAAAAAGCGCTCCGCCGAATGAAGTGATATTCTGAATGTCTTTTCTTACTCCGTGTAATTCGCTGAAAGTAAGCTCCATCTTGCTTTGATCTTCAGCGCCGGTAAAGAAATAAGAAATCATGCCGATGGTAAAATATATCAGCACGAAAAAGAGGCTTAAACCGATGATAAAACGCAATCGGTCACTTGACAGGAAGCTGCCAATCTGACTCCAGGTGCCCGGACCATCTGCTTTGTTTGCTGTTTTGCCCTTTTTACTTTTCTTAGGGGATACATTCAAAGGAATGGTTTTGGTTTCTTCTTTTGGTTGTATGGCGGCTCTGACAGGTTTCCTCGGTGGCATAATTCAAAATTTACGATAGCTGTGTGTTTATAATTTGCAAAAATAACAAAAAATTGATGCAGAAATTGTTTTATTTGACATAATTTTACAGAAAATTATTTGAAGCATTATTTTCAATCCGGCACGTTATGACTATCCTCAAAACTTCTTCGCTGACAATTGGTTATACCCATCGAAAGATTCACACGGTTATTCAGTCGGATTTGAATCTGGTTGTAAAATCAGGTGAAATGGTTTGTCTCATCGGTCCAAATGGAAGCGGGAAGAGTACCTTGTTGCGGACTTTAGCCGGTTTACAGCAGCCTTTATCCGGAAAATCAGTAATCAATGGTGTTGATATTCAGAAAATTTCTACCAAGGAAAGGGCTTTGCTGATATCGCTGGTGTTGACTGACCGGATTGATATTGAAAACGCCACTGTGAAGTCAATCGTTGCTATGGGCCGACATCCGCATACCAATTGGTGGGGAAGTGTGAATGAGGAGACCCAGGCACAGGTACAAAAGGCCATTTTTATGGTTCATCTTGAAAATAAAGCTGATAAACTGATTTCGGAATTGTCGGACGGAGAAAAGCAAAGGGTGATGATTGCCAAGGCTTTTGTGCAGGATACACCCATCATTATACTGGATGAGCCTACTGCGCACCTTGACCTGCCTAACCGGGTGGAAATCATGTTACTGTTGCACAAACTGGCACACGAAACCGGAAAAACAGTTATCATTTCGACCCATGAGTTGGATATGGCTTTGCAGGCAGCCGACAGGGTTTGGTTAATGACTGCAGACAAAGGTGTTGAAATCGGAGTGCCGGAAGATTTGGTGTTGAATGGTCGTTTTAATGAAGCCTTCAGAAGTGATAACTATGTTTTTAATCCCACCAACGGGAATTTTTCCATGAATTATAAATTGGATAAACAGGTGTCGTTGCAGGGAGATAAGACCAGGATGTACTGGACGTTACGCGCCCTGGCAAGAGCCGGATATGCGGCGGTAGAAAAAGCAAATCCAGCAATTGTCATTGAAAACAATTGCTGGATGATAGGGGATAATAAGTATGATTCAATAGAAAAACTCTTATCTGCTTTATCTCACTCCGTGCATCATGCGTAAGAGTTTTTTGTTGAGGGTAATCAGGATGATACCACAAACAATGACGAAAAGTGCCACATAAAGGAATATCTTTCCTGCACCCATCGATTCTACTGATGATGCTAAGAAGCCACCCACAATGTTTGCCACAAACGATGAAAGCAACCAAACACCCATCAGCACAGAAGCCAATTTGGGAGGTGAAAGTTTCGTAACAACCGACAAGCCAACCGGTGACAAACACAATTCTCCGAGCGTGTGAACCAGATAGGTAAGAACCAACCAAATCAGACTGGCTTTAATACTGATGTCTTCCGTATCTCCACCTCTTTCGGCAACAGCACCCAGCATGAAGAAGAAACCAACACCGAGGATAACCATCCCAAGACCCATTTTGATGGGAGTTGTCAGTTTTTTACCGGTTTTGGAAACCCAGAACATACCAAAGAGCGGAGCAAGCAATACGATAAACAAGGGGTTTACAGACTGGAACCACGCGGTCGGGATTTCATAGCCAAATACCACGCGGTCGACATACTTATCAGTGTATAGACTCAAAGATGAACCAGCCTGTTCGAATCCTGCCCAGAAGAAAATGGCAAACACAAAGAGCACGAAAATAACGGTGATACGTTGCCTTTCTTCTTTTGTAAGTGGTTGCTTCGTGTCAACAGGCGCTTCGAGGTTGATGGCTGATGCCTGTAATGAACCCGGTCGTTTTCCTATGTTGCCCAGGTATTTTTGAGCGAGTGTGTTGAAGAATATTTGTCCAAGGAACATGCCAATAGCAGCAGCGAGGAATCCGTAACGGTAACCGTAGCTGATAATTACTTCTCCGGTATCACTGGTAACAGTGCCTGCAAATAAATTATCGGTGAGAAACCCTACTACTAATGGAGCCATAAAAGCGCCTAAGTTGATACCCATGTAGAAAATGGAGAAAGCAGAATCCCTTCTTTCGTCACCTTCTTCATACAATCCACCAACCAATGTAGAGATGTTGGGTTTGAAAAATCCGTTTCCTATGATTAATAATCCCAGACCGGTAAATAGTCCGGCGTGTGTGTTAACGGCAAACAATGCCAACTGTCCGAGCATCATGGTAATACCACCGATGGTGATGGCGTGTCGCTGACCTATCCATTTGTCGGCAATCCAACCACCAATCAATGGTGTGAAATATACGAATCCGGTAAAGAAACCATATATTAAACTCGCGTTTTGGGCGCTGATGTTGAGTCCACCTTCCAAATAAGTTTTTGTCAGATAAAGAATCAGGATACCCCGCATCCCGTAATAACTGAAACGTTCCCACATCTCAGTTAAGAACAATAAATACAGGCCTTTGGGATGACCCGTTCTTTTTTTACCTTTTGTCATTATTTTCAGATTTTATTTAACGCTTTTTCGAAAAGCAGGTGCAAAAATAATAAACTTGTTTGAATATACAATATTTATTCAACCAAGTTTAACGTGTCAGCCGGTTTCATAACAACACCGATATTTTTCCGTCCATCCGACTTGATGATGATGGGATTATCGAATCGAACTTGTCTCACATACTCACTTTCATAAATGGCCTCCTGTGCATTCAGAAAATCAATGTCGAAGGAACCTTCCTTGTTAAAAGGGTTGATGGTGAAATAGGAAACCCCGAAAGAAGTCAGGTTTTGGAAGAAATGGGTGCCCTGACTCGGTTCTATCCTGTAGTTCGATAATCCTGATTCAACGATGAGCATGGCGTTGCTGATGTGTGGCCATTTCACCGGAATGCCTAACCAGGGATCGCTGGAACCCCAACGACCGGGACCCACCAGTACGTAATGCCTGTTTTCGGCGATCATTCTTTTATTCAGTTTTTCGATGTCATACATGATCAGCTGATTCTTAGAGGCGTTAAAGGCTTCGGGCTTAACATAAACGATGTCATATACATCGCTGGTAATGCCGTGTCCCAGTACGCTGTTGCTGCTGATGATAGTATCTTCCTCCTGTATCTTGCCGATATCTTCGTTGATGTTTTCATTGGAATCAACTATCGGTCTGATTTGCAGAAAATAAAAGGTATGCTGTTTATTTTCTGAATAATCTAAATTTACCGCGAATTCAATTTCGATGGGGCGACCCATTTCATTGTGGGCAATTTTCAGTACATCAGTTAAAATATCAGCTAAAGGAAAAACATTATGTTGCAGGATGTTGGCGAAAGTGATGATCTTCCGGCCTCCTTCGTAAATGCCGTCGTAAATCATTTGCTCCTGCACATCGTACGTTGAAGCGATGTATTTCAGTGTGCCGTCTTTTAATGCGTCCTGTACATTGATTTTAAGCAGGTTGAAGCCATCATCCACCTGGGGAGTAAAGTGAATGTTATTCAGGTCAAGCGCATTGAAATAGGTTTGTGTCTCCCGCAAGGCATATTCCAGACTGCTGGTTTGCAGGATATTATGCGGATATGCAGGTGAAAAACGCAGGGTAACTCCTCCGTCCACAATGTATTTACCCAGACCAAGGGCAATATTGGCAATGCCATCTTCGGGTCTTTCAGAACCAATCGGGTAATAATTCAGCGATTTGGCAACTCCCGAGAAAGAAGGATAGAAGCGATTGTCGTATTGACTCCCACAGGTTTCCTGCAAGACAATGGCCATTTTTTCTTCATCAATTACATTTTTGGTTGCTGTCATGTAGAGCTTGCTCTGCTGAAAATACACGGATGCATAGACCGCTTTGATGGCTTCGGTAAGCAGAGAAAGCGTCTGGGTGCGACTCACCTTGTTGTAAGGAACCATATAGGTTGAATAAATGCCGGCAAATGGCTGATAATGCGAATCTTCGAGCAGACTGGATGATCTTACGGCAACCGGCGTACTGATAACACCCAGAAAAGCATAGAGGTCGGCAATCAGTTTTTTGGGCAGTCGGGCATGTAAAAAGTGTTTCAGGATTTCTTCATCCGGCAAATCCGACAAGGCAATCGGATATAAATCGTTCATTTCCATAAACTCGGAGAAGATGTCAGTGCAAATGACCACGGTTTTTGGAATCACAATCTGTACGTTGTCATGCTGTTGCAACTTCTCATTCCGTTTAATCATGGAGTCGATGAAAGCCAGTCCGCGCCCTTTACCACCCATCGAGCCGTCACCGATACGGGCAAAATTGGAGTACTGGTCGAATCTTTCCCGCTGGAAAACGGCCACCACGCCACGATTTTTAATTTTTCGGTATTTCACAATGCCTCCGAAGAGCACCTGACGGAGTTTATTCAGGTCTTCAATGCCTGGATCATAAATATTCGTGTTTTTAAAGAATTCGGCCAATGGGAACATGGCCCTTGAATACAACCAGCGGGACACGTTGTTGCGGGTAACGTGATACATCAGGCATTCATCGCTCAGGTTAAAAAAAACATCCTGTAAATCCCGCAGGTTTCTTACCCGTGCTTCCACTTCTCCTGTGTTGGGATTTTTGAAGATAAAATCTGAGAATCCGAAGTTCAGGTTGATCCGGTCGCGAAGTTCGGTCAGCAAGGTTGGCGAGTGTTTGCTGATAAAGGCCGCTTTTACCCTTTCGGCTTCCACTTTGTTTTTATCATCGGATGACTGTATAATCAGCGGGATAAATTTATCCTGCTTTCTGATTTCTTCACACAAAATTATTCCAGCCTGTTTGTCTTTAATACCCTCTTTTTGGAAACTGACATCAGCAATAACCCCGAGCATGTTATCCTTATATGTATTGTATATGGAAATGGCTTCTTCATAAGTGCGGGCAAAGAGTATTTTCGGTCGTCCCCGCATCCTCAACATCTGTTCATGTTCGTTCAACGCTTCCGTCATGAACGAAAGTGATTGTTTAAATACACATTTATAAAGATGGGGCAGGATAGATGAATAGAAGTGAATGGAATCTTCCACAAACAGGATTACCTGTACACCCACCGATGCCACATCTTCTTTCACATTCATCTTATCCTCCAACATCTTGGTAATTGCCAACAGGATATCGGGATTTCCGAGCCAACTGAAAACATAATCAATCGCGCTTAAATCTTCGTTGGATATCCTTTTGGAAACTGATTTGGAGAAAGGTGTCAGTACCACGATGGGGATATTCGGGTAATGCATTTTAACATCTTTCGCCCATTCAAAAGGATTGATGCTGTCGCCACTCGGCATTGAAATGATCACGTCAAAATCCCGCTCTTTCAACATTCTGTTGGCATCTTTTTCGTTTGAAACCAACGTGAACCGTGGAGGATACCGCAGGTTAAGCGCTGTATATTCATTGAAAATCTGTTCGTCGATCCGGCCGTCTTCTTCCAGCATAAAGGAATCGTATTTACTTGCATAGAGCAGGATGTTGTAAATACGATGCTTCATCAAATCAGCAAAAGAAGTGTCTTTAAAATATAATTGTTTGATATTCCTGTACATGACTACAAATTAAATTTATATGCAGAAAAAATAAATTTCAGAAACGAATTGTTTATTGGAAAAAACATATAACTTTGGTGGTATAATTGAAGCACAAAGCTAATAATCTAAAATCAAATCACAATAACAATTTAAAACTAATTGTTTATGGATATAGAAAAAATCATGTCGTCGCTCGAAGCGAAACATCCGGGAGAACAGGAGTATTTACAGGCTGTACGGGAAGTGTTGATCAGTATCGAAGCTGTATATAACGAACATCCCGAGTTTGAAAAGGCCAAAATAGCAGAAAGAATGGTGGAGCCGGACCGGATTTTTACTTTCAAGGTGCCCTGGGTCGATGACCGGGGAGATGTGCAGGTAAATCTGGGTTACCGGGTTCAGTATAACAATGCCATTGGACCATACAAAGGCGGACTGCGCTTCCACTCTTCTGTTACACTTTCTATTCTGAAGTTCCTGGGTTTTGAACAAACCTTTAAAAATGCGCTGACAACTTTACCAATGGGAGGAGGAAAAGGAGGTTCCGATTTCAACCCGAGGGGTAAGTCGCCAGCTGAAGTGATGCGTTTTTGTCAGGCATATATGTTGGAACTCTGGAGGCATATCGGACCCGAAACCGACATCCCTGCCGGTGATATCGGGGTCGGAGCACGCGAAATCGGATATTTATATGGTATGTATCGAAAGTTGGCACGTGAAAATACCGGTGTGTTTACCGGAAAAGGACTTGAATATGGTGGTTCGCTGATTCGTCCCGAAGCAACGGGTTTCGGTGGTTTATACTTTGTCAGCCAGATGCTCGAAACAGCAGGAGAAAGCATGAAAGGAAAAACCATCGCCATTTCAGGTTTTGGCAATGTGGCCTGGGGGGCTGCGTTGAAAGCCACGGAAATGGGAGCTAAGGTGATCACCATTTCTGGTCCGGATGGTTATGTGTTGGATGAAAATGGAATTTCGGGAGAAAAAATTGAATATATGCTCGATTTACGGGCTACCTGTAACGATGTGGTGGCTCCTTATGCTGAAAAATATGGCGTACCGTTTTTCCCCGATAAAAGACCGTGGGAAGTGAAGGTTGATATTGCCTTGCCCTGTGCCACGCAGAATGAACTAAATGCCGATGATGCCCGGATGCTGATAAACAATGGTGTAAAGTGTGTGGGAGAAATATCGAATATGGGTTGTACACCGGAGGCCATAGACTTATTTATTGAACATAAAGTGCTTTATGGTCCGGGTAAAGCCGTGAATGCGGGCGGTGTAGCTACCTCGGGACTCGAGATGACACAAAATGCCATGCACATTAACTGGACAGCGGCTGAAGTAGATGCGAAACTGCAACAAATCATGTCAGAAATTCATGCACAATGTGTCAGATATGGCAGAGAAGCTGATGGATACATTAATTATATGAAAGGTGCCAATGTGGCAGGTTTTTTAAAAGTTGCAAAAGCGATGCTGGTGCAGGGGGTGGTTTAGCTATTCGCTCTCCGCTCTCCGCTTTCCGTTTTCCGCTTTATGGATGATTATTAAAATTAACTTAATGTCTGTTCTTCGTTAATCGGTTTTAAATGTTAAAATCAAAATGTTAAAATACACCAAATCAAGCTGACAAATGATTTCAGTGGAACAACTTTTGTATAATTTAGTGCCGGAAATAAAAAATCCGGCATTATTTATTTAATTTAAAACTATGCGTATGAGAAGAAATAAAATTTTTCAGGTTATCGGTTTGGTGTTGTTGGTAGTAATGGTCACTGTGGCTACCAATTACGTGATGAACAGAAGCAACGCCAGTCAAAATCAAAGTAACTTTTCGTTTGATCAGGTTCCTGCCAGTTATGCCAATTTTAAAAATGCTTCCAGAGCAGGGGACACTGATTTTACAGTAGCTGCCGAATTGACAGTGAACGCGGTGGTACACGTGAAAGTGAAATCAGAAGTGATGCAGTCGAGGGGATTCAGCGGAGATCCGTTTTTCGAATACTTTTTCGGACCCCAGTTTCGTCAGCAACAACCACAGATTCGTGAAGGAGCTGGTTCCGGGGTTATCATTTCAAGTGATGGCTATATCGTTACCAATAACCACGTAATTGATAATTCCAAAGAAATTGAAGTGGTGCTGAATGATAAAAGATCTTTTACTGCCAAGGTTGTGGGTTCAGATCCCAATACGGATATTGCCCTGTTGAAGATTGAAGAAAAGGATTTACCATTTATTATATTCGGCAACTCGGATTCATTGAAGGTTGGTGAATGGGTATTGGCAGTGGGTAATCCCTTTAACCTGACATCAACTGTAACGGCAGGTATCGTGAGCGCTAAGGCCAGGAATATCAATATCCTGAATGCTGCCATGAAAATAGAGTCGTTTATACAAACAGATGCAGCCGTAAATCCCGGCAACAGTGGTGGAGCGCTTGTAAATACCCGTGGAGAATTAGTGGGAATCAACACAGCTATCGCATCTCAGACAGGCTCATTCGCAGGTTATTCATTTGCAGTACCTTCCAGCATCGTTCAGAAAGTGGTTTCCGATATCCGTCAGTTTGGGGTGGTGCAACGAGCTGTATTGGGTGTTGAAATCAGAGACATTAATGGTGAACTTGCAAAGGAAAAAAATATTAAGACTTTTGATGGAGCTTATGTTGCCAATGTGGTAGAAAGCAGTGCTGCCGATAAGGCCGGTGTAAAATCCGGAGATATCATTACCAATGTAAACGGTGTTGCAGTTAAATCGGTGGCGCAATTGCAGGAGCAGGTAGGGCGTTACCGTCCCGGTGATAAAATTTTTATAGAGATATTACGCGATAATAAAAAACAAAAACTGAATGTCGAACTCAAAAACCGCCAGGGTAATACCGAATTGGTTTCTTCAGATGTAAACATTGACTTGTTGGGAGCAACCTTCAAAGAAGCCGACAGTAAGACCAAAGAAAAATTTGGTGTGGATTACGGAGTTGAGGTAAAATCGGTTGGTAAAGGTAAATTCAGTAATGCCGGTATCAAAAACGGATACATCATATTGAAAATCAATAACATCAGGATGAGCAGTGAAAAAGATATTGAAACTGCCATGAAGGCTGTGATGGATAATGCAGACCAGAATAAGGTGCTCTGGATTACCGGTTTTTATCCGAACGGTAAGACTGCCTATTACGCGATTGACCTGAATAATTAATTCGCTATAGATCGATCAGCTTTTCAAAGAATTGAACAAACAGTCCTTTGCAAAATCAAGGGACTGTTTGTTTAATTTTTAATAAACTTATCAACACGATAAAACATTTTACAAACTGAAACGTTTAAAGCATTAAAAGTAAAAGATTTCTATTTTTTTATATTGAATAATTTTACTAACTTTGCACGCTAATTTTCAAAAGAGGAATGAGACAACTAAAAATTACTAAATCGATCACTAACAGGGAGAGTGCATCTCTGGATAAGTATCTGCAAGAGATTGGTCGTGAAGATCTTATCACAGTTGAGGAAGAAGTTGAACTTGCTCAGCGAATCCGGAACGGTGATAGAATTGCCTTAGAAAAATTGACTCGTGCTAACCTTCGCTTCGTTGTTTCTGTAGCTAAACAATATCAAAATCAAGGTCTTAGTTTGCCTGACTTAATCAATGAGGGTAATCTGGGATTGATTAAAGCTGCAGAAAAGTTTGATGAAACACGTGGTTTCAAATTTATTTCTTATGCTGTATGGTGGATTCGTCAATCCATTCTGCAGGCCTTGGCCGAGCAATCCCGTATTGTTCGTCTCCCGCTCAATCAGGTTGGTTCCCTGAATAAAATCAACAAAGCATTTTCTAAGTTTGAACAGGAAAACGAACGCCGGCCATCTGCTGAGGAACTGGCTGAACAATTAGATGTACCTGTTGAGAAGATTGCCGACACCATGAAAGTGTCTGGTCGTCACATTTCAGTTGATGCTCCTTTTGTTGAGGGGGAAGATAACAGTCTGCTTGATGTGATGATCAACGATGATTCTCCGAACGCCGACCGTGTTTTGATCAACGAATCATTGTCAAAGGAAATTGAACGCGTATTGGCACATGCCTTATCTGATCGTGAAAGGGATATCGTGAAGAAATTCTTCGGTTTGGGAGTCCCCGAAATGACACTGGAAGAAATTGGTGATGAATTTGGTCTGACTCGTGAAAGGGTACGCCAAATCAAAGAAAAAGCCATCCGGAAATTAAAACCGCATTCGAGAAGTAAACTGCTGAAAAGCTTCTTAGGTTAAACAAATAAGTAAATGTATTGAAAAGTGAAGTCATACCGGCTTCACTTTTTTTATTTAGAAAAGCAATAAATTAAAGAAATATTTCTTTAATTGTTGTTTTTTTCGCATCTTTGTGGCATTAATAAATGAAGTATCTCCGGATACTTTAATTTCAGGATAATCACGATAATACTACATCCCTTTAAATCTAACTGAAATGAAACCTATAAAATCGGTACAAGATCTGAATAAAATCAAGGCTAAAACAAATGTGTCCGTCAAACAAACAGCTGCAAATTCGAAAGATGAAGCAGTAGTGGTTAAAGTAGCCATGGCAACTTGTGGAATTGCATCCGGAGCGAAGGATACCTACGATTATTTTGTAGATGAACTCAAACGCCGGCATGTAAAGGCAACAGTTTGTCAAACCGGCTGTATGTCGTATTGCTACGCTGAACCAACCGTTGAAGTGACTATTCCGGGTGAAGAGCCGGTGGTTTTCGGTCATGTGAATACAGCCAAGGTACAGGAAATAATCGATAGGTATATCATTGGACATGAATTGGTTGACGGAATCATTCCGGCAAGTTATAAGACGGTTTGATAGCGAATAGTGAATAGCGGAAAGCGGAAAGCGGAAAGCGGAAAGCGGAAAACGACCGTAGACCGTAGACCGGCGACTGGTGACTAAATTAAAGAATTATGGCCAAAAATTACATTTTTGTTTGTGGCGGTATCGGCTGTAGAGCGCTGGAATCGGAACAGTTGAAAAAGAACCTGCAACGGGAAATCATCTTACAGGGTTTGTCGGAAGAGGTTCAGTTAGTGACTACCGGGTGCTTTGGCTTTTGTGAAAAGGGACCGCTCGTGAAGATATTGCCGGATAACACCTTTTACGTACAGGTGGCACCGGAAGATGCCGGAGAGTTGATTTATCAGCATTTTATCCAAAAACAAAAGCTGGAGCGTTTGCTGTATATCCATCCGGAAACACAACAACGGGTGACCGAAGCCGGAGATATGGACTTCTATAAAAAACAATTCCGCATTGCCTTGCGAAATTGCGGTTTCATCGATCCGGAAAATATAGAAGAGTATATTGCCCGGGATGGTTATGCCGCATTGGCCAAATGCCTGACAGAGATGACTCCTGATTCGGTGATTGATGCCGTCAAGCAGTCTGGTCTGCGGGGCAGGGGAGGTGGTGGCTTTTCTACCGGACTGAAATGGGAAATTACGAAGAAGTCGACCGGTAACCAGAAATACGTGGTTTGTAATGCTGATGAAGGTGACCCGGGTGCCTTTATGGATCGCTCCCTGCTCGAAGGAGATCCGCATTCCATCATTGAAGCCATGACGATTTGCGGATACAGCATCGGGGCAGATAAGGGTTTAATTTATATAAGGGCAGAGTATCCCCTGGCTATTAAACGCTTGCAAAAAGCCCTGCAACAGGCTGAAGATGCCGGTTTGCTCGGGAAAAATATTCTCGGAACGAAATTTAATTTCTCGATTGATATTCGTTTGGGTGCCGGCGCTTTCGTTTGTGGCGAAGAAACAGCGCTGATTCATTCGATGGAGGGCTGTCGCGGTGAACCGACTTACAAACCGCCCTTCCCATCTGTAGAAGGTTATCTGGGAAAACCTACGAATGTGAATAACGTGGAGACTTTCGCTAATATTCCTGTTATCATCAATAAGGGAGCTGACTGGTTCAGCAACATCGGTACGGAGAAATCGAAAGGTACCAAGGTATTTGCTTTGGCAGGTAAGATTAATAACGTAGGACTGATTGAAGTTCCTATGGGCACCACCCTGCGGGAAATCATCTTCGATATCGGTGGCGGCATCAAGGATGGAAAGAAATTCAAGGCTGTGCAAACCGGTGGACCGTCAGGTGGTTGTTTGGGTGAGCAGTTTCTTGATACACCTATTGATTATGATAACCTGATAGAAGCCGGTTCGATGATGGGTTCGGGTGGTATGATTGTGCTTGATGAAGATGATTGCATGGTGTCCATTGCCAAATTCTATTTGGAATTTACCTTGCATGAATCCTGCGGCAAATGTGCTCCGTGTCGCATCGGGAATAAACGCTTACACGAATTACTCGATAAAATTACCAAAGGTGAAGGAGAAAAAGAAGATTTGAAGAAACTGAGGGCGCTGGGAACGGTCATTAAAGAAACGTCATTGTGCGGTTTGGGACAAAGCTCGCCGAATCCGGTGCTTTCCACCATGCAAAATTTCTATGATGAATATAAGGCGCATGTGTTTGAAAAGACTTGTCCAGCTAAACAGTGTAAAGATCTGATTACTTTTACCATCGTGGAAGAAAACTGTACAGGTTGTACGCTCTGTTTCCGTAATTGTCCCGTTGAAGCCATCACCGGAGAAAAAGGGAAAGTACATGAGATTCATCAGGATCTTTGCATCCGATGTGGCATCTGTTACAGCAAATGTAAGTTTGATGCCATTCTGGTAGAATAATCGTATAATCACTTATTCAGTATTGAAAAATCATGGTAAAACTGAGGATAGATAACAAAGAAATAAACGTTCCGAAAGGAACTACCATCTTAGATGCGGCAGTAAAAGTGGGAATTGATATTCCGACACTTTGTCACATGAAATTACACGACATGAACATCGAGAATAAGCCCGGTGGATGTCGTATTTGTGTGGTCGAAGTAGCAGGGAGAAAGAATCTTGCTCCGGCTTGTTGTACGGCTGTTGACGAAGGTATGGTTTGTAATACCAATTCAGTTCGGGTTATCAATGCCCGTCGCACGGTGATGGAATTGATATTATCCGATCACCCGGCCGAATGTCTGACATGCGCAAAATCCGGAGAGTGTGAATTGCAGGATATGGCGCATCGCTTGGGCATCAGGGAACTGCATTATACCGGGGAACAGTCGACTTACCGGATGGATGATTCGCCGGCGATTATCCGTGACCCGAACAAGTGCATCATGTGTCGCCGATGTGAGATGATGTGCAATGAGATACAGACAGTGGGCGTGTTAACTGCTGTGCAACGTGGATTCAAATCTGTGGTAACACCGGCATTTCAACACGACCTGATGCATTCGGAATGTACGTTTTGCGGACAATGTCTGGCTGTTTGTCCCACTGGCGCCCTCACCGAAGTAGATGAAACCGGTGCGGTAATCCGTGCCCTGGCTGATCCGAAGAAAACGGTAGTTGTGCAAACTGCTCCTGCCGTGAGAGCGGCACTGGGAGAAGAGTTCGGCAATAAACCCGGTACCTTGGTCACCGGCAAAATGGTGGCAGCTTTACGCCGACTGGGATTTGATTATGTGTTCGATACCGATTTTGCCGCCGACCTTACGATTATGGAAGAAGGAACAGAATTACTTCGCCGGTTGAATGGGTATTTGAAAGGAGACAAATCAGTTAAATTGCCCATTCTGACCTCTTGCTGTCCCGCCTGGGTTAATTTCTTCGAACATCAGTTTCCTGATATGCTCGATATACCGTCAACTGCCCGTTCGCCCCAGCAGATGTTTGGTTCTATTGCCAAAACTTATTTTGCTGAAAAACTGGGCATTGACCGTAAAGATATGGTTGTGGTCTCGATTATGCCCTGTGTCGCCAAAAAATACGAAAGAGGTCGTGAAGAATTTGCTGTAAATGGTAATCCAGATGTGGATATTGTATTAACGACACGCGAATTGGCTTATTTCCTCAAGCTATTCAATGTGGATTTGAATTCCCTTCCTGAAGAAGAATTTGATCAACCCATGGGTGAATCGACCGGTGCAGGGGTAATTTTCGGAACTACAGGTGGAGTAATAGAAGCTGCGGTGCGCACCGCTTACGAGGTACATACCGGAAAAGAACTGCCACGCCTTGACTTTGAAGAATTGCGTGGTATGCAGGGATTACGGGAAGCGACAATCGATTTTGACGGGTTACCGCTGAAGATAGGCATTGCACACGGGCTTGGTAACGCGCGTAAACTGCTCGAAGATATTCAATCAGGTAAAAGTCAGTATCACGCCATAGAGATTATGTCCTGTCCGGGTGGCTGCATTGGCGGCGGCGGACAGCCTTATCACCATGGTAAAGTAGAAATTTTGAGGAAACGTCAGCAGGCTATTTACCTCGAAGATGATTTGAAGACCATCCGTAAATCTCATGAGAATCCTTATATTCAAAAGCTGTATGCAGAGTTTTTGGGTGAGCCCATGAGCGCGAAAGCACATAGCTTGTTGCATACAAAATATTTTAACAAACACAATCTGGCACACAAATAATATGATCATCAACACACATTTATCGGAAACTGCTGAAGTGCTGATTAAAAGCATTTGCGCGAGATACAAGCATGATGAACATGAACTGATCAATGTATTGCATGAAGTTCAACATCACCTGGGATATTTGCCGGAGGAAGTGCAGCAATCCATCGCCGATGAATTGAATATTCCGGTGGCGAAAGTATATGGAGTGGTTACATTTTATTCCTTTTTCACGATGATTCCCAAAGGGAAATACAATATTTCTATTTGTCTGGGGACAGCCTGTTATGTGAGGGGAGGAGAGTTAATTGTTGAAGAATTCAAACGCCGGTTGAATATCGGAGTGGGAGAAACATCTACTGATGGATTATTCAGTTTGAATTCAATCCGTTGCGTAGGAGCCTGTGGTTTAGCACCTGTTGTTTCAGTAGGTGATAAAATTTATGGACGTGTTACTCCTCAGCAAGTCAGGAGGATAATAGATGAATATATCAAAATAGAAGAGGAATTGGAAATTGCTCCCTGATGTTCAATAAAAAGCAAGCGTCCTTTTACTAAAAAGGACGCTTGCTTTTTGGTAAACGCACGCTTGCTTTTGTGAAAACGCACGCTTGCTTTTTGGTAAACGCACGCTTGCTTTTTAATCGCAATTAAAAATAACTATTCACTATTAGTTATTCGTTCTCCGTTCTCCGCTTTCACTTATTTCTTATCGCTTCCACGATTTTGGCTTCCAATTCAGCAGCCAGTTCCGGATTATCTTTAATCACGTTTTTAGACGCATCGCGACCCTGTGCAATTTTGGTTTCACCATAACTGAACCACGAACCACTTTTCTTGATGATGCCATATTCAACACCGAGGTCAAGTATTTCACCGGTTTTGGAGATGCCTTCACCAAACATGATATCGAATTCAGCTTTGCGGAAAGGAGGAGCGACTTTGTTCTTCACCACTTTCACGCGGGTTTGGTTACCGATGGCCTCGTCACCATCTTTCAACTGAGAAACCCTGCGGATGTCCAACCGAACCGAAGCATAGAATTTCAGCGCGTTACCACCTGTAGTTGTTTCCGGATTGCCGAACATCACGCCGATTTTATCACGCAACTGGTTGATGAAGATACAGGTTGTGTTTGTTTTGTTGATGTTGGCGGTCAGCTTGCGGAGTGCCTGTGACATCAGACGCGCCTGTAAACCCATTTTCGAATCACCCATGTCACCTTCAAGTTCAGCTTTTGGAGTCAGGGCAGCTACCGAGTCGATTACCACAATGTCGACAGCAGAAGAGCGAATCAACTGGTCCGCGATTTCGAGTGCCTGTTCGCCGTTATCCGGTTGTGAAATCAGCAGTTCATCTGTGTTTACCCCCAGTTTATCGGCATAAGAACGGTCAAACGCATGTTCCGCATCGATGATGGCAGCAATACCACCGGCTTTTTGCGCTTCGGCAATGGCATGGATGGCGAGAGTTGTTTTACCCGACGATTCTGGTCCGTAGATTTCAATCACCCTGCCGCGCGGATAACCACCTACTCCTAAGGCGATATCCAATCCCAGCGAACCGGTCGGAATGACGGCAATTTCTTCCACTTTATTATCTCCCATTTTCATGATGGTACCCCGGCCATGATCTTTTTCTATTTTGTCCATGGCCAATTGCAGTGCCTTTAATTTTTCCAACGAGGGTTTCTTAACTTCTTCCATTTTTTTATCTGACATGATGTGTAAATTTTTAAATGATTTGTAAACTTATTTTTCTTAGCAATACGGTTTTTTAGTGAAACAACTTGCCATTAATTCCATTTTTAATTCAACGGCTCACAAAGATAAAAACTTTTTCTTTTAAAAAATGAGCAAAAGATAAAAAGGTTTCAACAGCCTGCATGTTTTTACAAATTGAGTTGAAAGCGGAAAACGGAGAGCGGAAAACGGAAAAAGTTTAAATTAACACACATTTTTGGAAAGTCCCAAGTTATTGACACATTATTTAGTTATTCACTTTCCGCTTTCCGCTCTCCGCTTTTAACGTATTTCAACCCGTTCACCTTTCCCCACCCCAACAAACTCCGGCGCATACAAACATTGAATGGATGCCGTTCCGCCGGAGAAATTGCCGGTGGCATTCACGAAGTATTCATCTTCAAACACATAGGTACCTTTGGGTAAGTGACTGAAAAAGTATTGCGTAGAGGCATCCTTTACAGTCCGGTAGTAAACAACTCCTTCTTTCCAACTGCATCCGGAGAGTTGGCTAACGGGTTCGAGGTTGGCTGCCCTGTTGTCTTTCAGGACTACGAATTCCAAATCCCGGTCGGTCGTAACCACCATTCTCGCGATAAGTTTGTCTCCCTTTTGGATGCTTTGCATGGTTGCATTTACGTTTTGCCCGTTGATGGGGAAGAGTGTCTTGCGGTTATCCACGATGCGTTCCACGAATAATTGTTTTTCTACCTGTAAGGCACTACCCGATGATCTTACTTTGTCCATGTCCTGATAATATTGCCAGTACAAGGCACCCCAGGCAGGTGAAGCTGCTTCAGGCAGATTAACCCGGCTAATCGTGATGCCCACTTTGATATCTTCTTTAGCGAGTGTTTGTTTAATATAACCTGTTCCGGGAATGCCCTGATTGGTGTTAAAAGTCTTCTTGCCGGCGGTTATGCTGAATGACTGTTTATTGTTCAGCAGGTTGTTGCCGATGCCGGTGAGCGCGTAAATTGCATTCACAGAAGCAACCGGCGATTCCCATTGTTGGGTTTGTTTCTGACGCAGCAGCCAGGTTTTCATTAGCGCCAATTCGGTTTCATTACCCGGGACTAAGTTAAATGCTTCCATCAGCTTTACCTGTACGCTTATAGGACGCTCGTTCCATCGATAGCCGGCTGTGTTTTTAGACCAGTACATGCCTTTATCTGTTGTACGCAAGGAGTTCTCTTTCAGTGATTTGATAATCACATCCACGGCAACTGGTTTGTTGGCGTGATGTAGAATCATTGCAGCCAATGCTTTGTCGTACAGATCGAATTTGTTGTAGTATTGCTCTGTCTCTTTTATATAGAACACCATGGCTTCTTTGGAGTCGGCAGATATTTCGGGTGCATTTATTTTTGTCCGCAAAGAAAGAAAATGCAATTGGAGAGAATTGATATTCATCTTTTTTTCATAATCTTTCACTTGCTTTTTCACTTGCAGATAGTCTTTGGTAATTTGGCCTTCGAGGTAATTCATGGCGGGTCCTAACATCCTGTTAATAATATTGATGTCGGTAAATTCGCGTGCCTTCAGCAAACCTTCGGCAATAAACTGGGTCACCCAGCGACTTTCACCCATGCCATCGAACCAGGAGAAAGCGCCATTTGGTAATTGTAGTGTCGAAAGTTTATCTAAATACCTTGACTTTAATTGTTCTTGCTGATTCAAGTCGAAAAGCAATGCGATGCGCTGTTGTTGCTCTGTTTCGTTTTTTGCTTCTGTCAGCCAGGGTGTTTCCTCGAGCAGGATGTTTTTCAACTCCTGATTTTTATTCAGGGCAGATTGAAGACTGCCGGGTTCTGTTTGCTTAGTCTGTTCGAATATTGCTTTGATGCGTGGGTTATCCGTTATAATCTTACCGGCCAAAACGTTAACATACCAGGCGATGAAGTAATCGATGGCGTTTTCACTCTGTGGTTCAGCGAGTGCAGGTAAGGCCTGAATGGCATACCACACCGGATTGGCGCTGAATTCAAAGGTGAGCTGACGGGTATCTACCTTATCAATAATTGATTGAATAGAATCAAACTTGAATTCTTTGGTGGTTTCGTTACCCATGAAAACCGGGTAGCTTTCGGTGACAAGCACCTTATCGGGTAATATCGCCAAATAGCGTTGTTCGCCATCTGAAAAATTACCGGCATCAGCCACTACCTTGCAAATCAGCCATTCGTATTGATCAAAACCACTCACATCCCAGGATAAAGTAAGCGGTTTTCCATCAGCAGGGACATCCACCACATACATATTCGTATCGTTCAGCAGTACAGGTTGATCGGTTGTCGGGTCGATGAAAGTCAGTTTGACATTGGCTTTTAGTGCTTTATCCGACAGATTTACCAAACTTGCCTGCAAGGTGAGTTTATCCGATTGTCGCACGAACCGGGGCATGTTGAGCTGTACCATCAGGTCTTGCTGGGTGATAAGCTGTGCTTCGGCCTGACCGAAATACAGGTCTTTCGTATGTGCCAGCATCTTCAGGTTCCAGCGGGTCAAACTCTCCGGCATGGTGAAACTAAACTGATAATTGCCAGTGTTGTCGCCTTGCAGATGCGGGTAAAAGAAAACGGTTTCGTTGAAATTACTGCGGATGCGGGGTGGTTGAGTCGATTGAATTTGTGTTATATCTGCTTGTGAAATGTGATCATTGAATTTTAATTCAGCTTCAGAGAGACTAACTATTTGACGAGTAGTTTCAATTCCAACCATGCCGGCTTTTACGGACCTGGTTCGGGTTACATTGCCTTTTATCATTATTTTATCCTGTCCTAAACTGTTTAAATTTAAATCAAACCAATTTAATCTGGCTTTGAAATGTAGAGGAGTTTCTAACATTCTATTCATAATATATACAGGATTTACCTGCTGGTAATTATGATAATCAAACCAGTAATAACTACCTGGAAATGCTTTTCTGTATACCGGACTAAAGAACCACTTGTTTGGTTTCAGTTCATCGAGTGATGCATCGTACATGCCGGCAAGTAATTCGGCAATTTTACCTTTTGTCGCTACTTCAGGGATGTTAACTGTCCATGTCGTGATTTCTCCGGGAAGTAATTTATCTTTGAAAATGGTCAACTTAGGAGTTAGTTTCTTTTCGATGATTTTTTCGGTAATGCGAATAGTTTTCTGAAATAATTGTTCATCTCTGACAAATGTAAAGTCAACCGTGATGCCTGCTCTGTGTTTTGCTGCAAAAGGAATACTGAAAGTGCGGATGTTGTTGTTCATCCGGATCCAATGGGAACTAATCAACTCATTCCCATACTTAACCTCCATCAGCACATGCGCACATTTAACGGATGTGCCGAAATGTATATTGACCTTTTCTCCAACCAGACTTTCGAACAGATCTTCAGGTAACCAAACATAAGTTTTTACAGGCGGTCGTCTGTCTTTTTTATCATATAAAATAAAGATATGCTCGGATTCTACCGGGTTACCATGCTTGTCATCGGTAGTAAAGATGAGTTTGTACCTGCCGGATGGGTATTTCTTCAGATTTAGCTTTAAATGTGCAGATTGGGTGTCGTAGGTGCCTTCAGTCATTTGCTTGTCGGTCATAAATGCTGTATCAGATTTCAGATTTTCCCTGTAATCGGTTGTTTCTTTCAGACTGAAAAGCTGATAGCGAATTGACTTGTGTATCTTCTCCCCGGCTATGTTTTGCGTGGTGACTTTAAATTTTACAGAGTCTTGCTTGTCCAACAGTTCAGGTATGTTAGCCAGGATAAACAAGGACTGTTCGCTTACCGACAAGTGGGTGATAGTTTGCTGACTTTCTCCTTTGGAATCAGTGGCGTCTATGGTAATGGTATAGCGATAGGCTTGTTTTATCTTGCTGTCGCGTATGTTTTTGTCTTTTTCCGGTGTAAATTCTATGGAATATTGACCATTTGTATCGGTAGTAGTTTCACCGGAAGCAACCATTGCTTCTGTGCGGATAGGTGGAAACCAGCGCCAGAAAGGATGCACATAACGGTTGATAACATATTTAACTTTTGTGTCAGGTAGTGAATAACCTGCAAAAGCTTTTACTTCGCCTTTCAGCGTGACTGTTTCACCAAAAATAATTTCATCAACCGGTTGTTTTGCAGTGACTTCAAACGTGGGTCTTTTGTATTCTTCTACTAAGAAATTGACAGCATGCCGGTTATCCGCCCGAATCTGAAAATTACCATTTAATCCGCCTGAAGGCAATACAAAACTACCTGATGCCGAACCGAATTCATTGGTACGTAGTTCAAGTTGATTGATACTTTTGCCATTGGTATCCATGAGTTCAAATCGGATGTTTTTATTGGCTGTGACTTCCTGTTTCTTACTGTCCATTTCGTAGGCAATGGCTTTAAAATAAACAGTTTGCCCGGGTCGATAAATAGCTCTGTCAGTGAAAATGTTTATGTGCTGCTGAGTAGTTTCAGTGGGATCTGATGAGTTGAAATAATTTGAATATGAAAACTTAGAAAAATATCGATCATCATTCTTCTTCAACAGGATAATTTCATTACCATTGGACTTCAAACGGGGTAATTCAATATAACCCTTGGAATTGGTTTTACCTGTTGCAACAAATGTCATTTCATATTGATTACCTGACCATTTGTATGAATAGGTGGTTATTTCAACCTGTTTCATTTGCTTTCCGGTGATGCGATCCAATACATAATATGCACTTTTATCTTCTGAAATGGTTCTTTTGATGAATGTCAAATCGGTGACTGTATAATACGCTTGGGTCATCACATCTTTCTCCGGTTTGCCCGAAGGATAGGCGATAAATGCGTAGATTCCGTAATCTTTTGTTGGTAAGTGAAAAATGGTGTCCACTTCCTCGAAGTTTTCATTCAGAGGCATGTTGATTGTAAATGTTTCAATCAGCGCTTTGTCAAATACTTCTTTGTCAGGATTAATTCTATTATTAATGTCATGTCTTGCAAAATCTTTTGAAGTCGTATTTAGACGATAAACTTCGATAGTGATTGAAGGAATATTGGTTGAACGTAAATCTATTTTTAAATGACCAGAAGGGGCAGCATCTTTAGCACTGTTTATAAACAATGTTTGTACTTCGATTTGATTCAGGGTGTTGGTTAATAGTCCTATTCGTGGATATTCAGGATAGGTTGCAATGCCTTTTCTACAGATGTCATGTGCAATTTTCTTGTGTTGAGGAATTTCAGCATTTTGCAGATAATGCCTGGCTTTTTGTACCATGATTTCTACTACTGCCGGATCGCGCTGGTAAACCTGTTCCAGACTATCTGCCTTTTGAATAAAAGTTTGGGAGTCGGATTGTCCATGTAGATAATCAAGATAATTTATTTCGGCTAAAACGGTTAGGTTGGTATCACCTTGTGTTTTTCGGAATTGAATTAATTTCTTGTATGTTTCCTGAACGGTTTTTTCATCTTTCCATGCTTCTGCCAGATCAATTCTTTTATAGGCAATATAATCAAACAAAGTAGGTGTTGTATTTATATCTTCTTTTTTTTCTGACTGAAAAACAAACAGTTTTTGCAGGCTTTCTATGTCAGTTTGTTGACTGATTCGTTGTTCCTTCCATGCTTCATCAATCAAAGATTTTACCTTTTGCTGAAAATGATTTTTGCTCCATGTTTCTATGTTTTGGGGTAGCAAGCCGGCCACATCTGTCCTCCGGTCAATCTCGAAACGCTTATTTTGATAGTAGTTATGATACATTTCCGCTGCCATGCAAAACAACAATTGCTTTATTGCTGAGGGTTCAAAAGCATCGGCGAACTGCTCAAAGTCTTTCAATACAGCTGGTGCAGTGTCGGGTTCTTTCTCTGTTTGAATACGATAACGGTATAACCTGACCTTGATTTGTTCCTGTTGGTTGTTGGTTGCTTCGGCAATGCGACTAATGGAGTCTATTGCTTTCAATGCCGACTCAGGCAAATCTTTTTCTATCAGTTGATCAACTTTTTCCCAAGTTTGGGTGTTTTGGGCAGTGATGCTGACTGTTATTATTAAAAGTGAGATCAGCAAGATAGAATTGATAATATATTTTTTCATTCGTTTAATTTTCGTTTTTCGTGATTGATAATATTAATAACCCGGAATGATAAAACCATATGTAAACTATATGGTTTGGTCCTGTGTAATCATATTAAATTATAGTTTCTTGTTTTGATGCACATTGCAATAAGATGGTGACAAAGTTAACGCTAAAATTAATATCTTTGCAACTTTCATTCAAAAAACGCAACTATGCTTTCAGCTAAAAATATATTCAAAGTAACTTATCCGGTGTTTCTGACTTTGCTGGTACAGAACATCATCAACGTGACGGATACGGCCTTTCTCGGGCGTGTGAGTGAAGTTGCGTTGGGAGGCTCAGCCATTGGCGGGGTGTATTTTCTGGCTATTTTTGTCATTGGTTTTGGTTTCAGTCAGGGAACACAAATCATCATCGGCCGGCGCAATGGTGAAGGTAAATATGCGGAAGTAGGTCCGATTTTCAACAATGGGATGTTTTTTATCCTGCTGCTGTCGGCTTTCTTCCTTATTTTCTCGTGGCTGTTCAATGCCGATATCATGAAATACTTAGTGAGTTCAGATCATATTTATCAGGCTTCGCTGGAATATCTCGACTGGCGGAAGTGGAGTTTTATCTTTGCCTTTATCAACGTGATGTTCAGGGGAATGTTTGTCGGGGTTACCAATACGTCGGTGCTGACCGGTTCGGCTGTAATTACTGCTACAGTCAATGTTGTGCTCGACTATGCCCTGATTTTCGGTCACTGGGGATTCCCGGAGATGGGCATTGCCGGTGCAGCCCTTGCTTCTGTGATTGCGGAAGCGGCATCAACAGTCTTTCTGATTGTGTACACCTTTCTGCATCATGACTTCCAAAAATATCAATTATATTCGATTAAGAAAATTGATTTTAAACTGATTCGCCAAATACTGGAGCTTTCGGTCTTCATCATGTTTCAGTTTTTCATCTCCATTTCTACCTGGTTCATGTTTTTTATTTTTATCGAAAGGATGGGAGAGCGACCGCTGGCAGCCACGAATATAGGCCGAAGTTTATATGTGTTGCTGATGATTCCGGGTTCGGCGCTCGCAACTACCGTGAGTACCATGGTGAGCAACCTGATTGGGGCCGACAGGAGACAGGATGTGATCCCCTTTATTCATAAAATGTTGGGTGTAGTCGTTGTATTGGTTACTCCGCTGATGGTTTTTACCTTTTTCTTTCCGGAGTTGTTCGCTCAGATTTACACGAACGATCCCGGATTGGTTGCAGCTTCTATTCCCGTCATGAAAGTGGTTTCCATAGCGATGATTTTCTGCGCGGTAGGAAGTATCTTGTTTCATTCCATTTCCGGAACAGGTAATACCAAAACAGCTTTCATTATTGAATTCGGCACCTTGTTTTTCTATCTTTCGTATGTTTATTACACGGCCATCATAAACCCACAGCCAGTCTATATCGTCTGGATGTCGGAGTTTGTTTATTGGTCGGTATTAGGCATCGGCGCCTATATTTATTTACGAAAAGGAAACTGGCAAAAGAAAGTATTGTAATATGCTGATCAGAATATACGAAGATAATCCCAGTCCTCAACAGATTCAGAAAGTCGTTGAGGTCTTGCGTAACGGAGGAATCATCATCTTTCCGACCGATACGGTATATGCTTTCGGGTGCGATATTTTCAATGCCCGTGCGGTGGAAGCCATCGTGCGTTTAAAAGAAAAGGACATCCGCAAAGCAGATCTATCCTTTGTCTGCCACGAGATGAGTCAAATCAGCGAATATGCCAAAATGGATGATTATGCTTTCAAGCTGATGAAAAAGAACCTGCCCGGACCTTTTACTTTTCTGCTGAATGGCAGTAACCGGCTTCCCAAATTATTCAAAAATAAAAAAGTCGTAGGCATTCGCATGCCGGGCAATAATATCGCCCTCGATATCGTCCGCGAACTGGGCAATCCCATCATGGTAAGTTCTGTCTTTACCGATGAAGATACCCTCGAATACATCGCTGATCCGGAGCTTATTGAAGAACGTTTTGGTTCTCAGGTTGAACTGGTGATTGATGGAGGGTATGGCGGCACGACTACTTCAACGATTGTGGATTGCACGGGAGAGGAACCTGAGATTATACGGGAAGGGGCAGGGGAGTTAGTGGAATGATACCCTAACCCATTCTAATCACCAAATTGGACAAACCATGTCGCCAATTGGACAAACGGTGTCGCCTATTTTTAGAATATTCATTTTATTTTTGCGACCTTCTATTCACCTCATTCATTATTAACATGAAAATAACAAGCGCAATTTACCTGATGTTTACTGAATTATTATGTTTACTGCTGCAAATTTTATGTTTGTATCGTAATTGTATCGACAACCAAACAAAACACACCCTAATAGCCTTTAAGCTACTAAATACAGGTGATTCTTGGAATGGACGTTGCTACTATGGTTGCAATTGTAGAGATGCAATGCATTGCGTTTCTACGTATCCACAATTGAGAACGTATCCGTATATATATTTACACCCGGGCACAATTTCTACCCATGTAAGGGGTGTGCTGTCAGTGAATAAGACAGACTTTAATGTTTTAAGGGCTTATGCTGTTTTCTGTGGGTTTATCCTGCTTTTTTGCCTGGAAATCACTATCTCAACTCGAAAAACCAAGGCGGAATGGTGGCAAAACAAGCCTTGCGTTTTGACACAATGCTTACTGGATAATGACGCGACAAGCACTGGGTAGCGCCACAACGCAAGGCGCTTTTTGATGCAATGCAAGGGGTATTTAGTTGAAACCCAAGGCTTGTTTTGTCGAAAACCCAGGGCTGAATTCAATATTGACCGGTAATGACTGAGGACATTACCGGCATTACTGTATCCACCTGCCCTGACTTATCACATTATCCTCCCTTATTTCAATTAAAAAGCTCTGAGGTTTTCATAAAAAGCCCAGAGGTTTCTATAAAAAGCTCAGGACTTTTTCTTTATCTCTTCCCTACGAAACAAAAAAAGCTCAGAGCTTTTTGCAATGTCTTCCCCTCTAAGCATGTTCACCTGCCCGATTTTGAGCCGAAAAGTAAGTATTACTTTCTCTTGTTTTGCCTGATGCTTGCGCCTGACAAGTGTTGGGTAAGTTGTTGTAACAGGGCATCGTTGCCGGGAAAGTTAATCGCGTTGCGCTTCAAAAACGCGCATAGTTCTTCCTGTAAACAGGAACAGATTAATTTTTTAGTCATTTTTGTATATGAAAATCATTACTTTAGGCTGTATTGTATTTGTTAAATATTTTCATTGATTATTCAATTTTTGTTTATATTTTTGGGGTGATTTTATGACGCTTTAACTGTTTAAATCCTTGTAATGAAATTTTGTATGCAAAACATTTACATATTATTTATTTCTGATAAATTCATTAAGAATACTATTATGGAAAACAAATTAAGTGCATTTATTGTGGGTATAGTAATGACATTTACTTCATGTTCCACACTTACTTTTTATCAGGTCTATCAAGCCAATCCATCATCAAAAAATGTTCAGATGTCAAACAATTCATTGGTATATGAAGATGACAATTGTATCGTATCATATAATTTGTGGAGCAAAGGTGGAAATATTGGATTCAATTTTTACAACAAAACAGATAACATAATTTTTTTGAATTTAAACGAATGCTTTTTTGTTATGAATGGTATAGCTCATGATTATTACAAAAACAGAAACTTCACTAATTCTGTAAGTTCAGGATCAACAGGGTTAACATCATTAAATTTAACAGCTTCTGTTTCTGGATTAAATAATGTTGACTTGCTTCAAACGAATAGTTATCAAACATCTAAAGGAGTTGGATTAATGTCCACAAAGGGACAATCTGTAACTTACATTGAAAAAATGGTAATCAGTATACCGGCAAAAACATCAAAAATCATATCAGAGTTTGACATCGTTGAATACATCTATAGAGATTGTATATTATTAAGATTTCCATTTAAAAGCCAGATTAAGACAGTATCTTTCGATAAATCAGAAAGCCCTTTTGTTTTCAGCAATAGAATTACATACTCAGTTGCTGAGTCTAAAATCACGATTAGGTTCGAAAATGAATTTTATATTTCACAAATAACGAACTACCCTGAAAGTGAAATGTTTGTAACAAGATTTGAAGAATTTTGTGGTCAAAAAACCATGGATGCAATTAAAGTTGCAAAAAAGGGGCTTCCAAATGAATTTTATAATACATATACCAAAGGACAATATTTCTGGAAACATTGAGTTTTATGTCTAAAGTTGCTAATAATTTCGAGATTTTTTCACAGTTCTATTCATTATGATGTGTTGAACAAAATATGAAGTTAAAACATATAGACGTGAAACCTGCCGTTGCTGTATTTTGGCTAAAGAAATCTATGATTTTAAAAACACAGACTGTTTTTAACATAAAATTTCTATATTTGTACTTCCCAAAACAATTCTGATTATATCAACACCATAACCGCAATTTATCGTTCGGTATCGAAACAAAAATTTCAATATGAGCCAGTATTTCATTACCAATACTCCCGAAAAATCACTGTCGAAAGTAATTCAGGGTATATTACCTACAAAAGCAGAAGCGCTCGATTTTTTGGTTGGATATTTTTATTTCTCAGGTATTGAGGAAATTTACAAGAATATTGCTGATAAAAAAATGAGAATCCTGGTTGGACTTGAAATGGAGAAAGATTTTCAGAACAAGACATCAGAGTTTGACTTCTTTGTGAAAAAGCGTAAATCATCACGTCAGGACATCCGGAATGACAACTATGAGTCATTGGTTTCCCTGTTCAATCAATCTGATTATTTTGAGGGACAACAACAGGAAGAAGCATTTAAAATATACTATGAGAAGATTAAGAATGGCACGTTGGAAATAAGAAAAACCAAAGAACCATCCCACGCTAAAATGTATATCTTTTCGTATAAGAACGAATTTGCAGAAGATGGAGAAACACCGGGTTGTGTCATAACAGGTTCAAGTAATTTGACATTTAATGGTTTACGTGGACAAAACGAAATTAATGTACGTTTTAACGACAAGCCGGAATATGTTGAAGCTTGTAGCATTTTTGAAACTTTATGGGAAAATGCCATCATTCTTGCAGATAAAGAACATATCAAAGATTTTGAAGATGGGGTTATCAAACATGTATGGTACGAAAAAGTGTTTTCACCTTACCATTTATATCTCAGGGTACTGTACGAATATTTCAACATCGACACCTCCAAGCGAATACGCACACCTTTCGATATTACCAAAGGGAAATTCTTTAACTTGAAATATCAGGAAGATGCGGTGAGAATGGCTATTTCGACCATTCAGAAACATAACGGTGTAATTATTTCTGATGTGGTTGGGTTAGGTAAGAGTATTATTGGTTCGGCAACTGCCAATAATTTGAATTTGCGAACAATAATTATTGCTCCTCCGCACCTTGTACCGCAATGGGAAGATTATAGTGAGGAATTTCGTTTTACTTCGCGCGTTTTCAGTAGAGGTGTTATAGCCAAAGCACTCAAGCATTACAGAGCGAAATCAAAAAGCAATGAACAATGGTTGATTGTGATTGACGAGGCTCACAGTTACCGCAATGAATTTACACAAGATTATGCTATACTACATGAATTATGTCAGGGGAATAAAGTGATGTTGTTAACGGCTACACCTTTCAACAATCAGCCTTCCGACATTTATTCTATGATTAAATTGTTTCAAATACCGACTAAATCCACCTTACAGACTGTGGATAATTTGGGTCAGAAGTTTCGGGACTTAATTAGCCGATATAAAACACTGAAGAAAGAGCAAAAGGATAAAAAAATTAGCCGTGATGAATTGGTCTTAGCGATTGATACAATTTCAAGAGAAATCAGAACAATTATTTCGCCCTTAATCATTCGCAGGTCAAGATTGGATTTGGATGGCATTCCTGCATATAAAGACGATTTAAAATTGCAGGGATTTGAATTTCCGGTGGTAGAACCTCCAAAATTAATGGATTATGATTTGGGAGATTTAAGAGACTTGTATTTATCAACACTTCGAAGAATTTCCAAAGGACAGTTCGAAGAGGAAATTGATATCGATGATTATGAATATACCGATGACATTGAGGATGAAAAACTAAATGCCGAAGAATTTAAAGCTGCGCGTTACAAACCGGTCATGTATGTGAAGCCAGAACAGGAAGAAAAAGTTCGAAAAGCCATTGAAGAAGCCGGTTTTGAATACAATCTATTCAAAGGAACACAACGAAACCTGGCGAAATTTATGCGTTCGTTATTGGTGCGACGTTTCGAGAGTTCACAAGAAGCCTTTAGAATCTCCCTGAACAATATGCTGCAGAATTGTATAAACATTGATGCATGGGCAGCAAAGCGCAACACAGTACCTGTATTTAAAAAAGGCATGCTCCCGGATATAGAAGAACTCTACAATACAACCAGTGATGTTATTCCTGAAATGGTGGTTGACGAATTGGAAGCTGCAATTGAAAAGCTCAATGCCCGGGGTTTATTCGAAATCAAAACAGAGTACTTAAAACCTGATTTCTTTGAGGATTTGCGTGCCGACATTGAATTACTTCAAACATTGAAAGATGAATGGGATAAAGTGACAGTTGATCCTAAATCGGATGAATTTATTGAAATCCTGAAGGAGAAAATTAAATCAGAACCAACGCGTAAGATTGTTGTTTTCAGTCAGTTTGCAGATACAGTTAATGCCCTTGGAGAGAAGCTTGAAAAAGCCGGATTGCCTGTATTCTCATATACCGCCGGAAAAGCAAGTCCACGTAACAAGGAAATTATTAAAGTAAACTTTGATGCAGGAGTTGATGTAGATTTTCAACAGGACAATTATAAAATTCTTGTAGCTACAGACGCTATTTCGGAAGGATATAACTTGCACCGTGCCGGAGCAATTTTCAATTACGACATTCCATACAATCCAACAAGGGTAATTCAGCGTATCGGTCGTATCAATCGTGTCAACAAAAAAATGTTTGATAAACTCTATATCTTCAACTATTTCCCAACAGATATTGGAGAATCGGAAACACGTACCCAAGAAATTTCAACCCTTAAAATGGCCATGATTCATGCCATTATGGGTGAAGATACGAAAGTGCTTACTTCTGAGGAGCAATTGCGTGCATTTTTTATCGAACAGTATAAAAAAATAAACGAAACCGATGAACAAAAATCGTGGGACACAGCATACAGGGCACTCCTTAATCAGTTTATTGGATCAGCTGCGATGAAAGAAGCGTTGAGTTTACCACTTCGTTCAAAAACCAGAAGGCGGGTTGACAAAGGCAAAGATGGCGTGCTTGTTTTTGCCCGAAAAGGCAATGACTACGTTTTTAAGTTCAATTCCCCGGGAAATACCCCTGTTGATATTTCACCACAAGATGCATTCAGCATACTTCAGAGTACACCTGACGAAAAGGGTTATGAAGTCTCGGAACGATTTGAAGCCATGTATAGCGAAACAAAAAAAGCATTGTTTGCAAGCTCCACTGAATCTGACACCGAAAAGTCGAAACGAGATGCACTCGATAAAATAAGGTTAATCATACAATCGAACAGCGTTGATCATGAATACCTCGAAGATGTGAAAACAGCGATTGAATATGATGCCATTTCGGGATATGCTTTGCGCCAAATTAACAAACTAAAAACTTCGGCTTATACCAGTCTGCCCGATATTGTAAGCAAAGAATACGTCCAAAAAGCACTTTATACTTACGATCATTTATTGCTTGGAACCGAAACGCTTATTTTAGCTGAAGAGATTGAGTCTATTGAAAATGAGAACTAACAAAATAACTGAATAATGTTAAATCTTAATGCACCTTATCGCAGAACTGAATTTATAGGTTTTCTTGAAAATAACTTTTTGCCCGACGACTTTAGGTTAGTTGAAGAAAAATTATCGGTGGATGATTTCAAAACTCAGTTTTGTAAAGATGTTTATAAATTAGGCAGTTCTAAACATTTGGGATTAGATGTTTACGAAATAGCACATACCTCCACACACGATGCCCGGGTAGGAATTTCGAAAGATGCGTTTCAGGTATTATTGCGAAAAAGTTACAACAACCGTGCTCTGGTACTTTTTGTACCGGAAGGCAGCAAACAGTACCGTTTTTCCTTGATTCAGATTGAAGCAGAAGTAAATGATCAGACTGCCCGAATTAAACGTAGTTATTCCAACCCACGCCGATACTCTTTCCTGCTGGGTGAAAATGCTCACATAAAAACACCGGAACAATACCTGCTTCAAAAAGGCAAACTGAAACCGGTTGATGGCGATTATTTCAAAGACCTGCAGGAAAGATTTTCGGTGGAAGTGCTTACCAAAGAATTCTATCGCGAATTGTCGAACTGGTATTTTTGGGCTGTTAAAAAAGTTACTTTCCCAAATGATATCAATGATGATTCCGATAATGATAAATACAATACTGAAAATATCATCCGGCTGATCACCCGACTGATATTTGTATGGTTTATCAAACAGAAAGAGTTGGTTAGTCCTGATTTGTTTAATCCTGAAGTATTGAAAACCTTGCTGAAAGACTTTGAACCTGAAAGCCCTTTGCAGCACCATTATTACCGCGCCATCCTGCAGAACTTATTCTTTGCTACGCTCAACCAGGAGATAGGTAAAAGGGGTTTTGCAGGTAATAAAGGTTTCCTTAAAAACAGAAGTACTTACAATATCAAAAACCTGTATCGTTACGAGGACGAATTTCAATGTGATACCAGCAAGGTATTACAACTTTTCAGTGAAGTGCCTTTCCTGAATGGTGGTTTGTTTGAATGTTTAGATGACAAAGTGAAAGATGGGAAAATACTTTATTGGGATGGTTTCAGTAGAAAAACAAGTCGGCAAGCCATCGTACCCAACGAATTATTCTTTGCCCAAGAAAGGATTGTTGACATCAGCAAAGAGTATAACGACAAGAAAATGCAGTCGGTGAAGGTTTCCGGTATCATTGAAATTTTGAAGAAGTACAATTTTACCGTTGAGGAAAACACGCCGGTTGAAATAGAAGTTGCCTTAGACCCGGAATTGTTGGGTAAAGTGTTCGAAAATTTGCTGGGGGCCTACAATCCGGAGACACAAGAAACTGCCCGCAAACAAACAGGTTCGTTCTATACCCCCCGCGAAATTGTCAACTACATGGTGAACGAAAGTTTGATAGCCTACTACCAAACTAAAGTGCCTGAAGTGAATGAAGAAAATCTGCGGGCATTGTTCAGCTACGAAGATAAAACTTTTGATATTCCTGAATCCAAACGGGAAGCGCTTATTCAGGCAACATTCGACTGCAAGATACTCGACCCTGCCTGTGGTTCCGGCGCATTCCCCATGGGTATTCTACAACAAATGGTGCATGTGTTGGGTAAACTTGACCCACAAAACACCCATTGGAGCAAGTTGGTACTCAACAAATCGATGCAGGAGTTTGATGAAGCTGAAAAAGAGACTGACGAAGATAAATTAGTATTACGGGAAGAGATTTACAACACCTTCGATACAAACATGCAGTTTCCTGACTATACCCGCAAACTGTATTTGATTGAAAACTGCATTTATGGGGTAGATATACAGAGCATTGCCGTGCAAATCAGTAAACTGCGTTTTTTTATCTCGCTGATTTGTGAGCAAAAACGCAACAACAATCCTGAAAATAATTACGGTATCAGACCACTACCCAATTTAGAAACTAAGTTTGTGGCTGCTAACACGCTCATAGGTATTGAAAAACCCCAAGAAGACATACAATATCTGAAAGAAGATCAGATTAACCACATGATTAAGCGGTTGAACCACCTGCGTCACAGGCAATTCTCGGTAACCAATGCCAGCAAGAAAAAGGAACTCCGGTATAAAGACGAAGCACTCCGGCATGAAATTGTAAACGAAGTTGCTCGTTTGTATAAACTCCATGCCGATGAGAATCTCAGCCGCTACAAAATGCAGTTGAAATTGGCTGAGAGAGAACTTGCAATTCTGGAAAAAAGTCACGATGATATTCGTACTTCCACCAGTACCGATTTGTTTGGCAACGAACAAACCGAATCGTACAACTACACCGAGAAAAGGCGCAAAGAACTAAAGCAACAAATCAAAATGCTGAACAACAGCATCGAAGCCGGCAGCAATTATTCGCGCCTGAACTCAGTAGTCCGTTTAGCCGAACAACTCACTTCCTGGAACCCTTACGACCAAAATAATCATTCAGAGTTTTTCGATCCGGAATGGATGTTTGGATTGAAGCCGGATGAAAATGGAGGGGGGTATTTTGATGTGGTGATTGGGAATCCGCCGTATATAACCTACAGGGGTAAACAAATTGTTTCAATTAGTAATGAAGAACTTCAATTATTAATAAATACATATTCTAATTCTGCTGAGTACAAAGTAAATAGCTATGCCCTTTTCACAGAGTTGGGGGTTGGGCTATTAAGACCAAACGGTGTTCTAAATTTTATTATTCCAAGTACTATCTTACAAAATGAATATTTAAAAAAGATAAGAAAATACTTAATTCAAAATTTTCATATTTCACAGATAGTTAGTTTTGAAAATAAAGTTTTTGAAGCAGTTACAGACTCTATCATACTTATAGTAGAAAACAACCATTCAATTGAATCCTTTACAACAGTTATTAGAAAAAACAATCTTGATTTTACACAAAATAACAATTATAGAACATTCAAAACAGAGATTTGGAACGATCAATTTAATGACTATGTAATTAATATTAAAACAGATGATGATGATTGTCTATTATTAAAGAAAATTGAAAATGAATGTCAATATATTGATGACTTTCTTGAAGTATATGTTGGTATTGTAGCAAGTGGAATTAAAAAGTTTCTTTCTACTGAACAAGAAAGTTCAATGCACAAAAAATATCTTCAAGGTAAGCATATTAATAACTTTACAATATGCCCAAGCAATTTATATATTAACTTTACAGTAGAGTTACTTCATAGTAATACTGACGAGAACGTCTATATGCAAAATGAAAAGATATTAGTTAGGAAAACTGGTAATAAACTGATTGCAGCAATAGACCGTAGCCAGTTCTATACAGATCAAAGCATTTATAATTTATATCCTAAAAAAGGGAAAGTAGTTAATCTTGTAGTTTTAGTTGGTCTTTTGAATTCACAATTGTTGGAATACTACTTTAACAAAAAAATGATTACAAACCCAGATGTTTTCCCATATATAAAGGGAATACATTTAAAAAAACTACCTATAAAACTACCTAAAACCAATGAATTTGAAAAGACTATAGAATCATTAGTGAAAAGAATAATTGATTTGAAAAATGATGACGAAAAACTTGATTATATGACTTTAAAAACCCAACTAGACCTCCTCGTTTACCGACTTTACGACCTAACCTATTCAGAAGTAAGAGTAATTGACCCGGAGATAGAGGGAAAGATCAGTGAGGAGGAGTATGGGAGGATAGAGGTAGAATAAATCATGGGATTAAAGTATCATTACAACCCCTTATATTAAAGAATGAGTAGATATAATCTGGTGTATCAGAAAGCATGAATTAACACAATAATTCATAAAAACGTAAATTCATTAACCTTAAAAGTAAATAATTTTGTACCTTTGCGATGGAAATTTATTATAAGAACAACAAACTCGAAAAATCACTCACCCATGATAAGGAGCTTATAAAGTCGTACGGTGAGCTGGCCAAAAAGATTAAAGAAAGAATAAAGCAGCTTACTGCAGCAGAAAACCTGTCGGTCATTGCATTACTTCCTGCTTTGCGATTGCATCCGTACAAAGGGAATCGGGTTGGCGAATGGTCTGTTGATATCAAAGATAACTGGCGAATAGTTTTTGAAATTGCACAAAGTCCTATTCCCCAAAAAGAAGATGGAGGTGTAAATCTAACACAAATTACTGTCATAGAAATTGTTTCAGTAGAAGACCCACATTAACACACACAATCATGACTAATTCAGAAGCAAAAAAACAACTTTTATCCTGCCCCGGCGATACCATTCAGGAGCATATTGATGCTATAGGAATGTCGCAGGCCGAATTGGCCGAACGATTAGGCAGGTCAGTCCCGAAACTTAACGAACTGATAAAAGGTAAAGCCCCGATAACCAAAGAAACAGCCACCAAGCTCGAATATGTATTGGGTATTCCGGCGAGCTTTTGGCTCAGTTTAGAAAGAAACTATCAGGACGAATTACTGGAAATTGAACAAATGGAGTTCCTGGAACAATGTGTTGAATGGCTAAATGCATTTCCGGTTTCAGCCATGAAAAAAATGGGTATATTGCCTGTAACAAATGAAAAGCGTGTGTTGGCAGAGAGCCTGTTAAAATTTTTCAGGGTTGCTTCTCCCAATCAATGGGCGAGCTTATACACCAATAATGAATTAGCATTCAAAATTGACCTCCGATATACTGCTGAACCACAAGCCATTTCAGTATGGTTGCGTCTGGGAGAAATTCAGGCAGAAAAAATACAAACTATGGATTTTGATAAAAAGTTAATTCGTGAACGAATGCATGAAATCCAAACTTTATGTTACCAAATGCCTGACAACTGGATGAGTAAATTACAAGATATATGTAGTGAATGTGGTATTGCATTAGTATATACTCCCTGTATTTCGAAAGCACCCATTTATGGTGCTTCAAGATGGATAAAAAACTATTCGAAGCCGTTAATTCAAATTACAGATCGTCAGAAAGATTACAATGCATTCTGGTTTTCATTTTTTCACGAATTGGCTCACATTTTATATCATGGCAAAAAGGATGTATTTATTAGTCTGGACAATATAGCACCTGACGATGAAAAGGAAAAGCAAGCCGATGATTTTGCTGCACGGATGTTATTGTCAGAAAAGGAGAGAAATGAATTATTTCAACACTCAGATTTATCTCCGGAGTTAATTTTGGCTTTTAGTAGAAAATATGGCAGAAATCCGTCAATCATAGTTTCTCAAATTCAAAGACAAACGAAGGTTTATAATGATTTCAATTTAAACAGGTTGAAAATAAAAGTGAACTTTGATCAATTAGAACCGATACGGATGTAAGAAACAAGGAGAAAAATCGAAAAAGAAAGCGTGGGATTGTAGTTGGCAAATACCGTTTCAGCGAGATTGCAGATAACAGGTATCAGTGTGAAGTGAATCAATATGGGCAAATTGCATTTGATGAATGGATGAAATTACCCGAACGTTACCCAAATATAGAATTGGACGTGTTTCAAATAATGCCAAACCATATCCATGCCATCATATTATTGACGAATCCCGCCGCCGTAGGGGCAAACCCTTGCGGTTGCCCCTATATTGGGAACACGGTTTCCCCAAATGGAAACATGGTTGCCCCAAATGGGGATGACATTACCCCTATTGCAAATGATATTATCAGGGCAGGGGTGAACCCTGCCCCTACGGGGGTATCCGATATTGTCGGGGCATATTAATCGTTGGTGGCGAATGGTTGTTCAATTTAAAAACATAAATTTTTGATTAAACATACCAATAGGCAATCAACCTATTTATTCCACTCCGGCCCCACAGCATCACTCGGCATCCGCCAGTCACCACGTGGCGATAAATTAATCGAACCGACTTTCGGTCCATCAGGCATGCAGGAGCGTTTGAATTGTTGCGCATAGAATCTTCTCAGGAAAACCTTCAGCCACTTGGATATTACCTCTTCAGTATAAATATCTTTAAAGGCCTGATTGGCCAAGAAGAAAATCTTATCGGGACTGAAACCGAAACGTACGAAATAATACAAGAAGAAGTCGTGCAGTTCGTACGGTCCAACTAAATGCTCTGTTTTTTGAGCAATGTTACCATTGTGGTCGGCAGGTAGCAATTCCGGACTAACCGGTGTGTCCAGCACATCTTGTAGCACTGCTTCGGATGATGCATCTAACTGATGCGAAGCCCATTCGACTAAATACCTGACTAAGGTTTTCGGGATGCCGCTGTTGACAGCGTACATCGATATATGGTCGCCATTGTAGGTAGCCCAACCGAGAGCCAATTCTGATAAATCTCCTGTACCTACAACCAGACCGTTGGTTTTGTTGGCCATGTCCATCAGGATTTGCGTACGTTCACGTGCCTGGGTATTTTCGTAGGTTACATCGTGTTGATTCGGGTCGTGTTTTATATCCTTGAAATGTTGGATACAAGCCTCCTTAATCGAAATTTCGTGCATCGTGATGCCCAACGATTGCATCAAACTGATGGCGTTGTTATACGTGCGGTCGGTCGTGCCGAAGCCGGGCATGGTGATGCCGATTATTTTTTTGCGGTCGTAACCGAGCTTGTCGGCCGTTTTCACGCAAACCAGCAAAGCCAGTGTCGAATCCAAGCCGCCGGAAATGCCAACTACCATCGTCTCCGCTTTGGTATGCTTCCAGCGTTGTGCCAGTCCGCCTACCTGTATAGAGAAAATTTCTTCGCAATGCGCATCCCGGTTGGCAGTAGGAGGCACAAACGGATGTTTCTCTATGCTCCTGTGCAGGCGCTCAAAAGGTATATCCGACGACTTGCATGGGATGGTTTGATACATTGCATCCGACTTAGCCTGATAGAAATTGGAATTTCTGAGCTTCTCTGCCTTTAATTTCTCGGTATCGATTTCAGCAACAACCAATTGTGATTCGAATGAGAAGCGTTCAGATGATTGAATGATGACCCCGTTTTCAGCAATAATTCCGTTACCGGCATACACCACATCGGTAGATGATTCTCCGAAACCGGCAGAAGCATAGATGTATCCGGCATGGCATCGACCGGATTGTTGTTCAATCAGTTGTCGGAGATAACGGTGTTTACCTATCAGTTCGTTGGAAGCAGAGAGGTTGAATATTAACTCAGCGCCGTGCAGACAATGTTGCGTGGAAGGCGGCAGCGGAACCCACAAGTCTTCGCAAATCTCCGCTCCAAACAGCACATCCTGATAGTTAAACAACAGGTTGGTTCCAAAAGGAACAGCGGTTTCATTCAGCCGGATGATTTCCGGCTTGTCGGCAATACCCGAAGCAAACCACCGTTTTTCATAAAACTCGTTGTTGTTAGGAAGATAGGACTTCGGAACGATGCCCAGCAGCTTACCCGACTGAAAAACAACGGCTACATTATAAAGTTGGTTGTGTACACGCAGGGGCATACCGGCTATGACGATAACCCCCAACGCATAGGTTTTCAGTAGGATATCATTTAATGCAACTTCGGCATCAGCCAGTAATTGTTGTTGCAAAAATAAATCGGCACAGCTGTATCCGGTAATGCCCAGTTCGGGGAAACACAGGATTTCGACCTGTTCCCGTTCCGCCTGTTCAATCAGTTCCATAATCTTCGAACTGTTGAATTTACAGTCTGCCACCCTTACTTCAGGAATGGCAGCGGCTACTTTGATAAAACCATGCTTCATTATATTTACTGTTTGACGATTTTTGCAACCATGTATGTCATGTAAGAACCACTAACCACTGACCACTGACCACTGACCACTAACCACTAACCACTGACCACTAATCACTAATCACTGACCACTAACCACTATTCTGTTCGCTCTTCCATATCACTCAAATGCAGCTTAAGCGATTTTACAGAAATCTGTATTTCCCAGGCCGACAATCCCAGTGAGATGATTAATAACAGTAGGGCCAGTCCGAATATATATGCTGAAAGAATCTGCGATCCCAGGTAAATCAGGAACATCGTTGCCACGCACAGCAATAAACTCACCACACCGCAAAGTTGCATGTATTTTGTCAGGGCCAGCCTTTTACGCAGGTTCATAATCTGTGCTTTGGTAATGGCCGAACGATCCACCATGTACTTATCCTTCAGGTTTCGAACCAATTGGGCATACGACAAGAAACGATTCGTGTATGCCAACAGTATCAACGAAACCGCTGAAAATAAAAATGTCGGTGTTATTAGTGTAAGTTCTTCCATATTTATAATGTCTACGGTCTACAGTCGCAGTCAGTCATTGCGAGGAGTTCACGAAGTGAACGACGTGGCAACCTTATCTAAATCTGCATTTGGTCATTCAACCCTCCGTTTTCCGCTATTCGCTATTCACTATTCGCTAATTAGAACTTCTCCACGTGTATCTGTCCGGCTTGCTTGCGGCTGTGTTCGATAAAGCCATCTTTACCCAGACATTCGATCATGCCGTTCACCATATTGGGATTACCGCAAAGGAAAACGTGGGTGTTTTCGGGTGTCGGTTTGAAGCCCCACAATTTTTCAACGGTACCTTCTTCCCAGATTTCCTGGATAAACTGCGTTTTTCCCTTCCAGGTTACGTGTTCCTTGTGAGGTTCTGTGATTGTTGGAATATAATCGAAATGAGGAGCAATGGTTTCCAACAGGTTCAATTCAGAAGAATAACCCAGATCCCACGAATTGGCCGCGCCGTGAATTACCACGATATTGCCTTTTCTTTTCAGGGCATCCGAACGCAACATGCTCATGTAAGGCGCTACACCGGTTCCGGTTGCAATCAATACAATATTCTGATTTTCATCCACTTCATCCAGCGTGAACATGCCCACGAAACGTTGTCCAACCCAAATTTTATCACCAATTTGCAGGTTAAACAAACGCGGTGTCAACGCACCTGAATGCACCAGGGTAATATAAAATTCAACATAATCTTTTGATACGTTTGATGATGCAATAGAATAAGCTCTCTTGATTAATTTATCGGGTGCTGGTTCTACCACTTCGTCGGTTGCCTCGGGACATTTCGGGCTGCTTGGCGGTAAACCGATACCCACAAACTGACCCGGTTTAAAATCCGGCAACTCCCATCCGAGCGGTGCGATTCTAAATACTTTCATGATTGGTGAAACCTGTACCACCTGTTGAACAATTGCATTTAATTCTTCCATTTTCTTCCTGTTAAATATTGAATTTAAAATTTACATGCAAAGATATTATTTTTTTGTAAACAAATGCAAATTGAACTGATTGTAAAAGTCTATAAATGTAATTTTGAAAGCCGGATGTGGATCTTTTTGCTTACTTTTGTATTCAAAAATCAATATTATAAACCATATAAGTCATATAAGTTACATATAAGCTTGTTCCAATATAGTTGAAAAATATTTACTTAATTAAATAACCATATCGAAAGTAAAACTTATATGTAACTTATATGACTTATATGGTAAAATCTGAAACATGATAGTTTGTATTGCTGAAAAACCCTCTGTTGCCCGTGATCTGGCTGATATTCTTGGCGCTAAAACTAAGAAGGACGGTTATTATGAAGGTAATGGTTATCAGGTAACCTGGACATTCGGGCATTTGTGCGGATTGCTGGAGCCACACGAATATGCTCCGGAATGGAAAGCATGGGCGCTGAGTATGCTCCCCATGATTCCGCAGCGTTTCGGCATCAAAGTGATGGATAACAGCGGGGTGCAAAAGCAGTTCAACGTCATCAAGAGTTTGGTCGCTGTTGCTGATGGGGTGGTTAATTGCGGGGATGCGGGACAGGAAGGAGAACTTATACAGCGTTGGGTGTTGCAGAAAGCTTTGTGTAAAGCACCGGTGAAACGTCTCTGGATTTCATCGCTGACCGAAGATGCGATTCGCGAAGGTTTTAAAAGTTTAAAAGACGAGAAACAATATCAGCGTTTGTACGAGGCTGGTTTGTCGAGGGCAATTGGAGACTGGTTGCTCGGGATGAATGCTACACGATTGTACACATTAAAATATGGAAGAAATAAACAAGTGTTGTCAATTGGTCGCGTGCAAACACCTACTTTGGCATTGATTGTGAACCGCCACCTCGAAATTGAGAACTTCAAACCTGAAAAATACTTCGAACTCAAAACGGTGTACCGCGATACGGTTTTTTCCTGCTCAAAAGGTAAATTTGCTTCGGAAGAGGAAGGAAAGGACTTGCTGCAAAAGATACAAGAGTCAGATTTTCAGATTATTGATATTGCTATTAAAAAAGGCAATGAATCAGCTCCACGCCTGTTCGACTTAACATCTTTACAGGTTGAATGCAATAAGAAATTTGCTTTCTCCGCAGACGAAACGCTGAAACTCATTCAATCGCTTTACGAGAAAAAAATCACTACCTATCCGCGGGTGGATACGACTTACCTGAGTGAAGATATCTACCCGAAAATTCCGGGAATCCTGAAGGGACTGAAAGATTATGCCACGCTGACTGAAATTCTGCTGACCGGCAAATTACCCAAGACAAAAAAGGTTTTTGATAATAAAAAGGTGACCGATCACCATGCCATCATCCCGACAGGCGTACATCCTGTAAACCTCACAACTGATGAACGAAAGGTCTTCGACCTCGTTGCCAAACGCTTTATTGCCAATTTCTATCCAGAATGTAAGATTTCTACCACGACTGTGCTGGGTGAAGCCGCTGAACTGGAGTTTAAAGTCACGGGTAAACAAATTTTGGAACCGGGTTGGCGGGTGGTTTTTGAAGAGCCAAATAAGGATGTTGTTAATAACAAGGAGAATACAGACGAACAGGAAAGCACGGAAGAATCCGGCATCCTGCCTTTATTTGAGAAAGGGGAGAGGGGGCCGCACACGCCCGGCTTGAACGAGAAATGGACTTCAGCACCTCGTCCCTATACCGAAGCGACTTTGCTGCGTGCCATGGAAACTGCCGGTAAATTGGTTGATAATGAAGAATTAAGAGATGCCATGAAAGAAAATGGCATTGGTCGTCCATCGACCCGTGCGGCTATTATCGAAACTTTGTTCAAAAGAGATTATATCCGTAAGGAAAAGAAAAATTTGATTCCCACTGCTACCGGCATCGAGTTGATTCAGATTATTCAGGAAGATTTATTAAAATCGGCTGAGTTGACCGGTATTTGGGAGAAAAAGCTACGTGAAATAGAAAAAGGCGCTTTTGAAGCCGGACAGTTTCTGGAAGAATTGAAAGAAATGGTGGTGCGAATCGTCAAAAACGTGAAAACTGATAACCGCACACGAGAGCAGTTGATGCAGGCATCAGTTGTAGCATCTTTCTCTGGTGATGAAATTATTGGTACGGTTTGTCCGCTATGCCGCAAAGGGCAAATCATCAAAGGAAATACCGCCTACGGATGCAGCGAATGGAAAAATGGATGCAACTTCCGGCAACCCTTTTCCTAACTTTACCAGAACCAACCACTAACCACTAACCACCAATCAATCTATTCTCAATCACTTTTATAACCAAAAAAAACTGTTAACTTTGCATCTGTTTTTTATAAAACGTGCATTGAATAATTAATGGAATATCAGATATATACTTTGTCGAACGGGTTGAGGTTGATACACAAGCCCGACACCATGGCGGTGACCTATTGTGGGATGGTGATTAACGCGGGTTCGCGGGATGAAACGGAGACAGAGCAGGGGATGGCGCATTTTGTAGAACATCTGTTGTTCAAGGGTACTGCTAAAAGACGTTCGGGCCACATCATCAACCGGTTGGAGAATGTAGGAGGGGAGTTGAATGCTTATACTTCGAAAGAAGAAACGGTGGTTTATGCAGCAGTATTAAATGAGCATCTCGATAAAGCCATGGATTTGATTGGCGATATCGTTTTTCATTCCACTTTTCCGCAGAAAGAAATAGATAAGGAAAAAATCATTGTTATAGATGAAATACAGTCGTATAATGACAGTCCCTCGGAGTTGATTTACGATGATTTTGAAGAAATACTTTTTGATTACCCGATTGGACATAACATCCTGGGAAAAGCGGAATTACTGGAGCGATATCAGTCAGTCGATACGAAAAGTTTCGTGGATCGCTTTTACCTGCCGGGAGAAATGGTGTTTTTCGTGCTGGGAAATATCAAGGAAGCCAAATTGCTTCGCTGGGCGGAGAAATTTCTGGTCAATGGCAGCAACCGGGAAAGCAATCATAACCGGGTGAGTCCGGGGACGTACAAGCCAGCGCATCGGTCGTACAAAAAAGATACTTTTCAGGTGCATTACATGCTGGGCAACCGGTGTTTTGATATGCATCATGCCGATCGCATCGGGATGTACCTGCTGAATAACATACTGGGTGGTCCGGGGATGAACAGTCTGCTGAATTTATCGTTGCGGGAAAAGAACGGACTTGTGTATAATGTTGACTCTGTTTATCAGCCGATGACCGATACCGGGATGTGGACAGTGTACTTCGGTTGTGATGCCGATAATTTCAAAAAATGTGAGCGACTCGTCAAACAGGAACTCAGGAAGTTGAGAGAGGAGAAGATATCGGAAAGTCAGCTGAAAAAATACAAGTTGCAGTTGCTTGGGCAAATGGCTATTTCTATGGAACAGAAAGAAAATCATGCAATCGGACTCGGAAAGAGCTTGTTGCGTTACGGGAAAGTGGATAAAATGGAAATCATTCGTGAACGCATCATGTCAGTCAATAGCGAAAAGTTGCAGGAAATCGCCCGTCAGGTATTTGATGAAAGTCAGCTTTCGACCCTGAAATATTATTAGAAAATTGATTGGACGTAATGGAACAGGAAGAATATATACTGGCACATGGCGATGCTGAACCGGATTACTTAGCGAAGATCAACCGGAAAACGCACCTGAAGATGATTAATCCGAGGATGTTATCCGGTCATTTGCAGGGCAGGGTATTGTCGATGCTAAGCAAGATGATTCAGCCGGAACGTATCTTAGAAGTAGGGACTTATACCGCTTATTCAGCGCTTTGTCTGGCTGAAGGATTATCAGCAAAAGGTAAATTGCATACCATCGAGTGTGATGACGAACTGGAAGATTTTATCCGTGAGAACATCCAAAGCTCACCCTATCAGGAGCAAATTGTATTGCATATTGGTGATGCCAAAAAGCTGATTTATGAAATGGATGTAATGTTTGATCTGGTTTTTTTAGATGCTGATAAAAGGGAGTATCAGGTGTATTATGATGCTGTATTTCCAAAACTGAAAAAAGGAGGCTTTATGCTGGTTGATAACACTTTGTGGGATGGGAAAGTGTTGCAGGAAGTGGATGAGAAGGACAATCAGACAGAAGCTATTCGAAAGTTTAATGATTATGTAGCGGCAGATTCACGCGTGGAAAAGCTGATATTGCCGTTAAGAGATGGTTTGACGTTGATAAGAAAAAAGTAAATATGGAGTACCCTTACGAAATAGAAATGAAAGTGCGCGATTACGAGTGTGACATCCAGGGCATAGTGAATAATTCGGTCTATCAAAACTATCTGGAACATGCCCGTCATGAGTACCTGCGCAGCAACGAGGTGAGCTTTGCTGAAATGCACAATCGTGGTGTGGATGCAGTAGTGGCCAGGATTGAAATGGCTTTTAAAACACCGCTGCGACCGGGAGATGATTTTGTTGTCAAAATCAATGTGCAGAAAGAAGGCGTAAAATATGTGTTTCATCAGGTTATCTATCGCAAAGCAGATATGAAGCTGAGTCTGAAGGCTCGTGTGGATGCGGTGGTGACGGTGAATGGAAAATTGGTTTCAGCCGTTCCGGAGTTTGATAAACTGGTGATGAATTCATAAACTATTTCAGTTTTCAGTTGTTTGAGTATCGTGTGAAAACCACACGATAACATACATAATAACGAAGTAAAAAGTAAAAAAATATGAGTGATACAAATGAATTTCTGACCGTAGAAGAAAATATCGTACGCATGCTGAAAACAGTGTACGACCCTGAAATACCAGTCAATATCTACGATCTCGGACTGATTTACAAGATTGACCTGAATGAGGATGGTCATTTGACCATTGACATGACTTTGACTGCGCCAAATTGTCCTGCTGTGGACTTCATTGTGGAGGATGTACGCATGAAAACAGCGAGTGTGGAAGGCGTTAATAGTGTAGATGTGGAGATTGTGTTTGATCCACCCTGGGATAAAGACATGATGTCGGAAGAAGCGCAGCTTGAACTTGGATTTTTATAATTAGCGAAGCCTATGATATACTTTGTCTCGGATGCCCACCTTGGTTCTTTGTTGGAAAAAGATCCCCGTTCGCATGAGCTGAAGCTGGTGCGCTGGCTTGATATGGTTAAAAAAGATGCAGAGATCATCTACCTTCTGGGTGATATTTTCGATTTCTGGTATGAGTATAAAACCGTGGTTCCCAAAGGCTTTGTTAGGTTGTTAGGCAAGCTGGCAGAAATGACGGATGCCGGTATTGAAATTCATTTCTTCATCGGTAACCACGATTTGTGGACATTCGATTATTTAGAAAATGAGATCGGGCTGAAGGTGCATTACGAACCGGTAATTGTGGAACACAGCGGGAAAAATTTCTTTTTGGCTCATGGGGATGGGCTCGTGAAATCAGATATGAAATTCAACTTTCTGAGAAGCATGTTTCACAGTAAGTTTACGCAGAAGCTATTCGGGTGGGTGCCACCACGGATTGGACAAACGCTCGGTTATACCTGGTCGAAACTGAATCGGGAGAAGATTACGGATGAAGACAACAGTTATCAGGGAGAGGATAAAGAAGAATTGGTTGTTTTCGCCAAAAATTACCAGTCTGAGCCACACATTGATTATTTTGTTTTTGGTCACCGGCATATTGATCTCAATTTAAAGTTAAAAAACGATTCCCAGGTCATCATTCTGGGAGATTTTGTAAGTATCTTTTCCTACGGAGTATTTAATGGAAAAGAATTCAATCTCGAATATTTTGAAGCATAGTATAAAAACAAAAATATCTATTATAAAGCATGTCAGAAAAGAAACCGTTGATCCTGATTACCAATGATGATGGCGATACAGCCAAAGGAATTAATGTATTAACAAAGTTGATGATGGAAATTGGAGATGTTGTGGTGATGGCGCCGGATGGACCCCGTTCTGGTCAATCGAACGCGCTTACTGTAAACCATCCGATTCGTTTTAAGAAGCTGGAAGATAAACCCGGACTGATTCGGTACTCCTGCAACGGAACTCCCACAGACTGTGTGAAGCTGGCGTTGAATGAGGTGTTACACCGGAAGCCCGATTTACTGGTATCCGGAATCAATCACGGTTCCAATGCAGCTATCAATGTTATTTATTCAGGAACGATGGGGGCTGTGCTGGAAGGATGTGAGAATGCTATACCATCGATAGGTTATTCCATCTCCAATTTCGATCCGGATGCTGATTTTTCTGCTTTTGAACCTTATATACTCCAAATAGCCCGACAGATATTGAAAAACGGTTTACCTTATGGTATCTGTCTGAATGTAAACGCACCTAAAGCTGCGATTAAAGGTGTGAAGATAGCCCGTCAGTGCGAGGGGCACTGGACAAAGGAATTTGCAAGGGCCACCGACCCCCATGGTCGCAACTACTATTGGCTAACCGGCTACTTCGATAACCACGAACCCGAAGCGCAGGATACCGACGAATGGGCGCTGGCCAATGATTACGTGTCTGTTGTACCGACCAAGATTGATATGACGGCGCATGAATATTTGGGGGAATTGCGGGGGGTGATGGATGCCATAATTCGATAATTCAATTATTCGATAATTTAATAACGCGATAATTCAATAACGCGATAACGTGTAGAGACGCCCTATTAGGGCGTCTCTACCATGCACATTTGCATTGCCATAATATAATAGACGCCCTATTAGGGCGTCTCTACAATAATACCACCAATTTGCACATTTATTAAACAGACGCCCTGGTAGGGCGTCTCTACGGTGTTATATAATCAATTTTGATTATATTTGCATCCTGTTTACAAACAAATTAACCTATTACAAATCATGAATGAAAAATTTTTCAATCGATTTCGTATACTATCTACACGTATGCAGAATTGGGATTATGGGTGGAATGCCCCCTATTTTGTAACCATCTGCACACAAAAACACACATGTTATTTTGGGAAAATCGTTGAGGGGAAAATTGAATTATCAGAAATTGGAAAAATTGCACAACAATATTGGACAGAAATTCCGGCACATTTTCCGTATGTACATTTAGGTGCATTTGTGATTATGCCGAATCATATTCATGGGATTGTGATAATTGATAAACCAAATGTACGGACGCCCGAATCGCAAAACGTACGGACGCCCGATTCGCAAAACGCACGGACGCCCGATTTGCAAAACGTACGGACGCCCGATTTGCAAAACCTAGAGACGCCCGATTCGGGCGTCTCTACAATAAAACAAACAAAGGCGGCATCAAAAAAATGGAAACCTGAAACATTGGGCGTTATTATCAATCAGTACAAACGGAAAATAACCATCGATATACGCAGAATCAATCCACATTTTGCATGGCAAACCCGTTTTTACGACCATATCATCAGAAATCATGAATCATATGTTCGTATAGAACAATACATTATCAATAATCCATTGAAATGGGTTGATGACCAATTTTTTGAACGATGATTGTATTGCGCATTATTTTCAAATCAATTTTGCATCATTTTCAATATTGCACAAACGTAGAGACGCCCTATTAGGGCGTCTCTGTCATGCACATTTGCATTTCGTTAATAAAAGAGACGCCCTATTAGGGCGTCTCTACGGTGTTATATTTTTTATCGCATTGACACATGCAGACGCCCTATTAGGGTGTCTCAACAACCGGTGCCGCAAAATGTTGTTCGCTCATGCGTTTGTACCACGCGTAACGCCATTTGGCATTGTCTTCGGCTGCGAGGAACAGTTCTTTGGCAGCTTCAGGGAACTGCTTCAACAGAGAGGTGTAACGCACTTCACTGCGGAGGAAGTCCTGGAACATATCCCATTGCGGTTCTTTCGAATCCAGCTGCATCGGGTTTTTACCTTCTTCTTCCAAAGCCGGATTATAACGATACAGATGCCAATATCCTGATTTTACAGCTTTTTCCTGTTGTTCGCCGTTTGAACTGCCCATACCGGCAACGAGTCCGTGACTGATACAAGGTGAGTAAGCAATGATTACAGATGGTCCGTCATATGCTTCTGCTTCGCGGATGGCTTTCAATGCCTGAGCCTGATTAGCTCCCAGCGCGATCTGAGCTACATATACATATCCATAAGTGGCAGCAATCATACCCAGGTCTTTCTTGCGAACACGTTTTCCGGATGCTGCAAACTTGGCAACGGCACCAACCGGAGTCGATTTGGATGCCTGTCCACCTGTGTTCGAATAAACTTCAGTATCCAATACTAAGATGTTCACATTTTTACCGGAAGCAAGCACGTGGTCTAATCCGCCGAAGCCGATGTCATAAGCCCAACCGTCGCCACCGATAATCCATTGTGACTGTTTAACCAAGTATTTCGACAAACCGCTGATTTCCTTGCAGTATGCGCATTTACCTTCTTTTACAAGCGGTTTGATTTTAGCAGCAAGTTCCAGTGTTTTGTCGCCATCATTTTTGTTTTCAATCCATTCGGCGAACAAGCCTTTCAGTTCATCAGAACAGCAGTTCTCGTTGATAGCAGCAGTCATCAAACGCTCAATACGATCACGCATTTGCTCGTTCGCGAATAACATACCCAAACCAAATTCGGCATTGTCCTCGAACAGGGAGTTAGCCCATGCTGGTCCGCGACCTTCGTCGTTGGTAGTATATGGAGTAGAAGGAGCTGATGCGGAGTAGATAGAAGAACATCCCGTTGCATTGGCCACAATCTGACGCTCGCCGAACAGCTGAGAAACTAATTTTACATACGGAGTTTCACCACAACCGGCACAAGCACCAGAGAATTCGAACAGTGGCGTTGCCAGCTGAGAGTTTTTCACGTTGGCTTTTACATCAACCAAATGCTGTTTTGTTTTCACATTTTCCACGCAGAAATCCCAGTTATCCTGATTTTCGTATTGTGTTTCGATAGGCACCATTTTCAGGGCTTTGCCATTCTTGTTACCCGGACAAACTTCAGCACAGTTATCGCAACCCATACAGTCGAGCACGTCAACCTGAATGCGGTAAGTCATACCAGCAAATTGTTTTCCGTTGGCTTTCAGACTGGCGAAAGGAGCGTTGGCCTGTTCTGCTTCATCTAAAATGAACGGACGGATGGCAGCGTGAGGACAAACATAAGCACATTGATTACACTGGATACAGTTTTCCATTTCCCAAACCGGAACAGTGGCAGCTACACCACGTTTTTCGTATTTGGTCGTTCCCTGAATCCAGGTTCCGTCTTCACGGCCTTTGAATACAGAGACAGGAAGGTCATCACCGGCCTGTTTATTTACCGGAACCACGATGTTTTTGATGAAATCAGGGATGTTGCTGTCGATAATATCATTCTCATCAACCAGATTAGCCCATTCAGCAGGAACATCAACCACGGTATATTCACCACCGCGATCAACAGCTGCATAGTTCATGTTGATAACCTTCTCACCTTTTTTACCATAGGACTTCACGATGGCATTCTTCATTTCTTTTACTGCCAGTTCGTAAGGAATCACGTTGGTAATTTTGAAGAATGCTGATTGTAAGATGGTGTTGGTACGATGACCAAGACCAATTTCCTGCGCGATATTTGTCGCGTTGATGATAAAGAGTTTAATGTTGTTTTTAGCTAAATACCTTTTTACATTGATTGGAAGGTTGTTTTTCACTTCTTCAGCAGTCCAAACGGTATTTAACAGGAATGTGCCATTCTTTTTCAGACCTTTGGTTACGTCGTACAAACGCAGGTAAGCCTGCACGTGGCAAGCCACGAAGTCGGGCGTTGTAACCAGGTAAGTCGAACGAATAGGTGTGTCACCAAAACGCAGGTGTGAGCAGGTAAAACCTCCGGATTTTTTTGAGTCGTAGGCAAAATATGCCTGACAGTATTTGTCAGTATTATCACCGATGATTTTGATGGAGTTCTTGTTTGCACCCACTGTACCATCAGCACCCAAACCGTAGAACTTGGCTTCGTAAATACCTTCACCACCCATCGGAATTTCTTCCTTCATTGGTAAAGAAGTGAAAGTTACGTCATCCACGATACCTACTGTGAATTGATTTCTTGGAGAAGGCAACGCTAAGTTTTCGAATACTGACAACACCTGAGATGGGGTAAAGTCTTTCGAAGACAAACCATAACGACCACCTACAACCAATGGTTGATTTTCTGCACCGTAAAGAACATCTTTTACATCCAAGTACAAGGGTTCGCCACCAGCTCCCGGTTCTTTGGTGCGGTCAAGCACGCAAATGCGTTTGGCTGATTTCGGCAATACCGATAAGAAATGTTTAGCCGAGAACGGACGATACAGGTGAACTGAAACCAAACCCACTTTTTCGCCTTTAGCCATCAGGTAATCAATGCCTTCGCGGATAGCTTCTGTAGCTGAACCCATGGCAATTACCACGCGATCTGCCTCAGGATCTCCATAATAATCGAATAAACCATAGTTGCGACCGGTAATTTTAGCCAGTTCGTCCAAATAGTTTTCAACAATTCCCGGAACTGCATCGTAGAATGGATTGCAAGCCTCGCGAGCCTGGAAGTAGATATCGGGGTTCTGAGCAGTACCACGAACAACAGGACTTTCAGAGTTCAGCGCGCGATTACGGAAATCAGCCAATGCATCCTGATCAATCAATGCAGTCACCGCATCCTGGTCGATTTCTTCAATTTTCTGAATTTCGTGTGAAGTACGGAAACCATCGAAGAAGTGAACGAACGGAATGCGTGATTTGATAGAAGCCAAATGTGCTACGGCAGCCAAATCCATCACTTCCTGTACCGAACCGGTAGCAAACATGGCGCAACCGGTCTGACGAACAGCCATCACATCCTGGTGGTCACCAAAGATTGAAAGCGCATGAGAAGCAAGGGCACGAGCCGAAACGTGATATACGCCCGGCAATAATTCACCGGCAACTTTGTACATATTCGGAATCATCAGCAACAGCCCCTGGGAAGCAGTGAAGGTAGAAGTCAGCGCTCCTGCCTGCAAGGCACCGTGCATGGCAGCAGCAGCACCCCCTTCGGATTGCATTTCCTGCACTTGCACCGTTTCGCCGAACATGTTTTTCCGGCCTTTGGCAGCCCATTCATCAACATATTCTGCCATAGTTGACGAAGGTGTGATGGGGTAAATCGCGGCTACTTCGCTGAACATGTAAGCGATGTGTGCAGCAGCCTGATTTCCGTCACAGGTTAAGAATTTTTTTTGTTTAGCCATCTTGTAAAATAATTATTGTGTTAGTTTTTATCTACAGAATTAATTTAATACAGAAACCCGAATAACCATAGCGGTATTTCATTTTTATTGGTTGTTTCCATTGCATCCACTGCAAAGTATATTTTTGAACCATGCCGGTTAGTTGACCTTGTGTCGTATTTAAAGTTAACTTTCTTGTCAACGCAAAAATCACTGTGGTGTCTGCCGGTATTTACCTTGTGTTTTGCGTGTAAAGCATTGTAAAGGAATGTTTTTCTTTCTGCTTCCTGACTCGTGTTATCCGGAAAGACAGCATGCATCAGGTTGGTGTTGTGCACATAAAGCTGTTTAGGCTTCTTTGGGTAATCCTCACCATCCACGTAGAGAGTGTTCAGCAAACGCGCATCCTTCAGATATTTAATGTAATTCATGATGGTGGCGCGGGAGGTGTTTATTTCCACGGCAAGCTGACTGATGTTGGCAGGTCCCGGGGCATTGTTCATGATCAGGTACAACAACCTCCTGATTTTCGACAGGTATTTCAGGTCAATTTGCTTGATAAGCAGGATGTCAACCTCCATCATCATATTCATCGTTTTCAGCAGGTTTTCCGAGTAATTTCTGTCTTCCAGAAAGAAGGGATAATATCCATATACCAGGTAATCCTGAAAGAAACTCATAGGGTTAACCTTTCCCCTGATGCTTTTGCTAATGCTAACCTGATCATCCAGCATGTCATCCAGCGAATGAGGTGGCAGGTTCAGTCCTGTTTTCAGGTTGATAAATTCCCTGAAAGAAAAGCCCCTGAGGTTGTATAACGCCACGATGTCCTGAATGTCTTTGTTGTCTTCAATCAGACGCATCACCGAAGAACCTGAGAATATTATCTGTAATTCAGGGTATGAATCGTAACAGATCCGGAGTTCCTGTGACCAGTTCTCGTACTTGAATGTCTGGTCAATCAACAACGTTCTGCCTCCCTGTTCGTAAAACTTGCCTGCAAATTCCACCAGACTGTGCTCCGTAAAATACAGGTTGTTAAAATTGATGTAAAGACATTTTTTGTCGTTGCCAAATCGCTCTTTGGCGTATTGCAGCAGGAAAGTGGTTTTCCCTACGCCACGACTGCCTTTAATCCCGATGAGACGGTGCGACCAGTCGATTTCGTCCATCAACAGACGCCTGACCGGTGCGTGCACATTTGCCACTAAATCGAGATGTGTATTGTAAAACGACTTCATGGGATTAATTTGCCGCAAATGTACGATATTTTTTTGTATTTTGCAATGTCGGGATTGCAAAAATAGCATTACTGAATGTTAAAGATAAGGTGGAATGCGATCTTATTCCTGAAAATATTGTAGAATATGGTGTTTGTGCTTACCAAGATGCAGGTAAGCACAAAAAATTATTAAAACAACCTTCCCGATAGAACCCACGGACTGAGTTGTCTGATACTTTTAATGGCGTAACGGGTTCCGTGTTCTGCTTCCATGGTTGCAACGGCAGCAGAAATTACTGCCGCAATTTCATCCTCATTTTCTTTTTTGGATGATGGTGTTTCTTCTGCTTTTGTTTCTTGTGATTTAACCGGTTCTTGTTGCACTTCAGGTTTGTTCAGTTCGCCTGATTTTCGGAGTTTAAAGAATTTTTCAGCTACCTGTGGCAAGAGAGCATAAGTCAGTACATCTTCATCCTGAATCATATATTCAGCAATTTTCGCACGGGTACTTTCAAGTTCAGGCTCAATCAAATCTGCAGGTCTGCAGGTAATTTGTTCTTCATCACCCAATATCTTCTTTTTAATTTCTTCGGAGATTGGAGCAGGTGACCTTCCGTATTCTCCTTTTACGATTCCTTTCGATTCTTTGGGAATCATTTTGTAGCGTTCACCGGTCAGTACATTGAATACAGCCTGTGTACCGACAATCTGGCTTGATGGGGTAACCAATGGTGGAAAACCAAAGTCTTCACGTACCCTTGGAACTTCTCTCAATACTTCTTCGTATTTATCAACTGCATTGGCTTGTTTCAATTGCGATACCAGATTTGACAACATACCTCCGGGTACCTGATAGATCAGTGCGTTCACATCAACACCCATTACCTTGGTGTCGAGTAGACCGGTTTCAATCCATTTTTCTTTCATGGGTCTGAAGTACTCGGCTACTTCACTCAGTTTTACAAGATCGAGGCCTGTGTCCCATGCAGTACCTTGCAATGAAGCAACCAAAGGTTCGGTGGCTGGCTGGGAAGTCCCCAATGCCATGGGTGAAATGGCTGTATCCACTACATCTACACCGGCTTCAATGGCTTTCAGTAAAGTCATGGAGGCAACACCGCTGGTGTAATGTGTATGTAACTGAACCGGGATTTTAACCGATGATTTGATGGCACGGATTAACTCGTATGCATCATAAGGTTTCAATAATCCCGCCATATCTTTGATACAGATAGAGTGGGCTCCCATGTTTTCCAGCGTTTTAGCATCTTTTGCAAATAGTTCCAGGCTGTGAACCGGACTGGTTGTGTAGGAAATACAGGCCTGTGCATGACCTCCTTCCCGGATACAGGCTTTGATGGCTGTTTCTATGTTTCGTGGATCATTCAGGGCATCAAAGATGCGGATAATGTCCATACCGTTGGCAATCGCCTTTTGTACGAAATACTCAACCACATCATCGGCATAGTGTTTATAACCCAGCAGGTTTTGCCCCCTGAGCAGCATTTGCAGGGGAGTTTTTTTTGCCAAAGCCTTGATTTTCCTTAGTCTGTCCCAGGGATCTTCATTCAGAAAGCGAATACAGGCATCGAATGTTGCACCACCCCATGCTTCTAACGAATGATAACCAATGTCATCCAGCTTTTCAATGATTGGCAACATTTCTTCTGTTCTCATGCGGGTTGCTATCAGCGATTGATGTGCGTCACGCAACACGGTCTCGGTAATTTTCACTTTGGCCATTTTGTTAAATATCAGTGTATTGAGTTGTTAATTCGAAAAAAAGTTATGCGATAACCAACAAAAGTTGACCGGCTGACATAACAGAACCTTCAGATGTGTTAATCTGCATTACTGTACCTTCGAATGGAGAGGTGAGTTCATTTTCCATCTTCATGGATTCAAAAACCAATAACTTTTGTTCTTTTTTAACCTGTTCGCCGGGTGCTACAAGCACTTTCATCACATTACCCGGCATCGGAGCAATTACCTTCTTGCTGTTTTGCGGGGCATTGTTCTCCTTAATTTTTGTTTCTGAAATGGATGTTTTGGGTTTAGGAGTCTCTGAGGTTTTTCGGGTTTCAACTGATGCTATTGCACCCTGTTTTACTTCAACAACTTCTACTTCATACTGGTTTTGATTAACCTTGATTAAATACTTTTTCATACCTGATGTTTCTTAGTTTTGAATTTTGCATGTAAAATTCTTTGCTGTTAATTTGTAAACGAACATGCCGTTGTTTATAAAAATGTTTTAATTATTCATTTTGATGCTGCAAAAGTACTTCATTTGTTTTATATGGCAATGCTTGATTTGGGGTCTATATCCCTTATATCATGGTATTTAGGGTGTGTTTTGAGTCAAGTGGCTGAATATGAATACGGAAATATTTCTTTAATTAAGGTTAAAAATGAAATTTCTTTAAAAAAAGTTGAAAACAGGTAATAAAAACAACAAAGCCAACCCTCCTTTCGGAATAGTTGGCTTCGTTTTAATATTACAGGATAACTCCTGTTTCCTGTTTAATCAACCATGTTTGATTGCAGCCTGTGCAGCTGAGAGTCTCGCGATTGGAACGCGGAAAGGAGAACAACTTACGTAGTTCAGTCCAACCATGTGGCAGAACTCAACAGAAGATGGTTCACCACCATGTTCACCGCAAATACCTACTTTTAAATCCGGACGAACAGCACGACCTTTTTCAGTAGCCATTTTTACTAACTGACCAACACCATTGCGATCCAGTACCTGGAAAGGATCCACTTTCAGAATCTTCATGTCCAGATAGATCGGAAGGAAAGTCGCGATGTCATCACGTGAGTAACCGAAGGTCATTTGTGTCAGGTCATTGGTCCCGAAAGAGAAGAATTCTGCTCTTGCAGCAATTTTCTCAGCAGTCAGAGCAGCACGGGGAATTTCGATCATGGTACCTACCTTGAACTCAACTTTGTCGCCTTTTTCTTCAAATAATTTTGCAGCAGTTTCACGGATTACTTTTTCCTGCATGATAAATTCATGGCTGATACCAACCAGTGGAACCATGATTTCAGGAATTGCTTTGATACCTTTTGCTTTGAGGGTAAGGGCAGCACCCAAAATAGCACGGGTCTGCATTTCAGTAATCTCAGGGAAAGTGTTACCCAAACGACAACCACGGTGACCAAGCATCGGGTTCATTTCGTGTAAGGAGTCAACACGTTCTTTGATTGCCTGTGCTGAAACACCCATGGCCTGAGCCATTTCCTGCTGACCTTTTTCGTCATGAGGAACAAACTCATGCAAAGGAGGATCGAGCAATCGAACAGTCACCGGACAGCCTTCCATGGCTTCGAAAATACCTTCGAAGTCGGCCTGCTGATAAGGGAGAATTTTTGCTAAAGCTTTGCGGCGACCTTCAGCATTTTCGGCCAGAATCATTTCGCGCATGGCTTTAATTTTGTCACCTTCGAAGAACATGTGTTCCGTACGGCATAAACCGATACCAGTTGCACCAAACTTACGGGCCACTTGCGCATCGTGTGGAGTATCAGCATTGGTACGTACTGCCATTTTGGTGTATTTGTCAGAAAGTTCCATGATAGCTGCGAAATCTGCATCTAATTCAGCTTCCTGAGTAGCAACCTGACCTAAATAGATGTCACCTGTTGAACCATTCAATGAAATGTAATCTCCTTCCTTCAAAACTAAACCATCAACAGTCATTGATTTTGCTGTATAGTCGATTTTAAGTGCACCGGCTCCGGAAACACAACATTTTCCCATACCGCGTGCCACAACGGCAGCGTGTGAGGTCATACCTCCACGGGCGGTCAGGATTCCCTCGGCAGCAGCCATACCGGCTAAGTCTTCAGGAGAAGTCTCCACGCGAACCATGATTACTTTCTCACCGGCAGCAGCCCATGCAGAAGCGTCATCAGCGTTGAAAACAATTTTTCCGGTAGCAGCTCCCGGAGAAGCAGCTAATCCTTTGGCAATCACTTTGGCGTTTTTCAATGCAGCCTTATCGAATACAGGGTGCAACAATTCGTCTAATTTCAAGGGATCAACACGCAAAATGGCTGTTTTCTCGTCGATCATACCCTGACGGAACATGTCCATCGCGATTTTTACCATGGCAGCGCCGGTACGTTTACCGTTACGTGTTTGCAGGAACCATAATTTACCTTCCTGTACGGTAAACTCCATGTCCTGCATATCTTTGTAGTGGTTTTCCAGTTTGGTCTGGATAGCATCCAGCTCTTTGTAAATCTCAGGCATAGCTTCTTCCATTGAAGGATAGTTTGCCAACCTGTCTGCTTCAGAAACACCTGCCAGTTCAGCCCAGCGTTGTGAACCGATTTTGGTGATTTGTTGCGGTGTACGGATACCTGCAACTACGTCTTCGCCCTGTGCATTGATGAGGTATTCACCTACAAACTGGTCTTCGCCGGTTGCTGCATCACGACTGAAACATACCCCTGTTGCAGATGTTTGTCCCATGTTACCGAATACCATCGCCTGTACGTTAACGGCAGTTCCCCATTCAGCAGGAATACCCTCCATCTTGCGATACAGGATAGCACGATCATTCATCCAGGAGTCGAATACTGAACAAATGGCACCCCATAATTGCTCGTAGGCAGAGTTCGGAAAATCTTTACCGGTTTGTTTTTTTACGGCATTTTTAAAGCGGGCAACCAGTTCTTTCAAATCATCAACTGAAAGGTCGGTATCTAAATGAACGCCTTTTTCTTCTTTCAGTTCTTCGATGATTAATTCAAAAGGATCGTGTTCGTTTTTATTTTCAGGTTTCATGCCCAGCACTACATCTCCGTACATTTGAACGAAACGGCGGTATGAGTCCCAAACAAATCTTGGATTGCCGGTTTTGCGTGTCAGACCTTCCACAACAGCATCGTTTAATCCCAGGTTGAGGATGGTGTCCATCATACCGGGCATGGAAGCACGGGCTCCCGAACGAACCGATACAAGCAAAGGATTTTCAATGTCACCGAATTTTGAATTCATCAAAACTTCAACGCCGGAAATGGCGCTTTCCACTTCAGGTTTCAATAATTCAATCACCTTTTCTCTTCCAAGTGTGTAATATTCATTACATACATCAGTGGTGATAGTGAATCCCGGAGGTACAGGTACACCGATCAGGTTCATTTCAGCCAGGTTGGCTCCTTTGCCTCCAAGCAGATTTTTCATGGTTGCACTACCTTCGGCTTTTCCGTTCCCAAAGGTGTACACTCTTTTCGTGTTGCTCATAATTGTTATTTGTTTTTAGTTTGATTTCAAAATTATGTGGCGCAAAAATAATGTTTTTTTTGCGCAAAAACAAGTATGTTGTGTTGTTTTGAAATGAATGTCTTGAATCAATTCTGAGTGCATTAATTAAAAAGCTTTACTGATAAGTGTTTCAGTGATTTGCTGTCTCAGTTTTTGTAGCCTTTTCAGTTCTTTGGGTTGCCGTTTTGAAACGCTATATAGTTTCAGATTTGAATAAGCTGATTTAACAATTCTATAAAGGTGAAAAGAAAGCTTTCCTGTAAAGAAATGTACGGGTATTAATATAATCAGGTACCACCAGGGCAGGCTTAATGTCAGTGTGAATAGCAGACTCTGCAGAAAATAAAACAAAGGAAAAAGTACAATACCTGAACCATAAAATACTGAACTATAAAAGCCCTTAAATTCAATTTTAAGGATTTTTGGTGTCTGTGAAGACAGGATAAATGGAAAACCATTCAGTATGATACCGGGTAATGCAAGTATAAAAGACAATAAAATGTTGAAGCAATTTATAAGACTTTTAAATGTTGAAGGTATCGGTTTTTCAAGAAGGTCATTATTGATTTTTACCTTTTGCAGTCCCAATTTGTACTCTTTGCATACTGAATCTAATAGTTCTAATACTTCCGGCTCCTCCTTTTCTAAGCTCATCAATAATTTTCCTGTTTTTTTTCTTGCCAGAAAACGGTTCAGGGTGTTGTTCTCAAGCGCTAATGCATGAATCATCGGGGTATTTGCAGCCTCAACAGCAGTTGCAAAACATTCATAGTATTTCTCAGAGCCCAGATGCAACGCTAAATCTTCGAGATCCGATTGTAGCTTTTGTTTGATAGCATTGGTAGCGACTGCCGGATTCTCAAGATAGTTGTCAAGATAATCTGCGACCCTGATGGGTTTACCAATATTAATGATCAGGTGCTGACCAAACCGCATGAAATCTCCCAAATCAATTCCAACAGGTAATATATGTACTGATTTGCCTTCCGGTAATTTTTGTTGGGCACTGAAGGCAATCCTGAAAATACCCTTGACCAACGGTCTGATTTTCCGCTCTGTTCCCTGATCTCCTTCCGGCATGATGCAAATTGCGGCGTTATGAAGCAAAACCTCATCAGCTTCATCAAATGACGCTTTGTTTTTGGTCAGATTCTCATATCCATCTCTGATTCTGAAGGCAGGCATCAGTTTGGCAAAACGGATAAAACTTACAATTGGTTTAGGCAATTTGAATAAATCGGCACGGCTCAGGTAGACTTTCACCTGTTTAAATGGAGGTAACGATAGTATTGCCAGAGCATCCATTAATGCATTGAGGTGATTAGGTGCAAATATTACCGGTTCGTTCTCCGGTATGTTTTCCAGTCCCTGAACAATAATTTTATCATAATATTGTCTGAATGACCAAACCACGTATGACTTTCCAATAAGATAGGGTAGGGTATTCTTGAATATTTTTGACATATCATTTTGATTTCGGAGCAATTTGTGTAATTAAGATGTTTTGACTGGTTTGTGGCTCCAATAAGCTGAAATACCCAGACCAGAAATAATGTGCCAGATACCCCACCAGGCCGTGATAAATAACATACCGCCCAATTGAAGTTCCGGAGGGAATATTTTGGGATTGAAAAGCAGAACCAAACCCAGTCCGGAGTTCTGAATGCCGGTTTCAATGGTCAATGTTCGTTTGTCGGCATCAGGTAATTTGAATATTCTGGCTATACTGTATCCGGTTCCCAATGCCAGTGCGTTGTGTACAAGAACTATGAAAAATACGAAAATAATGTATTTTAAAAATAGACTGAAGTTGTTGGAAAATGCCAGTACGACCATGGCTAAGAAGAATATGATAGACAGGTATTGAATGGGCTTTTTTATCTTTTGCGTTGCTTTAGGCAGGAAATGGGCAAACAGGATTCCCAGCACCAGCGGTATACCCAATAAGATAAACACGGTTTCGAACATCTGCCATTTATCAATTTCAAGGGGTTGGAGTACGTGTGTAGCATGTCTGTTTATATAGCGTACATACAAACCTCCCCATAAAGCAAAGTTTCCGGGAGTGGTTATAACCGACAACATGGTGGTGGAGGCTGTAAGTCCGACCGACAATTCGGTATTTGCTTTTGATAATGATGACATGAAATTGGAAATATTACCTCCCGGACAGGAAGCTACCAATATCATTCCCATTGCAACGGTTGGTGTTATCAGATTGCTAAATGTTACGACAATCAGAAATGTTAAGAGTGGTAAGGCAACTAATTGTGAAATTAAACCCAAAATGGTTGATTTGGGTTTCTTGATCATATCAGCAAATTGTTGCGGTTTGATACCGAGTGCAACACCAAACATGACAAAACTGAGGATGATGTTGATGATGTGCATGCCTGCCGCGTTGAAATTAATTCTGACAGGATCCAGTTCTAACAATGATTCATACATATTACCATTTTTTTGAGGTAGCAGTGAGTTTCTGCTCCATGTTAGTCTGACAAAGATAAATTATTTATTATAAAATGTGTAATTTTGGTGCAATTTTAATTTTTGAAGCATGACTGAAACGTATCTGACTATTCATAAACAATCAAATGGTATATACAAAGAAAAAGGTAGCAGGTTTTTATCTTTTGCTTTGCCCGTAAAGGATATAGAAGAAGTGAAAATGAAGCTGACTGCTTATAAAAAAGAATACCACGATGCAAGACATGTTTGTTATGCCTATATGTTAGGTGCTGAAAGAGAAGATTTCAGGGCCAATGATGACGGAGAGCCTTCTGGTACAGCCGGAAAACCAATTCTTGGTCAGATTAATTCGCGCGGACTGACCAATGTGCTGGTAATTGTAGTACGCTATTTCGGTGGGATATTGCTGGGGACCGGAGGTCTCATAACCGCTTATAAAGAAGCAGCTTCGGATGCACTTGAGCAGGCTGAAATTATTGAACTCACAGTTGATTGTACCCTGGAGGTGTTTTTTGAATATCCTGTTATGGATGTAGTTATGAATGCAATAAAACAGCATCAGGCACAAATTAACAAACAGGAATTTAACGAAAAATGCTTTATCCGGCTTATCGTTCCGGTAGCAAATAAAACAATCTTGTTTGATAAACTTGAAAAAGTTGCCAGTCGGGTTATTATTTCCTGAAAAATGTATTTTATTTCTGATAGATTTTTAATACCTTTGCACGCAAGTATGAAACAGCTTAATTCAACATATCATCAGGATTTATATGTTTTAAATCAAGATAGTTGTAAGTGTGGAGTTATCGGTAAACCAATGTAAATCAATAGCGATTTGTGTTGGTTTTTTTGTTTAATAATTTTGTGTCATTTCAATTCAACTACCTATGAATAACAGCTTGGTTTCGATTACCGATTACAGTAAGGAGGAAATTCTTTCCATTCTTGACTCTGCAAAAGATTTTGAAGCAAACCCCAACCGGAAATCATTGGATGGGAAAGTGGTTGCAACCTTGTTTTTTGAACCGTCCACCCGTACGCGACTGAGTTTCGAAACGGCAGTTATCCGGTTAGGAGGCAAAATTATCGGTTTTTCAGATGCTGCTACCTCAAGTGCCTCAAAAGGAGAGACCCTGAATGATACGATTCACATGGTGAGTTGTTATGCTGATGCTATTGTAATGCGACATCCGCTGGAAGGAGCAGCCAGGTATGCGTCGGAAGTATCTCCCGTGCCTGTTATCAATGCCGGCGATGGAGCTAACCAGCATCCTTCGCAGACTCTACTGGATTTGTATTCGATACTGAAAACACAGGGTACGCTTGAAAACCTGAATATTTGTATGGTAGGAGATCTGAAATACGGCAGAACAGTGCATTCGCTTATTCAGGCCATGTCGCATTTCAATCCGACTTTTAAATTTATCGCGCCGGATGAATTGAAAATTCCTGAAGAATACAGGGTTTTCTGCAGAAAAAACAATATTTCATTTGCTGAGTCATGCGAATTAAATGATAATTTTAATGATGCTGACATTCTGTATATGACCCGGGTTCAAAAAGAGAGATTTCAGGATTTGATGGAATATGAACGGGTGAAAAATGTATATACCCTGCAAAATGAAATGCTGGAACATACCAGACCGAATCTGAGAATCCTGCATCCGCTTCCCCGTGTCAACGAAATCAGTATGGACGTGGATAAAAATGAAAAAGCCTATTATTTTCAACAGGCGCAAAACGGGTTGTATGTGAGACAGGCGATATTATCAAAAGTACTTTTATAATGGTATGATTGTCACCGGACGCCGGACACCAGACACTGGAGACCGGAGACTGGAGACTGGAGACAAAAAACATATGGAAAAAGAATTAAAGGTAGCAGCATTGCGAAACGGAACCGTGATCGATCACATTCCGGCTGATAAATTATTTCAGGTGGTTTCAATCCTGCGGTTGAAGTACTATGATCACCCGTTGACCATCGGTAATAACTTCGACAGTAAAAAAATGGGTGTGAAAGGAATCATCAAAATTTCAGACCGGTTTTTAGCTGAAGATGAGACCAGTAAAATCGCACTGATTGCACCCAATGCAAAAATTAATATCATCAAAGAATATCAGGTCATTGAAAAACGTGATCTGGTGTTGGGTGACGAAATTAATGACGTGATGCATTGTGTAAATCCGGTTTGCATCACCAATCATCAGCCGGTGCCCACCCGGTTTTATGTGATTCAGGAGGGCAATAAAGTGCATCTCAAATGCAGGTATTGTGAAAGAGAGATAGCTCAGGATGAAATTAAATTGAAAAAGAAATAGTGCAGATGAACGAAAAATCTCATGTCTCATGGAAACCGGGAACGCTGATTTATCCCCTTCCGGCTGCCCTTGTTTCCTGTGGTAAAACTCCGGATGAATTTAATGTGCTGACCATCAGTTGGCTTGGTACGCTTTGTTCCAGTCCCCCTATGTGTTACATATCGGTTCGCCGCGAACGTAAATCGTATGAAATTATTAAAGCCAACGGAGAATTCGTGATTAATCTGACCAACGAAGCATTGGCTTTTGCTGCCGACTGGTGCGGAGTCAGGAGTGGGAGAGATTATAATAAATTCAAAGAAATGAACCTGACACCGGTCATGGCTGAAAAGGTATATGCGCCAATTATAAAAGAGGCTCCTTTGTGCATCGAATGCCGGGTGAAAGAAATCGTTACATTGGGAACACACGATATGTTTATCTCTGAAGTTATCAATATTCAAGCGGACAAACAATTCATTGATCCGGAAACCGATAGCTTTGATATGGCAAAGGCAAAACTAATCGCGTATTCTCACGGAAATTATTATAAACTGGGAGAAGAGATTGGTAAGTTTGGGTGGACGGTGAAGAAGAAGTAGTGAATCGTGGAGAACTAAAAGCGGGAAGCGGAAAACGGAGGGTTGAATGACCAAATGCAGATTTAGATAGGGTTGCCACGTCGTTCACTTCGTGAACTTCTCGCAATGACAGACTGTAGACATATAAATAATATACAAAAATGAAAAGAGACAATTTAATTTTTGACATCATCGACCGGGAGAAACAGCGTCAGATGAAAGGTATTGAACTGATTGCATCGGAAAACTTTGTGAGCGACCAGGTAATGGAAGCTATGGGTTCGGTGTTGACTAACAAATATGCTGAAGGATATCCCGGAAAAAGATATTATGGTGGATGCGAAGTAGTGGACGAATCGGAACAGATTGCCATCGATCGTATCAAAGAGGTTTTTGGTGCCGAATGGGCAAACGTGCAGCCTCACTCGGGTGCCCAGGCGAATGCAGCTGTTTTTCTGGCTTGCCTTAATCCTGGTGATAAGTTTCTTGGATTGAATCTGGCACACGGGGGACATTTATCGCATGGTTCTTTGGTAAACAGCTCGGGTATCTTGTATCGTCCCTGTGAATACAATGTAAAACAGGAAACCGGACGGGTGGACTATGATCAAATGGAAGAAGTGGCATTGCGTGAACAACCTAAACTGATTGTTGGTGGTGGTTCGGCTTATTCCCGTGAGTGGGATTACAAACGCATGCGCGAAATCGCGGATAAAGTTGGCGCTATCCTGATGATTGATATGGCGCATCCTGCTGGTTTGATTGCTGCGGGATTACTTGAAAATCCCGTGAAATATGCACATATCGTGACTTCTACCACGCACAAAACTTTGCGCGGTCCTCGTGGTGGTATTATCCTTATCGGTAAGGATTTCCCAAATCCATGGGGCAAAACGACTCCTAAAGGTGAAGTGAAAATGATGTCGGCTTTGCTCGACTCGGCAGTGTTCCCCGGAATTCAGGGCGGACCGCTGGAACATGTTATCGCTGCTAAAGCAGTTGCTTTTGGTGAATGTTTGCAACCTGAATATAAAGAGTATCAGATTCAGGTGCAAAAAAATGCGAAAGTGTTGGCTGAATCTTTGATTGCCCGTGGTTTTACGATTATTTCCGGTGGAACGGATAACCATTCGATGCTGGTTGACTTGCGTTCCAAGTATCCGGATTTAACTGGCAAAGTGGCTGAAAAAGCACTGGTTGAAGCGGATATTACCTGCAACAAAAATATGGTTCCTTTCGACAGTCGCTCGGCTTTCCAAACTTCAGGTATCCGTTTGGGTACTCCGGCGATTACAACTCGTGGTGCTAAAGAGGATCTGATGGTCGAGATTGCAGAATTAATCGAAACGGTGTTGTCGAATGTGGATAACGAGGAGGTGATTGCTTCTGTTCGTCATAGGGTGAATGCCACCATGGTGAAGTATCCGTTGTTTGCATATTAATTTAATATAGTACGCATCATTCAGCATCTCGCGTCGAAATCGCTTCGCGATTAAGGTCGCTCGATTGCTGAATTTTGCTGTGGGGTCGTGAGTGATACATACAATATAATTTAAATGCTCGAACAAATTTTTGAACTTTCCGAACATACGGATACCCTCGTTTTTTTCGGGGTAAACAATGTAAATCTGCATTTACTGAAGAACCTGTTTCCTCATGTGAGGATGGTGGGAAGGGGTCGTACGGTTAAAATTGAAGGAGAGGAAGAAAAAGTCAATACCTTACTTAATTATCTTCAAAAGATAGAGAAATACTGTATCGACAATAACTCACTCAATGAAGAGGTTATTATACAGATTGTCAAAGGCAGTGAACCGGCGGAAATCAGGTTCGATCATTTGATTTTACATGGTGTAAATGGTAAATCTATCATGGCGCGGACTGCCAACCAGCAGAGATTGGTAAAGGATTTCAGTACCCATGATTTGCTTTTCGCGATTGGTCCTGCAGGTTCTGGTAAAACATATACGGCTATCGCACTGGCAGTTAAGTCGCTGAAAAGTAAAGTGATCAGGAAGATTATTTTAAGTCGTCCGGCTGTTGAAGCAGGGGAGAAGCTGGGTTTCCTCCCGGGTGATATGAAAGAAAAGATAGATCCTTATTTGCAACCCTTGTATGATGCGTTGCAGGATATGATTACTCCCCTGAAGCTCAAGGAATACCTCGAAAACGGCACCATTCAGATTGCTCCGCTGGCTTTTATGCGTGGTCGTACGCTAAGCGATGCAGTAGTGATTCTGGATGAAGCGCAAAATACCACTACCCAACAAATCAAGATGTTTCTTACCCGTATGGGATTAAACACCAAGATGATTGTTACGGGTGACATCACCCAGATTGACTTACCTGTTTCACAAAAGTCTGGCTTGATAGAGGCTATGCAAGTACTCAAAAATGTGAAAGGTATTTCCCGGGTCGATTTCGATAAATCTGATATAGTGCGGCATAAACTGGTGCAGCGTATCGTGGAAGCGTATGAAAATAGTAATCATCGGAGCAGGTAACCTCGCAACACATCTTTCCTTCGCTTTGCAGGAAGCGGGACAGGAAATTGTGCAGATTTTCAGCAGGACGGCAATTTCGGCTTCGGAGCTCGCGGACTTGTTGAAAGTGCCTTTTACAACTCATACCGATGAGATTGTTGCTGATGCCGATGTGTATTTCTATGCCATTAGTGATGATGCTTTAGAAAGTCTGCTGCAATTACCGTTCGCACCGGATGCGATACATGTGCATACTGCCGGAAGTGTTTCGATGGATGTGTTTGTAGGCAAAAAGTCAAATTACGGTGTTTTTTACCCTTTGCAGACTTTCTCAAAAAATAAACAAGTTGATTTTAAGATGATTCCGGTATTTATAGAGGCTTCATCTCCGGAAGTGGAATCGACATTGTTCAAGATTGCCCATGCTGTTAGTGAACAGGTTTATAAAACGAATTCTGAACAAAGACTGAAATTACATGTGTCGGCCGTTTTTGCCTGTAATTTTGTAAATCACCTGTATCATATTGCTTCTGAAATGGTTAAATCGGCCGATTTGCCTTTTGAGGTGTTGAAGCCGCTTATTCTCGAAACTGCTCAAAAAGTGATGCAGTTATCTCCTGAGGAAGCGCAGACTGGTCCGGCGAAAAGAAATGACCAGGGGGTAATCAATAAGCACCTGGATGTGTTGGGTGATGAACATCCCTCATTAAAGAAACTCTATCAGGATTTATCCGATATGATTTTGAATCAGTATCTCCATCAGTCTTGATACGGCGTAATCTCCGATGTGTTCGATTTCAGTTTTTTCAAACTGTTCTAAGAACTTACTTTCTTCATTTATTTCAACAATAAAACACTGCGCATATATCTGCTGATGGGTCAGCACGTGTTTCAGAGGAGCTGATAATAAACTGATGCTGATTTCAGCATTGATTCCTGCTGTTATGTTGCTGAAATAACTGTGCTGAAAAATCTCGCTTTCTTCCAATAAGCTGTCAGCTTCAATCAAAGGGAATTCATACAGGTTTTTCCAGACATCGTTACCTGTTCTTTTTTGCAGATACGTTTTGTTGTTGTGTTTGATAAAGAGGTAGTTGAAGTAGCGAGCCTTTGTTTTTACCTTTTGCGTTTTTACCGGTAAGGTGGATACGTTACCGGATGCTAATGCAATACATTGAACGGAGAGGGGACATGTGTCGCAAGTTGGTGAGACCGGCGTGCACTGCAAAGCGCCGAATTCCATGATGGCCTGATTGTGCTGCCCGGGATGTTTCTTATCCAATAACTCTTCAGCCAGAAGTTTGAAATCCTTCTTTCCCCGACCGGAATCAATCGGCGTGTCAACTCCGAATAGCCTCGATAACACGCGAAACACATTGCCATCGACTACCGCAAAAGGTAAATTGTAGGCAAAAGAACAAATGGCAGCCGCGGTGTAATCTCCAACTCCCGACAGACTGAGTACATCGGCATATTGATCCGGAAATTTACCGCCAAACCGGCTAACAACTTGTTGAGCGGCTTTGTGCAGGTTTCTGGCACGGGAGTAGTAACCTAATCCCTGCCAGTATTTCAACACTTCATCTTCTGTTGCTGCGGCCAGACTTTGTACCTCCGGAAAACGTTCGATAAACCGGTAGTAGTAATCAAGTCCCTGATTAACACGTGTCTGTTGCAATATAATCTCTGAAATCCATATTTTATACGCATCTTTCGTATCCCGCCAGGGTAGTTCGCGCTTATGTTTCTCATACCATTGGATGAGCGTTGCCGATATGGAATTCAGTTCATCCATCAATATTCATCCCAGCTTTTGATCTGGATATCTTCCACCGATTTTGTACAAATGGCTGTGATAAATGCCGATGCCAATCGTGCATTCGTAAGCAAAGGAATATTGAAGTCGATTGCCCCGCGACGAATGGTATAGTCATTGGCCAACTCCCGTTTAGTTGTGTTTTTCGGGATGTTGATGACTAAGTCAAATGCTTTCTGTGATAACATCTGCTTTACATTCAGTTCTCCTTCTTCATCCGGCCATTGTACGGCGATGCTTTCAATGCCATTTTCTGCTAAGAATCGGGATGTTCCTCTGGTTGCATACAGTTTGAATCCTTTATTTGCCATTGTCTTACAAGCATCTAATAATTCAACCTTCGATTTGGGTTCTCCGGAGGAAATCAGGATATTTTTCTGAGGAATTCTGAATCCTACTGATAACAGGGACTTCAGAATAGCTTCAGAGAAGTCATCGCCAATACAACCTACCTCACCGGTTGAAGCCATATCGACACCCAGTACCGGGTCGGCCAATTGCAAACGGTGGAAGGAAAATTGCGATGCCTTGATGCCCACGTAATCCAGATCAAAGGCGGATTTTTCCGGTTTCTCTACCGGAATGCCCAGCATCACCTTGGTTGCCAACTCGATGAAATTGATTTTCAATACTTTCGAAACGAATGGGAACGATCGTGAAGAACGCAGGTTACATTCGATTACCTTGATATAGTTGTCTTTGGCTAAGAACTGGATGTTGAACGGTCCCGAGATATTCAACGATTTTGCAATCTCACGGGCAATGTTTTTGATGCGGCGTATCGTTTCCACGTAAATTTTCTGCGGAGGGAATTGGGTTGTCGCGTCACCGGAGTGAACGCCTGCAAATTCCACGTGCTCGGAAATGGCATAGAGCAGAATTTCACCGTCTTTTGCCACTGCGTCAATTTCAATTTCCTTGCATCTTTCAATGAATTCTGAAATAACCACCGGATGTTTTTTGGAAACTTCGGTTGCTAATTTAAGGAAGTTTTCGAGCTGAGATGCATCGTGACAAACATTCATCGCTGCTCCAGAAAGCACGTAAGAAGGACGCACCAACACAGGGAAACCGATTCTTTCCACGAATTCATGTACATCTTCGAAAGTAGTCAGCTCTTTCCAGCGGGGCTGGTCAATGCCCAGTTCGTCGAGCATGGAAGAGAATTTATGCCTGTCTTCAGCCCTGTCGATGTCTTTTGCCTGGGTGCCCAGGATATTCACATTTTCAGCAGCCAGCTTTAATGCTAAGTTGTTCGGAATCTGACCACCGGTCGAAACAATCGTCCCCATCGGGTTTTCCAGTTCCATGATGTCCATCACCCGTTCGAAGCTCAATTCATCGAAATAAAGACGGTCGCACATGTCGTAGTCGGTCGAAACCGTTTCGGGGTTGTAGTTAATCATCACCGAACGAAGACCTTCTTTCCGAATGGTCATCAGCGCATTCACCCCGCACCAGTCGAACTCCACCGATGAACCGATGCGATAAGCGCCCGAACCCAACACCACTACCGAGCGGTGATCGCCGAGGTATTTCATGTCACCCGCCACACCGCTGTAGGTAAGGTACAGGTAATTAGTCTGTGCCGGATATTCGGCAGCCAGGGTGTCAATTTGTTTTACAACCGGCAGAATGCCCCTTGATTTACGATGTGCACGGGTTATTTTGATTTGATCATCCAGTTCGTCGTTGCTGCATTTAGTAACTAATCTTGTTATCTGGAAATCAGAAAAGCCAGCTACTTTTGCATCTTTCAGCAATTCATCAGCAAGGGTTTCAAGTGATTTTGCAGCTTGCAGCTGTTTTTCAATTTCCTTGATTCGAGCCAGTTTGTGCAGGAACCACAGGTCGATTTTGGTCAGTTCGTGAATTTTTTCCACGGAATAGCCGCTTTCCAATGCTTGCGCTATCAGGAATACACGTTTGTCTGTGGGTTCCGAAAGTTCTTTTTCTAAGTTTTCAGCATACAAATCTTTGTTGGCGACAAAACCGTGCATGCCGAGTCCAATCATCCGCAGACCTTTTTGAATTACCTCTTCGAAAGTACGTCCTATCGACATGATTTCACCCACTGATTTCATGCTGGAACCCAATTGTCGACTGACACCCTGGAATTTACCCAAGTCCCAGCGTGGAATTTTACACACGATGTAGTCGAGAGCAGGTTCAAAAAATGCAGATGTATCTTTGGTTACTGAGTTTTTCAATTCGGGTAGTCCGTAGCCGAGTCCGAGTTTCGCTGCCACAAAGGCCAGCGGATATCCGGTAGCTTTCGAAGCCAATGCTGATGAACGACTCAGACGCGCATTTACTTCAATCACCCGATAGTCTTCTGAATATGGATCCAATGCGTACTGCACGTTACATTCGCCCACGATGCCGATGTGGCGGATAATGCGAATGGCCAGTTCCCGAAGTTTGTGGTATTCGTTGTTCGAAAGGGTTTGCGATGGCGCTACCACGATACTTTCACCGGTATGGATACCCAGCGGGTCGAAGTTTTCCATGTTACAAACCGTGATACAGTTGTCATAACGGTCACGCACGACTTCATATTCAATTTCTTTCCATCCTTTCAGCGATTTTTCTACCAATACCTGGGGAGAATAAGCAAAAGCTTTGTCGGTAATGGTTTTCAATTCTTCGTCGTTGTCACAGAAACCTGAGCCTAAACCACCCAAGGCATAAGCTGCTCTCACGATGACCGGATATCCCAGTTCATTGGCCGCTCTTTTGGCAGCAGCAAAATTAGTAACCGCTTCTGATTTGATGTATTTAACATCTATTTCTGCCAGTTTGCTATTGAAAATTTCCCGGTCTTCGGTATCGATGATAGACTGAACCGGAGTTCCCAGCACCTTGATGTTGTATTTTTCGAAGATACCCGCTTTGTACAATGCAACTCCGCAATTCAGTGCAGTTTGTCCGCCGAACGAAAGGAACACGCCATCGGGACGTTCCTTTTCTATCACCCTTTCAACAAAATCAGGAGTGACAGGAAGGAAATAAACTTTGTCGGCTATACCTTCTGATGTTTGCACCGTGGCGATGTTCGGGTTAATCAATACAGTTTGAATACCCTCTTCCTTAAGGGCTTTCAGCGCCTGCGAGCCTGAGTAGTCGAATTCACCGGCTTCCCCGATTTTGAGCGCACCTGAGCCTAACACCAACACTTTGTTGATGGTTCCTTTTTCAGCTCCCTGATATTCCTGTTTACGAACCAATCTTGCATCCATTTCCTCTTCAATGAGTTGGGGAATGGATTTATTGTTTTCAGCAAGTGTTTTGATGAATACGTCGAAGAGAAATTCCGTGTCGGTCGGACCAGAAGCTGCTTCCGGGTGGAATTGTGCCGAGAACCAGGGTTTCGTTTTGTGACGGATACCTTCGTTTGTGCCGTCGTTCATGTTGATGAACAAGGGTTCCCAGTCGGCGCTCAGCGTATTGTTATCAACCGCGAACCCATGATTCTGGGTCGTGATGAAAGCCCGTTGGGTTCCGCACAGTTGAACCGGTTGGTTATGGGAGCGGTGACCGTATTTCAGTTTATATGTTTTTGCTCCTCCGGCAATCGAAAGCAGTTGGTTTCCCATGCAGATGCCAAAAATCGGCTTGTCGGTTTGCATGGCAGTTCTGATATTACTTACCGTAACATCGCAATAGGCAGGGTCGCCCGGACCGTTTGAGATAAACAAGGCATCGTAATCAAGCTGATTAAAATCATAATCCCAGGGTACGCGTATGACCGTAGTGTCCCTTTTCAGCAAGCAGCGAATGATATTTTGTTTCACACCGCAGTCAACCATAACCACCTTATTCTTCCCGTTTCCGTAGGTTATGACTTCTGTGCAACTCACTTTGGCAACCTGGTTTTCATCATCTGGATTGATAAAGTCAATGTCGTCTCCATCCGGAAAAACTAATTTACCTTTCATGGTTCCTTTCTCACGCACCATCTTCGTGAGTTCTCGGGTATCAATCCCGTATATTCCCGGCACTTCATTTTCAATCAGCCATTCACTCAAACTCTTGGCAGCGTTCCAGTGACTGTATTGAAAAGAAAAATCGGAAATAATCAAGCCTGTTACCTGGATTTTTTCCGATTCATAAAATGTGGATAATTGGTTTTGTATGACATCACCCGGAACACCGTAATTGCCGACCAACGGGAAGGTGATTGCTAAGAGCTGTCCGGCGTAAGATGGGTCGGTTAAACTCTCGGGATAGCCAACCATGGCAGTGTTGAAAACAACTTCACCGGCTACCGGTTTTTCGAAACCAAAGGATTTCCCTTTAAAAACGGTTCCATCTTCTAAAACAAGATGAAAAGGTTTGTGCGTTTGCATAAATGTTAAGCGGTTTTTATAAGTCCAAAATTCCTGCAAAAGTACAAAAAAGATTGGGTGTGGCAAGAAAATAAAGACAAAATGATAGTTAAAATTTGAATAAAAAACAGTTGGTAATAAATCTGTCGTAAATAAGTTTACATTTTGTGCTCATTGACTCTATTTTGATGACGTTTATCAAAACTCCGAACTAAAATGGAACTTAATATTTTTAAAATCATTTTGCGCCATTTGCAATACATAATTTGAATCAGCCAGAAAAACATCGCGTCCTTCCTTATCAATTGCCATGAATTGTGCCTTGCGTTTTTTGAAGTTTTCGAGTTCGGTGAGGTTGTCGCTTTCTATCCAGCAGGCTTTGTACAGGTTTATGGGCTCCCAACGGCATTGTGCACCGTATTCGTGGAGGAGTCTGTATTGGATAACCTCAAACTGAAGTTGTCCGACTGTGCCGATAATCTTGCGGTTGTTAAACTGATTCACGAATAGCTGCGCAACTCCTTCGTCCATCAACTGATTAATGCCTTTTTCCAGTTGCTTGGTTTTCATCGGGTCGGCATTTTCAATGTACTTGAACATCTCGGGAGAAAAACTGGGTAGTCCTTTGAAATGCAGATTTTCACCGGATGTCAGGGTATCTCCGATTTTAAATGTGCCTGTATCCGGCAAACCCACGATGTCGCCTGCATAAGCCTCGTCAACGGTTTCTTTCTTTTGTGCCATGAAGGCTGTCGGTGCAGAAAAACGCATCAATTTGCCATGACGGACGTGTTTGTAATTCACGTTTCTTTCAAATTTTCCGGAACAGATCTTTAAGAAAGCTATACAGCTTCTATGGTTTGGATCCATATTGGCATGTATTTTAAAAATAAATCCCGATAAATTTTCTTCATGTGGATTAACTTCACGCTCCAATGTATGAACGGGTCGGGGAGAAGGAGCAATCTCTACAAAGCAATCCAGCAATTCCTTTACTCCAAAAGTGTTCAGGGCTGAGCCAAAGAAAACGGGAGCCAAATCACCAGCAAGATATTTGTCAATGTCAAAAGCAGTATACACTCCTTCGATGAGTTCAAGGTCTTCTCTCAACTTTTCAGCGTTGTTGTCGCCAACGAGTTTGTTCAGTTCCGGACTGTTAATGTCCGCCAGTTGAACCGATTCACTGATGGTTTGTTTGTTAGGCGTGAAAAGTTCGAGATTGTCCTTGTATATATTATACACACCTTTAAAAGCATATCCCTGGTTGATGGGCCAGCTTAGCGGGCGTACGTGGATACCCAGTTCCTTTTCCAGTTCATCCAACAAATCAAAAGCATCTTTGCCTTCACGATCCATTTTGTTCACGAAAATCATCACCGGCGTTTTGCGCATGCGACAGACTTCCATCAGCTTGCGTGTTTGCGCTTCAACCCCCTTGGCGGTATCAACAACGATGATTACAGAATCAACGGCCGTCAGCGTACGGTAAGTATCCTCGGCAAAGTCCTGGTGACCGGGTGTGTCGAGGATGTTGATTTTATAGTCCCTATACTCGAAACCCATAACCGATGTCGCAACCGAAATACCACGCTGTTTCTCAATTTCCATCCAGTCGGATGTCGCTGTTTTTTTGATTTTATTTGATTTAACAGCTCCGGCAACGTGTATAGCACCTCCGAAAAGCAGCAACTTTTCTGTTAGTGTGGTTTTTCCAGCATCTGGATGGGATATGATAGCAAAAGTTCTGCGACGTTTAATTTCTGATTGTAAGCTCATTGTTGATGAGGTATATATGCAAATTTGATCGTAAGTTTGTCCAAAAAGAGCGCAAATTTACAAAAAAAAGAGGCAATTTTATGTATTGCTTCAAAAAATCCCAATAAAAAATTTGTTTGTTTGTAACTTATAAGTTACCTTTGCGATTGAAAACCAAACATAATTATGGAGAAGATTCGGAAGATTATTGCTTATAAGCACTATTTTGAGGATTTTTTATCAAAACAACCTCAGAAAGTGCAAGATAAGATATTTAAGGTATTAGAAGCGGTAGAAACCCTGGAAAGAATTCCGTCGAACTATTTAAAACAAATTACCGGAACAAATGGCCTTTATGAAGCCAGAATTCAATTGGGAAGCGATATTTGGCGTGTATTCTGTTTCTTTGATGAAGGAAAGCTTGTGATACTATTAAGCGGTTTCAGAAAAAAAACACAAAAAACATCAGGACGCGAGATTGATAAAGCTGCAAAGCTTATGAAAGAGTATTTCGAATCAAAGTAAAATAAAATTTTGAGCGTATGAAAACAAAAGAAAAAATACAAGGTATTAACTCCTGGTCAGATATTAAAGACAGGGTTTACGGGCAAAAAGGAACAGAGAGACGTGATAACCTTGAAAGAGAAACTGAAGCCCTCAAAATTGGTTTGCTTCTAAGAAAAACAAGGGAATCCCGAAAGTTAACACAGGAAGAATTAGGTAAAATATTAGATAAAAAAAGATCCTACATTTCCAGGGTAGAAAATGACGGAAGCAATATTACGCTGAAAACGCTATTTGAAATCGTTGAAAAAGGTTTGGGTGGAAAGGTAAATATCTCAATTGAATTTTGAAATTAGAATTATTCACCTACACGTGCTTCTCAGCATGATAAGATGACCTCACAAACGGTCCGCTTTCTACCATCTTAAATCCTTTTTTTAACGCAATTTCTTTGTATTCTTTGAATTTGTCCGGATGGATATAGGCCGAAACCGGTGCGTGTTTACGCGAAGGTTGCATATACTGGCCGATGGTAAGGATGGAACAGTTATGCGCCAGCGCATCATCCATCAGTTCCAGAATTTCTTCTTCCGTTTCGCCCAGTCCAAGCATGATGCCTGTTTTAGCTCTGAAACCTCTTGATGCAATGTGTTCAATTACTTTCAGGCTTGTATCGTATTTTGCTTTGGTACGAATCTGGGGAGTAAGCCGTCTGACTGTTTCCAGATTATGCGAAATTACATTGGGTTTTTCTGCAATAATCAGGTCAATTAATTCAGTATTACCACTGAAATCAGGAATCAGTACTTCTAATGTAGTGCCGGGGTTGGTTGTTTTAATTGCCCGGATGGTTTCAGCCCAGAAACCGGCACCTGCATCCGGCAGGTCGTCGCGGTCGACTGATGTAATAACCGTATGCTTCAGGTTTAATTGCTTGATTGTGTCGGCCACTTTCTGTGGTTCAGCAGGGTCGGGAGGAAGCGGTCGGCCGGTGATTGTGTTGCAAAATTTGCAGGCGCGTGTACAAATATCTCCCAGGATCATCAGGGTGGCAGTGCCTCTGCTCCAGCATTCACTTTGGTTCGGACAACGACCGCTGGTACAGATGGTGTTTAATCCTTTTTCTTTGATAAGTCCGTGTACATTAGCGTATTTTGCTTCACTGTATAATTTGTTGCGTAACCATTCCGGTTTGCGTACATGTTCCATAATTTATTTTTTTAGTAAAAAGTTTTTCAGCTCGGTAACCGACATTCCTGTCATGTTTTTAATGACCCTTTTCAATGAGTCTGCCGAACTGAATCCACATTTTTCCGCCAAAATCTGATTGGTGGCGGAAGGATCTTTGAGTATGATTCTTTTAACCTCTTCGACCCTGAAATTGTTCACAAAGGTACAAAAATTCTGTTGGTAATGTTGATTGATGAGGTGGGAAATATAAGTCCGGTTAGTTCCGGTAATGTTGGCTAAATCGACAATGGTAAGACTTTCGTTCAGGTAGATTTTCTGTTCTTCAAACAGGTGTATGATTTTGTTAATAAGTATATTACCGGAGATCTCCAATTGCGCTTGTTCTTCGTGTGCTGAGCTGTCGGGCTCTTCCGGTAAAACAGGTCTAAGTTGATATACAGATTTTTGTTTGTATCCCATGTAGCCGACTATAAACAATAAACCGCTGAAAATTACGGATGCAAATCCGGTTAAAGTAAGTTCGTTTTTAAAGAAATCCCTGCCCAGAGAAGCTATGATTACTGAGAATATACCGGTTAGTATCATTGAGATATTCAGAATTTTTACATTTCTGTTTCTTCCATCCTCAATATCAGAATAAAATTGTTCAGCTTTGGATGCATATTGTTTCAACAGTCTGCTACTCTCTATCATTAAAAATAGTACCTGCACAATAAATAGAAATCGCATGGAGAAAAGAATGTATTTTACAAATTTGAGAGCGGGTGATGCCGGTGTAATGTTTTTATCAAAAATCCAGGTTTTAAAATCGGCAAATTCTCCTGTTAATATGCCGGCTGTATAAAGAAGGACTAATATAGCTGGAATTATGAGAAATTTCCAGTGGATGCTCCAGGAAAATTTTTCATCAACAGTCAGTAATCTTAAATATACATAATACATCGGATATACAATGAGCGATGAAAACTGATATAAGGGATCGATATAAGGGTAGATTTCTTTCAGCGGATAATAAAATATAAAGTGGGAGAAGTATACAATGCCGGCAAAAATCATGAATTTACCGAGAAAAGTTCTGGCCGGACTGGCATTTCTACCGGATATATTGAGAAGAATTGCCCAAAACAAAGTGACATATACCGGATTTAACAATAGTATAGTTTTTATCATAAGCTGAAATTTGTTGCAAACGTACATAAAAAAAAGATACTTTTTACCTATTGTCCTCTTTTTTTTACCAATTGTCCTACCTGAAATAGATTTACATTTTACTTTTGCATCAGATTGTTGCATCTGACATATTTGGACAAATTTCGAAATCGTGTACAACACTTGATTATATACAACCGAGAATTTTTCTGATAGTTTATTTGCCCGGGAATTAATTTAATTCCCGGGTTTTTTTATCGGTTATTATTATTATTTTTGCAGTCATCAATACAATATTTCAGCATATATTATTTAAAACAACTTCAGTATATTAACATGCACCTGTTGCCTAATGCCAAAATAAACATTGGATTGAATGTCGTTGAAAAGAGATCAGACGGTTACCATAATATCGAAACGATATTTTATCCTATCGGACTGAAAGATGAATTATATGTTGCAAAGAGTGAAACCGTTTATTCACGCAAGATAGACTACAACCTCGAAGTTTTTGGGACTGAGGTTACTGATGACCCGGAAAAGAATTTGATTATAAAAGCATTGCGGTTGATTCAGAAAGATTTTGATATTGAGCCGGTAGATATTCAGTTGCGTAAAAATATTCCTTTTGGAGCCGGACTTGGAGGAGGTTCTTCTGATGCTGCCTTTATGCTGAAAGCGCTGAATGAATTGTTTAACCTGCATCTCTCTGATGGAGAATTGGAAAAGTATGCAGTGAAGCTGGGAGCTGATTGTCCGGTTTTTGTTCGAAACAGACCTATATTTGCCAGTGGAATAGGGGATGTGTTTTCTCCCGTTGATATCTCGTTGGCGGGTTATCATTTTGTTTTGGTTAAACCGGATGTGCATGTTTCGACACCAGAAGCATATGCAGCTGTTACTCCCCGTTATCCTGAGACTAAGATACTGGAAATAATTACGGAGCCGGTATCCGAATGGAAAAAGTATCTGAAAAATGATTTTGAAACGGCTGTATTTAATAAATATCCTGTTATTAAGAATATTAAAGATACCTTATATAATATGGGAGCAGTTTATGCATCCATGTCAGGCTCAGGTTCATCGGTCTATGGTTTATTTGAGGATATACCCGATGGTTTAAAAACGTTTGATAAGTATTTCACTTTTGTTGATAGCTTTTGAGATTTCTGTATTGGCTTTGCGGGTAAAAAGTGTAAATTTGCCTCCCAATTAATAATTCAACCATGGCGGAAAAAAGACCGTATAATAACAAACGACAGAATCAGTCACCGATAATTGCAGCCAACGAATTTGGAAAACTTCCGCCACAGGCGCCTGAACTGGAAGAGGCCGTGCTGGGTGCAATCATGCTCGAAACGGATGCCTATTCGATGGTATCGGAGATTCTTAAACCGGAATGTTTTTATAAAATTGCCCATCAGCGGATTTTTGAAGCCATTCAATCGCTGGCTGTCCATCAGCAACCGGTTGATATGCATACGGTAACGGAACAGCTCAGGAAGGATGGAACCATTGATGAGGTCGGCGGTCCTTACTACATTACCTTGCTCACAGCCAAAGTCAATTCAGCTGCCCACCTTGAATACCATGCCCGAATTATTGTTCAGAAGTATCTGGCAAGAGAGTTAATCCGTGTTTCCTCGGAAATTCAAACCAAGGCTTTTGATGACAAAACGGACGTGGACGACCTCATGCAAGAGGCTGAAGGTATGTTGTTCGAAATTTCGCAACGTAACCTCAAAAAAGATGTCGTACAGATCAATCCGGTTATTGAGGAAGCCAGAAACAGGATGATTCAGGCGGCTAAAAAGCAGGGTGCGAGTGGTGTTCCAAGTGGTTTCCACAGTCTGGATAAAATTACGTCCGGCTGGCAAAGATCGGATTTAATCATTATTGCTGCCCGTCCTGCGATGGGAAAAACAGCCTTTATTCTTTCTATGGCCAAAAACATGGCAGTTGATTACAATTCGCCTGTTGCCGTATTTTCTCTTGAAATGTCGAATGTGCAGTTGGTAAACCGTTTAATTATGAATGTTTGTCAGCTCGAAGGTGAGAAAATCAAAAACGGTCAGTTAGATGCCTACGAATGGGAAAAGTTCGACAGAGACGTAACGCAGTTGATGGATGCACCAGTTTTTATCGATGATACCCCCAGTTTATCTATATTTGAACTGAGAAGTAAAGCGCGCAGATTAGTTCGCGAACACAAAATACAATGCATCATCATCGACTACCTTCAGTTGATGAATGCATCAGGAATGAGTTTCGGGAGCAGGGAGCAGGAAGTTAGTATTATTTCCCGGTCGTTAAAAGGACTGGCAAAGGAACTGGATATTCCCATCATCGCACTTTCACAGTTGAACCGTGGGGTGGAAGGTCGTACCGGGATTGAAGGTAAGCGTCCGCAGTTGTCTGACCTGCGTGAATCCGGTGCAATTGAGCAGGATGCTGACATGGTATGCTTTATCCACCGCCCTGAATATTATAAACTTACAGAAGATGCGCAAGGAAATTCCCTGTTGGGTATTGCTGAAATTATTGTGGCAAAACACCGTAACGGGGCTACAGGAGATATTCAATTGAAATTCAAGAATGTGTATGCCAAATTCATGAATAAAGATGACGATGATGATGAAAATAGTCCGGTACACGGAGGATACCAGACTATTTCATCTAAAATGAACGACAGCACATTCAATGGACATGCCAATAAAGAATTTGGTTCGGCTTCACCTTTTGGCGGGTATGCAAAAAGTGATGAAACACCGTTTTAAAGGTCGACAGTCTCAGGTCATCTTGCTTGTCATTACTCGCTAATATGCTTCGGCTTTTTCAGCAACGCGATTAATATCGCTCCAACTACCGCTGCACCTGATGCAATGATAAATGCAGGTTGCATCTTTGTCAGGTCAACGGCTACCACTTTGGTTATACCATCGATTGTTTCGGTTACATTTGCTAAGTTTTTAAAATAACCGGCGATGTAAGATGAGATGATAGCACCCAGTCCAAAACCAAGTAGGATGATACCGTAGTTGGATCCCATGTTTTTCATGCCCCAGAAATCGGCTGTGATAACCGGAAACACGCCGAGAAAACCACCGTATGAAAATCCGATTAAGGCAATTAAAACCAATAACATAATTCCGTTGACTACATTGACCAACAAAATCAATACGGCCGTCATGATTAACAAAGTCAGCAAGGTAGTTCTGCGTCCCATTTTATCTGAAATACCGCCCCAGAAAACCCGACCGAAGGAGTTGAACAAAGCAATAATCATCACACCGGTTGCAGCCACTTCAGGTGATAGTCCTTTGGCAATGGCAATAGGCGCTGTGAAACCTATCATCATCAGACCCGCCATACAAGCCAGTAAAAAAGTGAAAGCTACGAGGTAGAATTGTGGCGTTTTCAGCATCTCACGGGAAGTAAAACAGTTCGTACCGTTCTTTTTGGCAATGCTGTCCATATCAAAACCTTTCGGGATAAAACCTTTCGGAGGATTTTTAATAAAAAGTGAACCAATTACCGATATGACGATGAAAATGATACCCAACCACATAAAAGTTTGTAATTCGCCTGCATTTTTTATCAATGCACGGGCAATCGGTGTGAAGATGACTCCGCCAAATCCCAATGCCGATACGATGATACCGGTAATCAGTCCGCGTTTATCCGGAAACCATTTCTGACAGGTAGCAATCAGACTGGAGTAAATCATACCCATGCCAAAACCGCCCAACAGTCCATAAGCAATCCACAATAACCATGGAAATGAAGGAGAAGTAAACGATGCAAGAATAAAACCGGCTCCCAACACCAATCCACCCCAGAATACAACCGGTCCCGGCGTTTTTTTATCCTGAAGTCGGCCTCCGAAGGTACTTCCGAATGCTAATGTTCCCAGCAACAGAGAAAATGTCAATGCAGCAGACGCGTTATCGCCATTGAATACTTTGTTGGCAATGCCGGTTTGAAAAACGGACCAGATGTAAGCTGTTCCGAGACAAAACTGGATGACTACCGCGGCAATTACCGGTATCCATCGGTTAGTGATTTTTTCCTGATTCATACAATGTGTGAAGTTTTTAAGTGATTATTTGATTTATCTTGTTAACATGAATTTAAAACTTACCCCGAAATTGCTGGAAGATACAGGGAAAGAAGAAGAAATGAGCGGTGTGCTGACTTGCCGGTCATAAAACATTTGAATGTTGACTTTCGAACTGAATACATAATCAGCCATGATTTTCATGGTTAATAACTTGTTCCCGCTGGAAGCCTGAGTCAATCCTTCATCAATTTTTCGCAACAAGGATTTGATGTCTTTATACGAAAAATCTGCATTGATTTTCAAATCGTTTTTAATCCTGGATTGTGTGCTGTTTTTTAATTTCAGGATGACATCAAAATCTTTGACCACATACCCGAAACCAATCACAAATTCATCTGTCATGGCATCTATCATTTGTGTGTTGGATAGATTCAAGGCCAGGTTACGTTGTTTTTTATACTCTAATTTGGTGGTCATGCTGTTTTTGAGAGCTGCATTGATACCGATAAGCGGACTGAATTGTTCTGTCAGCGACACAGAAGAAATGTCATAAGGCGATGCCGGAATCGGGTTGTTGGATTGCACATCGCGGATATAACCAAGTGCATTATCGTCGTTACCCATGGCTACCCAGGTGGAGTAGGAGGTATACGAACCGATGCTGTAACGACAGGTGTAGGCATGGGTAATGCTGATAGAGCGGAACTTATCCTTTACCCAGGGAATGCGGGATAAACCATCGTAGTTGGCACGCCAGTTCGGTAACATGCTGAGGAAAGACAGAAATGGTTTGGTTTCCATCCTTTCGGGATCTCGTCCGGTATAAGCTGATAAAAACGCCGGAATCAATACTTCTGATGAATTGAGGCTGAATTCTTTCTTGTTGGGGTCATCATCGTAAAATTCTATGGGATAATTGCTTAAAAATCCTGTTGTAGGATAACGGGTGCCTTTATATTGGGCGTTTAATTTATTCCTGAAAAATGTACGATTGCTCAGGAACTGATTGAATACATCCGAATTGTAATTGTTTTCAGCTGTGCCTATGGGCTTGAAAGCTGTTGCCAGCGCAACCTGCGTGATATTGAAACTTCCGTTGAAGGTTGTCGGCATACCCGCGAACATATACTGAATCGTTGTATTGGAAGCTTCATAACGTTTGGCATTCAAGTCAATTTTGAGTCCGGGTATAGGCTCCAGGTTCATTTTCAGATCTAAATCGGAGGTCATAGCCGTGTTTGCCGGGTTGATAATCGAATCACTCATAAACAACCACCCCTGGTCAATGGCATTGCTAATGGTGTTGTTGTTATGCAATCCAAAAGCAAAGTCTAAACCGGGAGCATAGGTCCCGTTATCCATCACCTGCTGACCGAAAATTTCGACATTGGGTAAAAATCCGGGTATCACCATGCTGTTGGTTTCACGGTAGGTGATAGAACCCCTGCGAATTGACATCAATACGCGGGTAGCTATGTCGGTGATGTTTTGTGTTACCGTCCTGACATTCGGATCGTAGGTAACCAAAGTAACCGATACGCTGTCAAGGCTGTTTAAACTCAAAATTTCTATATCCGACGGGTTTACGGTGTTGTATTTCAGTTTTATCTTATTACCTTGTTTATCGGTGGCATTCAGGTTGAAATAAGTGGTACCCAAGCGATGTCGTACGGTCGTTTTCTTACCTTTCTCAATGTTTACTACCTCATTGTAGGTTTTAGGTTTGAAATTAGGGTTAGGCACTTTTCTTTGATTACCTGTAAATCTTGAATTGACTTCTTTGAGATAGGCTGATTTATTATACAGTGTTTCCATGTTAAACTGTCCGTCAACCTGATAAGAACGCGTACTGGTCGCTGTGTTTCCAAAATCATCCATGTCTTTCAACCGGGCAGAACGGTTCCAGTTGTAGTTTGCATTGTATGAGGTGTTTACAGAGTTAATCCAGTCGAACAGCGGAATTTTATTTACCGGAATGGCCCAGGAAGCTGTGAAGACCTGCTGATAAGTGTAGGGAGTTCCCAGTTTGCGAATACTGGACCAGACTGAGTCACGCCATAGCTCATAATGTTCCCGTCCGAATTCAGGGGTATAATATGGCTCTTCGATGATGGCATTGGTGGCTGTTTGCAGACTTAGTTTTAATGCTTTTGTCAAATCCCATTTGATGTCGAACTGCCGGTTCCACATAAAGTCCTTACTGAAAGTAACATCTAATGCGTCGTTTCCGGCGCTTCCACCCAAATCAGTATTGAAATCACGGAGTTTAATTTGTGAATACTGTCTGTTCATGTTGGTGTTGAACCCGATGGAATTGGGCAGGTAGTTAAAATTCAGTTCTTTAATCAGTTTGGCAGCCGGTTTATCTAATCCTTTTGTTTCCTTAAATGGTTCAAAAGGTTTGTTTTCAAAACTGAAGTTGTAGTTTAATGAAGCTCTTTCCTGTTTGATTAGATTTTGCTCCACTTCAGCACTGTGTTGGTTGGTTTCAGAAAAAGAATAGGAGAAAGAAAGGTTAGCCGGATCGTAAAACTGCGGTTTCTTACTCTTGATATTTACTTTGGCTGATGATATCGTGAAGTTTTTAGATGTATGTACGGTTTGAGAGATCAGCAATAAGGAGTCTCTTGCCGCTTCAGAGTCCAGGTTATTTAAAGATTCTTCCAGCGTAACATCCTGGTCCAGCGGGTTGTATTTTGGACTGAGCGTTTCATTCGTATAGGAGAAATAAGCAGGTAATTGTACCTTGGCTTCTTTGGGTAAAAAACGGCCTAACTCCAATGAAGTTGAAAAATTCATTTGGTAAAGGTCGTCATTTCTTCTTTCCATCACGTTGCTTTCGAGACTACCATAACCGGCAGTTTCGATACGACCGGCCAAATTAATGCTCCCCAAATCAGAGAGTCCTAAAGCCAGATTTGCGAGGGCAGCCCAACCGCTTTCTTCATTGAATTGCGACATGCGCAACTCGTTTACCCAGATTTCAGCCGATTTTAAATTGTTGCTCCTGTTACGGACTCCAATCATGATGTTTTCAACTTCAGCAATGGTAGGGTTACCTACAACCGTGATGCTGTTTCTGGGCTTTTTAGGATCGGCAACTGTAAACGGGGTTAAATTTGATATCGCCTGTGAATTACCTTTGGCTTTGTTTCTTCTTAGTTTGACTTCTGTCAGGGCTTCAAAAGGAAAATCAATCATATTGTCGGGGTGCCAAACGACTTCACGGTCACGCGTGCTGCTTGAACTGTATATGCCATGAGGAGTTAACATCAGTGGCACTTCATATTCATAGTAATTATTGACCATATCGGATCCGATGCGGATAAAACAAGTCAGTTCATTGTCCTTTAAATTATATTCGTCATTGATCAGTTTTTCGGCATGTACAAACATCTGTAATCGTTTGTATTGACGCATGTCATAAGATGTGTTCTTATACACTGCTCTCGCATCGCCGGGAGCCAGTCCGGTGATTTTCATCAGCATGGATTGTTCATTCTGCTGAATCAGCTGGGGTTGCCCCGGGTCGGTAGCACGGGTAATACCCGGAGGCAAAATGTAGTTCACCGGTGTTTTTTCTGAATTTTCCTCGATATTTACTGCCTGAACATCCAGCTTACCTTCTGATACGGGAGTTTTACCCGGTTCGTGCAATATTTTGGTGTAGTTTCTCCATTCACCCCTTACTAAATCAAGTGCAGCAAAACGTAAGTGCTTTTCCTGTTCAAAGCCTGTCATAAACATGCGTATGAAACGAATTGACTTGAAATTGCGGATATTACCCACCTTATCATCAAACTCCCTCAATGGAATTTTAAACTGGTACCAGCTTACCTGTTCGATGTTGTTGTTGGCTAACTTAACATTAGAGGTAATCTTATCCGTGATGTAGTTTGTACCAACCACCATTTTTTCCGGCTTTATCTCAACACGATACTGGAAATATCGCTCATATTCATTCAGCGTGTTGTCGTTGTTGATGTCTTCATTGTCAGGCAAAGATGTCGCTGTTGTTGTGTAGGAAAGATCACTGTTAGTTGCATCCGGTGAGTTTCCTTCTGTACCGTTAAAGCGTTTATATCGGGTTAAAATACCAGCTTCCTGCTGATCGTAAGCCGGATTACGGTAGAAACTGTAATTGTCGCCGGCAGGGTCGTTGAGTGGTGAAAACGGGTCTTGCTGCATCCGCTGGCGGGTAGCTACATTCACTTTTGCCAGAATTGAATCGACATAGCTGCGATAGGTCGGAAATATAAATTCTTTTTCTGTCGGGAGCCCATTTAATCCTACATCCTGTTTGGCTCTGGCTCCTGCTGTGTTGTCGAAAGCAGTTACGGTTGACTGCACACGGGGTACTACGCCCCAAACTGTTGGTTCTGTTTTGGCGGGGTCATCATCCAGCGGTAATCCGTGTTCAAAGAATTTTTTACCATCTTTCAGTACATCTTCACTGATATCGCCTAAGTTGAAGTATAATTCTCCTCCTTTATCGCTTCCGTCATTGTAAATGAACGGATCCATCATCCAGAATTCAATGTATTCGATGTTGGAAGTTTCAAAATCGGTAACATCTAATTTACGCATGATGCCTCCCCAACGTTTATCCGGAAATTTTAAATTTCCGTTTTCGTCCATCCCTTCCACGTCGAGATTATAAGGACCCCGCTCAGTCGGGTAAAAAGACAGATTCATAACCGTCATACTGGTGGTAAGGGTAGAAGGAGTGTCCCTGTTTGGAAATATTTCAGGAATCAACACGGTACGAGTGTAATGATTGGACTGAGACTCCAGGTTGTTACGCAGGTTGGCAGGGGTCGAGGGTTTATCCTGATTCAACAACGGGTCGACAAAATACCAGGACAGTAAAGCCCGGTTGTTACCATAAGCTACCTGGTTGCTGAGTGCAGATTCCGGAAACATGGAAGGCGTACTTGCCAGATACCAGTTGAAAGGATAATTGATGTTAAAACTGGTTTTGGTTGATTCGAAATCATCTAAATAGGCATAACCTTCGGAGCCAACGGCTTTGTGGTGACCGGGCAGTAATTGTGCGAATTCCGCGTTAAAGGCGATGGTAGAAGGCGCAGTTGCATCTACAAATGGTAGTTTGTCGAGCATGTTGGTCAGCCATTGCGACTGTCCTTTCCATGCCGTATTCAATCCCCAAATGGTATTGGCAATGGGTTCGTTGCCGGTGTTGACTTTCTTGGTCAGCGGCATTTCGGAGAGACGCATAATCGTTCCTCCTACTGAGAAATCCTTGCTGAACTGATACTCCATGTGGGTGCCGAGCATGGTTTTTCGCTGCATGTTAAACATCGACTGATTCTCGAGTTTCACGTCGACCTGAGTTCCCGATTCTATAATCGACTGGTTGATGACATTAACTGTACCCATGGTGTAGTCGACAATGTAATCGACATTTTCACGAAGAGTAGCTCCCCCGGCAGTTACTGTTACAGAACCTCTGGGCACATTCATGGCATTAAGTCGAATTTCAGAGCCGCTGCTGGCTTTGTATTCTCCTTCAATCATGAATTTGTTTTTCTCACTGAGTTCCCTGGCTACAACCAGCGTAGAGTCGTAAAGTTCCTGAAAAATGTATTTCTCCGCTATCTGATCGTTGCCAATCATTTTTTTCAGATGCGAACCGAAGGGCTCTAAAACAGGGAACATAATCCTGCCACTGGAAGAAAATGCAGTATAACCTTCGATATAGTCGAATTTTCCATCGGGATTGGTGTTTTGTTTTAAATCTAACCGGTCGAGGTTCATTACCCTGATTAACAGTTGATTTTTGATATCCCCTTCGGTGATATAACGTAAGTTTGTACCGATAGAGTCATTGCGGAAAACAATGTTTAACTCGAAGTTTTCTTTCTGCATCTGCATGGCGCCCAGATAATACACATTTTTCAGCATGAGGTCCCAGGTGGGCAGTTGCGGCGACTGAGAGGTTCCTTTCAGTAATTTTACAATCAGGGCATTGGGAGCCTGAACCTGGTCGGTCGAAAATTCACCAACCTGATACACATTCCCTCCCTGAGTGTATTCATAAGCTATCCCGACTACCTCATCGGGATTCAAGGTGCTTCTTAGTGACAGAATTCCCAGGGTTGGATTGAAACTGTATTCTGAAGGATTCAGTCTGCGCGCGCTTTCAATTTTTTCATAATCCTCGCCTCCGTTGATGCCAAATGCTCCCAGGTTGGCTGCGAGTACCGCGTTTGTTCTTTTAATATCACGGACTTCGTCTCCCAGGTTTTTAATTTCCTGATAGAGTGTGTTGGCATCGTTATAGGGATTGGAAGAGGAACCTGTTGGTTGCCAGTGCGAATTGTCGATGCGGGTGTGTTCGCCCAAATCCATGAAAGCGATGATGTTACGGGCTTCATCGTAGTTGGCGCGTTTGTTTGTTATCCAAACCTCTATTCTGTTGATGGTGATACCGGAAGAGATGAATGGCAGGCGACTCATGGCTGTTTCGAAATTTTCCCTGAAATGATGCCCGATAAAGAAATGCCGGTTTTCGTCGTAATTGTCAATGTTAACTTCATACTTGGTTGTTTGCGCACCACCACGTGAACTTACTGTTTTGGTTTCCGATTCCTGCTGTGAAGCTATGGCTGAAACGCTTAGTTTGCCAAACTGTAAATCTGTACGTAACCCAAAAAGCGCTGTGCTACCGGTGATAAGCGAACTGTTGAGCTGCATGCTTACATTACCGGCCTGAATAGCCCGTATGATATCATCTTCATTACCTTTATAATTCAACTTGACTAATTTCTGATCAAAATCAAAGGTCGACTCGGTGTTGTAATTCATGTTGAAATTGACTTTGTCTCCAACACTTCCGGTTACATTCATCTGAATTTTCTCATCAAAATCGAACATAGTTGATTTACGCATGCGTTCAGTCAAGGCGGGATTGTCGAGTTTGTTGGTTTTTACACCGAAAATGAGCTCAGCAGAACCCTGTGTTTTGATTTGTACGCCACCGGGACCGAATACTTTATCTGCTTTACCAATGTCAAATTTGATGTCTGTAATAGAGAATTTCTCTTCATTGTCGACTTCGGCTTTACTATTCAGCTCTTTCCAATAAGTGTTTTGCTCTTTTTTAGCTGAAAAATCATAATATTCTTTACCGGTTAATGTGAAGGGGGTTGCTATTTCCATGTCACCCACCTTGGTGCGCATCACATAATTTCCGGAACGAATATCATATTCCACTGTCGTTTTCACGTTGTCGGGAAGGGGAGCATCTAAGGGTACCTGTTGTTTGATTGTTTCAAAATCATCCAGGGTTGTTTTGCTGATGCTAAAGTCTTTAGGTGTTGTCGTTTCCTGTGTGTTGTTGTCAGGCTGACTGACAGGCTCCTGATAAAGCAGCTCCGGTTCAGATAATGTGTTCAGTACGCCCGACACAGAACCTAAAATGACCAGGAAAAAGAGGGTGAGAAATAATATCCTTGATTTCAGAACCATACTTTGCTGCTAAATGACGAAACCGACTACGTATCAGATATTTTTCAACGCCAGTTTGATGAGTTGTTCAACCGAAACATCCGATTGCGATTTCAGTATACCATCAACAGCCTTTTGCGAAACATTGGCGGCAAAACCAAGCATCACCAGAGCAGATACAGCTTCGTCGCGAACTTCACCGGAGATTTGTTGTTGCGGTAGATCCATGTCGGATATCACATTCAGTTTGATGATTTTATCTTTCAGGTCGACTATGATGCGTTGTGCTGTTTTTGCACCGATACCCTTGATTGAACTCAATGCAACGGCATTACCGGTGGCAATCATTTGTTGAACTTCGGCAACCGCGTACGACGACATAATCATCCGGGCTGTGTTGGCGCCAATTCCCGAAACTGAAATAAGCATCAGGAATAGTTGCCTGTCGGCCTGATTCAAAAAACCAAATAAACTATGCGCATCTTCACGAATTACTTCATATACATATAGTTTGCCGTTTTTCTGTCCGTTCAGCGCCGAGTAAACCGGCAAGGCTATATTGATAAAATAACCTATGCCGGCAGTTTCTACCACAGCATAGGTCGGGTTTAATTCGGTAATTTCTCCTTTTATGTAATCTATCATATTTTTATCAAATCAGCATGTAGTTTATAAAACCCACAAAAATAAAAAAAATAATCGGCCTGATAAAACCATTCGGGACATCCTTTTGATTGAAATGCTTTTCTGATGGGATGTTTCGAATGAATAACGGTTTATTTCGGGAAAAAGTACAATACTTTTCGTAATTTAGTTAAAAAAATATGTTAAATTGATGTGAGATGATAAACTATGCAGCATATAATTTGTTCTTGAAATAGTTATCAAATATAGTCACAAAAGGCGTAAAGAGTGAATTACGAATCTTATATGTTCCTTTTATGACTTATATGGTTAAAAATTCAAACAAATAAATTTATGAAAAAGATTCAATTGTTATTACTCGTGGTATTTACCTTAGTATTTACTGCACAGGCTCAGTATAAATTACCGCAGTTAAATTATGGCTATGCCGATTTGGAGCCTTATATCGACAGCACAACGATGTATATACATTACAACAACCATCATGCGGCTTATACCAACAACCTGAATGCAGCATTGAGCAAGTATCCGGAATTGTACAAAAAGGATTTGGTTGAAATTTTCCAAAACTTTGAAGAATTGCCAGCTGATATTCAAACGGCGGTAAGAAATAACGGGGGAGGGTATTACAACCATCTATTATTCTGGGAATTACTTTCTCCGGCATCCAAAAGCAAGATGACACCGGTTGTGGAAAAAGCATTGATTGCCAACTTCGGTTCTGTAGATAATTTCAAAGCAGAATTTGAAAAAGCAGCTGCAACCCGTTTCGGTTCCGGTTGGGCCTGGCTAATCAAAGACAAAAGTGGTAAATTGAAAATAGTATCAACACCCAATCAGGATAATCCCCTGATGTCGTTTGCAGAAGCTAAAGGTAAACCGGTTCTGGCGATTGATGTTTGGGAACATGCTTATTACCTGAAATATCAGTCGAAGCGCGCCGATTACACCAAGGCATTCTGGCAGGTAGTTAATTGGCAAAAAGTGGAGGAACTATTAAAATAATACTTTTTTATTCAAAAATTTTTCTGATATTTGTGTTTAACAATTTACTCCGGGTTACTAATTTGACTAATGTGGTAAAATTATAAATCAATTTAAAATTTAAAATTATGGGAATCAAGAAAGTATGGGTTGAAGAAGATTGTACGTCATGTGGCGTATGCGAAAGTTTATGTCCTGAAGTTTTCGAAATCACAGATATCTCGCACGCGAAAGAAGGCGTGAACTACTCTGATTACGAAAGTGAGATCAGGGAATCGGCCGATAGTTGCCCGGTTGAAGTGATTAAATTTGAGGAAGACTAATCTTCCACTAATTTAAATCTTACCCGCCAGCGTCCGTTCTCAAAATCGTGACTGATGATTTCAAATTTTGCTATTTCAGCTGTGTTTGAAACATGTTGTCCAATGCAGGCGCAGGCGTCGTAATCACCCACACGGATAACGCGAAGGGTTTCCGATACATCAGCAGGAAGTTTGGATAAATCAGCTATTTTTGAAGCCTCTTCCCGCGACAATAATTCTTCATACACAGGAAGGTGACGATTAATGATTTCGTTCACCTTTCTTTGTATTTCAACCACCTGTTCTTCTGTGGGAGCAGTTGGTAAATAATAATCACACTTCGATTTTTTCTTTTCTATATGGGCGTTTGCCGATCTGCCGCATCCAAACATCCGCACCATGGTTTGGTTTAGTATATGTTCTGCTGTATGCATGGGAGCAATTAACATACTCTGAAATTTGTCTTTACCATTATTTTGCATATTTTTGTCTTTTTAATATACAAAGATAATAAAATGGAAGAAAAAGTTGTTGCAATATATTTGCGTGTTAGTTCACATATGCAAACGACAGACAGACAAGAGACTGAATTAGTAGAATATGCTAATAAATTTCGGTTAAAGATTTTTAAAATATATAAGGATATAATATCTGGCTTTACTTCTACTTCTGATAGAGTTGAATTACTTAATCTAATTGATGATGCTAAATTACATAAATTCAATTTGATACTTTTTTCTGAATTCACACGACTTGGACGTAGTCAAAATGAAATTTATAAATTAGTAAAAGGTTTTAATTCTTTGGGTATTGAACTTTATTTTCAAAAACAAAATACTACGATAGGATCACAAATTGATAAAACAAATCAATTAATGCTTACTTTTTTATCTATCAGTGCTGAAAGTGAAATTCAACTATTTGTGGAAAGATCAATTTCAGGAAAAATATCAAAAATTAAAAAAGGAGAAGGATATGTTGGGGGATTACCACCACTTGGCTACAAAGTGATTGAAAAAAAAATGATTGTTGATGAAAAAGAGGCAGAACTGGTAAAAAGGATTTTCAATATGTATAATGAGGGTGCAAGTACTTATGAAATCGCTCAGACATTAAATAATGAAAATATTGATACTATTTACACAAGAAGAACTAATGAATTAAACATAAAACGAAAAAAAATTGGATCAAACACCTCAGAATTAAAATTCGAAAATACTTGGAATATAGGAAGTATAAATAATATTCTAAAATCGAGAATTTACATTGGTGAAAGAACTTTTTTGTTCCATATGCCAAGTTTTAGTGACGATGACATTGATCCATTATTTAAATCTGAAAATCAAAATTCAAAAAGTAAAAAAACAAGAAAAATACTTGAAGAAGTAAAACTATCATTCCCTCAATATATAATAATTAATGAGGATTTATTTGAAAGTGTTCAGAAAAGAATATATGAAAATTATAATTTCAAAAACAACAATTACAAGATAAAGAACTTATTAAAATCAAAAATAAAATGTGGTGCATGTGGAGGTAATTACTCAGTTTTAAAACAAAATGAATATCAAAGTTATAGATGTTATAATTCGTTCAGTGTCGGAAAAAGCAAGCCGAAAAAATGTTATGAAAATTTAAATATTAGACAATCAACATTAAATGGATTAGTACTACAACTTTCTTATTGGAAATTTGCAGATTTTAGATTTGACGAATATTCGAAGAATAAAAGTCAAGATTTAATGAAAGAATTTGAAGCGTTAACACTTGAAATCAATAAGTTGAATGAATCTAAGAAAGCAATTGAAAAAAAATGGGTTGATTATTTTAATAAGGCTATAAAGTTCAATATTCCTGATAGTGAAATTTCAAAGGTAAACAAAGACTACAAAAAAAACAATAAATTTATAGACGGAAAAATAAGTAAATATAAAATCGAATTAAATAATATTACCGAACAAATTCAAAAATTAAAAGATTTAAGCAATCAATCAAGTTTTATGCAAATATTTAATAACTTAACAAAAGACAAGGATGGCGTTAAGGCATTGATTGAAAAATACATTGAAAAAATTATTGTTTCACCTCTCGTTGGTAGGTATTCACTCGTTCAAGTATATTTCATTGATGGATCAGAATTTACTGGTACTGTTAAATCCGGTAAATATAGAAATGAAGATGAATTGTTTTTCAATGAAATTACAGGAGGTACAGAAAGGATAGCGTTATTTTATACTAATGAAGAAAATAATAGAACAATAAATTTCGATTACCGGAATAAGAAATTTCATTACAATGGTAAAAATAAAAACTTACTAAAAACCGAAAAGGCTGGTGACTATTCAATCGAAGAGTTTTTAGATATGTTAGAAAGAAATAATTGTAAAATAAGTCATAAAGATTTTGAATACAATGATAAATATTTATAAGTAGTATTGGCTAAGACTTCATTTGAAAGATGGGGCAATTTATAAACTAATTTTAATGTGTAATACAATAATATTTTATCAATTTTTTCAATCAATTATCTATTTTCTTTTGCAATAAAAACATAAAAATATATTAAATTTTAATACGCATACTTTTTTATTGTAAAATAAAGAATTTCAATATATTACTTAAAAAAAATCGCCCTTTCGGGGGTGTTTGTTATAAAGACTTATAGAAATACTTATTTATCAGTTTCTTTTTACTCTTACCAAATCAAAAACGGTTACATCCCTTCCTTTTGGATTTTCTACCCTTTTAAAATGAATAATTTTATTTAACCAAACATTAAAAGCTTCACTAAGATTTTCACCAGTATGTAGATTATATAAGAATTCTGAAAGTGAAATTTTTTTTACCTTACAAAATGAATTTATTGGCTCTCGTTTCGCTTTTATTTCCATCCTATGAATGTTTCTATACATGTCCAACCATTTGTATATGTATTTCTTTCCGCTTTTAATTTCAATCTCTCTCGATTTGTTATAACATTTTAGATCTAACCTACCTTTTGATTGTTCAATATAATAGGCTAAATTAACAGCCCGTTTTCTTGTAGTATTGTATTTTAGAACTGCATTGTTAATAACATCCCTTGAATCAACATCAAGATATTTTACTCGATTAACAACTGGAATATAATTTTCGTTTGCAACTGTTTTCTTCAATAATTTTGCAAAATTAATATTACTATCAAATGCAATTTCGATATATGATATACTAATAAGGCATAAACCCAGTCGACTAATTATCTCTTCTAAAAAAAATATAGAATTGTATTGAACAGAAATAGTTTTTGCAGGAATTCTGGGCTGTGATTCAATTTTTGTGTAATTACTAATACTTCCCAGTTTACTAAAATCAATTTTTTGTTTAGATTCTTTCCATTCTGTCACAACATTGTCAATTACAAATGGATCATATAAACGTTTGTTATTCAGCGTTATAAAACACATACCTGATAATTCAGGGTCATCTTGCGATTTAATATTGAGAGTTCCATAATGTGAATTTCCTTCCTTTGTTTCGTTTAGAATATAAATTTCAAAATCAAACTTACTATTTTTTATTCTTTTTAAAATAAAGTCTTCCGTAAATACATCTTCAAAATTTGGGGATGAAAAAATAAAAAAAGGATTTTCAGAAGGGTTTTCAGTCAATTTATTGTATGTCAATGGTTTTATTCGATAACAGACCTTCAATTTATCAATCGAATACTTGAATTTAATTCCTTGCATAGCATTTAATTTAAAAAATTATGTTATTGATTTTTTAGATTTGCAAAACTCAAAGGTAATAAATTTGATTATATATATTTATAACTGATTTTGAAATTATAAATTTTCACTTAAAACCTCATTTTAAAAATCCCAAAATTTTTGGTGGAAAATTTTTTCACGGTGAACCGTTCGCCAGATTTCAGAGACCCAGGGAGGGGGTGCAATATAGCAGATGTAGGGGGCCTGGTACGGAAGGAAGGGTATGAAGAATTACTCAAAATTTAACTAAAAAAACTTGCAGGATTCAATTTAAAGTGCTATATTTAAATGCTTTATGAATTATTGTTCTCATTAACTTTTTGAATAAATTATTTTAATATTTATGGAGAAAGACGAATTAAACTATAATTTAATTGAATTAATTACATCAATTGCTAAGGGTGTAAGGCATTCACAGTTAAGTGATGAAGCATTAAATGATATAAGTCAACAATGTGAAACACTTGCTAAATACTTATCTGTAAATAAGCAGCAAGCTGTGTTGTTCGCTGTGATTTTTGTTTTGTTCTCAAAATTGCCCTCGGTTAATCTACGTGATCTTTATTCATTCGTTGATGTTGACTTTATTGAAGGGATAAGGTTCAAACACGATATTGAGG
>JANJVQ010000011.1 GCA_024710005.1 Paludibacter sp. | reverse complement strand
TTGTTCTGATTATATTCTTTAAATCGCATATATTTAATTGTATATCAAGGATATAAAGATAATAACTTTTATCCAAATAACCAAAATATCGGACACAAAAAAGAGGCTGACTCATTTTTATTTTGAGACAGCCTCTTTTTTTTAAACAGAATACCAGATTTCATAGCAGATGTTTGTTTTTTTGGGGGGGGGGAGTCCCATTGTGTTCGGAGGCTTCCCTCCAATTTGTTCGGAGGCTTCCCTCCGATCTGTTTGGAGGCTTCCCTCCGATTTGTTTGGAGAAAAAGCCTCCATTCTTAATTATTCCACTTCCAGTGCTTTATTAAACACGTTGATCTTAGGCGTTCTCAATAGCACAGTTCCTCCTGTGTATTGCGTTGCCACCTTCACGGAATAAATTCCTTTTGCCAAAGCCGGGATCATGGCGATGAGTGATGCCGGTTTGTTGGTGATAAATACTGAAGCTTTTATTGCTTCGCCTGTTTCAGGCACAAACCAGAGTCCCACTTCGGGATGATCGCCGGCTAATCTCAGTTGGCTGCCCCATAATTGTACTGCACCGCCTGGAGTGAGGATTTCATTTGTTTTACCTGAAGCCACATCTTTCACTTCCTGGATCGAAGGAGACGGGGAAGTAGCACTGGTCTTTTCGAATTTGACTTTTGCTTCCGCGTCGCGCAAAAGAACTCCTTTGGAAAGATTGACATTCAGCTTGTGACGTCCGCCATCAAACAAATCCATTGGTCCTTCGAATACCCCGGAAATGGAGAAGGAAGTGTTAAACAACGGAAGGTTGATGGTGCCACCTACCTGAATGAGGCCGCTTATCACTTCTTCGAAAAGGTTGAGTACAGCCAGCATGTCGGTTCGAGTTACAAGTGTTCCCCTTTGTAACATCAGGTTAATGATGGCTTCCTTGTCATAACTACCTTCGACAATGGTTTGAGCCGCGTAGTCATCAGTCCGTTCGGTAAGCAGGTTTTCCTGCAAAGCATACTTTAACATAGTTTCTAAAGATTTTAATTGATAATTAAGTATTATGGGATAACTTCCCATATGGGACAATTTTCCATGTGCAAAGCTGAGAGTTTTTTACGGAAAATAAGGTTAACGGAATGTTATATAACATTGTCTGGTATCGTAATATGTTGTCTGTTAGTGTGTATTATTGTGAATTCTCCACTGACAGTAATATTTTGAGCAAAACTAAAACTGCTGCAGTGAATCAATAGAATTATAAAAAAGCTGTGACTTTCTTTCGAAAATCACAGCTAAGTTGTAGAAAATCATCTTGTAAGAATTAAAGATTTTTGGGTGGTAGATTGTATTTCATTTTTCATCAGTCATAATAAGCCGCTTCTTAAAAATACAACCAATTGTAATTTTTCTTCTCTTTTAGCTGTTTTTCAGACCGTTTGTTGTAATCGAAATACACTTTGTATGAAATGCTTGGGATGATAGAGAAAAGCCCGATTTTGTATAATTTCAGCGGACGTGTGTAATCAGTAAAATTATCACGATTTTTATCATCATCATAATAATAACCATAAGGATTGATGCGGTTATAAGCATTGTAAATGGAGTATGTCCACACGGCTTTATTTCCTTTGCGATTCGTTGTTGTATGACTAAATCCCAGATCAAGACGATGATAGGGTTGCATGCGCACTGAATTTTTATCTCCGTAAATGATTTCAATCGTAGGTTTCTGTGTTTCAGGATTCAACGTGTAATACCTCCCTAAAGCTGGTGTGTATGGCATTCCGCTCTGAAATATCCATACCACGTTCATAACCCAGTTCTTGGGTAGTTCGCGATTTACGGTTAAAGTCACATTATGTGGCCGGTTAAAATCATATTCATAATTATCCCCATTGTTGATGTTGGCAAATGTGCGGTTGGCATACGACCATGCATAGCCCAGCGAACCTGTCCATTTTCCGGTATTTTTCTTTAACATCAGTTCTGCGCCGTAGGCCGTTCCCTTTCCATTGGTTTCGATTTTATTTTCCACCGCCACGATGTTGACCATATTTTCGTATCCTTCTTTCAGCGTAACAAGATGATTCATTTGTTTGTAGTATACACCGGTTTCTACTGAAAACTTTCCTCCGGCAAACTGCCCGTTCCACGAAAAGGCATACTGATTTGAAGTTTCCGGTGGTAATATTGCTGTAGCGGGTAACCATACTTCTTTTTTTAATAGTTCGGATTGAGTAAAAACAAGATGTGAACTCTGACTTACCCGCATGTAATTCAGGTTGAAACTTTGATTTTGATTAGGAGAATAGGAAATGTTTACACGGGGTTCAGGATTAATAAAATTCTTGTCGTTGTTGTTGAAACTGCTTAAACGGAATGACGGCTGAATCATCAACCCTGGCATCAGGTTGATTTTGTTATCCATATATATCGCCGATTCAACTGCGTTAAATTTATCGCCGATAGCCGGTGTGGAAGAAGTGGAAAGATAGTTGTAATTCGGTTCGTAACTAAGACTGCTTATCTGTCCGCCGAATTCCATGTTCCAGTTTTTCAGGAAAGAATATTTCCATGCTGAACGGAACGAAAAATCGTTGACCGAAGCTCTGTTCAAGGTTTCCAGTTCCTTGGTTATATCATCTTCTTTATACCTATAATCTAGTCCTGTTCTATTGCGGTAGCGACTGAAAGAAAGAATATTTTCAGCATAAAGCTTAGGAGAAAAAACACGGTTCCAGCGACCTGAGATTAACCAATTACCCCATTGTTGGTTGAAGTGACTGCGTTCGTCATTTTTCATTTTCCAAGGCTTGGTCCAGTAATTCAGGTAATCATCACCCTGATATAAATTAAGACTCAGGCTGTTTCGATCATCTGGTTTCCAGTTCAGTTTGGCGTTGATATCATGAAAACCGTAAGCGACAATTGCATCATTTCCATCTGCCACAGTGCTTACTAAGCCGAGAAGTGCATCTGTCAGGGTTTTCCGGGCGGTGACTATATAGCTGATTTTATTGTTTGCCAAAGGGCCTTCAAATGTGAATGAAAGATCGGTAACGCCTACACTGAAAGATCCCAGATGTTTAGAAATATTACCCTCTCGTTGTGTGATGTCCACTATGGACGATAACTTACCACCTTGTCGGGCAGGAAAGTTTCCTTTGTGAAAATCCACCGAATTAATCATATCCGGGTTAAAGACAGAAAGGAAACCGCCGAGGTGATTTACATAGATAAGTGGTACGTTATCCAACAAATACTGATTTTGTCCCGGTTCACCACCTCGTACCATCATTAAACTCATTCCTTCCGACTGTGTTTGTACGCCGGGTATAAGTTGCATAGCTTTGATTACATCTGGTTTGCCGCCCAGCGTAGGAATTTGAGTAAGCTGTTTGCTGGAAAACCGAGTAGTTTCGAAAAGCCTCTCACGAGGAGCGGTAACAGTGATTTCCTGCAACTCGTTTTCTGTGTCAAGTTGTATGTTGAGCAGACTGTCGTGCACTGACAAGATACTGACTTCAATCGTATTATATCCAATATACGAAATGCTAAGTTTGCAAGGCACGCTTGCTTTCAGGCTGAAATATCCCCGGTTGTCGGTTGTGGCGCCGGTGTGCTGATTGCTTACCAATACATTAGCTCCGATTAAAACTTCACCGTTTTGCGCATCGCGAACAAAGCCTGAAAGCTGAATTGTTGAAGCCCGGCTATGCTGAATTATTACTATGAAGAGTAAAAAATATACGTGTTTGATTTTCATTTTTCTGCTATTCGCTAAAAAGATTCTTTTTCGTAACCGACATTCCCGTGAAAATTCCCAATCCGTTTGTTACATTGGAATAAAGTGGGTAACGCTGAGGAAATGTGCCTATGCCGCCCCAACCGGCTGATTCGTAGATATAATACTGTTTATGATAATGATAATAAGATTCATCGATATTTTGCAATTCTATAAATAAGGTGTCGGTTCTGCCAAACGAGAAATAATTTTCACTGAAATAAAATTTAATCCAGTGTCGGTCACTTTTCATTTTACGGTTAGAAAACACTGTCAGGGGATTGGGCTCGCTAAGCAGTACAGAGTCCTGTTCTGCTTTCATAAAAATATATGCCTCATCTACTTGTGATCTTTCTACCCAGTTTTCTAAATCCCAATCATAAAGCGATCCAAACCATCGTTTTTTGAACCTCACTTCCCAAAATTTTTCAGTTTCTACGTTGTTATGAAGACGAAAAACTACCGAAGATATTTTTTCACCTTCCTGACCTCTACCTGCTAATTCGGTAAAAATAATCGAATCGATTTCGGTTGGAAGAGGAACAGTCGTTTGAGCCATCATGGTGTTAAAGCCAGGGATGTTAACTCTGCAAGTATAGTTATACCCCGCTTTTACGATACGCGGACTTACATACCAACCTTCATCTGTATATCTTAAAGTATCAATAGTTTGATTTTGATCTTCTATGACTACCAACGCGTTGTCGACAAAGTCAGGCATGGTGTCGGACAAATTAGCGGCCAGACTTATCTGTACACTTAAGGTGCTGTCGGCCTGTAAGATTCCGTTCATTACAGGTGTCGATTCAAAGTCCGGAAACTCATCTTCGACTAAGGCATTGCAAGAGACGAACATCAACACGAAAGGAGCAAGTGTAAAGAAACGAGTAAGATGATTGGGTTTAAACATAATCAGAATTTATAAATAATACCAGCCTGCCATCTCGATTTACTCAGGTTATAAAAATGTCCAAGATGATATTCACCAAATAAACCGAGATGCTTAGTGAAATAATAATTTGTACCCATACCTATACCATAAGATAGAAATCCGGACTTTTTAATAATCTCGTCATTAATGTCGCGATAACTTTCAGAAACAAGTCCGATTGATGGAGTAAGATATACATCTAATCGGTCAATACACTTGTTAAAAAGAATAGGAAGCACGTGAATATCAAATTTTAAACCATAAGCAAAAGCATGACTATCGTATCTACATGAATGCTGAGATAATTGAACAATCCGTTTTGTGGCATCGTCAGACTCTAACACGTAGTATCCTTTTTCAGCATCATAAGGCAAATCAATTTCATGAAATAATTTTGAATGGCCAAAATAAAGTCCTAAATCAATTACTTTGTTGAGTTTGTAACCAAGTTGTAGTTGATAATGTGGTTTTTTTTCTCTTCTGGCGTATAGGCTCCCATTAAATTCAAAAAAAGAAACTGCATTCATGGAAGTAATACCCAATTTACAAGTTACTTTATCGGTTAATAACGAGTTTTGACTGTGACCATCGAGTGGTAGTAATAGAATTATCAATAAATAGGATAAATATCTCCTTGATTTCATATTTAATTTGTTATTGGATTTATGTTTTATATGAATTTCAATGAAGGCTGTATAAAAGAATTTTTTTATACAGCCTTAGTAAATAATTCGAATCAGGAGCTAAGGGGGAGAGCATAATAAAGACGCACGACCAGCATCTCTATGTTGTATCCTACTCCTGATTCGCATAAATAATTAATATGTTTTAGATTGATTTATTAAACACCCTTTTTCATTTTGGGCATAAATATTATAATATACTAATTGTGGTGAACTATTCCCAGGACCAGCAACAACAGGTAGATAGTAGCCAATAATATATTTGGATTTTATCCCTTCTGTAATTGTATTTGAACCATTCCCGTCAATTTGAAGTAGATATGCGGTGTCAGTGGTTTCTAATGTAATTCTATATTCTGTTGAATAAGTTCTTTCCCACCAAATAGCTAGCCATCTTGCGAAATTAGAGAGTTTTAGTTCTTTATGAACAAGTGTCCAATTACCATCAAAACTATTATAAGTGTCAATCCAAATATGCATTCTGTAGTTATCACTGCCGATTTTACTTTGTTTAATAATTTCGTCACTTTGCACAAATGCTGCAGATGCTTTTTGTTGTCCTGAATTATTACTAGAAATTAAAGATTTCTCAGGTTGCATGTTTTCTTTATCTTTGACAATGACAGAGCCTACTACATACTCTCTGTTTTCATTCATAAGATATCTTTTAGTGTTATTAAAATCTTTTGTAATACAATAGATTTCACCATCGGAAGATGTGTGTAGTTCAATCTTGTCATTATGTTGATCCACATAGTCTTGTACTTCTTTTATGCTTCTAAATCTTTCCGGTTCAATTGTTTCATAAAACTCGTCGCATATCGTCCCAAAAGATTTAAAACCTTGCTGTTTTTCCCATTCTAAACGCTCGGGCTTAGTCATCGCATTTACCTTAGCTAATGTGTTGTTGAATTCTTCAATGGATTTAAATGTTAGAATATTTTCTTTTTTTTGAATGTCGAAATTAATCACCTCTTCCTTTTCACAGGCTGTAAATATCATACTTGTTGCAACTGCAAATATACAAAATAGTTTGTTCATGTTTGTTGAAATTATTTGTTTCTATTCTTTGTTTAAGTGTATTCATTTTCGCCTTCGCCTTCGCAACCCATAACCAGGGATCACTTTTTATAACTTTGTTGTTCCTCTTGTGATAGGATTAACAACATTTTTCGATTGTTGCCGCCCCGCAAGGTCTTTTGCAGGACGGCTTTCTCAATCAGATTATTGTTTCTCATATTTAGTTGGTTGTTCTTTTATTTCCGTTTCATTCGGTAAGTATGTTTTTCTGCTGTGCAAAATTGGGGGTTCTATGCCAATATTCAGGTTAACGGAACGTTAAATAACATCACGCTTTGAATTGTTTTGCATAATGTGCTGGTTATGAAAAACAACTCAGTGGAAAATTAATGCCGGATGCAGGCATTGTTAACGTAAAATAGAAAATAAGAAATGATTATTATACATTGATGTCCCGATACCGTAGTTGTCCGTTTTCATCATAATAATATACTCGAATCGTTTTTCCACCAAAGCAATTGTTCATTTGTTTTAAGCTGAGTGTTTTCTGTATTTTGAGCAAAGTTTCCATGATAAATAATTTTTTAAGTGTTGTTTTGTTGACTGATTTTCTTGTCTGCAAAACTGGAAACTTTCTTGTGATAGTTGGGTTAACGGCTTGTTATATAACGTGTTAGTTTGTGTTATATAACATTGATTGCTATATAGCATGCTGATTATTAGAAGTAAATGGCCGGGTAGTTTACGTTGTATCCTGATGTTGTTAACATAGGCAAGTACTGTGTGTAAAATTTTCATCTGACCTTATGCAATAGATATGGAAAAAGCTATATCTTTGTAAAACATGAAAAGTATCTGGCACATCAAAATATTTACTATCATGGCAATACTCCTTATTCTGATATTACAGGGAGTGTGGTTATATTATACCTATTCAATTGTTCAGCAACAAACACAGTTACATGTCAATAATGCTTTTAAAGAATCATCCTACAAAGAATTACGAAAAAGAGAGAATGAGAGTAAGGATGTTTTGTATAAGAACAAAAAGAAAGGGCAGGAACATATCTTGGGAAGCATGGAAATAGATCCCGGTGAAGCTCCGGAAATTCAATTGAATTTAGTACTACAGGAACATTTACACAAAAATCAGTTTTATATTTCACTGCACGATTTAGATTCCTTTTTTCATGTTGAAATCGAAAACAGGCATATACATGGAAGATTCATTATTAACCGTATAAATACGCGAACAAAGGAAGTCTTGGAAACCACTGGTAATGAGAATCCGGGTTCATTAAAAGGTGCACTTTCATCTATTGTCATTCCTGTCCGCATGGATAAAAGCGAAGGTGTTCAAGTGTTGTTAGTTTCACCGTATCGCTCCGTTTTCCTGCAAATGGCGTTTGTTTTGGTTCTTTCTGTCCTGCTGATTTTGTTTGTGGCGTATGCTATTTTCTATCAAATGAGCTCATTGCTTAAAGAGAAACATTTGAGGCAACTTCATACCGACTTCGCGCATGCTTTAACGCATGATATGGCAACTCCACTGCAGACAATTGCCCAGGTGAACAACCTGCTTGCTAACGAAAAACTGTATAACGACCCGGGAAAACGTGCGAAGTATATTGACCTCGCGGGACAACAAATCCTGAATTTGCAAGCGCTCACCGATAGGATACTTACTGTGGCGAGGGCTGATAAGTCTGCTTTAGAAGTAAACCTGTCGCCGGTAAATCTCAGGGATATCATTTTACCCTTAACCGAGAAATTCAAGGTACAGGCTAAAAAGCCCGTGGAATTTAAGGTTGCTTTCTCTCCGGAACATATCAATTTACAGGCTGATGTCACCATGCTTACTAATGCCGTGAGCAACCTGATTGACAACGCGATAAAGTATTCGAGTAACACGGTTAACATTAATATTCGTTGCGAGCAAAAGGATAAGGATGTGTTTATTTACATCAAAGATAATGGTTACGGCATGTCGGAGAAAGATCAGGCGAAAGTGTTTACAATGTTTGAACGGGGTAAAGCGGTGACGCGGAAAGAAGCGAAAGGTTTCGGGTTAGGGCTGAGTTATGTGAAAAGGGTGGTAGAGGCACATGGGGGAACAGTCAACTTGTTCAGTAAAGAGGGTGAGGGATCGGAGTTCGTGTTGTATCTTAACGCTATAACTTCTTAATTTCAAAACATCAATAATAATACACAATCTCACATGGTAAAAATTCTTTTAATTGAAGATGACGAAGCCTGTGCTTATACAATTCAGGGCGGATTGGAGTTGCTGGGTGTTTACGATGTGGCTGTCGCACGAAATGGGAGGGAAGGATTGATCATGTTCGATCATTTCTTGCCGGATGTAGTGGTTACGGATGTCGAAATGCCTGAAATGGATGGTTTCGAGTTGGTTACGCAACTTAGGGCTAAGGATGAGTCCGTCGTTATCATCATGGAATCGGGAAGAACCATGCCCAAGGATGTGATCAGGGGATACGAAACGGGTGTTGATGATTACATTAAAAAACCATTTGTGGCTGAGGAACTACACATGCATATACAAGCTATACTGAAACGAGCTCAGAAAAACCGGGGTAATATCATCAACGATGCAGGTAGTTGTGTGTTTATTGGAAATTATAAATTTGATATTTGCGAAGATACGTTGGAGTTACGTACGCAAAAGCAGAAACTTACCAAACGGGAAGCAGATATTCTAAAGGTTTTGTATGAAAGTAGAAATACCCTTGTTTCCCGTGAAAGCTTACTCAACAATTTCTGGGGAAATGCCGATTTCTTTCATTCCCGCAGCCTAGATGTGTTTGTCTCCAAACTACGTAAATATCTTGTGCATGACACTTCTATTCAGATTGTTACTGTAAAAGGTAAAGGAATTATGCTGAAAGTATAATGCGAAGGCTTAATTATCTTTTCATTTTTATCAACTGCTGATACCGCTCCAACACTTCTTCTGCAATCTGCTCCCACGATTTGGTCAGTGTTCGTGCAGCTTGCAGACCGGTTCTTCTCAAAAGTTCAGGTTGAAGTGCTAATTCCTTCAGTTTTAATGCCAGCGAAACGGGGTTGTCATTGACCAAAAACCCGTTGTAATTATCGGTAAGCTGACTGGCGGCGGTGGCACCACGTACCATGACTGAAGGGGTATAAAGGGCGGCGGCTTCCCGGGCGACCAATGCCCAGGTATCATATAAAGATGGAAAAATGAACAAATCGGCTGCTGCGTAATAATCGCGCAACACAGCCCGGTCGGATATCATGCCGGTAAAGAACACCTTGTCACTGATATTCAATTTGGAAGCAAGGGCTTTCATGTCTTCAGCGGCATAGCCTGTTCCCACGAAATACATCCTGAACGGTTGGTTGAACTGTGCCAGTCCTTCGAGGATAAGCCGGAGGTTTTTCTCCCAGACCAGTTGACCGACATACAGAAATACCAATTCATCTTCCGGTATGTGCAGTTTCAGCCGGGTGATTTTTTGGAGCAGTTCAGGTTCGGTGTCCGTGCTGAAATCATTCCCGTTGTTCATCACCACCACTTTGCCCTTGTAACCATATTCACGCAGCGTTTCTTCCACTGCTTCCTGCGGAATCCACACTTCATCGGCCTGGTTGTAAAAATACAGCAGTTCCAGCATCATCAGCTTGATGATGGCTTTGGAGTGCAGTGATTGTTCGAAATTATCCTTGTATTTGGAGTGAAAAGAGGCTACCAAAGGAATTTTCCTGTCGCGTGCAATTTTCAGCGCCAGCAGTCCGGAGGTAAATGGACAATGGGCATGAACCAATGAGAACGGGATGTTTTCCAGTTTGGACTGAAATGTCAGGTCGATATCCGGCAACCCGAGGCGGTATGGTTCCCTGTTCTTCAGCGGCACGGAAGGATAACGATACACCGGAAACGGATCCTGGTCGATGTAATCTGGCGCTTTGGGTGTCACCACGCAGACCTGTTGGCCCTTGTTGTGCAGACAGCGGGCGTATTGCTGCACCGTAATTGCTACGCCGTCGATGATGGGAGGGTAGCTGTCGTTGAATTGTCCGATTGTTTGCATCATAAACGCAGGTTAATCACCCTGCAAAGCTATCAAAAAATTTCGTAACTCCCACCGACCCTTCTTCCGTTACATGCAATTCCAACACCTGTTCAGGCGACAAACCCGGCTCTTTTCTGTGCGATACATACAGGATGGCTGTGTTGGTTTCCTTGGCAATTTTATTGATCAGTTGGGAAAGCAGTGCCGCGCTTTGGTCGTTTAGACCGGTCGAAGGCTCATCGAGAATGAGGACAGGAGGATGTTTAATCATCGCGCGGGCGATTAGTACCATGCGCTGTTTTACCAGCGATATCTGCTGAAAGGGAGCATCTTTTTCGTCAAATAATCCAATTACCTGCAACCATTCCTCTGCCGTTTTCTTTTCAAGGTGGGAGGGTTTTTGATAGAGTCCGACCGTGTCGTACAGTCCGGATACCACCATTTGCAACACCGTGTTCCTTCTGCTGAAGAAGTCGGTGATGGTCGGCGCAAAATAGCCGATTTTCTCTTTGATGTCCCACACGCTCTCTCCCGAACCTTTTTTTCTGCCGAAGATGTAAATCTCTTGTCCGTAGGCTTTGGTGTTGTTGCCATAAATCATCGACAGCAGGGTCGTCTTGCCCGAGCCATTGGGACCCACCAACTGCCAGAACTCACCCCGTTGAATTTTCCAGTTGATATTACGCAATACCTTTTTTTCATGGTACGACACGCTTACGTCTTTCATTTCTATGAGGACTTCAGGTATGGTAATGTATGCATGCGGACTGGCAGGTATTTGATAAATATTGGTTGTCGCGGTTTCAGTTTGCTTCGTTTGGTATTCAGCAAGGGTCTGAATGGTGGAAAACTGATTGTCCTCCACCTCGATTACCTGTGTAATAAAAGACAATATATCAGCTCTACGATTGAAAATTTGTATAAACTGCATGCTTGCCGACAGGCTTTGCAGTTTCTCTTTCATTGCTTTCACAGAGGCGACATCCAGGCAATCGAGCGGATTATCCAGTATCATAAAATCAGGTTGGAGCGATAAAAGGAAAGTAAACAGCACCTTCATTTGTTCCCCGCTCGATTTGGTCAGGATGTCTTTTCCGGCCATAGATGACAAGGTCATTTGTTCATGCTGATATTCTTCTTGTATTAATTTCCGTAGCGTGATGGTTGAAAACAGCACGCCTGTTTTGTTTGTGAGTCCCGGGAATAAGTCAGCATAAGCGCCTTTCAGGATGGCCCGGATGCATGAGTCCTTGTCGGAGTGGTCGGTGATTTGTATGGCGTAGTGGTTGGGCATGATGGTTGTGCAAGTTTTCCAATTCAGCTGTTGGTTTATTTTCATCGGAATAAATATCCGCTGGTAGTTTTTATAGTATCGTGTAACTCACATTGCGTCCGCTTCCTTCTTTTTCAATCAATCCTTTGTTAAGCAACACAGACAAAATGCGTTTAACGGTTGGTGCAGGTATTGCCAATTTTTCGGAGATTTCACTAGATTGAATATTGGGTCGGTTTTGAATAATTGTATAAATTGATTTTTCCTTCGGTGAAAGTTGTGTTTCCAAACCGCTTCGATTCAATTTCACCAATAGTTGCGATTGAATATTTGACAAGCAACTCAAAAAGAACTGTATCCAAACGGTCACATCTTCGTTGGGGCGTTGTGCCTGACAATTCCTAAGAGTCTGATAGTATTCATTTTTTCGGTTTTCGATTTCGTGTTCAAAACTCACATACTGGATCCATTTATAGCCGTTCTTGAGTAATAAAAAAGTTGAAATCAAACGACTTAATCTACCGTTTCCATCCTGGAATGGGTGAACGCTTAAAAAATCATAGACAAAGGATGCTACTTTAACTAACGGGTGAACTTCCTTTTCTGTATTATACCAATTGAGCAATTGCCTGATTGCATCTTCGGTGGCAAATCCCGCTTCGGTAGTTTGAAAAATGATTTGTCTGGATCCGTCCGGAAATGAGGCTTCAACAGCGTTACTATGTACTTTATAATCACCTTTATGCCATTGGTCTTTATCACTATATTTCATCAAACTGTTGTGTAAACTTTTAATATGATTTTCGGTAAGTTGGATGTTTTTGTAAGATTCTGAAATCAAATCCAAGACTTCAAAATAACCGACGACTTCTTGTGAATCTCTGTCGTTAAGTTTTGTAATATCAATTTTTTTAAGCAACACATCCACTTCTTCATTGCTCATTGTGTTACCTTCAATGCGGTTTGATGCCCCTACACTTCGTACAGTAGCAATGCTTTTCAAGTCTTTGAGGTTTCTTTGTCCTTCTTTTCGTTCAATGGCAGTCCAATTTGCATCAAAACGATCGATTTCACTGATTAGGTTAATCAGTTTCCAATTGATATTCAGTTTGAAATTATATACTTTGTTTTCCATTTTGATACGATTTGATACGCAAAGATACGATTAAGATTTGAATTTACAAGTATGAAATGATACGATTTGATACGATTATATTTGATTATGATACGAAAAATGTATTGATCTCTTGTTTTTAATTTTTTTGTTTGTCAATTATGATTTTAGAGGGGGGCAAAGGGACAAATAGCTGAGTGCGGGTTATGAGGAGGTTGCTTCGCTACGCTCGCAATGACGGGCAATCAACCAAGTGCGATATTAGAGGGGGTTGCCACGTCTCTCACTTCGTGAGCTCCTCGCAATGACGGGCAATCAACCAAGTGCGATATTAGAGGGGGTTGCCACGTCTCTCACTTCGTGAGCTCCTCGCAATGACGGTGCGTTGATTATGTCCATATATACGTCGCGCGGGCTTTTGCGGACTTATTGAGCGATTTGCAGCGACGGTTCGGGGGACTATAGCGCCCGTCGCTGCAAAAAGATGATTGGTTGTGCAAACCCGGGGCGACGGGTGTTTATTGAGTGCGATGACCCCGTCATTGCGAGGAGGCGAAGCCGACGAAGCAACCACCCGTCATTGCGAGGAGCTCACGAAGTGAGCGACGAA
>JANJVQ010000030.1 GCA_024710005.1 Paludibacter sp. | reverse complement strand
ACCCGGAGTGGAGCGCTGTGGTTAATAGCCACGGGCGAGCTAGCTGGGGGGTGCTTCGCTTTGCTCCAATTGACGGCACAATAATTTTGTGCAGGCCAGGGGGGGGTTGATTCGGCGGCTTTGCCGCCGAAGCAACCTCAACACAGTTGCACTTAATTATTTTGTTTAATAAATAATGTTTTTGTAACGACCGCAACAGTTACCGCCGTAACAAAACAAAGCATAAAATGAATCGTGAAATACACCAACGATGATTAACTGACACCATATACTATTACAGGTGGAATGCAAAAATACGTAGAAATGATATGCGACAATGTGAAGTTGGATGTAAATGGCTTGAATATAAAAAGTCAGAATTGCTTTATAATTTCTTCAAAAATCTTTTCATACGGATTCTTATCCTCAAAACAGGCATAATCTTTTAAAAATTCCTTCCGTTCATCTAATGATGGAACAGGTTTATCGGTGTTTTCTTCTATTGCAATTAAAATTTCACTGGGTTTAGTCACAATATGTGAAGCAACACTTTTAAATAAATCAGGTGTTGGATTGCCTTTTGTCTCATGGATTATTAAGTTATCAGAAAAAAAAGCTGCTGTGAATATCATTGATGAATAATGGGTTAAATAACATGTACAATTGGGGAAATCACGTGTTATCTCTACATTGCTCAATCTTTCAAATGCATCATAATACTTAATATTAGCTCTGGGATGTAGTTTTATTATAAATTTATTTACAGATTTTGCAATCTCGACATATTCTTCGAGCATTCTCACAAAATCTTTCTCTTTCATCCTACCATCTTCTACAATTGTTTGGGTTATATAACAACAGGCGTCCTCTTTAGGCTTTTCTGATACTTTTTTAATTAATAAAAAATCCTGCGGTGTAATAATCGACATTTGATCCTTGTCAAAACCAAACTTCTTATTCCAAAAATCTTTATAATATTCTGAATAAACGAATGAAAGCGTTGGATGAAATAATTTGTTATTTAAAAGAGTGTCTTTTAATGATATACCTTTAATTATATATTTCTGATATTGATTTATTAACTTCAGAGGAGCAGTTCCTGAAATAACAGCCAGATTATATGCCGCATAAATTAACCTCACGCTTTTGATTGCTTTACTAAGTATAGTAAACGGTTTGTAATAAACTGACTCAACTTCAAATCCATGTTGAATTTTATACACCTTTATCCCTTTCTTTTTTGCTATACCTGTCCACAACTGGTCATAAATCCGATAAGCCCCAATAAATATAAAGTCCGGGTTATACTGGGTCAGAAAGTTTTCAATTTTTCGGGCATTAAAAGATCTTTTTCTAATAAAGTTGTATTTTTCATTGCTAACAATTTTGTTATATGAGTCTATATTAAGTACCGGATTCACATTACTGGAAATTTCTGCAGAAACAAACAGTGCTTTGAAATCCGGGATTCTTTCACAAAAAACATTTGCAATCGGGAGTAAATTCTTTGCAAGCATGGTTGCACTTGCGTCAAAAAAAAGACCTTTCATTTTTTCAAAATTAATGTGTAAAATTAATGTGCTTTCGTTACTTCTGCAAAAACAGTAACTGCACCTCCATTACCATCTTCAACTAAAAGTGGGGCTACAATTAGTTTGTTAATCCCAGCGTTAATATCTTTCAAAGACATATCTTCAATTACAAAGATCTCTTTCTTCCCCATATCGGGACATAAAAATGCCTGATGGCTTAATCTCCCTTCAACTCTGTACTTCCAGGATGTTAAGGAAATAAAATCAAATCCCACACATCTTAATTTGGGAAATTTGAATCTTAGGTAGTCTGCAAGTTCAGGAGCAAGTCCCGGATTATCATTCCAATACTTGTCTTCTCCTCTGAATCTCTCGAATCCTGTTCTTATTAATAATAATTCAATATTCCTGTCAATGATTGAACTGAGTTTCTTAAGATGTCTTACCCCAATTAAACATGCATTATCACAATTAATGTCAATTAGCTGAACCTTATTGAAAATAAATTCATCAATTGGAATTTCAAACGTTTTCTTTCCTGTTTCACTAAAATGATAGGGAACATCAATATGGGTACCGATATGATTATTTGAAAATATCCAGCATGATGAATTTGCTGTTTCACCTTGTTTAATTGAAGAGTTAGTCCGAAGGATAATTCTATCTCTGTTTCCGTAAGAGGGGGTATTCTGACTAATAATGTGGGACAGACAAATATGTTTTTTCACTTCAATACTTCATTTATATTGAGACTTTTATCGTGATTTTTTTTATCATCTCCGGTTCGTTTACAAAATGTTGCGGGCTATGACCATCATTGGGAAACATAATAGCAAAAATACCACTCCCAATAATAACTTCTGTACCATGAGGAGAAGGATTAATGAAAAAAGTACGATCTTTATTCTCATCGTAGGGTATATTTACATTCATATCATCAATAGGCGACCATTTTACCCTTTCAAGGCCTTTAATCGGATATTGAATATCAATTACATGTTTATGTGCCTCATATCCTCTTTCAAACAATTCCACAGTTTTGTATTCGCTGACAATAGCTTTTGTTTTGTCGTTGATAATATATGTTCCAACCTCAATATCAGCAGTTGCTTTTGACAAAAAAAGCAATCCCTCAAATATGTCTTTCGAGATCCCTTTATAAATATCAAGGTTTTTCAAACAATCTACAATCATATTAAATCAACTTTTTATTTTCTAACTTTAAAAACAAGTTTCAACACCTCACAATCATTGTTCTTATATTGACAACCTGGTCTATGTGCCTCTTCTGCAAAAAAAACAGCAAACTCATTTTTTGCAACAACAAGATCAGAAATAGAATCAGTAGCTTTATAAAAAACAAAGTCACCTTCCAACTTAAATTCATCTGTCACAGTTAGATATTGAGGTTGCACCACCTGCATCAGTTCTACACCTTCAAAGACGATTTGCACATCAATATAATCCCGATGAGTTTCAAAATAATTTCTCGAAGCATCCTGAGGTTTATATTTCAGTACTTTAACGTATAAATCATCTCCTTTAATCTGAATATCACCTTTCGGCAAACTTAATACATCTGTTTCTTCAATAAACTGAACTATTTCAGCAACATTTGGAATGCTGGTATAATTCTTCAGGTTTTTTAGTGAATCATAAATCATAGTCTTGTCTCCTATTCTTCTACTGTGTATATATGTGGCACATCAGCACGGCTTACTGCTAAACGTATTGCCGGCTCATCGCCTACTGCTGTAATTTTATGAATTTTGCCTTTTTCAATAAAAACGACATCATCTTTCTTAACAATAAATTCTTCTCCTTCAATTTCCCATTTCCATTGCCCCTTTATGATGTACCACCATTCATTCCAGTCTGGATGATAATGAAGACGGTTTCCTTCACCCGGTAATTGCGATATTAACGTTGCGCTGTTATTTTCAGTATTAACAAGCCTGTAACACCATGAAATACTGTTATCCTGGCTTTTTATAATTTCATTTATATTTGATAAAGGGCTGTTCTCGTTTTCAAAATTATTGTTCATTACACCATCTTTCTTCAGAATGGTAGGGACGTGAACTTCAATTACTTCTTTCTTTTGACTCATAATACTCAATTTTATAATTATTATTCTCTTTGTTTTCTTTAAATTTCATGGCAACTTCAGCCAAGAGGAAGTCCTCTTCATTATCAATATCTATCTCTGATAGTCCTTTTAGAACAAAGTACCCTTTTTTTGTATCTGTTCCATGATATGCAAAACCATATCTCTGCATACTTTCCTTGAAACTTGCAAATGTCCACCCCATAAGGACAGTTGCGTATGACTGTACAGGTATCATATCCTGAGAGGAAATATGAGGCTCGAGGTATTTGAAATTTATTGGCTGATTATTGTAAACACAGGCAATCTGATGATTAACAACCGACACAAGTGTATCATAGTTTTGATATAGCATCTCATTTACGAAACTTCTTATTTCCTCAGGAGAAATTAATGGAGAAGTAGGTAAAAGCTGGATAAGAATATCGCCTTCTGTTTTCTTAATGAAGTCAAACGCAAAATCATCATTATTTGACGTATGAGAGGCAAATTCTTCCGGTCTTTTATAAAATTTCGCTCCAAAATCAACAGCAACCCGTCCAATTTCTTCGGATTCTGAATTCACATAGATATCATCAAATATACCCGAATTCTTCGCTGCTTCAATAGCATAAGCAATCAATGGTTTTCCATTTAATAACCTTAAATTCTTTTTTGGTACCCGTTGACTACCCAAACGAGCTGGTATCATTGCTATTATTCTTTTCATATTGTCTTAAAAAACGTTGATTATCATACAAATAAAAACTCACCTGGCTGTAAATCCACCATCAACTACTATTGTTTGTCCTGTCATATAGCTATTATATTCTGAGCAGAGAAACACTGCAAAATTAGCTATTTCATCAACTTTGGCAAAACGTCCCATAGGAACATTTTGTAAAATTGCATTTTTCTGATCAACATTAAGTACTTTCTCAACCATTTCTGTTTGCGTTGTTCCCGGACATAAGGCATTGACTAAAATATTGAAAGTTGCCAGGTCAAGTGCACTTGACCTGGTTAAACCTATTAATCCTGATTTCGTTGTAGAATAGGAACTTTGTCCGGGCTTTGATATTAATCCAGCAACAGAACTAATGTTTAATATCCGTCCTTCTTTATGAGATTTCATTACAGGAACAACTGCTCTCATAATTTTCATGGGACCTTTAAGGTTCACATCCATTACTTTATCCCAATCAGATGTTTCAATATTATCTATTGCATGCATGATCTGAATTCCAGCATTATTTATGAGTATGTCAATTTTACTGAGTTGACTTATTTCATTAATAAAAGAATCAAGGCTATCCTGATTTAGAAAATCGACTTTCGTATAAATACATTTATCATATTGACCACACCATTCCGGTTTGTCGTTTACACCTGTCGTATATACAAGGCAACCCAATGACAACAACTTCTCAGCAATTCCTTTTCCAATACCGCTTTCGCCTCCGGTTACAATTGCAACTTTATTTATAAAACTTATATTCATATTCAGCCAATAACAATATAATTATCTCTATCAATACACTTATCCAAAGTACTTATAATTCATTTTCAAAATACTCAACCAACCAGTCATAAAAAACTTTGTCGGCATCCATTATATGCTTGAAGATATTACCATATCCCTTATTAAGAATTAAACCCAGTTTTGAACCAACATTCTTTTTGTCTTTACTCAGTGCCTTGATAAACTGATCAATATCAAGATCTTTTATTGAGTACCCTTCCCATATTGATTCAACAACTTCTCTGACCTCACGTCTAACTTCATCTGGTATAAAACCCATTTTTACAGAAATATAATTTGCCATATCCATACCGAAGCTGACTCCAATACCGTGAGGAACCCTGTATTGTGTTAACGATTCAATAGCATGTCCAAAAGAATGACCATAATTAAAAACCTGACGAATATTCTGGTCAAATTCATCAATCTCAATATATCCTTTTTTAATTTCAAGACTTCGGGCAATTATCTTCGATAAAGCTTCTTTGTCTGTATATGCTTTTTGGTAAAGGCTTTTATAGAGTATAAAATCATCCTTACCCGAAACAATAAAATAATGCAACATCTCACCTAATCCGGATTTAATCTCTGCTTCTGATAATGTATCAATAAATGGAGGGTAAATATAAATTTGACTGGGTGGATAAAATCCACCTACCTGATTTTTATAAGCTCCAAAATTTATTGAAGTTTTACTCCCGATACAACTATCCCCTTGGGCAAGCAGTGTTGTCGGATAAAATATCCAGTTAACTCCTCTATACAAGATGGATGAAATAAAAGCAGTTACATCCTGTGTTATACCTCCACCGATAGCAATTAAACGATGATTCTTTCTAAAACCACCTTCAATAAGTGTTTGTATAATTGGAATAATACCGTCATAACTCTTTTGTGTCTCAGTCGCATCAATGCTGATGTATTTTGTACCTCCCAGAATATCTTTCAGGCTCTCCCAATATAAAGCTTTTACTTTATTGTCAAGTATAATATAATCGCCATCTTTCAGATTTGTTTCAATAGAGTTCCTTACATCGTTGATAAACGATACTTCGTACTCCCTGAATATTGACTTCACGTTGAAATTAAACATTTGTAAATCCGCCATCTATGATAATATTTTGTCCGGTTATATAGGTATTCAAATCACTACAAAGAAATGCCACTAACTTCGCAATCTCGATTGGCTCTGCCAGTCTACCGACCGGAATTTTGTTCTGTAACTCGATTAATTGCTCCTTTGTATTGGTTGTTTTCGTTAGTTCTGTTAAAGTAAATCCCGGACTTACTGCATTTACAAGCACGTTTCGTGATGCCCATTCAACAGCAAGCGTTTTTGTCAAACCAACCAACGCATTTTTTGATGAAGTGTACATAGATCTCCCGGGTCTGGTAATCCAGCTCCAGATTGATGCAACATTTACAATTCTTCCATAGCCTTGTTGAAGCATTTTAGGTCCTACAACCGAAAGTATCTGGTATGGAACTTTTAAATTGATATTATGTATCCAATCAAAATCATCGGTTGAAGTATCTGTAAAATTATTTACTCTGTTCACACCGGCATTATTCACACATATTTCGATTTGCTCATATAGCTTTAATTGATTTAAAAAAGAATCAACAGATTCCTGATTGGAGAAGTCGGCTTGAACATATTCAATATTATTGACACCATTACTTTTATTCCGCTTATTTAACAGTTCAATCTCCTCTTTTTGTGTCCCTGTCAGAATAAGCGTGGCTCCGGACTCAAAAAAACAATCCGCGACAGCTTTTCCAATACCACGCGTAGCCCCTGTAATTAAAACTGTTTTATTGGTAAAATTAATCTGCATGATTACTCTTTAATAGATAAGAACTCGTCATCCTTTGACAGATAATTAACAATAAGATGATCATAAATCATGTGTAAATCTTCAATCGGGCCATAATCCCCTTTCGGATTTTCAGTATAAAGTGAACAACTGCACACTTCTTTTAACTTACCTCCGGTGAACCCGATGAATCCAATAGATGTCCCACCATGTTCATTAGCATATTGTGCAGCACGAACAACATTCTCTGAATTCCCACTGGCTGAGATACATATAATTGCATCTCCCTTTTGAAAGTGACCTTTTAGTTGTTCAGTAAAAATATCATCAAAAGTCGTGTCATTCCCTACGGCAGTAATCATTGGAATATTATCTGTCAACGCTCTGACTTTGGGTCTGAACTTTGTGAAATATCGCACGAAGAAACTGAAATCCGCTTGTATGTGCGATGCAGTTGCTGCACTACCCCCATTTCCACAAACATATAATGTATTCCCACTTTTGAAAGTTTTTACCATGATATTAATGACTTTTTCTAATTCATTCATATCAACCAAGTCTAACAATCTGTTAAGTCTTGTTCTATAATCTTCAAAAAACAGCTTTAAAGTATTGGTTCTATCCATATTGTAGTTGTTAAAAGTCTTTTTGTTCGTAAATTTTATCAATGATTTTCATCAATTTTAGCGCATCTGTAGAATTCCCGATTTCAATGTTTGTGTCATTAGTAATCGCATTAAAAAAATGTTCCATCTCATATCTCCAACTGTTATTAATTACGTACTGAGTCTTTATTTCATCCTTCCAGGTTGCCGCAGGAGCAGTTGACCGGTTTTTAGCAATAGACAACACTTCTTCCCCATATGACATGGTTGAGGTAATAAGTCCGTTCAGAACCATATATCCTTTCTCCATAAATATTTCCAGCGAGAATAAATGTCTCCATTGCGTCATGGTTGAATGTAAATTTGCAACCATACCTGTTTCTCTATTTTTCAAGATAACAAACGCATTGTCTTCTACTTCAAGATTCCAATATAAGTTTGAGACTTCCGCTTTTACACAGTCAAAATCACCGCCAAGATACAAAAATAAATCAAGCATGTGGATACCCTGATCAATTAATATTCCACCGCCAGCTAATTCTTTTTTTGCTCTCCACTCATTGAAATAATCAGCAGTAACACTTTTTCCATACCTGCCACGCATCCAAAGAATACGACCATACTCATTACTTTTCACAATTTCTTTCATTTGAATAATACTATCGTGATGCCGATGGTTGAATCCATACATTAATTTTCCTCCACTCTTTTTTTCAGCCTCGATTACTTCTTTCATCTCCATAACTGTAAAACAAGGTGGTTTCTCACAAAAAACATTTTTCCCTGCAAGTAATGATTGAATGGTAAGCTTCTGATTAAGAAAATTTGGGGTACAAATTATAATCGTGTTTATATCCGGGTGGTGAATGATTTCATCGTGGGTTAAATTTGGGATAGATTTAAACGAATCACCTATGGAAGGCTCAGATATGGCGATAACCTCAGCACACCCGACCTCATCAATTGCCTGGTGGCGAATTCTGCCCATGCGTCCATAACCAATAATTCCTACTTTGTAGCTTTCCATCTTAATTTTTCTTTAAAACATTGATTAAATTCAGCACAGCATCTATTTCCATCTGTAATTTTCCCTCACTGGCATACGAACCTAAATGCGGTGTCAGCACGACATTGTCAAGATCGGACAGAGGCCCGCTATAAGGTTCTTTTGTAAATACATCTATTGCAGCCCCTGCCAGATGACCGTCTTTCAGAGCGCCATACAGTGCATCTTCATCAACAACACCACCTCTGGAAATGTTTATGATAAATGCTCCTTTTTTCATCATACCTAATTCTTTGCTCCCAATCACCGGTGTTTTATCTTTGTTTCCTGGTATGTGCAGGGTTATGATATCTGCCATTTTCAGGACATTCTCAAAAGAATTCAATCTGACAAAGTTCTCAGCAGCCCATTTTTCGTCTGGGTATAAATCAAATCCAACAACCGGATTTCCAATACCGCGAAACAGTCCGGCAACCATCTTTCCAATTCTTCCTAAGCCGATTACACCAACCTGCTTCTCATAAATCAGATTCCCTATCTGCTTTTTCCATTGCTTGTTCTTTATTGCAGCATCTGCCTGAGGAATTCTTCTTAAAAGTGACAATGTCATCCCTAATGTCAGTTCAGCGACACCTCTGGTTGGTCCATCAGGGGTGTTTACTACCACAATTCCTTTTTGTTTTGCATACTCAATGTCAACATTATCCATTCCGACACCAACCCTGCTAATACATTTCAAATCAGGTAATGCATCCATAACTCTTGATGTCAACGGCTCAACACCTGCTACAATACCAACACATCCTTCTGCCAGTTCAATGACTTCTTCTTCAGTTAACTTTCGTCCATAAGGATTGTTGATTATTTCAAATCCATTTTCTTTTAAAATGTCAAATGGTTTTGGTCCTACTTCACCCATTGAAGATGGGGAGGTTAAAATTTTGTTTTTATTCATTTATATTCTTTTGATACTTTATAATCCATTTTATATTTAGCAATAAACTTTGTATAAAAAATTGAAGTTTATTATTTAAAGTGTCCGGTAAAGTTAGCAACTTCCATAAAAAAACATTATAAAAATTACGACTATTCTGTTTTGAATAATAAAACTTCTTTGTTATAAAGGCATGATACTTCTTTATAAATAGCCCAACACCTTTAATGTAAGGATAAACATACTTTTCTGAAGCTGCAGCTAATGACAACTGGTTTCTATTAACAATACTATCCTTTAATGCATTTTGAACAATTGACTGATTATGAATGCGGTATTTAACAGTTGTTTCAGGGAAATAGTGAAACTTATATCCTTGACTGGTAACATTTAAATTAAACGGTCGATCTTCCATCATGGGGATACTTTCGTCATAGCCCCCTACCACATCATAAATTTCTTTTTTAAAAAACAAGGTAGCCGGAATTATGTTTGATGAATATAATAGTAATTTATGTTGTTCTTTAGCAGTAATCCTATGATCATTAAATATTTTTTGTTTATACAGGACAGTTCTTTTGGTACTAATGGGTAATTCTTGTGAGGCTTCGTCAATTAATATATTCTTCGATTGTACGAGAAACACTGCAGGATTTTGCAAAATGTAATTTACATTATCCTGAATACAGTTTGGCATCAAAACATCATCTCCGGCAATTCCTTTCAACCAATTTCCTTTTGCGGCCGTGACAGCTCTGTTACAATTAGCCGTAACACCCGTATTAACCGAAGCAGTTATGATTGTTGATTTTACAAACCTCTCTTTATTTTTCTCGATCCAGTCTTTACATAAATCCACAGTATCATCAGTTGAACAATCATCTGAAATAATCAACTCAATGTATCTATATGTTTGATCCTTAATGCTCTCCAATGTTTCGAGCACAAATCTTGAAGAATTGTAGGTAATAACAAATACACTTACTAAAATTTCCATATCAAGGTAATGTTCTTTTCTTTAAAACGCTCTGTTTAAATTCATTCAACAATTCTCTTTTTGAGTTTAGCATGATAAAGACTACAAATAAATATATGTAATGAATCAATAACAAACCAGGTCTCTGATATAAGGTTGTAATAAAAATTAGCAAGAATAATAAATATTCTCTTCTATAACCTATTTGCTTATATGCAAATAGAAAGAAAAACAAACAATATAACGCAGAGCTAACAAAACCGTATCTTAATATGGCATTTCGATAACCCGCACTACGATCAAACGATGTCATTAGTTCCTTGTTGTATAATCCTAATCCAAAATAATACACTTTTGTTCCTTTAATACTTTCAAAATACTTGTCCAATCCATCAAGAGCCCTATTGTCGCCGGCAATTGATTCTTTTTCCGAATCCCATTTGATTCGATTCCATATATATCCAGATAATAATTCATTGTCAAGACTGACAAAAATCACAAATGATAAACTAACAATTGTTAGCAATCGATATATTTTTTTTGTTTTATTTACAAAAACATAATAGAGGGCAAATAGCAAAGATGCAACATAGAAAAAAAGTGAAAATGAAATAATCCCCGAAATTAATATAATAATATTCTGCAACTTTCTCAGATTGAATTTTTCAATATACAATATTATTAATCCAATTGTACCTACGACACCGGGTTCATCAAAAGGACCACAATGCCTCCCTAATTGAGGTATTTCTGTAATCCCATAACCTGGTATTACTAAAAAAGGATATGCTGTATATTGATACGGTTTTAATGTGTTTAACGGAGGAATAATTTGATATGGTAAGTGTATGTTCAACACTAACAACAATAAAACTATCATAGATAGAAACATTATTATTGTGTAGATTCTAACAAAATACGTGTATGAATCTTTTAAAAATCCGTGGGAAGTAAACGGAATAATTACCAATATAATAGTTGATATCATTCCAAAAGCATTTAATCCATTAAAAAATGCCATCAAAAAAAGTGTAATAAATAAAAAAACAAAAAAATTAAAATCAGCATTTGAAAATTTCCTTAATTTTAGTGCTAATAACCCCAAGGTAATAAAATCAACACTTAGTCTAATATAATTATTTGAAATTAATGACCATACGAAATATGGTTGTAAATTAAGAAATATTAAAAGCCCAACAATGAATGGAAGTATTTTACTTGGATAGATTTTCATAATAAATTAATAATTTTATCAACAACGTTCTTCAGATCTTTAACATTAATATGATAATCAACATGTAAATAACTTTTACCAATTGAAGATTTAATAGGAGAACCAATGAAGTACCTCATATCAACTCCTTGTGAGTAAGCTATAGTAGTAAATGCTGGTGTATTTTTCTTATTTGACTTAAAACAAATAACCTTACAACCTTTATTACAAAAAAGTAGATTTGCCATAGCAGCGCCTGAGCCCCCAATAATAATCTTTGCATTATTAAACATTGCAATCTGGTCAGCTAAATCATATTCTTCTGGTTTAACAATCACAAAATCATATTGCTCGAGAAAATCAATTATTTCATCTTCGTTAAAATTTCGCTGCTTGGTATTCTTTCTTGTAACAAAAATTCTTGAAGGGAATTCTTTTTTGGATTTTTTTACAATTAATCTATCTTTTAGAACTTGCAATAAATTTACATCAAAGATAAAATCTTCTGAATATTGAACACCGTTAACATCTCTATAATGAGGAGGAATAGTATTTATTGCAGAAATACAAAACAATTTATCAAAGGAAATAACCTCCTCTTTATCAATAAAAACTATAGGTCTATTTGTTCTATTTAGTGCTTCAAAAATAAATTTGAAAGATTTTACTTTAGTTACAACCTTATCAACAACGATAGGGATAGTCTCGGGTATATTTACATTATCTAAAAGAATCAGTTTAATCAACAATTCATAAAGAATATGATAATAATTATCAGAAAATCTACCAGAAATCATTATTCCTGATTCTAAATGACTGTCACATCTTGTATTGTCGTATTTTAATAAAACCAAGTCTTTCTTATGATTGAACAATGCACCATCAAACAATTCAATCCTGTCATCCATTTCGTAAGCCGCATCGCTTATTGCCATCCCATTAGAAACATCCAGAACAAAATCCGAATTCCCATGTATCCTAACATTCTCATGTTTATATAAAAATATATCGTGGATTTTAACTGGAATTAGTGTTAACTCATTATTCTGTAAATCGAAAACCAAATTACTTGTATAACCAACATCTCTTTTTAACAAGAGCTGACCATAAGATTTGGGTTGATTCTCTAAATATTTTGAGTGACTTATTGTCTTATATGGTACAAGTGGGATTAACAATAAGATTTTTTCATAAATACTGAGTAAATTTCGAAAGATAACATTGAATTCAGAACGTTTAAAAATATAATAAACTGAATTTCTCAATAAGATTCCACCATTTTTATTGATTTTATGTTTTATCCGGCTAATATTCATATTTATGATTTACAGAAGGGTGTTGATATTTTTTTTTAGTTCTCTTACATCAATAAAATAATCAGAATGAACATCATTTGATTTAAATATTTTTGACTTTTGGCCAACCAAACATCTCATTCTTGCACCTTGAGCAAATGCGATAGTTGAAAAAACAGGAATAATTACTTTCATTGAGTTTAAACAAATAATCTGACAAGTTGCATTACAGAACAGAAGGTTTGTCATTGCTGCACCAACACCTCCAACGATAATTTCTGCCCCATTAAACATCGATATCTGATCTGCAAGCGAATAATCTTCAGGTGAAACAACCTCAAAGTCATATGAATTTAGGCAGCTAATAACATCATCTTCATTAAAACTCCTCCTACTTGATTTTTTTCGACTCAAATATATTCTTTTAGAAAATATTTTCTTTGATTTTATAGTTAATAATCTATCCCTTAAGAGCTTTAAATATGAAAGATCAAACACTACATCTCGTATATTAAATCTATCAGGATCAATCACATGTGGTGGTATAATATTTACAGGTGATATATAATATAATGATTTAAATTCATAATTATCATTATTCTCTATGGCTATATATTTTCTGTTAGTTCTATTCAGAGTAATAAATATATCGTGAAAAGAATTAACTTTTAATATAACTTTATCTATCACAAATGGTATATCTTGTTGAATTTTTAGTTCATCAACAATAAGCATTTTAATAAGAATCTCATACATTACATGATAATAGTTGGACGAGAACTTTCCAGTAATCATAATGCCTGAATCATATACTTGACAATCTGCATTTTCATCAAATTTCAACAGTAATAGTGTGTTTTTTTGTCGAAAAAGAATTCCATCTCTATTTCCAAATGGTGGTTGAACTGATGATGCAAAATCATTTATCGCAAATTTATTACTTACATCAATTATTAAATCTGAGTTACCGCTTATCCTGACATTCTTATGTATTGCCAAGTATAATTTTGGTGCAGTTACAGGTATTAATTGAGAATCTGATTCTGAATCGTCAAAAACAGTATTACTTGTGTAGCAAACTCTTTCGTCTGTTATTGGTTGAATAATGGAAGTGGAATTATATTTTACATATTCACTATGACTTATAGCTTGATATGGATATATTGATATAATTCTAAGAAACAACTTATAAACCCGATAAAACAGAGAAAACAGCGCATTCTTTTTTGATACTCTTTGTAAACAATAAGTTATGTTTACAATAGTATTTATAATTATTCTTTTTATTTCAACAACACTTGAAATCATCTATTAATTCAAGAGATATTTTGTTACACATTTCTAAATTTTCTCATAATCAGTTTGCTGATTGCAATTCTTTTATCTAATTCTTTATAAGAATAGTAAAATATGTATGACGTTATTAATGCTCCAATCATATAACTAACCCAATGTTGAATAAAAATTCTGATTGTTAGTGTAATTAATAATAAGAAGTTCATTTTCAGGAATAATTTCCAGATTACTGATTCAAATGAGAAATGATATCTTTTCTTTGCTAATATAAAAAGCTGAATAAAGTACAATATATATATTAACAGAAATGAAATACCTAAACCTGACAAGCCCAATAAGGTATAACCTAATAAATTGAGTCCAAAGCCATACAAAATAACACTTAACTCACTCCAGAAGAAAGCCTTAGAATCACCCTTTGCCAACATACTAAATGAAAGCGCCCATGCAAGAGACTTAAACAAAGTTGCAGAAATCGCCCAATACAACATGCCTTCGATGGGTAAAAACTTGGATGAATATAAAACAATAACCACTAAGCGAATGAACACTACAAATGCAATTACGATTGGAGCAAGCAACAACAATGCAATTTCTGCTTGCTGATTGATGGTTCTTTCGAAAACAGGTTTATCAGACGCAACTTTAGATAAACGTGGATAGTAATCTGTTCCCATTGCATTTAAAACCATCCCGATGTATGTATTGATAATCGTAAATCCGGCATTAAACAAACCAACCTCATCTATGCCTCCGTGACTATTGATAAAAATTCTCAACAAATAGGCTGACAATGTTGACAACAATCCCTGCATACTTATCAAAATCCCGATTTTCAGCATATTACCACCAATACCTTTTATATCATCCCATTTTACGGATGCTTTCTCAATATGTATTTTCCGTGCGTAGTAATATGCGATAATAAAAGTTACGATATTTGCCAACAATAGAACAGGAACAATTGCATCAATACCCCAAAAATAATAGAGTGGGACGGTTATTACAAGTCCGATTGAATGTCCGATTAATGTTGCTTTCGCTAAATACTGATATTTTTGAAGTCCTTGTAAAAGTACGTTTTGCCCATAAGTTAATTGAATGAATAAAACTGAAGATGACAATATAAGGAAAGCATAGGTATATTCCTTATTTCCAAATGTTAACCGGCTCCAATACGAAGCTCCGAATAAGCAGACAAAAGTACCTAATAAACCAGTATACCATACAAGTTTTCTCAAAACTGAGATAACCAGGGAGACCCTTTTTATATCATTTGTGGCATTTGCTTCTGCAATATTCCTAACCGCACTTGACCTTAATCCAAAATTAGTGAAAGAAGAAATAAGCTCAGTCGTTGAATTCAACAATCCTGCTATTCCCATTCCTGTAGGACCAAGTAATATCGCAATAAATTTTGATCTGATTATTCTTATGAGAATATCAAAAACTTGTACCCCGCCAAAAAGCGAAGTTGCTTTTAAGGTCTCTTTATAATTATTGTCAGTTTTCTCTTCAGTTGACATTTCAATTAACGAAAACTATTAATAATCTCTACTACCGTTTTTATTTCATCATTAGAAATAACAGGGCTAATTGGGAGACTAAGCTCTTCGCGATGAATTTTCTCAGTTATAGGATAGCTTAGGCTATTCAGATATTTATAACAAGCTTGTTTGTGGGGTGGTATCGGATAGTGGATTAATGTTTGAATTCCATTCTCAGCAAGATAACTTTGAAGCATATCTCTTCGTTCACAACGAATTGGGAATAGATGAAATACATGAGCGTCCGGATCGGTTATTATTGGTAGAACAACCTCTGGATGTTTAATATTGTCAATGTAATAGCGTGCTACCTCTTTTCTTCTTTGGGTATCCTGATCAAGATATTTAAGTTTTACGTCTAATATTGCAGCTTGAATCTCATCAAGCCTACTGTTGAGACCTTGATAATCAAACACATACTTTTCACCTGATCCATAATTAGCAATTGACCGAACGGCATCTGCTAATTGGTCATTATTTGTTGTAACAGCCCCGCCATCACCAAAGGCTCCCAGGTTTTTACCGGGATAAAAACTGTGTCCAGCTGAATCACCAAGGGAACCGGTTTTTCTTCCATTAAACTTGCATCCATGTGCTTGAGCATTATCTTCAATAAGCTTCAAATTATATTTTACACATAATTCTTCTATTTTGTGGGAGAAAGAACATTGCCCGTACAAATGTACGATCATGATACCCTTTGTTTTATCAGTAATGTGAGATTCGATTTGTTTCTCGTCAATCTGGTAATCTTCAAGATTAGGTTCAACAAGTACAGGAACTAATTTGTTATCGGTAATAGCAAGAACTGAAGCAATAAATGTATTGGCGGGTACAATAATTTCATCACCCTCCTCCATAATCCCCAACTCAATATAGGCTTGCAAAATAAGACGCAAAGCATCAAGTCCGTTAGCCACTCCAATACAGTGACGTGTACCTATATATTCAGCGTAGTTCTGTTCAAAAACACGGTTTTCTTTCCCTTGCAGGTACCAGCCTGAGTCAATAACCCGTTTTACCGCTTCGTGTATCTCACTTGCATGTTGCTGTGTTATCTTTTGTAAGTCTAAAAATTTTATCATAAAATAGTTTTATTTATTCATTACTCATATTTTTATGGAAAATTGCAGGTGCACCTACATGAATCTCGTTGTCCGGTATATCATGGGTAATCAGACTGGCTGCACCCGCCATTGCAAAATTACCAATATTGATATTGGCTAACACGGTCGCTCCAATTGCAACATCTGAGCATGTTCCGATTTTACAGTATGAATTAATAATTGAACCCATTGCAAGATGACATAACGGACCTGTAACAACATCATGTCCAATACAAACATTCGCTTTTATTAAAGTCCCAACACCAAAACGGGATCTGGATGCAATATAAACATTAGGCATAACAACTACTCCGGGAGATAACTCTACATCTTCAGCAACGAATGCCGAATGATGGACAATTGTAGCCAAACGCTCTGTTGGGATACTAATTCTGTTAAATGTTTCGAAAGTAAGATTATTTCTTGAAATCAGATGTATAGCATAAATAAAATAATAACCTTCCGCTACAAATCGGTTGATCTCTGCTGTTTTGCCAAATACAGGATAAGACCCGACTGACGTTACAAAATCATTAATAAAACCAACAACTTCCCATTCTAAATCATTAAACCGGTTTCTGTTATCTGTAATACATGCGGCAATAACTGACCCATGGCCTTCACCGCCAATTATAAGTATTTTCTTACTCATTTTATCTTATTTAAATGTATTAAATCATACCTCCGTTTAGATTGATTACATCTCCATTCGCGTAGGTATTTTCAATAAAAAACTTCACTGAAGAAAAAATTTCTTCAGGATTACAGAATCTTCCTGATGGAATCATGGCTTTCATCTTTTCTTGATATACCAGAGGAACTTCATTTATCCCCATTCCTAAATTAACATATCCCAGATTTATTGAATTTACAGTAATTCCTTTCAATCCATTTTCAATAGCTAATGATTTTGAGAGCCCCCACAATGCGGATTTAGACGCTGCATACGCACTAACTCCCGGAGTAGGAAGTTGAGCTACAACTGATGCCATATTAATTATTCTGCCATAGTTTTGTAAGCGCATGTATGGTAACAATTCATGTATGACGTAAAATGTACCCAAAAGATTGGTATTAATTACTTCCTGCCACTTTTCGACATCCGCTTTGTGTGCATATGCATTATAAGAAATTGCAGCACAATTAATCAGGATAATATTATCCAATTTATGTTGAATAGATTCAATCCAAAACTTAACGGACTTGTAATCAGAAACATCAACCTTATAATAAAATTCCAAATCTTCATCAAGTCCATGAGTTGATGTGTTATATGTGCCGATAACCTGCTCACCTTTTTCTTTGAATCTTGTGAAGAGGTATCTGCCAATATTTTTAGATGCACCTGTTATAATAATCATATTAAACCCATTTTATTATTGAAGCTCCATACGTCCAACCACTTCCCACTGCTGCAAAAAGGATGATATCACCCTGTTTTAATTTCCCTGCTTTATTTAGTTCATCTAGTAGTATTGGAATTGTTGCTCCTGATGTGTTCGCATAATGCTCCATATTATGCATGACTTTTTCAAATGGAAGCCCAATTATTTCTGCTGTTTTCTTAAGAATCCTTATACTTGGTTGATGTGGAATCATTAAATCTATATCGTCAATTGTTAAACCTGTATCATCAAGCACCTGATTTATTGCTTTGGGAAGAACTTTTGTTGCAGATTCAAAGACTGCATGTCCATCCATTTGAAAATACTGTAAACCATCCGCAAGCACTTTTTCTGATATTGGATTTTCTGTTCCCCCTCCCGGGATGGTAAAACCAAACATGCGATCACGGGTTTCAGTATAAAGACGGTATGCTAAAAACCCTTCAGTTAAATTTGCACTACTAAGTACTGCCGCTCCGGCTCCATCTCCAAAAAACACAGCATCTCTTCTACTCCAGTCAGTTATTTTTGAAAAAACATCAGCGCCAATAACCAAGATATTGTTATACACACCACTTGCAATGTATTGTGATGCCACAGATGCTCCAAAAAGGAATCCACTACAAACAGCACTGATATCGAAAGCTGCAGCATTATAAGCCTTTATTTTATGTTGCACTATTGCTGCCGTTGAAGGTGCTTTTCTGTCTGGAGTTGCTGTTGCAACTATAATCAAATCAATATCATTAACTGTCAAACCTGCACTTTTAACAGCATTTATACCGGCAGCAGCAGCTAAATCACTCGTTGTTTCATTTTCAGCAGCAATATGGCGTTCTTTTATTCCAACATTTTCATACACCCATTGTGCATTTGTAGGAATAATCGTTTCAAGATATTCATTGGTGTAAATTTTCTCCGGAACATAGGACCCCGTTCCTATTATCTTAACATTTCTGACTAACTGTTTCATAACTGTTTATTATTAAGAAATAGATTCATTTAACAATTTATACTTTTTGGTAATTACATCAACAATTTCGTCACGGATTTTAAGATAATCATCTTTGTAATAATATCCAAAATAATCAATTTCTGATTCTGCTACAATCCTAACTCCGAATTTCTTATGAAAATCAACAACCTTTGTATTTCCTTTCCGTATATCCATATGACAACGGTTATAGCCAAGCTCTGTAAAAGCAAAATCATATATTAAAATTGCACATTCCAAGGCTGCATATTTTGTTTTATCTTCATTTAATATCCAACTCCCCCAGCAAAATGAATTCTCTTTAGGGATAAAATCATAAATTCTTACTGTTCCAATTGGTTTTTGATTGTCGTTTCGTTCAATAATAAAATAATATTCATCTCCGTTTTGTTCTCTTTGCTTGTATTTTTTTATCCAAGCTAATTGTTTGGAAACATCATCATCTACATGTGACAAATATTGATTATATTTCTCATCAACCCTTAATGAATTGATAAATGCAGCATCTGTTTCTTCAACAAACCGGAAATTAATTGTGTTTGATTTAAAGTTCATTTTTGTTGTTTTTTATAGTCAATAAATTCCTCATATTCTCTTATATAATCAGATTCTTCATATTCCATTGATGCCAACACAAGACAAACAGAACCGGATGAAAAATTGGTTAGTTCCCTCCAAATTCCAGGTACAACTAATAGCCCCTGATATGGACGATTTAATGAAAATGTTCTTTTCACCTCACCATCATCAAGTGTAACATCAAAACTTCCACTTGCAGCTACTACTAATTGACGTAGCTCTTTGTGTGCATGCCCTCCTCTTGATTCTCCACCTGGGACATCATATAAATAATAAATTCTTTTTACTTCAAAAGGTACAGTATTGTTATTTTCTATGACACTTATATTACCTTTTTCGTGATGATGTTTATCTATCTCGATAACAGAACAATTATAGACTGATGTTTTCATTGATGTAATTTGTAAATAAGTTATAATCAAAAATATAGTCATCAACATTATATTCAGTTGATGCCAGAACAAGAGCTAATGAATTTGTCGAAAAATTCTCCATTTGTCTCCACATCCCCTTGGGGACATAAAGTCCATAATGGGATCTGTTTAGGGAAAATATCTTTTTTACATTCCCGTCATCAAGTAATACATCAAAACTCCCAGATAAAGCAACAATAAATTCCATATTTTCTTTATATGCATGCCCCCCTCTTGTTACCCCACCAGGAACATCATATATCCAGTACGTTCTTTTTATTTTAAATGGAATGTGCTTATTTTCTTCGATAAAAGACAAATTTCCTCTCCTATCAGGAAATTTAGGGAGATTAATTATTCTCGCATCATTTATATTAATTTTCATATATAAAGTATTTAATTAAATTAAGTCTTTGCAAACCTGTAGTTTATTATTAAACAATTAACATTAATAGTTTATTTTTTTAACATCTTAAAGTTATGAACTGTCGAGTCGGAAGAATTAAATAGTCTGAAAACATACAGTCCTTTATCCAGTTTCGTGGCATCAATCGTGTTTTCATAATACACACCCTGATTTACACCATTTAAATCATATATTGAAATTTGCGAACCTGATTCAACTCCGTTAACTGATATTATATTGTCGAAAGGATTTGGATGGATTGATATATCGGGTCTCTTTTTTGATTGTGTAATACTATTGGGCTTTTCAATTAACCACTGTTGTTTATCATCCATTATTAAAACAATGCTGGTATCTTTTTTTAAATCCAGATTGAGGATTGTTCCCTTATCTATTTCGGATGTCGTAATTCTCCAGTTACGAGAAATAACTTTATTACAGATTATCTGAGGAATGTTGATACTCAACATAACAGAATCCATATCTTTGTATTTCGTTGCATTAAAGTTTTTTATTTCAAGACGGATAATATTATCTTCAATAGTTTTATCGAGCAATATTTCTCTGTAAATATTTTCATAACATATCCCTTCTTTTATTGTTGTAACCCATACCAATCCAGCTTTTTCATAAGTTCTAACTGTGTCAAGAACTTCAATTAATGTTTGAGTAGTAATTGGCATATATCCGTCCCCATCAATTCCATGTGAAACAACATTTAGAATATCTCCTGCTTTTATTGCTTCCCTATATGAAGACACAACAGTTAACATCTTTTCTGGAGTGCTTGGGAAAAAAAATCGATTAACATTAGGATATTCTGAATAATTCCTGGCAAATAAATGATTTTGCAAAACAATCCTTTTACTAAACTCAGTAATCTTTTTTCCTGGTTCAGCAAAACTTAGACATTTAATTTTATATGTTGATTCAATTTTATTTTTTCCTTCAATAATCTCTTTTTCAATTTCTGAATCTTCTATTAAATGAAAATACTGATGGGAATATGTATGATTTCCAATTTCATGTCCACGCGAAATAATATCCTTGACACTATCAACTAGCATTGTTTTTGGATAAATAAAGAAAGTTGCCTTGTAATTAAAGGAATCAAATATTTTTGATATTCTATTTGATGTTTTATTGTTATCGTCAAAACTAAAGATTATACAAGTTTTTGCATCATTCTTCCATTTGCATATTCTAATGCTATCATTATCATCAAGAGTATAAACCTGATCCAGACTCTCCTGACAGGTCAGTTTCTGAACAAAAAATAAACTCAGAATAACATACGAAAGACTCAAAAAACAATAATTTGCTTTCATGGTATGATTAATAAACAAGTTATTTTAACTATATATTTTTCTTTGAATTGTTCAGATACATTTGTCGTAGTTTATATTGCAATAAGTTTTTTATAATTTATAAACATTGTTTTTTCTTTCCCCCACCATATTCCTCAAATCCACAATCAACCTCGCATGTGATTTAATTAACTCCAAATCAAACACCTTGTGATTAGTGGTCAGCACAACACAATCGGCTTCGTTTAATTCTTCTCTGGTTAATGAAACCGACTGAAAAGTAAATCCTTTATGTGTTCTAACCGAGGGGATATATGGGTCATGATAAGATACTATACCACCTTTGTGATTCGTAATGTCCATAATCTCCAGGGCTGGTGATTCCCGCTCATCGTCAATATCGGGTTTATACGCTACTCCTACAAACAATATTTTACTTCCATTAACCGCTTTTTGCTGACTATTGAGAGCCGTGGCAATTTTAATGTACATGTAATGTGGCATACGCATGTTGATATGGCCAGCAGCATGAATCATGCTCAGGTCGAAATCATACTGTTTGGCAATGTACTCTAAGTAAAAAGGATCAAGCGGAATGCAGTGTCCTCCGATACCAGGACCAGGATAAAACGCCTGAAAGCCAAAGGGCTTGGTTTTAGCAGCATCAATAACTTCCCAGATGTTGATGTCCATCTTGCCGGCAAGCAATGCCAGTTCATTGATTAAGCTTATATTTACCAATCGGTAAGTATTTTCCAGTATTTTCACCATTTCTGCTACTCTCGGGGATGAAACCGGGTGTAGTGTATCAATGGCTTTGGCATAAATTTGCATCCCTATTTCCAATGCTTCGGGTGTAAGTCCGCCAATTACCTTGGGCGTATTGCGGGTGTGGAAGTTGGCGTTTCCGGGGTCAACCCTTTCCGGTGAATATGCCATCCAGAAATCAACACCGGCTTTCAGACCACTCTCCTTTTCGATGATGGGCAGCATGAAATCTTCGGTAGTGGTCGGATAAGTAGTACTTTCAAGACACACAAAACTACCTGGTTTCATGTGTCGGCCTATTTCTATACAGGCATTGGCAATATAATGCATATCCGGCTTACGAAAACGATCGAGGGGTGTCGGAACACAAATCAATAGCGCATCACATGCTTTGATGCGTGAAAAATCAGTGGTTGCTGTAAGGGTTATATCTTCAACAACCTTACGCAACACCGCATCACGAATATCTTTAATGTAGTTATCTCCATGATTGATTTTGTCAACTTTTTGCTGATTTTTATCGAATCCAATTACTTTGATTCCGGCTTCTGCGAAATTCACGGCAAGTGGTAAACCGACATAGCCGAGACCAATGATGCCAACAACTTCCTGGTTGGCAGCTATTTTAGACAATAATTGGGATTTGTGATTCATCTGTTATTATATTACGCCCCTTCGGGGCTAATTGGTTTAAATAATTTTACGTCATTGCGAGCGTAGCGAAGCAACCCCTTCGAACACGCACTTGGCTCTTTATATCACGGCAAAGCCCCGTCAGCCCCACCCTGGACTAACTAATCTTCTCATATACAACAACTCTCCTTAAACAAGGAGAGCCTCTATTTCTTTACCACGGCATCTAATGCCACCTGTACCTGTAACCCTAATTTGTCGAGTAGCAACACGACATATTTCTTTCCGATTTTAATCACTTTGCCTCCTGCATCTTTCATCGGGCCAATTGCAACCCGCACTTCGTCATCCAGTTCCAAGCGGCAGGCTTTGCCACTGGCGCATTCCAAAAACTGGCGGATAGCCCTTATTTCCTGCGGTCGGACTACTGCCGGCTCTCCCTCAAAATATACAATCCGAGCCAAACCGGGGATACGAACCAACTCATACAAATCCGACTTTCGTGTCATGACAAAAAGATAAGAAGGGAACAAAGGCATCTCTACCATTTTAATCCGATCAGACCATTTGCGGGGAAAAAGATGGATAGGCAAAAAGACTTCAACACCCTGTTCTGTCAGCCGCTGCTGTACCTGTTTCTCTGCCCTTGGAGCCGTATATACAACATACCAGGCCTGGCATTGTTCAACACTTTCTTTGTCTTTTCGTATCTCTGCTTTACTCATCGTTTCATCTACTAATCATCATCACATTTATCCCCCACAAATTTCGGCTTTTTTACCTAATAAAACAAATATATTATATTAAATTATCGTCATTGCGAGCGAAGCGAAGCAACCCCCATAAACTCTTCAACCTGCCCTAAACTAAACCGCTGCATATTTGCACCCCGCTCCCTCGCCTGATACCATTCAACGGTCTTCCTGAGCGCCATTTCCGCATCCCACCGGGGTGTCCAGTCGGGAACATGAACATAACCTCCAACAGCATCTCCGGCATACGGAATTTCACCATTTATTTGCTTCTCTTCTGTTTTCAGGGCTGTTTCAGGAGCACCCCACAGTTCGAGAAAGGTTTGAGCTACCCATTTTTCATCTTTAAAAAACGATCCCTGCGGATAGATTCTGCTGTCGCAAACTGAATCTGAAATCTCACCAAGGTAAAAATTCCGGGTAGCAGTCAACACGCCCGTGAGCATATCCAACACATGCAGCATGAAACGGACACTATCGGGACGGACTGTAAGTTGTTTCTTGTTGGACAACATCGACTGGACATACTCCTGTATCAGGTTGTTTTTCGACCAGTCGCCACCGCCAACAGGAGGAAATGTCTTGATATTCGCCACACTCTTATGGTGTGACGGGTAATTATTTGCATCAAAATATGCATTGCGGTATCCGGTCGTTAAAAACTCAGTAGATCTGAAACTTCCGGTCACCAAATCCAGTTCTCCCTGGTTTTTCTTACCGCAACTCTTCAGCAACATGGTACCCGAATAGTCCGGAACCAGATTGACAAAAACCCGCGTGTGAGCCGATTGCCGGCAAATTTCGAGCGCATTTAACGAACCCAGCAGATTGATGGTATACAATTCTTTAGGTTCGACACTGTCGATATAACCACAAACTGATGAAAGATGGATAACAATCTCAGGCTGGTGGAGTTGGTTGATGGTATTGAAACGTTCAAAGTCCCGCACATCACCAATGTACGAATGAATCAATTCATGCAGATCGGTCTCTTCAAAAAAATTCGGATACACGGGAGGTTTGATGGAAAATCCCGTAAGTTTAGCGCCATAACTATGCAGCAGGAGCGTTAGCCATGATCCTATAAATGTTGTATGACCCGTTATGAGTATTTTCTTATCGTTGTAAAATTTTATCAAATCAGTTTGCATGCATTAATCAACAGTTTAAAGAATCAGGTATTTAACAAGAGTCTATTTGCGTTTTTTCTTTCCATAACCATAGCCATAGCCGTAAGCATATTTACCACCATACTTTTTGGATTCAATATCCACATCATTCACAATCAGGTAAATCTGCTTCAGCGAGTTCTCTTTGTATACCCGTTCCAAAAACTCCAGGTTTCGTTTATCTGAGTAATTAGCCCTACAGACATATAAAGTCAGGTTGGACACACGGTTGATCAGGAATGTATCCGACACAGCCCCCACCGGAGCGGAGTCAATCAGGATGTAATCATATTGTTCGCGAAGTTCCGCAATAAGCTGATCAAAACGTTCACTCAAAATCAACTCATTCGGATTAGGCGGTATAATACCACCTGGCAACACATGTAAATTTGGGAATTCGGTTGACTGGTGAATCAGTTTATGGTAATTTGTTTCCATACCGGAGAGGAAGGAGGAGATACCCTCCTGTTCCACGATGCCAAAATGGTTCGCCAACATCGGCTTACGCAGGTCCATCCCCACTAACAATACCTTCTTCCCGGTAAGCGAAATTGACACTGCCAAATTGATGCTCACAAATGTTTTCCCTTCGCCCGACTCTGTTGAAGTAACGAGCAACAACCTGTCCTTGGGACGGTTCATGATAAACTGAAGTTTGCTGCGCAACAAGCGGAGCAGCTCGGCATTGGCGCTGGCATTGGTACCGTGGTCAATTACAACATCCGGACTGTTTTGGTGTGCAAGTTCAGCAATGATGGGAACGCTTGTCAAACTTTCCACTTCTTTCCGGTCGTTGAAGGTCGTTGTAAAAGTAAATTTGAGATACAGAAAACCTATTGGCAACAACAGACCTAAAAACAAAGAAGCAGCCAGGGTCATCGGAAGTTTGGGCGCTGTTTTATCAGCCGTATCGGCAGCATCGAGCAAACGGGCTTTCGGTATGGTCACTGCCATGCTCAGGGAGGCCTCCTCCCTTTTCTGCAACAGGAACATATACAAGGTTGCCTTAATCTCCTGTTGTCTTTTGATTTCCAGGAATTCACGTTCTTGTTGCGGAATCTTTTTCAGTTGAGACGTCAGGAACGCGTTTTGGTTCTCCAACTCCCTGATGCTGATTTGCAAGCCTTTGCGCGAGGTGGCAATGCTGTTCTGAATCGACATCCGGCTCGACTGGATCTGTAATTCAAGACCTTGCAGAGTAGGATTGTTGCCTGATGAACCACTTGCTACGCGGTCGCGGGAGACGAGTAATTTGTTGTATTCCTGAATCACAGCAACCAACCCTACATCGGTTAAACCAAGGTTGGGAATCAACGCGTATTTGTTGACCGGATCCTTCAAAAACTCTTCGATATATTTTATCAATTGTAACTGAATCTCGGTTTCGTTCATTTTCTGATCGTATAAATTACTTCTTTGCAGGTATATCTCTGCATCCGCATCTATATTGGTCAGTTTATTGGTTTGCTTATATTTTTGGAGGTTTTGTTCAACATCCGTAAGTTCATCGGTCAGCAAATCCAAACGGCTGTCGATAAACAGGGCTGTGAAATTGGCTGATTTATTAATCTGGTCGATGGCATCCTGGTTGTATAAATCAATCAGACGTTGCAGAAAATCTTTTCCTTTCTGAACATTCTTCTCCCTGAATGTAATATTAACCAGGTCTCCGTCTTTAGGGACTTCAGTCGACAAAGCATACTCCTGATAAGCTTTAACGACAGAAAGCGGGTTGTGTATCTTGACATAGATTTTATCCTCGGGAACTGATTTCGGATTTTTCAATAAGATTTGCAGCTTGCCGGCCGGAGTTTCAATGGCAGCAGGAAGTTGATTGACTTTGCTTTTGAAACGGGTCGTTTTAAGTCCTTTTTTGTATTTACCTGATATTAAATAATACCCATCCGAATCATATTCTACCGAAAACTCAAGCGGTTTTCCAATCAGCAACATATCATCATAGGCCATGGAAACCTCCAACGGACTACCGGTGTAAAGCTCAATTGGTTTCAGAAACGAAACTTTGGTATAAACGTTATAGAGCTTCAGGTCATTCACCACCTTTTTAATTAGTTCTTTTGAATGAACAACCTGTTTTTCGTTGTAAATATTGGATGAACCGGTCGACATACCAAAAGCATCCAACTGTTTCAGGATGGACATCTGACTAACCTGCCCTCCGGAGGAATTATCAGCAATCAGCAAAGTGGATTTAAACTGGTACTGATCGGGCTGAACCCGGTAATAAACCAGGCCTGCAACAAGCACGACGATAACAGAGGCCATTATCCATTTCCAGTATGCCAGGTATTTTTCAATCAGCTCCCTCCAGTCAATTGGTTTTTCGGCCATCAGTTGCTCTAATTCATCTACGTTTATATTCTTATTCATATTTTTTTTGTCGCCGGTCGCCAGTCGCCAGTCGCCAGTCACCGGGTCTGGTGTCTGGTGTCTGGTGTCTGGAGACATTATTTTAATATATTAATAATCAATGTTGCAATCGAAATCAAAGTCCCTACCACCGATATTGAAAGAGATTCAGCCGAACTGATACCAGAAGCGCGTGACCTGGAATCGTTGGGTTCCACGTAAAGCACATCGTTTTGTTGCAGGTAAAAATAAGGAGAATTAACTAAATTCTTATCCCGGATATCAATGCGCACCGTTTCACGGTTGCCGTTATTCTCCCGTACCAATAACACACTTTCCCTGCGACCGTAAATGGTCATATCACCGGCCAGGGCCAATGCCTCCAGAATGGAAACTTTTTCATTGTCAATCACGAATGATCCGGGGCGCATCACTTCACCCAAAACGGAAACTTTAAAATTTCCAAAACGGATAAGGACAATTGGTTCTTCAGTAATATACTTTGGATAAATTGATTCCTTAATTACATCTGACAACTGCTTTTTAGTTAAGCCTGCAACCTTAAGTTCACCTAAAACCGGATAGGTAATTACACCTTCTGTATCCACTAAAAAATTCTGCATACTCAAGCCATATGAAACATTTGTACCGCCTCCAACTCTGTAACTTCTCGCAGCTTCATTACTTGAAGGAATCAAAGGAATATTAAATGGTATGGCGGCTTCGGGAGTGTTCGTATTAACCGTTATCATTAACACATCCCCCACTTTAATTAACGGATCAGGAACCGGCGCCTGAACCGAATCGGACATAACCACCTGTTTTCCTGCCTCTTGAAGATAAGCAACCTTTTGATAGGCATTGCAACCTGTCAACAGTACGATAAACAACAGCAAAGTTATTTTCTTTATTATGTGAGTCATATACTATAATTAAATATTTTTATCCAAATTACCAACGCTTTTTATTAATTTTTATTGCCCCGTCATTGAGAGCCGTCATTGCGAGCGAAGCGAAGCAACCCCCGTCATTGCGAGCGAAGCGAAGCAACCCCCCGCACATTTGCACCAAACAGTTATTACCTCGCATTCATAAACGCCTTCAAATCAAATATTGTTTTCCACACAATCATGATATCCCAATCAAGTGACCAGTTATTGATGTATTCTTTATCCAGCTCTACCCTTTTTTCCATTTTCCATAACTGATCAGTTTCGCCACGAAAACCACTGATTTGCGCCCAGCCGGTAATCCCGGGTTTCACATAATGCCGAACCAAATAATCATCTATCAAGTGGGAGTATTTATCTGTATGTGCAAGCATGTGGGGACGTGGACCAACAACCGACATTTCACCTTTGAATACATTAAAGAACTGGGGTAATTCATCAATATTGGTTTTACGTATAAATTTGCCGATGCCCGTGATTCTCGGATCATCTTCTGTAGCCTGTTTCAAATCGGCCTCTTCATTCATCCGCATGCTGCGGAATTTATAACATTCAAAATTAATTTTATTGATCCCTGTTCGTTTTTGCTTAAACAATACCGGTCCCTTTGAACTGAGTTTAATCAACAAAGCCATAAGCGGATAGAGCCAGGACAATAAAAACAAAATGACCAGACCGGAGAAAATCAAATCGAAAATCCGTTTTTTTATCTGGTTCTCAATCATATCCATTGGTATTTTCTGCGGATTAATCACGGTAATACCATCTAACTTGTCAACATCGTATTGGTGCATTTCGATTGCCTCGTTCTCAGGCACATAAAACAACCTCACCCCTAACTGGTTACAGGTATGCAACAATTCCTTGTTGATATCGCAATAAGGAATCAGCTCTTTCGGGCTTTTAATGGTGACAAATACTACGTGAATATTATGCTCCTGTACAACCCTCCTCAGTTCATCACGCGTTCCCAGCACATTCTTACCCGGTGTATCATCCAGATACCCGACAAACATGTATTTTAAAATGGGATTAACCTTGATAATGCGTTTTACTTTTTGCAGGGTTTCATTTTTTCCCACGAGCAGCACCCTTTTTACTCGGCTGCTTTTCAGATGATAGTATTTTATGATCTTAAAATAGATATAGTTTGCCAATAGTTTGGTAAACACGAAAAATGCACCGGAAATTCCGATAAAGAACCACAAGTAACCGATAATCGAAAGAAAGGGAAGAAAGAAAATAAATGCGAGCAGGAAAAAAACCACCGAACGCTTAACCATCCTGAATAACCTGGTTCTGAATCCTTTTTTCAGATACAACATCTTCTTCCTGACGAAGATGAATGCCATCACCCAGGAAAAATTTGAGAGCAACAAACAGAGATATAAATCCATGTTATGCTCGAACCGGAACCGATAGAGAAGAAAAGCAAAAAACAAAAAGGAAAGATTCAGCAACAGCAGATCTAACACAACAGAAATAAATTGTAATTCATTTTCTCGGGTTTTCATACAAACAATCAGTAAGGTAAACCAATGTCATACAAGCTTTGTACTACATTTTTTATTTAAGCCGTGCAAAGTTAATATTTTTTTGGAATGTTTACAATGTTATTGATAAATTAATAGTTAAAATTGAAAGTTTTTGCTATTTTTGTCGGGAAATCGAGTCAAGTGTAAGCGATCGGGAGGTTGCTTCGGCGCTGTGCTTCTCGCAATGACAGGGGGCTGCCAGAGGCAGCAAAGTTTTGTAACCAGCAAGCTTGCTTACTGGATTAAGGTAAATACCATCAACCCGAGCTGCCGTAGGTAGCGAACTATAGACAAAAACACAATAATGATAAAATATGAAAACCACTGCAACTTACCACAACCTCAGCTTCACAGAAGCCAAAACTTATTTATTTGCGACTTTATTCGTCGCAGGCAACATCATCCTGCCTCAACTGGCTCATTTTGTACCCAATGGCGGACCAATGTTGTTACCTATATATTTCTTCACCCTGATTGCCGCTTACAAATTCGGTATCAGGACAGGAATGCTAACGGCTATTTTGTCGCCGGTCATCAACTCGTTGTTATTTGGCATGCCTATGTTAGCCATGCTCCCAATCATCTTAATTAAATCATCGCTATTGGCCATCGCTGCCGCCGTCATTGCGAGGAGCGCACAGCGCACCGAAGCAACCCCCTCGAAAACGCAGTTGGTAATTGACCCGCCGTCATTGCGAGGCGCAACGCGACGAAGCAACCTCGTCGAAAATGCACTCAGCAAATTAAATGTGCCGTCATTGCGAGGCGGCAAAGCCGCCGAAGCAACCCCCTCAAAGCGTTCACTTGGCTTGATTTCCTCATTACTCATCATAGTCCTCTCATACCAACTCGTTGGCACCCTCATCGAATGGGCCTTCGTGAAAGACTTCTTTATCGCCGTACAAGACTTCCGGATTGGATTACCGGGGATGGCGTTACAGGTTGTTGGGGGGTGGTTGATTTTGACGAGGTTTCGGGGATAAACAACTGAGTGCGTACTATCAGAGGGTTGCTTCGCTGCGCTCGCAATGACGGGCTAAACAACGGAGTGCGTACCATCAGGGGGTTGCTACGGCGGCAAAGCCGCCTCGCAATGACGGTGTGTTGATTGGGGGCATATATACGTCGCAACTGGTTTAGCGGACATATTAAGTGATTTGCAGCGACGGTTTCGACGGACAATAGCGCCCGTCGTGCAAATAAGATGATGGTTTGTGCAAATTTGAACGACGGGTATTTATTATAATGCGATGGCCCCGTCTTTGCGAGGAGCGAAGCGACGAAGCAACCCCCTGATGGCCTGCACTTGGTTATTAAACGCACGTCATTGCGAGGAGGCTTTGCCAACGAAGCAACCCCCTCAAAACCCGTACTTGGTTATTAGACACGACATAAAAATGGGAAAAGACTTTAATGAGGTATTAACTCGTTTCCGGGACATCGACATTCCGGAACAGTTCGACATCATCGTGGCGATAGCAAACGGAGGCATTATCCCGGCGGGGATACTGAACCAACGTTTGAACATAGAATTTCAAACCATTAAAATCAATTTGCGTGATCCCGCGCAACGACCAAAATACGATGCCCCGAAACTGATGAGTCCGGTCGATTTTGATTTTGCAGGCAAAAGATTGCTATTAGTGGATGACCGCATCAAAACGGGCTCCACCATTGAATTAGCCAAAGAAATCCTGAAAGATGCTGCCGTTATCAAAACCTTTGCCGTAAATGGCAACGCCGATTATGCCTTGTATAATGAGGCGTGTTTTCGGTTTCCGTGGATTTTTTAGTGCAGTGCAGGTCATCTGGGGGTTGATAACATAAATATAAACACATTTAAAAAAATGAACCGACGCAACTTCCTCAAATCCATTGCCCTCACGGGGGCGGCCATCACAATCAAAGAAAGTGGGGCTACGACATTGATGTCGCAACATTTCAATCAGGCTGCCGGAGAAACTTCGGGAGCAGGTGCGTATGACCTGGTCGCGGTACTGGGTGGAGAGCCTGCTGCCATGTTCCGCAGGGCAATTACCGAAATGGGCGGCATGGGTAAATTTGTTTCGAAAGGTCAGAAAGTGGCCGTGAAACCCAACATCGGGTGGGATAAAGTGCCGGAACTGGCGGCCAACACCAACCCGGAACTGATACGTGAAATCGTGAAACAATGTTTCGACGCCGGAGCATCCGAAGTGGTGGTGTTCGACCACACCTGCGATGACTGGAGAAAATGCTATGCCAACAGCGGCATTGAGTCTGCAGCCAAAGCTGCCGGCGCCAGGATGGTACCAGCCGATCAGGAATCGTACTACAAACCCGTTTCCCTGCCGAAAGGAAAATCGCTTAAAACAGCCAAGGTACACGAAGCCATTTTGAACGCCGATGTATGGATCAATGTACCTGTTCTAAAAAATCATGGCGGCGCCAAAATGAGCATCTCCATGAAAAACCTCATGGGCATCGTGTGGGACAGGCGCTTCTTCCATGCCAACAATCTGCAACAGTGCATTGCCGACATCAGCACCATCAGCAAGAAACCGGTACTGAACGTGGTGGATGCATACCGGCTGATGAAGAATAATGGTCCACGGGGGCGCTCGGAAGCTGATGTGGTATTATCCAAAGGCTTGTTTATCTCACAAGACATGGTTGCCGTTGACACCGCCGCTACCAACTTCTTCAACCAGGTACGCGACATGCCCCTGGCAGATGTAGCCCATATCGGTATCGGGGCCGCGATGAATATCGGGACGATGGAGCTGGATAAGTTGAAGATTAAGAGAGTTAAGATATAAGATATAATCGAGCCAGTGCAGACTTTCAAGGGGTTGCTTCGCCGCTTCGCGACTCGCAATGACGGGGCTGAACAACGGAGTGCAGACTTTGAGGAGTTTGCTTCGCCGCTTCGCGACTCGCAATGACGGGGCGTTGATTAGCGATAATATTTCGTCGCGCGAGTTATTGCGAACTTATCGGGTGATTTGCAGCGACGGTTTCGACGGACAATAGCGCCCGTCGTGCAAATAAGATGATGGTTTATGCAAATTTGGTCGACGGGTATTTATTATAATGCGATGGCCCCGTCATTGCGAGGAGTGCGCAGCACGACGAAGCAACCCCCTGATAAATCGCAATCGGTTTTTTAATTTAAAAAATTAACACCATGCTAAAAACAACCCGAATAACCCTCTCCCTCCTCTTCTTCTCCCTCATCACAATCTTCTTTTTAGATTTCACGGGGAAGTTACCGCATGAATTTCATGCGATGGAGATGATACAGCTTGTTCCGGCGCTGCTGGCGATGAACTGGATTATAATATTAGTCCTGCTGGTGCTAACAGCCCTGTTCGGGCGGGTATACTGCTCCTCTATTTGTCCGCTGGGCATTTATCAGGACATCGTGAGCTGGTTTCGGAAAAGACTAACAAACAAGAAGCACAGAAAAAGATATAAATACCTGCAGGCCCTGAATATCCTGCGCTGGTCTTTCCTGGGGGCTACTATCATTGCTTTTTTGTTCGGGTTTTCATTTTTAGTCGGCTTAGTCGATCCTTACAGCGCTTTTGGTCGCATACTGGTTCATGTTTTTAAACCAGCCTATTTGGCCGGGAATAATCTACTGGCATCCCTCCTGATTCCAGCCGGCAACTTTACCTTCTACAAAGTAGGAGTTTACCTGCTCAGCCTGAGTTCTACCCTCATCGCGCTGGTCACCCTCGTCATCATCAGCATCATGGCCTGGCGAAACGGCCGGATTTACTGCAATACGGTTTGTCCGGTAGGCACCCTGCTGGGTTTCATCAGCAAACATGCCCTTTACCAAATCCGGTTCGACTCAGAAAACTGTACCCTCTGCGGCAGGTGCGCCCGTTCCTGCAAGGCATCCTGCATCGACTTCAAAAACATGACCGTAGATGCGTCAAGATGCATCAATTGTTTTAATTGCATAGAAGAGTGCAAAGAAAGCGGACTTAAATACAAGCGGAAAGCGGAAAACGGAAAACGGAAAGCCGAGAACAACGCACCGTCATTGCGAGGAGTTCACAAAGTGAACGACGAAGCACCCCCCTTGAACACGCACTCGGCTATTAAACGCCCCGTCATTGCGAGAAGTGCGCAGCACGACGAAGCAACCCCTTCAAAGTCCGCACTTGGTTATTCTTCCCGCCGCCGCTTCCTCGCCTCTCTCACCCTCACCGCACTCGCTGCCGGCAAACTGCTGGCCGATAAAACCCTGCGTTTAGGACCAAAGAAAAAGGTGGCACGTACACAGCCGATAATGCCTCCCGGAGCATTTAGCATTGAGAAATTTTCAAGGCAATGTACCTCCTGTCACCTGTGTGTAAGCAAATGTCCGGCGCAGATCATTAAACCCGCTTTCCTCGAATACGGTATCGGAGGCATGATGCAACCGATGTTGGATTTCAAACATCAGTTTTGTAACTACGACTGCACCATTTGTGCCGATGTTTGTCCGACCGGCGCCCTGGCCCACCTCGATCAGGAAACCAAGCACCACACCCAAATCGGGCGGGTACAACTATACCTCGAAAACTGCATCGTGTACACCGACGAGACCAGTTGCGGCGCCTGTTCCGAGCATTGTCCCACCCAGGCAGTACACATGGTGCCCTACAAAGGACACCTCACCATCCCTGAAATCAATCCCGAAATCTGTGTCGGCTGTGGTGGCTGCGAGTTTATTTGTCCGTCCCAACCCTGGAAAGCCATCTTCGTGGAAGGCATTACAACCCATAAAACCATTGAACTTACGCATGATGAGGTAGAAGAAGTGGAAGTGGAGGGGTTTGGATTTTAAAGTATCATATCAGCTAACTGCAAAAAATAGTCGTTCGACCAGATTTCGAGTTCCTGCAGATTTTTAATAAATGGGATTACATCTCTTTTCACTAAATCAATATTAGTCCCCGCCAATCGACCTTTTAACTTTTCCTTAAACTGATCCTGTGTCATTTCGACTCCTTCAAACTGCTTTATTCTGGACTGCAAATGATTGAAATTGAGTTTGACTCCGTTTCTGACGTACCACTCAAAATCATACCAATCCCTTCCTTTTACCCTATGCTGCCAGTTTCGAAACACAATGGCATGCATTTTTCCTGCAAATAAATCGGATAACACAAAACAACGCGTCATAAAGGAGAACGGTAACAGCAATAACTTTTGTTCCGTATTAAAATCCAAAGGCGGATCAACATCAACTTCTATTTTAATTTTGATTGATTTACCGGTTTTAAGTTTCAAATCATAAACTGCTGTATTTTCTTTTAAAAAAGCTGACTCTACACGTCCAAAGGACTGCTTGTTTTTTTTCGTAATAGTCACATCCAGCCCTACCGCATTAAACTCATTCACTATGGAAGGAAAATAATCTGCCAGATTAAATTGCCGGTCAGGCTCCAGAAGCGAGAAATCCAAATCTTCTGAAAAACGGTTCATTCCATGAAAAATTCGCAAACAGGTATCACCATAAAAAGCTGCTTTATTGAAAAAACCACCTCTGTAGAGTCCGGCCAACACAATTTCCTGCATCACTTCATGGGTGGCATTTAGCTTGTTAATATCGCTTCCATCATAACGGGCCAGCATTTGATCAAATACATTCATTACCTTAATAATTTAATGATATTATTTATTTCCGTTCTTTTCTTACTAAACGCTGCACATTCCTGAAAAACAGCGATATCCATCTTGTAAAACTCGTCCATATCAAAACGCAAATCCTCTTCTAAATATAGCTGGAGTGCCCTGACCGAACGCAATTGCAATTTAGGAGTAAAAATAATCTGATCACATAACGCCTTCTCAGGTGTAGCTATCAGGAAAGCATATTCAGCATGAACAATTTGATTGATACCTAAAGAAAAATACGGTTTTTGACAAGATATATAATTGAATCTTCCAAATTTGTTTTCAAACACACGAGCTCTCTTAAATGTGATGGAAGTAGTATGATACACTCTTTCTGGTATTAATCCGTAATATCGCAGAGCAGTTTCCATCGACACATAAGAAGGTCCGTATAAATGATTCGCGATTAGCTCCATCGATATTTCTTTTTTTGAAATAGTAGGTGAGACAACATATAATCCTCTTTTTAGCCGGATAATAATCTCCTGACGTTCCAAATCAGAAACCTTATCATGGAGCGATCTTAACGCCGGGAAAGCACTTTCGAGTGACGCGTAATCAATTGGGATGATTCCAAATTTGAGTAGTGAATTCATTGTATCCTGTTTTTAAAATGCAAAGATAGTGTTTTTTTGCATAGTTAATCGAATATTTCTCGAGTTACTATGCAAATAACAACAACCAAGATATAGCACCCGGTCATTGCAAGCGCAACGAAGCAATCCCCTCGAGTTCACTTTCCGTTCTCCGCTAACTTTTGACTTTAGACTTTTGACATTAGACTTTAGACTTTCAACAATTTTTCTTACTTTTGTCGCAATTTTTTACGATTTTGCCGTAATATTTTTAAATTTTAAAACCCATCATCATGCAAACCATTCAGATACACGACAAAAAGTTCAGTCTCTCCATCACAGAGGAGGAAATTCAGGCGGCAGTACGTCGTGTGGGAGAAGCCATCAACCGGGATTTGGCTGATACAAATCCATTATTTATATGCGTACTGAATGGCGCTTTCATGTTTGCCGGTGATTTGATGAAGGTCGTGAATTTCCCGTGTGAGATTACCTTTGTGAAACTTTCTTCTTATGAAGGAATTTATACTACAGGAAATGTCAAAGAGGTGATCGGACTGAATGAAAGTGTTGTAGGCAGAAATGTAGTGGTGGTGGAAGACATTGTAGATACCGGCATCACGATGGAAAAAATTATCGCATCACTCAACGCCAAAGGAGCCAAAAGTATCCGGGTGGCCACTTTCCTGCAAAAACCCGAAGCCCTGCAACGCGACATCAAAGTGGATTATGTAGCTATGAAAATACCCAACCAGTTCATCGTTGGTTATGGATTGGATTATGATGGGTACGGGAGGAATTTGAAGGAAATTTATACGGTGGTGTAAATATGATCGCTTCGATTCCAGTCGCCGGACGTCGGTCGATTGAGAACGCAAAGCGAATTGTTGATAGTAAATAATAATTAGTTTTTTAAAAGGTTTATAATAAATTTATGTCTGGCGACTGGCGACCGGAGTCTGGAGTCTGGAGTCTGGAGTCTGGAGTCCGGAGTCTGGAGTCTGGAGTCTGGAGTCTGGAGTCCGGCGACTGGAGTCGGAGCGAAGCGACATTAAAAAAAGAAAGATGTTAAACGTAATCATTTTTGGAGCGCCCGGCTGTGGAAAAGGTACCCAGAGCGCGTTGATTATTGAAAAGTTCGGACTGAAGCACTTTTCAACGGGTGAATTATTGAGAAAAGAGATCGAGGCTAAAACAGCCTTGGGTATTGAGGCCGACAAGTACATATCGAAGGGAAACCTGTTACCCGACGAAATGATTATTGATGTAATTACCAATGCCATTCAAAATCTGGAAACAGCTTGCAAGGGAATCATTTTCGATGGCTTTCCCCGCACCGTAAAACAAGCAGAGGAATTAGAAAAGCTGATGGATGGTCTGGGCAAACCGACCACCGTGCTGATTGACCTTCAGGTACCAAACCGGGAACTCATCAACCGCCTGCTCATGCGGGGCAAGACTTCCGGTCGCAGCGATGACAACCTCGAAACCATCAAAAAAAGATTAGACGTATACGCCACCAAAACCACACCCGTAAACGAATTTTACCAATCCCTCAACAAGTACGCCGCCATCAATGGTGTGGGAACGGTGGAGGAGGTGTTTGGGAGAATCGTTCAACGAATAGCGGAAAACTGAAAACGGAAAGCGGAAAGTAAACAGCCAAGCACATGATTATAAATGGGTTGATCCGTCACCTTCACCTCATCGTGATGATAGTCTGTTTATGGGTTTTAGTTTTACGATTTCCGTTTTTAGTTTTCCGCTAAAAAAACTACCTTTGCACAACACATAAAAGTACGCTATGGCTTCTTCCAATTTTGTTGATTACGTAAAAATATACTGTCGCTCGGGCAAAGGGGGTGCGGGATCGATGCATTTCCACCGCGAAAAGTTTATTGCCAAAGGCGGACCCGATGGCGGAGATGGCGGTCGGGGTGGTCACATCATCCTGCGTGGCAACAAAAATTACTGGACACTGATTCACCTGAAATACGCCCGCCACGTGTATGCCGGCGACGGGGAACAGGGAAGCGGTAGCCGCAGTTTCGGAAAAGATGGTGAAGACCGGATTATTGATGTGCCTTGTGGAACAGTTGTGTACGATGCCGAAACCGGCGAATTTATGTGTGACATTACCGACGACGGTCAGGAACTTATCCTGCTGAAAGGCGGCCGCGGCGGACTGGGCAACTGGCATTTCCGCACCGCGACCAATCAAACACCGCGCTTCGCGCAACCGGGAGAGCCCCGCATCGAGAAAGCGGTGATTCTTCAGCTGAAAGTGTTAGCTGATGTGGGTTTGGTTGGATTCCCGAATGCCGGCAAATCAACCTTGCTTTCTGTGGTATCGGCTGCCAAACCTGAAATTGCCGATTATCCTTTTACGACCCTGGTACCTAATCTGGGTATCGTTTCGTACCGCGACAACCAGTCGTTCGTGATGGCCGACATCCCGGGCATCATCGAAGGAGCATCGGAAGGGAAGGGCCTTGGACTACGATTCCTGCGGCACATCGAGCGAAACTCTATCCTGCTGTTTATGATCCCGGCGGATAGTGAAGACATCAGAAAAGAATATCAGGTATTGCTCAATGAACTGAAAACATACAACCCGGAACTTTCGACCAAGCAACGCATCCTCGCTATTACCAAATGTGATATGCTCGATGAGGAGTTGATGGAACAGATGAAAGCCGAATTGCCTGAAGGGATTCGCACCGTGTTTATCTCGTCGGTAAGCGGACTGGGCATCATGGAGTTAAAAGACCTGATTTGGGAAGAAATAAACAAAGAATCCAATAAAATTGTTGAATTCGTGCATCGTCCGATGATTATCGAACCACCTGTAGGTGGAGAGGATAACGAAGAGGAGGAGGAAGATGATTTTGATGATTTCTTTGATGAGGATGAAGAGGACGACGACATCAGCAAATACAAAGGCATAGGGTGGGACGACCTGTAAAAACATGCTTGACCAAACGACGATCGACAAAATCAACGATGCCGCACTGATTCAGGATGTAGTGTCGGATTATGTGACCCTGCGCAAACGCGGGGCTAACCTGATTGGTTTGTGTCCTTTCCACAACGAAAAAACGCCTTCTTTCAGTGTTTCTCCCGCCAAAGGTATTTTCAAATGCTTTGGCTGCGGAAAGGGTGGAAATTCGGTGCATTTCATCATGGAACATGAGCAAATAAGCTACTATGAAGCGCTCAAATTCTTAGCAAAAAAATATCACATCGAATTTGAAGAACGGGAATTGTCGGATGAAGAAAAAGCAATCCGCAACGACCGTGAAAGCATGTTCTTAGTGAATGAATATGCGCAACAATACTTTTCAAACAACCTGCACAATCACATCGACGGCAAATCCATCGCCATGGCTTATTTCAGGGAAAGGGGTTTCCGTGAGGACATCATCCGGAAATTTCAGCTCGGGTATAGTCTGGATAACCGCGATGCTTTCACGCAATCGGCCATCAGCAAGGGTTACAATAAATCCTACCTGATAAAAACCGGCCTCACGCTCGAACACGACAACGGACAGATTTCGGACCGTTTCAGGGGCAGGGTAATGTTCCCTGTTCATTCGCTGTCGGGAAAAGTCGTAGCTTTCGGAGGTCGTATCCTGCGCAAGGACGAGAAGATGGCCAAGTATGTCAACTCGCCCGAATCGGAAATCTACCACAAAAGCAATGAGTTATACGGCATCTTCTTCGCGAAAAAATCTATCGTGAAGGAAGACCGATGTTTCTTGGTCGAAGGGTATACCGATGTGATTTCGATGCACCAGAACGGCATCGAAAACGTGGTGGCTTCTTCGGGAACTTCACTTACTCCCGGGCAAATCAGGATGATTCACCGGTTTACCGACAATGTAACGGTGATTTACGACGGCGATGCGGCAGGTATCAAGGCTTCGTTGCGGGGAATCGATTTATTGCTGGAAGAAGGTCTTAATATTAAGGTATTGCTATTGCCGGATGGAGAGGATCCGGATTCATTCGCGCAAAAACACAATTCTGCGGATTTCATTGCATTTGTGGAGAAAAATTCGGTAGACTTCATCCGATTCAAAACCGGCATTTTGTTGGAAGATGCAGGCAACGATCCGGTGAAACGGGCGGGACTCATCATCGACATCGTGAAAAGTATTGCCATCATTCCGAACCAGGTAATCCGGGCAGAATATGTGAAGGAATGCAGCATGCTCCTGCAGGTGGATGAGGCTATGCTGTACCACGAAATCAACAAGCTGAAAAAGGCTGAGCAGGGTAAAGCACAAACAAACACACCGCAACCGCAGGCACAGGCAGAACAGCCTGACAATGCAGCGCAGGCTCCTCTGAGTCAGACTCCACAAACCGGCATCTATGTGCAGGAAGAAAGGAGTATCCTGCAAACCCTGATCCGGTACGGGAAGATGGATATGCAGCATCCCGACTTGAAAAAGCAGGCACCGGAGCCAATCATCACAGCGGATTTTATTTACGAAGAAATCAACCGCGACGGCATCAGTTTTAGTACACCGGTACATCAGCAAATACTAAAAGAATATGAAGCGCATTATCAGGAAGCGGATTTCAACGCGGAAAAACATTTCCTGTACCACCCGAACCCGGCCATCGCCCAATTGACGGCCGACCTGATTACCGAGAAGTACACCCTGAGTAAGATTCACGCTAAAATCAAGGAAGTCAAAACAGACGCCGATAAACTGCATGAGCTGGTGCCCAGGGTGATGTACGAGTTTAAGAACCGGTTGGTGCTCGACATGATTAAAGAAAAACTATTTTTGCTGAAAGAAGCGTCAGAAACAAAAAATTATACCCTGGCAGATGAAATTATGCAGGAATTAAAAATGCTGGATGAGGTAAAACAGAAACTTGCGAAGGAGTTGGGGACGAGGGTGATAACGAAATTTTAATATGTTTTTATTCAACAACATAATCTTTGGCCCCGTAAAAAGCCGGCGCCTGGGGGTTTCCTTAGGGGTTAATTTGTTGCCGGTGGATGCCAAGATCTGCTCGTTCGACTGCATTTATTGCGAATGTGGTTTCAACACGACCATGCGGGAATCGCCGCTGCCGACACGGGAACAGGTTTATGTAACACTCGAAACTAAACTACAGGAAATGGTGGTAGCCAACGAATTACCCGATGTAATCACTTTTGCCGGCAATGGAGAACCAACCCTGCATGCGCAGTTTGAAGGCATCATCGACGATACCATCGCGTTGCGTGACCGCTATTGTCCGGAAGCCAAAGTCAGTGTACTGTCCAACTCGACCCGCATGCACAAACCAGCAATATTCAAGGCGTTGCAGCGTGTCGACAACAACATCCTGAAGTTTGATTCAGCAATCGATAAAACTGTTCAGCGCCTGGATCGTCCGTCAGGAAAACAGTTTTCTGTCGAATGGCAACTCGAACAATTTAGAAAATTCAACGGTAACCTCATCATCCAAACCCTGTTCCTGCGGGGTAAATTAGCTGATGGGATTATCGATAACACGACAGAAGAAGAAGTATCCGCCTGGCTCGAAGCCCTGCAAATCATCCGCCCCAAACAGGTGATGATTTACAGCATCGACCGCGAAACCCCAACAAAGGGACTGGAAAAAGTCTGTTATGAAACGCTGGACTTAATCGCAGCACGCGTGAGGAAAGTGGGGATTGAGGTGAGTGTGGCGTAAAGACATCATTACCCCGGGGGTAAGATGAGGGGGTTGCTTCGTCGCTTACTTTGTGCGCTCCTCGCAATGACAAGCGTTTAATTTGTTGAGTGTGGGAGCGAGGGGTAGTTGTTTTGCTGCCAGAGGCAGCGAAGTTTTGTAACCAGCCAGTTTACTGGTTGGATTGACGGAATCACAACCCGTATAGAGCTGCCGTAGGTAGCGACCCGACCGTAGACCGTAGACAATAGACAATAAAAAAAGAATATGTCCAAAATCATCCTCGAAAACATGGAGTTCCAGGCCAACCACGGCGTGTTGGAACACGAGAAAACGCTGGGAAATACCTTTCTGGTAACCGTAGAAATGGAAGTTTACACCGACAAGGCCGGGGTAACAGACCTGCTTGAAGACACCATTAATTACCAGTTGGTGTATCAGGCCATCAAAAAACAAATCGAAATCCCTTCGAATCTGATTGAACATGTTGCCCACAGAATTGTTGATAAACTGATGAATAAATTTTTAAAAATACAGGCGCTAAGTCTCACCCTGTCCAAAATGAATCCACCCCTTGGCGGCAAAGTCGAAAAGGTGTCGATTCAAATGGAGCGGAGGAGATGAGCGGAAAGCGGAAAGCGGAAAACGGAGAGCAATAAGCGAATAACTAATAACTAATAGCTAATAGCGATACATAATTATTACCATTGATTATTGAACTTTTTGCCTTATTAAACATTGTGAAGTAAAAACTTTCGCTTTCCGCTTACAGTTTTCCGCTATTCGCTATTAGTTATTCACTATTCACTAAAAAAATGAAGTACCTTTTCGACGGTGTCAAGGAATTCCTGGCCAACGATTACATAGAACTAAAGCGACATTTCCGTAAAATAGGGAAAGGTCAGAAACCGCACACCCTGTTCATAGGTTGTTCCGACTCACGGGTGGTGCCGAATCTGATTACACGCACCTTACCGGGCGAGTTGTTCGTGATTCGCAACATCGCCAACCTCGTTCCCATGCACCGTATTTCAAATGAATTTCTGGCAACAACATCGGCTGTGGAATACGCGGTGCAGGTATTAAACGTGGAAAACATCATCGTTTGTGGTCATTCCAATTGCGGGGGTTGCAATGCCATCTACATGGACGAAAAGCAGACGGCAGACATTCCACATACCCGCAAATGGCTGGAACTGATGGGAAGGGTAAAAGAACAAGTAGAAAGTCTGCGTATTACCGACGAGTTGGAAAGGTCGGTAATAACCGAACAACTCAACATCGTGGAGCAAATGAACCACCTGCTCACCTACCCTTACATCAAAGAGCAATACGAACAGGGCAAACTGAACGTGCTTGGTTGGTATTATATCATCGAAACCGGCGAGGTGTTTAATTATGATACAGAGTTAAGGAGGTTTGAGAAGATTGAGTGATGTCGCCAAGTGCAGGCCATCAGGGGGTTGCTTCGTCGGCTTCGCCTCCTCGCAATGACGGGACAAGAGCTGCGTGCGATTTATCAGGGGGTTGCCGCGTCGCTCACTTCGTTCGCTCCTCGCAATGACGGGGCGTTGATTGGGGTCATTATGACGTCGCATGAGCTTTTTGCGAACTTATCGAGTTATTTGCAGCGACGGGTTCGACGGACTTAGCACCCGTCGTGCAAATAAGATGATGGTTTGTGCAAATTTGAACGACGGGTATATAAATTATGTGCGACGACCCCGTCATTGCGAGGAGTGCGCAGCACGACGAAGCAACCCCCTCGAACACGCACTTGGTTGATTAAAATATCAAATAATTTTACTACTTTTGCAGCTCAAAAATTTGCAATAACATTTCATGAAGAAGATCCGTAATTTCTGCATCATCGCCCACATCGACCACGGAAAAAGCACCCTGGCCGACCGTCTGTTAGAATACACCAAAACTGTATTTGACAAAGACCTGCAGGCACAGGTGCTGGATAACATGGATTTGGAACGTGAAAGGGGCATCACCATCAAGAGTCACGCCATCCAGATGAACTACAAACTGAATGGGGAGGATTATGTCCTCAACCTGATTGACACCCCGGGACACGTCGATTTTTCTTATGAAGTTTCGCGCTCCATTGCCGCCTGCGAAGGGGCGTTACTCATTATTGACGCTACACAGGGAATTCAGGCACAGACTATTTCCAATCTATACATGGCCATCGAACACGACCTGGAAATCATTCCTGTGATGAATAAGATGGATATGGATTCGGCGATGCCTGAGGAAGTGGAAGATCAGATTGTGGATTTATTGGGCTGTAAACCGGAAGAAATCATCCGCGCCAGTGGGAAAACAGGATTGGGCGTGGAAGAAATTCTCGAGGCCATCGTACACCGCATCCCGGCACCCAAGGGCGATCCGGAAGCGCCGCTGCAATGTCTGATTTTCGACTCAGTGTTCAACTCTTTCCGGGGTATTATTGCTTATTTTAAAATTTCCAACGGCACCATCCGCAAAGGCGATCTGGTGAAATTTGTGGCAACAGGAAAAGAATACAACGCGGATGAAATTGGGATTTTGAAATTGGATATGGTCCCAACTCAGGAACTCAGCGCCGGTAACGTAGGCTACATCATTTCCGGCATCAAAACTTCGAAGGAAGTAAAGGTGGGCGATACCATTACCCACGTGAAACGCCCCTGTGACAAAGCCATTTCCGGATTTGAAGAAGTAAAACCAATGGTATTCGCCGGCGTATATCCAGTTGACACTGAAGACTTTGAAGACTTACGTTCTTCTATCGAAAAGCTGCAACTCAACGACGCTTCACTGACCTTCGAACCGGAATCATCCGTTGCGCTGGGCTTCGGTTTCCGTTGCGGTTTCTTAGGCATGTTGCACATGGAAATCATCCAGGAACGACTCGACCGGGAGTTCGACATGAATGTGATTACAACGGTTCCAAACGTTTCCTATAAAGTATATACGAAAAAAGATGAGTTGTTAGAGGTTCACAATCCTTCGGGATTGCCCGACCTCATGCTCGTTGACAGAATAGAGGAGCCTTATATACGGGCTTCTATCATCACCCGCACCGACTACATCGGTCAAATCATGACCCTTTGTCTCGATAAACGCGGGGAACTTATCAAACAAGACTATATTTCAGGTAATCGCATGGAGTTGATTTTCGATTTGCCGCTGGGCGAAATCGTGTTTGATTTCTACGACCGCCTGAAAAGTATATCCAAAGGTTATGCTTCGTTCGACTATCATCCGCATGGTTATCGTCCCTCGAAGCTCATCAAATTAGACATTTTGCTCAACGGTGAACCGGTCGACGCCCTTTCATCGCTGATACATTTTGACAACGCCGTTTCGCTCGGTCGCCGGATGTGTGAGAAATTAAAAGAGCTCATCCCGCGTCAACAATTCGACATTGCCATTCAGGCTGCAATAGGTGCCAAAATCATTGCCCGTGAGACCATCAAAGCCGTTCGTAAGGACGTGACGGCCAAGTGTTACGGGGGCGACATCAGCCGTAAAAGAAAGTTATTGGAAAAACAGAAGAAAGGCAAGAAACGCATGAAACAAATTGGTTCCGTGGAAGTTCCGCAAAAAGCCTTCCTGGCTGTGCTGAAACTCGACTAAAAAAACCAATACATATGATGACAACTTTGATTGTTGTAGTTTTTGTTCTCGGCTATATCGCCATCGCGCTCGAACATGACCTGAAAGTGAACAAAACTGCACCCGCTTTGATTATCGGCGTGCTTACGTGGGTAATTTTTTCTTATTACACGGAAGACAAAGCCTGGCTGAATCTTCAGTTAATCGAACACCTGGGAGACATTTCCAGCATTCTCTTCTTCTTACTCGGCGCCATGACCATCGTCGAATTAATCGACACCTACGATGGTTTTGAACTGATAACGAAGAAAATCCGGCAGACCGACAAAAGGAAACTGCTCTGGATCGTGAGTTTCTTTACATTTTTCCTATCAGCCATCCTGGATAACCTCACGACCACCATCGTAATGGTTTCGTTGCTCAGGAAGTTAATCGGGGACAAAAAAGACCGGCTCTTTTTCACCGGCATGATCGTCATCGCGGCAAATGCCGGAGGTGCCTGGACACCGATTGGTGACGTAACCACCACCATGTTGTGGATCGGGGGACAAATATCCACGGAGGCCACGATGAAGTACCTCTTCCTACCGAGTCTCGTTTCCCTGCTGATTCCCCTGATTATCACCTCAACCAGGCTGAAAGGACAAGTTACCCGCAGGGAAGTGGTTCAGGAAGAAAAGAAGTACTCTCCCAACCTGAAACAAAAACGCAACATGTTGGTACTGGGGGTACTTACGCTGGTTATGGTTCCTGTATTTAAGTATTTCACACACCTGCCTCCGTTTATGGGCATCCTCATCGGACTTGGAATCCTCTGGATTTACACAGAATATCTGCACCGGAAAACCGATGCCGACAAGAAAAAAACCGTTTCACTGGTCAACGCGCTTCACCGGGTCGATTTCTCCAGTATCTTGTTCTTCCTGGGTATTTTGATGGCAGTGGCGGCAATGCAGACTTCGCAAATATTGAACCATGCCTCCGAATGGCTTAATGATACGGTTGGTAATCTGAATTATATCGTGATGTCAATCGGGCTCTTATCATCGGTGGTCGATAACGTGCCGCTCGTGGCCGCTGCCCAGGGTATGTACGACATTGCCGCTTACCCGATGAACCATTACCTGTGGCAATTCCTGACCTATTGTGCCGGCACGGGAGGTAGTATCCTCATCATCGGTTCGGCTGCCGGTGTTGCCGCGATGGGCATGGAAAAAATCAGCTTCTTCTGGTATGTTAAAAAAATCAGTTTATTAGCGTTGGCGGGCTATTTTGCAGGCGCTTTTCTGTATATACTGGAAAGAAGTTTTTTTTAAACGGGGAAAAGATTGTATATTTGACGCAGTTTATTTAGCGCCATGGACTTTAGTTACAGAAATAAGAATTTTGTCAGAATTTATGGATTAATAGACCGTTTTAAAGCGGTCATTAATCCCGGGGTATTGTTATTGATTGTCGCGATTTTCACACTGATAATCGCCAACTCTTCGCTTAGCGAGTGGTATCAGTCGCTTTGGACCCTTGATTTTTTCCTGGGCTTCGGTGACTTCAACCTCTTGAGTCACCACGGACATCCATTCACCAGTCTGCAGTTTATCAACGACGGAATCATGACTGTTTTCTTTTTCACGGTCGGACTGGAAATCAAACGGGAAGTTATGGTCGGTGAATTGTCATCTTTCCGGCAGGCCATCTTGCCCATCATCGCAGCTGTAGGCGGTATGGCCATGCCCGTACTGCTGTTCCTGATCACGGGCAATATCCAGGGTTTCTCCCCGGAAGAAATGAAAGGGGTCGCTATCCCGATGGCTACCGACATTGCTTTTTCTATCGGTGTACTGAGCCTGTTAGGCAAGAAAGTCCCCGTAAGTCTTAAAATTTTCCTACTTACTTTAGCCATTGCTGATGACATCGGAGGCATATTGGTTATTGCTCTCTTTTACAGCAACTTCAGCACAGCCGCTATACTCGAATTAGGCCTGTCATTGGTTTTCTTCGGATTACTGTTTCTGGGTAACAGACTGCGTATCAACAACAAACTATTTTATTTCCTGAACGGACTGATTATTTGGTACTTGTTTCTGCAAGCGGGCATACACCCGACCATTGCCGGGGTGTTGGTGGCGTTTACTGTCCCGGCCCGTCCCTACATCAACCTGAAAAAGTTCACCGAAGGTATGGAACAGGATCTGAACGTGCTGCGATCAACCCTGAAAAACAGCTCGGATGAGGACATTATACTATCGAATACCCAGGTGAGATATTTAACCCGGATTGAGGCTGCATCCGACCATGTCATCAGTCCCTTGCAAGACCTGGAGGATAACCTGCGGGATATGGTGAATTACATCATCATGCCCTTGTTTGCCTTTGCCAACGCGGGGGTCATCATCGATATTTCGAACTTCGCCCTCTTCTCCGGAATATCACTCAGTATCATAATCGGATTGATTGTCGGGAAGTTTACCGGTATTTTTCTGTTTACCTACCTGGCCATCAAGCTACGTATCTCACGACAACCCAAAGGGATGACCTGGGCGAATCTGGCCGGGGTTTCGATGCTCGGAGGAATCGGATTTACGGTCGCATTGTTCCTGGCCGGACTGTCGTACCCGCTTGGCAGCTATGTGCTCAACGACGCCAAACTTGGAATCGTTTTCGGCTCGCTGATTGCCGGCGTGGCAGGGTACTTTATTTTGAAGGTTACGCTGAAAAAAGCGAAGAGCGAAGAGCGAAGAGCGAATAACTGAAAGCGAATAGCCTAAAGCGACGACTGGAGACAATAAATAAAAAAACATGTTACTACAAATCTCACTTTTAATTCTCGGCTTCGTTCTGTTGATCAAGGGAGCCGACTGGCTTGTAAATGGCGCTACCGCACTGGCCAAGAAACATCAGGTATCTGATTTGGCCATCGGGTTAACGATTGTGGCATTCGGCACTTCCATGCCCGAGTTGGTTGTCAACGCTTTCGCGGCATTCGAAAATCACCCCGACATCGTGTATGGTAATGTAATCGGGAGCAATAACTTCAATCTTTTCATGATTCTGGGTATTGCCGGCCTCATTACCCCTCTGGTAGTACAATCGAGTACGGTCTGGAAAGAAATTCCTTTTTCGCTTGCAGCGGCTTTTTTACTGTTCTTTTTAGCGAATGATTTCATGGCCGATTCAGGAATTGGATTATCACGTCTCGATGGCACTATGCTACTCCTGTTTTTTGCCGGATTCCTGTTTTATGTATATAAACAACTCCGAACGGGGAACGTGCCCGCGACCACGACAACGGTTATCCATTACAGCAACCTGAAAATCTGGGGATTCATCCTGCTGGGACTGACCCTGCTCGTCATTGGTGGCCGTTTGGTTGTTGAAAGTGCGGTCGACATCGCTTCAGCCCTGGGAGTAAGCCAGACACTTATCGGGTTAACCATTGTAGCAGCAGGAACCTCTTTGCCAGAACTGGCAACCTCAGTTGTAGCTGCAATCAAAAAGAACAACGACATTGCCGTGGGAAACATCATCGGCTCAAATATCTTCAATATCTTCTTTATACTGGGTGTTAGCTCACTCATCCGCCCCATCCCTTTTTCTCCGAAATTTAATCAGGACATCTACCTGCTTATTTTCGGAACCGTAATATTATTCCTGACCATGTTTTCAGGAAAGAAGAAAAAGCTTGACAGATGGGAAGCCGCCATTCTGCTGGCAATGTATGTGGGATATACGGTATATCTGATTAATAGGGGGTAAATTAATAGCGAATAACTAAGAGCGGAAAGCGGAAAGCGGAAAGCGGAAAGCGGAGAACTGAAAGCTAATAGTTATTCGCTATTAGCTATTAGTTTCAGTAAAGAATGTATCCCAACACTCCTGCGCCGATAATAATCAGGATCGGGTGAACCCTGAAAAACAAGGAAGCTACGAAGGCCAGTCCGAACAGGATATAGCTTTTGTAATCGATGAAGTTCTCCTTGTTCATCAACAGGATAGCTGCGGCTGCAATCATGCCTACCACCATGGGACGCAGACCCTGCAGGGTATATTGCATGTACCTGTTTTTTTGCATAACGATGAAAAAACGGGTGATAGCAATCATAATCAGAAAAGAAGGCAGGGTAATGGCAAAAGTAGCAATTACAGCTCCCCAGATGTTTCCGGAGGCAACATAACCAACATAGGTAGCCGAGTTAATCCCGATTGGTCCGGGTGTCATTTGCGAAATCGCGATGATGTCGGTCAGTTCACTTTGTGTCATCCAACCGTGGGTTATAATCTCGTGCTGGATTAAGGTAATAATGGCGTATCCGCCCCCGAAGGCAAATACGCCGATTTTGAAAAATGATATGAATAACTGTAAATAGATCATTATAATTCAAGATCCACATCATGCAGCTCTACCCAGGGCAGACCATGGATATTCAGTTTCTCCATGAAAGGATCGGGATTAAATTCTTCGACATTGTAAACGCCCGGCTTACGCCATTCGCCCTTAAAGAACATCATCGCGCCAATCATGGCCGGTACGCCGGTTGTGTAACTTACACCCTGTGCGCCGGTTTCTTTGAATGCTTCCTCGTGACTGCAATTGTTATATACATAATATGTCTTTTCCTTTCCGTCTTTTAATCCGCGGATGCGACATCCGATAGAGGTCTGACCGGTATAGTTTTCTCCCAGTTCGCCCGGATCAGGCAACACGGCTTTCAGGAATTGAATGGGGACAATCTTCACACCATTGAATTCCACCTCGTCGATACGCGCCATCCCGATGTTCTGGATTACGCGCAGGTGCGTCAGATATTCCTGACCGAAAGTCATCCAGAAACGCGCCCGTTTCAGGGTTGGGAAGTTCTTCACCAGCGATTCCAGTTCTTCGTGATAAATCACGTAAGATTCTTTGGGTCCGATTTCAGGATAGTTGAGTGGCTTGTGGATTTCATGCGGTTCTGTCTCCACCCACTGACCGTTTTCCCAGTACTTACCCTTCTGCGTAACCTCACGGATGTTGATTTCGGGATTGAAGTTGGTGGCAAAGGCTTTACCGTGATCACCGGCATTACAATCCACGATATCCAAATACTGTATCTCATCGAAATGATGTTTGGCAGCATAAGCTGTGTAGACACTGGTTACTCCCGGGTCGAATCCGCAACCTAATATTGCCGTTAGCCCCGCTTTTTCAAACTTATCCTTGTAAGCCCACTGCCAGCTGTATTCGAAATGCGCTTCATCCTTGGGCTCGTAGTTAGCCGTGTCGAGGTAGTTAACTCCGGCTTCCAGACAAGCATCCATGATGGTCAGGTCCTGATAGGGCAATGCCACATTGATGACCAGCTCCGGTTTGAAACTATTGAAAAGCTTCACCAACTCAGGCACGACATCCGCATCTACCTGAGCGGTTTGTATCGTTACCCCTGTACGTTTCTTCACATCAGCCGCGATGATATCACATTTCGATTTCGTACGGCTCGCCAGCATGATTTCCGTAAAAACATCCGGATTCTGAGCTACTTTATGAGCCACTACCGTCCCAACGCCTCCGGCGCCAATAATAAGTACCTTTCCCATGATTTGATATTTTTGATGCAAAAATAGGTAAAATTTTCCTATTTTTGCACTCAATTGACAATGAACAAACAACTACCGCCCGAATGGGCACCGCAGCAATTTGTGCAACTCACCTGGCCACACGAGGAAACCGACTGGGTGGATATGCTCGACGAGGTAAATCAATGCTTTGCTGAGATAGCTCGTCACATCATTCAGTATGAAAATCTGTTGATTGTTTGTCGGGATGCTGAACGGATTAGAACCCTGCTGAAAGACATTGATTTAAATCGAATCACTTTCGTAGAATTACCAACTAACGATACCTGGGCCAGGGATCATGGGGGAATTACCGTATTGGAAGATGGGAAAAAAGTGATTTATGATTTTGCTTTCAACGGCTGGGGAAAGAAGTTTGAAGCGGAACTCGACAATAAGATTACGAAAGCATTGTACGATAAACAGCTATTTGGCAGCAATGTAACTTACAGAAACTGTCTTGATTTTGTACTGGAGGGAGGAAGCATCGAGTCTGACGGAGAAGGAACTTTGCTGACTACTTCCACCTGTCTACTATCAGATAACCGCAATGATTTATCGAAAGAAGCCGTTGAAGCCAGACTGAAAGATTATTTCGGTTTACACCGGATGCTTTGGTTAAACCACGGATATCTGGCAGGAGATGATACGGATAGTCACATCGACACCCTGGCCCGCTTTTGCGATGTAAACACCATTGCGTATGTAAAATATGAGGATGAAAGGGATGAACATTACACGGAACAGAAAAAGATGGAGGAAGAACTGATGCAATTCAGAACGGTGTCGGGCGCTCCCTACCGGTTGATACCGCTGCCCATGGCCGATGCGGTGTATGAAGCCGGGGAAAGACTACCTGCAACTTATGCCAATTTTTTAATCATCAATGGCGCAGTATTAATGCCGACATATCAATCACCTAAAGATGAAATCGCATTAAAACAACTTGAGCTGGCATTCCCGGATAGAAAAATAATTGGCATCAATTGCTTGCCGTTAATCAAACAACACGGTTCGTTGCATTGTGTAACAATGCAGTACGTATAAAGCGAAGAGCGGAAAACTAAAAGCGAAAAGCGGAGAGCGGAAAACGAAAAGTGAATAGCGAATAACTAATAGCGAATAGTGACAGCGACGACTGGAGACTGGAGACTTTAGACTGGTGTCTGGTGTCTGGTGTCTGGTGTCTGGCGACATAAAAACAAAAAAAATGAAAACAGCTTTAATTCAACAATCAAACTCGGCCTCGCGCGAAGCGAACATGGCCAAACTGACACAAAACATCGTAACCTGCGCCCAACAAGGAGCAGAACTCGTGGTGTTGCAGGAGTTACACAATGGTTTGTATTTCTGCCAGACCGAAGATCCGGCTGTTTTCGATCAGGCCGAAACCATACCCGGTCCGTCCACTGAATACTTCGGTAAACTGGCCAAAGAACATCAGGTGGTGATTGTACTCTCCTTATTCGAAAAAAGAGCGCCGGGATTGTATCACAACACGGCCGTAGTACTGGATAAAGACGGCACCATCGCGGGCAAATACCGAAAAATGCACATCCCGGACGATCCGGCATATTACGAGAAATTCTATTTCACACCCGGCGATTTAGGCTTTGAACCCATTCAAACATCCATCGGGAAACTGGGTGTACTGGTTTGCTGGGACCAGTGGTACCCCGAAGCTGCCCGCCTGATGGCCATGGCCGGAGCTGACTTGCTGATTTACCCAACAGCCATCGGTTGGGAAAGCACAGATGCTGAAGCAGAAAAGATGAGGCAAAAGGATGCCTGGGTTACCATTCAACGCAGTCATGCTGTTGCCAATGGTTTGCATGTACTGTCCTGCAACCGTACCGGACACGAAGCAGACCCTTCAGGTGTTACCAATGGTATTCAGTTCTGGGGTAATAGCTTTGTTGCCGGACCACAGGGCGAAATCATCGCACAAGCCGGCAATCATCAGGATGAAAATTTGATTGTAGAAATTGATCTGACTCGAACAGAAACTGTACGCAGGATGTGGCCGTTTTTTCGGGACCGGCGCATAGATGCGTTTCAGGATATTACAAAGCGGTGGAGATAGCGAATAGTGGAGTGCGGACCATCAGGGGGTTGCTGCGCTGCGCTCGCAATGACGGGACGTTAAACAATAGACGCTACTTACTAAAAAAGAAATCGCAACGACGGTTCATCAGTGTTTTCACCGGTGGATCAGGGATTTTGCCTTTGCCGTTTGCAACCATGCGGTTATGCGGGATGCCATACACTTTTTGCAGTTCCTGTTTTACCCTTTCAGCGCGGCGCTGACTCAGGCGTTGGTTATAAACATTAGATCCAAGATTATCGGTATATCCCCGGATTTCCAACATCAGAGAGGCATCTTTACGCATCTTTTCTGCAATCTTCACCAGGGTAATCTGTGCAATCTTATCTAATTCTATGCTGTCGAAATCGAAATAAACAGATAGCAATTCATCTGCTTTTACTGTTTTAACACTCAGACCTCTACCCCAAAAATCGACCGGTGTTCCGGGAGCTGTATTGGGTTCTAAATCCCTGACATCCGGCACACCGTCTTTATCTGTATCTGGACCGTCATTCGACAGAATGCCTTCAACGGCAACCATCCGTTCGCCTAAATTATCAAGTTTACTGTCAACACCATCTATCCGGAGAGTAAGATTATTTACATCCTGCTGTAACTGATTAAACATGGCAAGCGACGTCTCTTCTTTATGATCAAATACCTCATCCCGGAAATGCTTGTTATCTTTGGTAACAAACTTATAACGCAGCGACAAACTCACATTCTGCCATTCGTCCATATATAAGTGACGATGAATAGATTCCATTTGATCTGTGTTCGTAACAACTTTCCTCACACTTAAACCTAAGCTGTATCTTTTACTTAGATTATATTCAACACTTGCAGTGAGGGGGAAAATAAAAAATGTCGGAGGAAAAACGACTCCATTAACCGGATCCGGAGGAACTGTCCCGGGACGGTTAGTCATGTAGATTGGCCAGATTGACCCCGAGAAACCAACTCCGGCATTTCCCAGCACACTCCATCTTTTGCTTTTTTTGCCATTGAGAACACTCAACAAATCAACACTTACAAAGGTTGAAGTATACACACCACCTGCCGTAAATACTTCATCAACATCATCCTGATTAAAAATGACACCTCCCAGGTTCCATCCGAATGATAAGGCCGGATGTAAATTGTATTCCAATGAAAAATCAACACTGGGACTTTTCAATATCCCAATATAATCATAATCAGGGTCAACGTCCCCATCAAACCTGTTTATACCGGTGCTTCCTACAATCGACCATCTCCCGAATTTGGATATCCTGTCTGACATATCACCGGCAAAAACAGTGACTACGCAACACAGAAGAAGGGAAAGAAATAAATATTTTTTCATGCTTGATCGAATAATCAGTTGATGTTGCAAACCATTAACACTTTGCTCACAAAAATACTGATAATAATCAGGCACATAGATGCAAATTAGCCGCACTTATCAACAATGTCGTGCAGCTTACTCAACAAGTTATCAACAGCTTTTCCGTAAAACTGTTGATAACTTTTACGAAGAATTCATGTATTTACCTTGTGATTTCTACTTTCCGGGTAGGGTCCTGTGTTTTGTTTCTGTTTTCCACCTGTTCGACTACTTTCTCTGCCAATTGATGGAAGGCCATGCCGGAGATGGAATGTATATCTACAGCGATGGGTTTACCGGCATCGCCTCCTTCGCGGATGCTTTGCACGATGGGAATTTGACCTAACAAGGGAAGCCCCAGCTCATCAGCCAACCTCTTCCCCCCTTCTTTCCCGAAGATATAGTATTTATTTTCCGGCAATTCAGCCGGCGTAAACCAGGCCATATTCTCTACCAAACCCAACACCGGCACATTCACCTTATCACCCAAAAACATATTCACTCCTTTACGGGCATCAGCCAGCGCCACATCCTGCGGGGTGGTGACCGCCACTGCTCCGGTGATACCCATGGTTTGCACCAGGGTCAGGTGAATATCCCCCGTCCCGGGAGGCAGGTCCATCACGAAATAATCGAGTTCACCCCAGTTGGCATCTGTAATCAATTGCTTCAAGGCATTACTGGCCATGCTTCCTCTCCACACCAGGGCATTTTCGGGATCTACAAAAAAACCGATAGACAACAACTTCACGCCGTATTTTTCAATCGGCATAATCATCTGCTTTCCGTCAATTTCTTCCATGTAGGGACGAGCATCTTCAACACCAAACATCTTGGGCATCGATGGCCCATGGATATCGGCATCCAGCAAACCAACCTTATAGCCGAGTGATGCCAGCGCAATGGCCAGATTGGAGGATACGGTCGACTTCCCCACGCCCCCCTTACCTGAGAACACCGCCAGTATATTCTTCACCCCCGGCAAAATGGAAGCGGGTTTAGGCTTGGGAACTTCTTTCAGCACCGGTGTGATATTACCTTTGATATCCACATCTTCCCCGACATAAGTCAGGATGGCCGTTTCGGCTGCCTTAATAACCGACTTGACAAAAGGATCATTTTGCTTCTCAAAGACGATAGAGAAACTAACCTTCATTCCATTGATGTGGATGTCTTCATGCACCATGCCCGACGATACAATATCCTTTCCGGTTCCGGGATAGCGCACGTGCTTTAAGGCGTCTAAAATCAATTTTGGATATAATGTCATAATATATAATGATTTATTTCACCATATAAGCCATATAAGATCCATATAAGTTCTAAATTCAGAAAAAGCAACAAAAACAATGCTGTTTTTCAACAGTTAATGTTGTATTCTTAAGCTTATATGGTTCTTATATGACTTATATGATATAATTATTCTGAGTTAAGTCCGTGCCGCTTACTGCGCCCAAAGCTACGGTAGGCATCATGTTCTATTTCAACATCAGGCTCTGTAAATACATCCTTCTTTTCCAGTTTGAAACGGATGTATTTGATGGACAGCCCCCGCTCCAGCCATTGCTGCTCGTAATAGGTCTTGATTCCAAGAATGGGATCGTCTTTTACGGTGGCATATAAATCGTCTGTAGAAACTTCTACCGGATACGCGTTTGACTTCACCATTTCACAAGTATAGGTAAACATGAAATTGCTGTCGGTTTTCAGGTGAATGAGGCCTCCGTCTCTTACAAACTGCTGATAAGACTTCATAAAATTCGTAGCAGTGAGGCGTTTGGTCACTTTCTTCATCTGCGGATCAGGAAAAGTCAGCCATATCTCCGACACTTCGTCAGGAGCGAAAAAATGATGAATCATTTCAATATTGGTACGCAAAAAAGCCACATTGGTCATCTTTCTCTCAAAAGATTCTTTCGCCCCTGTCCACATGCGCGCTCCTTTGATATCAACCCCTATGAAGTTTTTATCCGGATACAATGCTGCCAGCCCGACCGAGTACTCTCCTTTCCCGCAACCCAACTCCAACACAATCGGATTGTTGTTCTTAAACACCAATTCTTTCCACCTGCCCTTGTTAACGAACACTTTACCCGACAAAATATCATGCGAAGATACCTGAAATACATGCGGAAAAGATTCCATTTCAGCAAATTTCGCGAGCTTATTTTTCCCCATGCTGATTCTCCAATTTTAACCCTACGGCCTGGATTCCACTTAAAATTTCATCTCTCATACCATGCACAACAGTATACTGATACACACCTTGTTTTCCAAAATTATACTGTTTTTTCAGCGGTACTGAAAACAGATATACAGAACCCGACCCGGTCCCCAACCACTTACCGGCATGGTCGGCCATGACACAGGAAATAGTATCACGCACAAGCTGACTGTCGGGCGACAACTGTTCGACAAACAACCAGAGATTTTGATAGGGATAAGCGCTGGTATGACGGATATGCAATGTCAGGTCGTACACTCCGGATGTATCTTCCATGTTTATCTGAAAAACACTGGAACTGTCGGCCGACCAACCGTCAGGATCAAGCTGACTGAATTCATTATAAACAGGTTGCCGGCTGCAGGAAATTATCCCCAGGGCCACCACAATCAGAACAAAAACATCACTTTTAATTTGCCGAAGGTTTGTCATTTCTTCCGGGTTGTTTTGCAGTACTATTTTGTTGGTTATTCTTTTTTAGTACAGGGCGGTTGCGGCGGCCCGACTTTTTCTTCTTCTTTACGTCGAACCGGGTCAGACTGTCCTCTCCCACTGCATTGGTATAGTCGATTATGCTTTCAGCACCATCAGTTATGGGCTCTAATGCATCGGGCTTAAAGCCTATTTTATTCATCGCGATAATTTCCTTTGCTCTTTCAGCAGAAATTGTCACTAAGTTGGCGCCGAAATTTGGCGAAGTTGAATACGAAATAGCCGCTTTAAAGGTATCTGTTTTGAAATGATAATAGGTGTTACTAAGTGTTTCCAACTGAATTTCTTTCGAAGGAAAGTCTTTCATCGCATCCATATAGGCATCTAACTCGAAATTCAGACAACACTTCAGCTTACCGCATTGGCCGGCCAGTTTCTGCGGATTCATGGAAATATCCTGATAACGGGCAGCAGAAGTGGACACCGAATTGAAGTTGGTCATCCAGCCCGAGCAACACAACTCCCGGCCACAGGGACCAATCCCGCCAATCCGGCCGGCTTCCTGCCGTGCTCCGATTTGCTTCATCTCTATGCGTACCCGGAAAGTTTCGGCAAACACCTTGATCAACTGCCTGAAATCAACCCTTTCGTCAGCAATATAATAAAATATAGCCTTGTTGCCATCACCCTGAAACTCTACATCGCCGATTTTCATGTTCAGCTTCAGATTCTCAGCGATCTGACGGGCTTTGATCATGGTTTCCTGTTCTTTAGCCTTGGCTTCGTTGAATTTATCAATGTCGGTCTCTTTGGCTTTACGGTAAATCTTTTTGATTTCATATTTCTCCGGGTTGATGTGTTGCTTGTTCATTTGCAACAAAACCAACCGGCCGACCAGGGTCACCTCTCCGATGTCATGACCGGGCGATGATTCAACCGCTACCACATCTCCTTTTTCCAGGGGAATCCGTGTGTTATTCAAATAATATCCTTTACGCGTATTTTTAAATTGTACCTCCACATAATCAGTCTCTTTATGTGTCTCCGGCAGGTCGCATAACCAGTCGAATGTGCTTAATTTCTGATGTGAGTTCCGGCAGCAACCTTTTTTGTTGATACCGCAACCACAACCTCCAAGTGTATGTCCCATAGAATAATTTACCTTTTTAAGAGCATGATGATTTTCAACACTAAATCGAAGAAAACCATTTTTGCATTCACATTTTGTTCAATATGTCTCTCAGCCAGCGCAAACTCAGCCATCAGATCCTCTACATTCCGCTCGTGAATAAAGCGGGAAAAATTAGCTGAAAAAGCTGATTCATCCTGACTTAAATAATTCAATTCCTGATTTCTCAGGTTGAAAATATAATTTTCACGCACCATGTGCTGCGCGTATACCAAAAATCCTTTTTGTCGTTCTCTGCCCACTGCCGACAAGGCCATTTCGTCGGCCCATTTCCGCAAGGTCTTCAGCGAAGCATAATCTTTTTTGTTGCCCACCTGCCAGGCAAGCCGCATGATTTGAACAAATCTATCGAAGTTTTGTTTCTGTTCGTCCCCTTCTTTTAACAAATTCAAGGCCTTCAGGTAGCTCCCGTTTGCAATGCGGGCTGTGTTCAGCGCATCATGCTGCGTAATCTCTATATCCGGATTACGAAGCAATGCAGATACGACATCTTGTTCATTCAGAAAAGGAATATTCAGATGCTGAGTCCGGGATAAAATGGTCTGAATGATTTCATCCGGACGATTCGACACCAACAAAAATACAGTTTTTTCGGGAGGTTCCTCTAAAATCTTCAGCAATTTATTGGCGCAGGTTACGTTCATCCTCTCCGGCAGCCAGATTATCATCACTTTATATTCCGATTCGTAGGTTTTCAGACTCAGTTTCCGGATAATTTCCTGACTCTCATTCGCGTAAATCATCCCCTGCTTGGCATCCCCGGAAATCTTAGCAAACCATTCATTCACACCAAAATACGGAGTTTCCATCACCATCTCCCGGAATTCAGCCACAAAATCATCACAAACAACCGAATTTTTACCCGTAGGTTTAATAACCGGAAAAACCAAATGTAAATCAGGATGTGCCAGTTTGGCATATTTCACACACGACGGACACACACCACAGGAATCGTGATCATGTTTATTTTCGCAACAAATATATTGTGCATAGGCAATAGCCAGGGCCAACTTGCCTACCCCTTCCGGTCCGCGAAACAACTGTGCATGCGGAATGCGCTGCTCCTGTACCGTGCGTATCAACCGCTCCTTAATCGCTTCCTGTCCGAGTATCTGAGAAAATAACATGCAATTGTTTTGATTATCCTGATTTTAAACAGGGCAAATTTAGGGATAATATTCGATAGTTGAAAATCGTTTACATGCAATAGAAGGGATATTTTAGCGTTAATCAAACATATTTTTAGCTATCTTTGCAACCTAATCACAAACCAATCCGTTATGACTGATCTTCAACCATATACCCTTTGGAATTACTTCCATCAAATCACACAGGTACCCCGTCCATCCAAAAAAGAGGAGCAAATTGCTGCTTATCTGAAAGACTTTGCCGTTCGGCATCAATTGCCTGTAACAACCGACAAGGCCGGGAATATCCTGATTAAAAAACCGGCAACTCCGGGTTACGAAAATCATCCGACGGTTATTTTACAGGCACATATCGACATGGTATGCGAGAAGAACGCGGAGACAACACATGATTTCGAAAAAGATCCGATTCAGACTTATATTGATGGCGATTGGGTTAAAGCCCGCGGTACCACCCTGGGGGCCGACAATGGCATCGGGATGGCCATGATGCTGGCCGTACTGGATGCCGGCGACTTGCAACATCCGGCACTCGAATGTTTGTTTACTGTCGATGAAGAGACTGGTCTGACCGGTGCATACGGACTTGACAACAAGCTTTTATCCGGTTCAGTCTTAATCAATTTAGATTCTGAAGATGACGGAGAAATATTCATTGGCTGTGCAGGGGGAATCGGCACAAAAGCAATAATCTCCTATCAAGAGGAAACCACTCCATCGAGCTATTTCGGGTTTAGGGTTCGTGTTTCGGGATTGAAAGGCGGACATTCGGGTGGCGACATCCACCTGAGACTGGCCAACGCCATTAAAATACTCAACCGCTACCTGTGGCAATTAAACGAGCAGATGGATTTACGTCTTATTTCACTGGAAGGAGGCAACCTGCACAATGCCATCCCACGCGAAGCAAGCGCTTTCTGCGCGGTTCCATATGCTGAAAAAGAAACCATCCGCGTAATCCTGAACATGTACATTGCCACCATCGAAGCCGAATTTAAAGACATTGAACCGAATTTCCGCATAAGTCTGGAATCAGAATCCCTGCCTGAGACTGTCATCGAAAAATCAGCTTCCAATCGCTTGTTACAGACACTCTATGCTTGTCCCCATGGCGTAATAGCCATGAGTCGCACCATACCCGGCCTGGTTGAAACATCAACCAACCTCGCATCTGTAAAAATGACCGCGCAGGGTACGTTCGAGATAAATACCAGTCAGCGCAGCTCCTCGGAAAGCGCTAAAACTGATATAGCAGCCCAATTAAAGGCTGTTTTCGAACTCGCCGGTGCAGCCGTGATACAATCCGATGGATATCCGGGCTGGCAACCCAATGTCGACTCCGCTCTACTGTCAAAAACCGTAACGGCCTACAAAAACCTGTTCGGAGAAGAACCAAAGGTAAAAGCCATTCATGCAGGACTCGAATGCGGTTTGTTTTTAGAAAAGTACCCACAGCTGGATATGGTTTCTATCGGGCCACAAATGTATGGCGTACATTCTCCCGATGAAAGACTAAGCATCTCATCCACCCAAAAAACCTGGAAATGGCTTATCGAAACCCTTAATTTGTGTTAACATTTCAATCTGTTTGCTTAAAATATATGAATAATAAAAGAAAAATTATCAACGATCCGGTATTCGGGTTCATTAATATACCCGACGGACTACCTTACGAAATCATACAACACCCTTATTTCCAACGATTAAACAGGATTAAGCAATTAGGACTCTCCTCCTACGTGTATCCGGGAGCACAACACACCCGCCTGCAACATTCGATTGGTGCGATGCATCTGATGGGGGAAGCCATCAGCCAGCTCAGGATAGCGGGTCATGAAATTACTGTTACAGAAGAAGAAGCGGTAAAGGCTTGTATCTTGCTTCATGACATTGGTCATGGGCCTTTTTCGCATGCATTGGAGCATAGTCTGGTGCCGGAAGTAAGCCATGAAGAAATTTCGCTGCTGATTATGGAGAAAATAAACCGGGAGTTTGAGCGCAAACTCGACATGGCAATTGAGATTTTCAGGAATCGGTATCCGAAGCGGTTTTTGCATCAGCTGGTTTCAGGTCAGTTGGATATGGACAGGCTGGATTACCTGAGTCGCGACAGTTTCTTTTGCGGGGTAAGTGAAGGCATTATCGGTGCATCACGCATTATCAAGATGTTAAACCTGCATGACGGTCAGTTGGTGGTAGAAGCGAAAGGGATATATTCTATCGAAAAGTTCTTAGTAGCCCGCCGGTTGATGTACTGGCAGGTATATTTACATAAGACGTCGGTTGCGGCAGAAAAGATGTTGGTCAACATCCTGAAACGGGCAAAAGAGCTTGCCTCGAAAGGGAATTACTTATTTGCAACACCGGCTTTACATTATTTCCTGTACAACAAAGTCGGCCTGGCTGATTTTGAAGATACCGGGAATGCGTTTGAGAACTTTGTCATGCTGGATGATTCAGATTTCTTCTCGGCCATTAAGGTCTGGTCGAATCATCCTGATTTTGTATTATCGTTACTTTGTAAATCTTTTATCAACAGAAGGTTATTCAAGGTCGAAATAAGAACAGAAGCCACCGACGGGCGGATTCAGGAAGAAGCGTTGAAAAGTTACATGGACCGTTTTCAGATCAGTCTGGAAGAAGCCCGTTATTTCATGGGTGATGAAATCGTGAGTACGGACACGTACCAACCGAAAGACGACAACATCAACATCCTGATGAAAGACGGCAGTATCAAAGATATTGCTGATGCCTCGGACATGTTGAACATACAGGTGTTGACGAAGAAGGTGATGAAGCATTACTTCTGTTATTTGAAGATGTAGGACGCCAGACACCGGACACCGGACGCCAGACTGGAGACCGGAGACCGGAGACCGGAGACATTAAATATTGAAAAATCAAGTGTAAACCTGATTATATCGAAATAGTTTATTAATTTTGTGCCCAAATTTTTTTTATGACATATACAGCCGGACAAATAGCTGAATACTTGAAAGGAACCGTTGAAGGTAATCCTGATATCAGCGTACACGATTTTTCAAAGATAGAGGACGGGAAACCCGGTACACTCTCCTTTCTGGCAAATCCCAAATACATCAATTACATCTATGACTGTCAGGCTGATGTTGTGTTGGTAAACAAGGACTTTGTGCCCGAAAAACCGGTAAAAGCAACTTTGATCCGGGTTGAAAATGCATATGAATCACTCGCGATACTGATGAATCTCGTCACAAACGGGAAAGCGCGAAAAACGGGTATTTCATCTTTAGCAGTTATTGACAATACGGCTACAATTGGTAATGAGGCTTACATAGCTCCCTATGTAATTATAGGTACGGGGGTGAAAATCGGAGATAAGGCAACCATTCACGGGAATGTAAGCATTGCTGATAATACGGTGATTGGTGACAATGTACTGATTTATCCGGGGGTATGCATTTATGAAGGATGTGTAATAGGCAATAATTGCATCATCCATGCCAATGCCGTTATCGGCTCAGATGGTTTTGGATTTGCCCCGTCAGAAGACGGGACATACAAAAAAATACCACAAACCGGAAATGTTGTTATTGAGGATGATGTAGAGATTGGTTCGAACACAACGATTGACCGGGCAACATTGGGCAGCACCATCATCAGAAAGGGTGTTAAGCTCGATAATTTAGTGCAGGTTGCACACAATGTAGAAATTGGAGAAGATTCGGTGATTGCCTCACAGACAGGGATTGCCGGTTCATCAAAAATAGGGAAAAGGGTGATGTTCGGCGGCCAGGTAGGTATTTCCGGACATGTAAACATTGCCGATGGCACCATCCTGGGAGCCAAGGCGGGTGTAGCCTCTTCCATCAAAACACCCGGCCAGATTTATTCAGGTTATCCTGCTGTGCCGATTAATACATTCAGACGATCTTATGTCGTCAACAAAAATTTACCTGTGTTACAAAATACGATTAATGAATTAATAAAAAAAGTCGGGGAATTGGAAAAGATTATCGAATCTAAATCGTTGAATTCCTGATATATTATTGAGAAATGAAGCAAAAAACAATCAGGGATTCCTTTATTATTGAAGGGATTGCATTACATACCGGACTGAACATCAGACTAAAAGCAAACCCGGCTCCCATTAATCATGGCATTATTATTCGCCGAATCGACCTTGAAGGACAACCGACCATTGAAGCTATCGCGGAAAATGTAGGTTATACGGTTCGTGGCACCGTTCTCATGAACGATCAAATGCAGGTCAGCACCATCGAACATGCGATGGCCGCTTTCTTTGCTGCCGGAATTGACAACTGTCTGTTTGAAGTAGACGGTCCGGAATTCCCGATTTTAGATGGTAGCGCCAAATTATTCAGAGATAAAATTCAGGAGGTTGGTATCGAAGTACAGGATGTTACAAAAGACTTCATCACCATTACCGAAGAAATTGAATATAAAACGGATTCCGGATCTGTTATTAAAGCCTATCCGGCAGACAAGCTGGAACTGGAGGTGATGATTGGGTTCGATTCTCCGGTTTTAAAAGAACAAACTGCATCGCTCGACGACTTGAAAGATTTCAATGTAAAAACAGCTTCTGCCCGCACCTTCGTATTTGTACGGGAAATTGAGCCTTTGCTCAACATGAACCTGATTAAAGGGGGTGACCTGAAAAACGCCATCGTGATTTACGACAAAATCATGCCGCAGGAATGGATTGATATGCTAACCGAAAAATTGCATCAGCCCCGCGTGGATGCGAATAAGCTTGGTTATCTGAATGGCGGTATCAAATTTGAAAATGAACCGGCCATGCATAAATTGCTCGACCTGGTTGGTGACCTGGCTTTGGTAGGTAAACCCATCAAGGGCAGGATTGTTGCCAAATATCCCGGGCATAAAATAAACACTGAATTTGCACAACTACTAAGAAAAACTTTTATAACTGAAAAAAAATGACACAACATCCCATGTCTCAGATTCACCCGGATGCTATCATTGCTCCCGATGTGGAAATTGGTCCATTTGTATTTATCGATAAAAATGTTGAAATAGGCGCCGGAACAAAGATATTTTCGAATGTTACCATACTTGAAGGCACAAGAATCGGCGAGAAATGCCGTATTTTTCCGGGAGCTGTACTGGGTGGTATTCCGCAGGATCTGAAATTCAGGGGAGAGGACAGCCTTGCCATCATTGGCAACAACACGACCATCCGCGAATGTGTAACCGTGAACCGCGGCACAGTAGCGAAAGGGAAAACAGTCGTGGGCAGTAACTGCCTGCTGATGGCCTATGCACACGTGGCGCATGACTGTATCGTCAAAGACAATGTAATATTAGCCAATTCAACCCAATTGGCCGGCGAAGTTGAAATCGACGAACATGCCATTCTGGGTGGCGGCACATTGGTGCATCAGTTTACGAAAATCGGGGCTCACGCCATGATTCAGGGGGGCACCAAATTAGCGAAAGACGTTCCACCTTATGTGATGGCTGCAAAAGAACCTAATTCATACGTGGGCATCAACTCGGTCGGACTGAAAAGAAGGGGATATACAAACGGACAGATTACACAAATTCAGGATATTTACCGGATTATCTTCCAGTCGAAGTTAAATACCACCAATGCTATTAATAAGGTACTGGAAACCATTTCCGAGAGCGCCGAAAGAGCATTGATTGTCAATTTCATCAAGTCGTCGGACCGCGGAATTATCAAAGGATTTATTTAATATAGTGGATAGTGGTTAGTGGATAGTGGTTAATTAACTGACTACTATCCACTAACCACTATCCACTAACATTATACCCAAAAAAAAGATGGAAACTAACACTACAGAAGCCCCCAAAAAGAGTCTGAACTTCATTGAGGCAATGGTTGAGCAGGATTTGCGTGAAGGCCGTAACGATGGTCGTATTCAAACGCGTTTCCCGCCTGAACCCAATGGATACCTGCACATCGGACACGCTAAAGCAATTTGTCTTGATTTCGGGATTGCTGAAAAATATAACGGCATCTGTAACCTCCGTTTCGACGACACCAACCCGGTGAAGGAAGATGTTGAATATGTTGATTCCATCATGGAAGACATTCAATGGTTGGGTTATCGGTGGGAGAATGTGTATTATGCGTCCGACTATTTTCAACAACTTTGGGATTTGGCCGAGAAACTAATCCTGCAAGGCAAGGCCTATGTCGATGAACAATCGGCTGAAACCATTGCCAAACAAAAAGGCACACCGACTCAGGCAGGGACCGAAAGTCCGTACCGCAACCGCCCGGCAGAAGAAAGTCTGGCCTTGTTCCGCAAAATGAATACCGGCGAAGTAGCGCCGGGAGCCATGGTGCTGCGTGCCAAAATCGACATGGCTTCTTCGAACATGCACATGCGTGACCCGATCATGTACCGCATCATCACCGACCATCCGCATCACCGCACCGGCTGGACCTGGAAAGCTTACCCGATGTACGATTATGCGCACGGGCAATCGGATTATTTCGAGGGAGTTACCCACTCGTTGTGTACGCTTGAATTTGAGGTTCACCGTCCGCTCTACGACTGGTTCATCGATCAGTTTAAAGATTCGGATTACAGACCCCGCCAAACGGAATTCAACCGCCTGAACATCACCTATACCGTGATGAGCAAGCGCAAAATGCTTCAGTTGGTGGAAGAAGGTCTCGTTTCGGGTTGGGACGATCCCCGCATGCCGACTTTATGCGGACTGCGCCGTCGTGGTTATTCACCGGAAGCCATTCATAACTTCATCGACAAAATCGGTTATACCAAATACGATGGCATCATTGATGTGGGTTTGCTTGAACACGCCGCACGCGAAACCCTCAATAAAACGGCTACCCGTGTGAACGCTGTCTTGAATCCGGTAAAACTGGTTGTCACCAATTACCCGGATAATCAGGTAGAGAAACTGCTTACGGAAAATAACCCGGAAGATGAATCTGCCGGAACACGTGAGATATTATTCTCAAAAGAATTGTACATCGAATGGGACGACTTCATGGAAGAAGCTCCGAAGAAATTCTTCCGCATGACTCCCGGTCAGGAAGTGCGTCTGAAAAGCGCCTACATCGTTAAATGTACCGGCTGCAAAAAAGATGCAGAAGGAAACATAGAAGAAATTTACTGCGAATACGACGCGAATACAAAAAGCGGGATGCCTGATGCCAACCGCAAGGTAAAAGGAACTTTGCACTGGCTGTCGACTCAAAATGCCATCCCTGCTGAGGTTCGTTTGTACGATCGTTTGTTCAACGTGGAAAACCCATCGGCCGACGAACGGGATTTCCGTGATTTGCTGAACCCGGACTCACTCAAAACAGTTAGCGGTTGCTTTGTAGAACCCTGGTTGAAAAACCAACCGGCACTGGCGCATTTCCAGTTCCAGCGTACGGGTTATTTCAACATTGATCCCGACACAACGCCGGAAAGACTGATTTTCAACAGAACAGTGTCTTTGAAAGACAGTTGGGCGAAAGAGAAGAAAGCTAACGCTTAACAATATCTTCCAGCACCTTATACACAATCGGACAGGTAGAAGCATTTTCAACAGATAACATGTAAATCTGATAGAACTTCTTCCTGTCGGTGTGGGGGTATTCCCGACAGGCTTTCGGGCGGTTTTCATATACAGCGCAATAGTTGTCGGCACCCAGAAACGGACAAGGCATGGTTTTAAACACCAGATCGCCATCTTCATCTGTCCGCAGATACTGAGTAACAAAATCAACAGCTTTCATCCGGAGGTGTTTCGCCAACCGATCCACGTCCTTATCAGTAATGCGAGGACCGAGCGACCTGCAGCAATTACCGCAACTCAGGCAGTCGATTTCGGCACTGTATCGATCATGCAAGGCATGGATTTGCACATCCATCTTTTCGATGCTTTTTTTATTCTTTTTGAAGTACCTGACCCAAAGAGGTTTTTGTTTCTTCGCTTCTTCGTTTAATTTGCTGATGTCCATAATATAATATTACTAATGCGAATCAGGAGTTATTTTTTGTTCAAAGTTGCATTGTTTTGCTAAGCCGCGCAGCGGCGAGATTATTCATAACCGTAGGTGTAGCGAAGCGTAACCTACGGAAAAAAGGTTAAAAATGCGGAGCAGCCCTGCAAGGGCTGGATTATTAATTGTAAGCTTATCACATCTCGCCCTTGCAGGGCTATAGCTTCAGGATTGTATCTAATACCGTAAGCTGCGGCTAACGCCTTGCATACGGTTATGAATAATATCGCCGCTGCGCGGCTTATTTGAAGAATATAAGTCCTGATTCGCATGAATAATAAAACAACAGATTAATTCACATACATAACCTTATATGAACTTACATGACTTATATGGTTAAAAAACTTATCATTTGATAACAAGCCACAAAGGTAATCAAAGCAGCTATTTTCTCAAAACTGATAAACATTCATAAAAAATAAGTATCTTTGTCGCCGAAATTATAAATCATAATACCCTTTTATGAGTCAATTAAGCACAGTGTTGGGGCAGTACGATGCTCCTCAGAAGGCAAAGGCGCTGGGTGTTTATCCATACTTCCGTCCGATTGAATCCGATCAGGATACGGTAGTCACCATCAACGGAAAACCCGTTTTGATGTTTGGATCAAACAGCTATTTGGGTTTGACGAATCACCCCCGTTTGAAAGAAGCAGCGATCAAAGCCATCGAAAAGTACGGCACAGGTTGCGCCGGTTCCCGGTTCTTAAACGGAACATTAGATATTCACATCGAGTTGGAAGAACGGTTGGCTAAATTAGTGCACAAACAATCGGCACTCGTTTACGCTACAGGTTTCACCGTGAATTCAGGAGTAGTACCCTGCATAACAGGTCGTGAAGACTACCTGATTTTTGACGAGTTCGACCATGCTTCCATCATAGAAGGGAAACGCCTGTCGTTTTCAAAACAGCTGAAATACCGTCACAACGATATGGATGCGTTGGAGAAACTACTGCAAAAATGCGAACCCGAAAAAGTCAAGGTCATTGTAGTCGACGGCGTGTTCAGCATGGAAGGCGACGTGGCCAAGTTGCCGGAGATTGTGGCTTTGTCGAAAAAATACAATGCTTCCATCATGGTGGATGAAGCGCATTCACTGGGCGTATTCGGCAAAACAGGAGCCGGGGTTTGTGAACATTTCGGGGTTTCGGATGATGTGGATTTGATCATGGGCACTTTCAGCAAGTCGCTGGGAACCATCGGCGGATTTATCGCCGCAGATGAGAACATCATCAACTTCCTGAAACACAACTCCAGGACATTGATATTCAGTGCATCCATCACGCCAGCATCAACAGCCTGTGTTATTGAGGCATTGAATGTAATGGCTGATGAAAAATGGAGGCAGGATACGCTTTGGGCTAACACCCACAGGGCAAAAGAGGGTTTTGTAAAAGCCGGTTTTGAAATCGGGACTTCTGAAACCCCCATTATTCCGCTGTATGTAAGGGATAACACCAAAACCTTCATGCTGACAAAAATGTTGATGGACGACGGCGTATTTGTAAACCCGGTGGTTTCTCCGGCTGTACGCTCAGAAGATTCACTGATACGGTATTCCCTGATGGCTACGCACACTTTCGATCAGATTGATGAATCAATCCTGAAAATTACGAAAGCAGCCAGAAGCATCGGGGTGATAGAGTAAGATAAAATAAAGAAAATTCACTAATACTATTTACCATTTATTCATTTGCTATATACGCATCTGAATAAATGGTAAATTATTTCATTAAAGATGATTACAGTTTCGAATTTAGCTATTCAGTTTGGTAAAAGAGTATTGTTTTCTGATGTAAACCTCAAATTTACAGCGGGGAATTGTTATGGTGTAATTGGTGCAAACGGCGCCGGCAAATCGACTTTAATTCGCATGTTGAGCGGCGACCTGGATCCCACACGCGGCACCATCCAGTTTGGACCCGGTGAGCGCTTGTCGGTATTGAAACAGGACCACTTCGAATTTGATGAATTCACGGTAATTGATACCGTGATGATGGGGCATGATGTACTTTGGAAAGTAAAAGAAGAAAAAGATGCCATTTACCTGAAAGCCGATTTCTCGGATGCCGACGGTATCAGGGCCTCGGAACTGGAAGAAAAATTCTCGGAAATGGGTGGATGGAATGCGGAAAGTGATGCCGCGGCACTGCTGAGCGGACTCGGTATCAAAGAAGAGTTTCATTACCAGCTGATGAAAGACCTCAGCGGTATGGAGAAGGTACGGGTATTGCTCGCCCGGGCGCTCTTCGGCAAACCCGACAACCTGTTGCTCGATGAGCCGACCAACGACTTAGACGTGGAAACCGTGATGTGGCTGGAGAACTACTTAGCCAACTACGAGAACACCGTGTTGGTGGTTTCGCACGACCGTCACTTCTTAGATGCAGTCAGCACCCACACCGTGGATATTGACTACGGCAAGATTCAGCTTTTCGCCGGCAACTACTCTTTCTGGTACGAATCCAGTCAGCTTGCCCTGAAGCAACAACAAACACAAAACAAGAAAGCCGAAGAGAAGCGCAAGGAGTTGGAAGAATTTATCCGCAGGTTCAGCGCCAACGTGGCCAAGTCGAAACAAGCCACCAGTCGCCGCAAGATGCTGGAGAAGCTCAACGTGGACGAGATACAGCCTTCAACCCGTAAATACCCGGGCATCATTTTCACCCCTGAAAGAGATCCCGGAAATATGGTATTGGAAGTTAAAGGACTTGGAAAAACCGCCGACGATGGTACCGTTCTGTTTAAGGATGTCAACTTCAATGTAGAAAAAGACGATAAGATTGTTTTTGTATCGAAAGATCCGCGGGCAATGACCGCCTTCTTCGAAATCATCAACGATCACGACAAGAAGCATGAAGGCTCCTTCAACTGGGGGATTACCATTACCCACGCCTATCTCCCACTCGACAACTCCGAATTTTTCAATACTGATTTGAATTTAGTCGACTGGCTGGGACAATTTTCGTCCGACACCACCGAATCCTTCATCCGTGGATACCTGGGTAAAATGCTTTTCTCCGGAGAAGAAATCTACAAGAAAGCAAGTGTACTGTCGGGAGGCGAGAAAATGCGCTGCATGATTGCCCGCATGATGCTCAAAAACGCCAATGTAATGATATTAGACTCACCGGCCAACCACTTAGACCTGGAGTCGATTCAAGCATTCAACAACACGCTGGTAAATTTCAGGGGCAATATCCTGATGTCGTCGCACGACCGCGAGTTCATACAAACCGTATGTAACCGCATCATCGAATTAACCCCGAAAGGCATCATCGACAAAATCATGGATTTCGATGATTATGTAACCTCGGAGGAAATCAGGGAAATCAGAGCAAGGATGTATAAGTGATTATTCTTTTGACCTGAAAATGAGCCGCGCCCGGCAACTGGTTTTATCATTGTGAAGAATCTCGAAGAGGTAGGTATCCCCTGCCTCTTCTGTTTTATAGATTTTCACTTCCTCTCCAAACAGGATTTCACTCATAAAATTCACATCGAAACGTTTTACGCTTTTCTGGTTGTAATGTTCCGGAGTAAATCCGTTGCTTATCCACTCCACATAACGCATGGTATTCACGTGGCGGTTGATGTCGATGTGACTATATTTCGCGCTGAAGACATCCGTGAGTGCTCCCCTGCTTTCATTCAGTTTGAAGGGCTTATTGATTGGAACAGTTTCTTCTGAAGCAAAGTCGCCAATATTATCCAATGTAAATAAATCCTGCGCCCTGCGGGTATGGTGGTCAATCATAGCCCAGGTAGAAGCCGCGTATCCGACAATCTGCATCTCTTTATTACGGATGCAGAAATTACGGGTCGTACTGGCCCTGCCGACAGTTTCTATCCATGTTTCGATGTGAACCGTTTCGTATTGCAAGGGAAAATAATCTACCTCCAAAGCCAGGCGCAGTAACACCCACGATAATCCGTTGTTGTTTAGCTTCCGCAACCCGAACCCATTTTCTTCGGCATTATACTGAGCCGCTGTCAGCAATAAATCAGTCAGTGATGAGAGCGTTATCTGGCAATTGAAGTCGACTGACTGGGGTGAGACTTCAAAGGTGTATGATTTTTTGGTGATGATCATTTCTTTATATTGTAGTCTTTTTTGTTGTAAACAATTTAATTATTTTTTCACAAGCTTCTTGCATCCCTTTACCCTCTCATTGTCAACAACAACTAAATACATACCGGGTGATAGTTGAGAAAGGTTGATATTTTGTGTAGCTCCTGTCATTTCTGTTCTCATCAAAACCATTCCCTGCAAATTGCAAACAGTCAGGGTCAATCGCTTTCCATTAAACGCCTTTGAGCTAACTTGCACGTAATCCATCACCGGATTGGGAGATAACAAGATATCATCACTAATGTCATACGGTTGTTGAACGCCAACATTATCTTTATATGAAGCAATATTCGAGCGCGAAACAAAAGCTTGATTCTTCACTTTGACATTTCCCCCTTTCACTCCTGAACTTCCTGATTCTACGGCTTCAATCTGGTAATAAATATCACCTGTCGGAGCAGTGAAATCAGAGAACTGAGTATTCGCACCGGACAAGGAGGAAATAAGGGAAAGTTGATTTTCGTTCGTACCCCTGTAAATATAATAAGTTGCAACTTCAAAACCAACATATGGCTCCCAAATCAGGTTCCACGAATTGCTTACACCTTTATTAATAGCCAGGTGCATGGTTTTATGACGACTGCTTTGTGAAGTTTCTGTTCCGCAACGATCCAACAGAGAAATCTTATAGGCATTCGACATAACTTTCGGTTGTGATAGTGTATCAGAGAATATACTGATATTTTTCCCTACTGAACCAATTTTCCGGTATTGATTCTGTTGATTCGTTTCTTTGTAAATAAAAATACTATCGTACTCATAATCAGGAAGTACCCATGATATCTGATTATTATACTGACTATCCACACTCACTCCAACTATTGACGGTGTTGGCACCGATTGTTTTGTCACCTTTACCGCAGCAGAGGCAGTACATCCGCCAGATGTTGTAACCGTAATGGTATAACCGCAATCTACATTTGTTGTCACAACCGGATTGGAAATTGTATCGTTGCTGAGACCAGTTGATGGTGTCCATTTATAACTCAGTTTTTCATTTCCCGTGTAATTTGTGGTGACTGAGTCCAGCTGCACCTGCTGTCCGCAATAAAAAGATTTATCTGACAGCGGATTAATTTTTATGGCTGTAACCCGTACAACTACATTGCAGGAAGTACTATTCCCTTCAGGCGTGATGATGTTAACTTTGTAAGTAGTGTTGGAAGAAACCGAACAAACGGGATTTGGCACGGTATCGCTGCTTAAACCAGTAGCAGGTGACCATAGATAGCTAAGTTGCCCCTGACCGGCATAATTCGTTTTGACACTGTCCAATTGTATAGTACTTCCACAAGACAACTGAATTTCCTGCTGAAAAACTAGTGGTTGAAAAACCCGACCGGTTATGTGAACTTCATCAGCAGCGACACATCCCGAATCGGTGGTAACAACAACAGTATAGGTAATGCTTTCCGAAACAGTTGCCATTGGATTTTGTTTGGCATCATCGTCCAGACCTTCAGCCGGATACCATTTGTAACTTAACTGATCGCTTCCGGTATAGTTATGGGTTACATTGAGCTGAACCTGACTACCCGGTGCGGCAATCACATCCTCTCCGGCGTTGGCGCTGAATGTACTGACTTTAACGTATGTTGTACTTGATAATACCGAATCCCGGAATAAATTGCCATCATTTAAAATGACCATACCGGTATACTTTGTATCCTCACCCACAGTGCAAACCGGTCGTGCAACTGTATCGCTGTCGAGTCCCCCGGCTGGTGTCCATTTGTATTTCACCGTTCCGCTAAAGTTTCCTGAATAGGGTACACTGTCAAGTTGTATGGACTGTCCACATTGTATAGTTTTAACATTGTCGTTGTATTTCGCGACATAAACAGTTACTTCGTCGGTTGCCGAACAGGTTGAAGTAGTTCGTGTAACAGTGTAGGTCGTTGTAAGCTCTGGCGATGCCAATGGATTGGGGATATGCGGGTCACTCAAACCAATGGAGGGTAACCATTCAAATTTATCATTTGTCGATTTGGCCAGGATAACACCTTCGTCTCCAACCACGGTGATTTCACCGGAAGCATTTTGAATCATCCCTGTTAACCTCGGTTTTACGCCCGCAATCACTTTTTCTTCTACCCAATACTCACCTTCAGGATTCCATTTCAGTATGAACCCAATCCGTTCTGATCCCAAATAACCTGAAATCATTACATCTTCAGCTGAGTTACATAGGATTGATTCAAAAGAAGCCATTTGTGTATCAATGAGTTTTTTGTTATTAAAAGTATTTAGTTCAACATAAAACGGATTAATTTGCATCCAGTTTTCACCACTATCATCAGATTTTAAGACAGCACCCTGGTTTCCTACTGCAAAAATCACCTGTGCAGAGACTGCTTTTATTGCATGGTAATTCGGCGAAAGATTAATCAGCTCCGTACTTAACTTTTGCCAGTTGTTTCCACCATCAATGGTTTTAAAAACGCCATTACTATAAGTACAGGCAAATCCAAGTGCCGTGTTCACAAAATCGATGGATGATATACGACCTCCCGGGATTTCCCCGATCAACTCCCAATGATTACCACCATCGGTACTTTTAAGGATTCCGTTTTGCACAGGCTTACCGGAAACCAGTCGATATCCTCCAGCAATAATACTTTGAGCACTGATACACTGAACTGTAACGAAAGAAAAACCGGTTTCACTCGCAATCTGATTCCATGTATTTCCACCATCAGTAGTTTTTAATATCACATCATTCATACCCACAGCTATACCGTTCATATCATCATAAAAATCAACAGCATTGATTGGAAAAGTTATCCCGGTCGGAATCTGTTGCCAGTTTTCCCTGTTGTATTTTAATATTGTACCCTGATTACCTACCACAATCATTGACGTATCAGTAACATAACAAGCATCCAGGTATAGATTAGTGGTTGCCTTTGGGAGTTCTTTCCAGGTGCTTTTGAGTTGAGGTAAAGCGTTTAATCGCGTATGATCTGAATACTGGATAATTTTATCTGGCCCAGCTGTCATATCACATTGCGCCCGGCTGTCCAGACTTAAAAAAAATAAAAGGGATACAAACAGTAAACTTTTAAACGATAACGGAGTAAAACAGGTAAAAATTGACCTGAATCTGTGTGAAGTTTTCATAGATACAATGATTAAATGAGTGTGAACTATAATATACAATGCAAATTTACATAAAAACTTTAACAGAGGTTTATATCCTGTCAGTTTTTTTTATCTCACAGCTCTATTTGTGAAACGGGATATCTACCGGAATCATGCAGGTAAACGTTGAGCCTTTACCCTTCTCTGAAATGACCGTGATGTTTCCTCCGAGTATATCAATCAATCCACTGGCAATAGTCAAACCTAATCCACTCCCGTCATATCCACGTGTATCGGCAGTTTCTTCCTGGGTGAAAACAACTTAACTGAAAAGGCATATGACAATCAGAGCGAAACATTACACTACACCATAACGTAACATTACGTCACATCATAACGTAACCTTGCGTCACACCATGACGTAACCTTACGTCACGCCACAACGTAACCCTTCGTCACGTCGTCACACTTACCATAACATGCAGTTCGATGCGCAGGAAGAGATATAAACCGTTATCAGACTACTTTCACTATGCTGCTGAGCCTGTAAGTTCGCGACTGCTTTGTATTGGTTGAGGCATTGGAATACTGTGTCGTAATTTCCAGTTGATAATTCCCGGGCTCAACAGATTCAGGCAGGATAAAGACTATGTTTTTTGGAAAATTGGTTACCATGCGTTCCGGAGGAATACTAATCACCTCACCATTAGCGGAATTAATAAGCTTAATCCCGTTATCCGGACTATCACCTGCGATTTTCAGTTTGGTTCCTTTCAGTTCGACCGCGTTACCACGGGTGATAGTCTCATTGATTATCCCGTTCGGCAGTTCCCTGACCGTGTTGATACAGGTTTTCACCTGTGCCACTCCACGGACATTGACTTCCACATCTTCCATCAGCCGGCTTAATTGAGCAACTCCTCCATAGCTACCTCCTGAAGTATTTCGATGGCCGCCCGCAGTGTCGTTGCATTCAACTCGGTCCTTCGCTTCACCGCGATATTTACCAGGTCATCCTCCTTCAGGAATCTTTTAGTAACAACTTTTCCAAAATACTTATTGCTGCCGGGTGTGATGGCAAGGTCGTAAAGTTCGACGAGTAGGGCGTTTTTGGGGGTTTTCATAGGGAAGTAGCTCATTAAGGGTTAAAATAATGATAATTGATTAGTGTTAGTTTTTACGGTAATAAGGACTTTGGTTAGTGACATAAAAAACAATATTATTTCATTGATTATTTAGGTTTGAAATCAGACTTATGATTTGGTTAGAGTAATTTATATGGATAATCAGCATCAGGCATTTCCAACAGTTTGTTAATTATGCGGGTTCGATGGCATTGAGCCGGATTTTTCTCAAAACAGGTAAGTGCTACACGGTTATCTGTTTTGATTAATTGTTGTATTCGCCGAATAGCCTCTGTGCTACTTTTTAGGGTGTTAATCTCGTATCTTTCAAAAAGCAAATCATAATCATTTTGTGAGTTGAGTTGCTGACGTTGCTCCGACTCGATTCCTAATTCCGGAAGGTGTATGTAGCGAATGGCAACTCCCTCACAGGCTTTCTGCAACTGGCCTTTCGAAAAACCGTACTTCTGACTGTAGGCGTTTCGGCGCACATCACAAAGTATCTTCACATCATTAACAATCAGTTTGTTGATATAAGTTTCGAGCGAAATGCCTTCATAACCTATGCTAAATAATCCTTTACCGGCAATTGCCAGTTTCTGTTGATTTACTGTAGCAAGTTCTTCAGCACTCAGCAGCTCAGCAGCTATAGAGCTGTTGATAGCATAATAAGGATATTTTTGATAGGTGTAACGGATAAGTTCTGTTTGCGATAATTTACCGAAATGTCGTTTTGTTTGTTCCAGTGCATCACGGTCAATCTTATCCAGCATCGACAAATAAGTACCCTTTTGAATCAGTTGTATATTGCGTCCGGATGGCCCTTCTGTTACAGCCAAATAACCATATTTTGCCATTGTTGCCAAATCCTGATTAGCCTGAAAAGAATAGCAACCATAACGATATGGTACAAAATCAAAAGCTTTCTTTTCTTGATTCCGGGTAAACAGAAACAGGTACTTTTGAAGGCTTTTGGCAGTTAATTGTCCGTCAAAGATTTCCAACAAAGCAAGGAGTATTTTACGACGATAGTATAGCATTGTGCAAAAGTAAGAAATTCTTGTGAAATCAGGTATTGTAGGCTTCCTATTTTTAGTACTCAATAAAAGTAGACAATTTTTACTAAAAACAATTATTTCACATTCATTTCATTCCAGTCTGATTGGAGCGAACATCCAGTCAACCCCGCCTTTAATAAATCAAAAGCTGCTTCAATTTCCTGAAGCAGCTTTTTCTATTCACGAATACAATTCCGATCACTCCACCCCAAACCTATACACACACCACTCCTCATACTTTTCCCCCGGTCTCAACACCGAGCTTGGAAAATGCGCGATATTCGGTGAGTTCGGGAAGTTCTGGGTTTCAAGACAAACGGAATCCTGTTCGGCATAAGTTTTACCGTATTTGCCGGGTTGTTTTTCCACCCAGTTGGCGGTGTAAATTTGCACGCCGGGTTGGGTGGTGAGTACATCCATTTTGCGACCACTAACCGGCTCGTAGAGTGTAGCTGCCAGCGCCAGTTCCTTCGGTTGGTTTTTGCGGATGGTCCAGTTGTTGTCAATACCACGACCGGCAACATATTCGGGTGCATCAATCACATCACCAATCACAACAGGCTGACGGAAATCGAAAGGCGAGTTGTCAACCGGACGAATTTCGCCGGTTGGTGAAGCTGTCTCATCTAACACGGTGTGAAAATCAGCATTGATTTGCAGGATGTGATCGCGTACGGTTCCGTTTCCGGCGCCTTTCAGGTTGAAATAAGAATGGTTGGTCAGACCAATGACTGTGGGTTTATCCGTTTCTGCTTCGTAACGTATCCTCAATTCGTTCTCGTCGGTGATGGTATAGGTCACGCAGCAATCCAGTGTGCCGGGATAACCTTCTTCACCATCCGGTGACTTGTAGTTCATGCAAATGCTGTTTTCGCTCAGTTCAATCACTTCCCACACCTTGGCATTAAAGCCTTCGATGCCACCATGCAATGCATTGCCACCGTTGTTTTGTGCCAGCGTGTATTCCACACCATCGAGCGTGAATTTACCGTTTTTAATGCGATTGGCAAACCGTCCGCAGGTAGTTCCGAAATACGGTTCTTTGTCGATGTTCTCCTGCAGCGTATCAAATCCCTGTACCACATCATCCAACTTACCATTTTTATCAGCAACCATCAACCGAATGATTTTGGTGCCGTAGTTGGTGACCTCGGCAGACATGCCGTTTTTGTTTTTGATGGTGTAGAGTTTTACCTCTTTACCGTTGATGTTGATTGTTTCCATTTTAATATTTTTAAACCATATAAGTCATTTAAGGAACATATAAGTTTTTAAATTTCAGGCAAAAATCGAAAAGTTTCATTCACATAAGTTGACTGACCTTTATAATATATATTCTCTACATTGAAGTTGATTAATAAGCCCATAGGAAGATCAAGCAATTTCATATAAGAAATGAGCTGCGCTTCATGAATTGGTAAAACCTGTTCAACAGATTTTAATTCAACTACCAACGTATCTTCAATTAGTAAATCACAGCGCAAATTAAGATCAAGATCTACTCCTTTGTAATTATAAGGAATTTTTAGTTCTGAATTGAATTTAATTCCTCTGATACTAAGTTCATATTCCAAACATTTTTGGTACACCTTCTCAAGCAGACCAGGTCCAAGTCTTTTATGAACTTCAATTGCAGCTCCGTTGACCCTGTAAACAAGGTCTTTTAAATATTTCTTAGTAAGCATAGGTTGTAAATGTGATAAACCATATAAGGCATATAAGTAACCTAAAAAGCTAAAAATTTCAACATCATCTGTTGATAAAAACAACTTTAAAATATTTACTGTTTTATGAATTTAAAACTTATATGTTCCTTAAATGACTTATATGGTTAAAAAGATTAAGCAAGTTTCGTTGCCCCATCCCCAATTTCCGCGATATAGAAATCAGGTTTGATACCGATGCGTTTTTCGTAGTTGGCCCCTACCTGCGCGATGAAGGTATCGATGGCTTCTTCTTTCACCAACGAAACAGTGCAACCACCAAAGCCACCACCGGTCATGCGTGAACCGATAACGCCATCAATTTTCCAGGCTTCTTCGGCCATGCAGTCGAGTTCCGGACCTGTTACTTCATAATCGTCACGCAGTGAAGCATGTGAAGCATTCATCAGTTTACCGAACAAAGTAATATCCCCTGCTTTCAGTGCTTTTACAGCATCTGATGTGCGTTGCACTTCACCTACGACGTGGCGGGCACGCTTGTGAGCTACCGGATCGGTAATGGCTGATTCTATACTTTTGAATTCAGCTTCGGTCAGTTCGGCTAAGTATTTCAGCGGACGAACGGTATTCAGTTGCTCTACGGCTTTTTTACATTCAGCTACCCGCTGGTTATAAGCGCCAGAATCTAATTTGTGAGGAGAGTGGGTGTTAGAGATCACAATTTTCACACCTTCGAGTTTTACCGGTACCAGTTCAAATTCGAGGGTATCGCAATTCAGGTGAACTGCATGGTCTTTTGCTCCGTTAGCTGACACGAACTGGTCCATGATACCGCAATTTACCAAAGCAAACTCATGCTCGGCTTTTTGTCCGATCAAGGCAATATCAGTACGGTTGAAGTTGGTTCCCAACTGGTCATTCAGCGCGTAAGCTGTAACAACCTCCAACGCTGCTGAAGAAGACAGTCCGGCTCCGTTAGGCACATTACCCCAAATCAGTATGTCGTAACCCTGGGTAAAAGTAGTCCCCCTTTTGATAAACTGCGCCATCACACCCAGCGGATAGTTCACCCAGGATTTATCCAGGCGGGTCGTCAACTGATCAAAATTCAGTGTAACAATTTCAGGTTGATTCAGCGATTTGAAATTCATTACTTTCTTATCGTTCTTCGCCAACAACAGGTTGGTTCCAAAACTCAATGCACATGGAAATACCGCGCCACCATTATAGTCGGTATGTTCTCCGATCAGGTTTACACGTCCGGGAGCAAAATACATGGCTTCAGCCGGTTTACTGTAGGTCTTCTCAAAGGCAATTTTTAATTCTTGTGTAGTCATAATAATTATTTAGTTTGATGTTTTCGAAAGGATGCGCAAAATAACAAAAAAATATAGTAAAAACATGTTCCGAAATAATGTTTTATAGCAGTGATGAACAATATGACCTAAATTTGGAACATTTTGACTAATTTGTGTTACATATTGACGAATACACACACTCTTCTGAAGCTAAAATTCAGGCAATCGCGAGGGTAAACACGCTGATTGTAATATAATCTGTTTCCATCAACGCAATCATGCAAGCTTCAAGAGTAGAGCCTGTAGTCAACACATCATCCACCAGCAACACGTGTTTCTTACAAAAAACTCTTCTGTCGGTGAGTGTAAAAATACCACTCGTGTTTTGATATCGTTCAAAAATGGATTTTTTGGTTTGAGTAGTGTTTTCCCGGATACGAATGAGGTGAGTAATGTCAACCGGTTTATTCAGCACCTCAGCCAATCCGCTCGCTATCCATTCGCTTTGGTTATAACCTCTTTTCGCGTATTTTTTGGGATGAAGCGGAACGGGTACGATTACATCCACCGCGCAGAAATCAGGAGTATGAAGCAAATCAGCCGCAGCGTATTTCGCGATAACACGCCCAACTTCCTTATTCCCACGATATTTCAGCTCGTGTAATAATTTTTGAAAGGGAGAGCCTTTGTAAAAATGAAAGTAAGAGGTAGCACGATAAACAGGCACTTTTCCCCAGAACCGCTTCTCGACTGTATTGTCGGTTTCCAGGTGGTAATTCGTTTTGGGCATCTCGTGCAAACATTTGAGGCAGATGATTTCTTCACCACGGATGAGACTTTCATTGCAGATAACGCACAAATTGGGGTATAACAGGTTCAGCAGATTGGTAAACAACGATTTCATAGTCAAACAATTTAATGTAATTACAACCATATAAGGCATATAAGTACATGTAAGTTAAGCAGTAGGGAGTAATAAGGGCAGTCTTAAACTACCACTAAGAAAAAAGTAAATTCCAGATTTTGGGGATAAAGATGATGAGTCCGACACCGGCTGCGAATAAAGCACTGATTAACACCGCCCCGGCAGCCATGTCCTTCGCTCTTCCTGCCAGATCATGCTTTTTAGGAGAAACTAAGTCGACAATATTTTCGATGGATGTATTGACCATTTCAGCCCCGAATACCAATCCGAAACAAAGCAGGCACAGCATCCATTCCGTTGTAGTGATATTGAAAAACCATCCGGCTAACACGACCAACACAGCAACAACCAGGTGAATCTGCATGTTTTTTTCAGATTTAATCACCATGCGGATTCCCCTGATTGCATGTTTAAAGCTGTGTATCCGTCGCTTCATTTTAAGCTTTTACGCGGTTAAGATAAGATCCGTCACGTGTGTCAATTTCAATCATCTCGCCGTCACCGATAAACAAGGGCACCCTAACAGTCGCACCCGACTCAACAGTAGCCGGTTTCAATGTATTGGTAGCTGTATCACCTTTTACACCCGGTTCGGTGTAAGTTATTTTCATTTGAACCTTAACCGGCATATCAGCATATAAAACCGTATCGGTTGAAGCATCCGAAACAACTTCCAGTATCATTCCTTCGAGCAGAAAATCAACCCCGTTGATCAAATCATGCGCGATTGGAATTTGTTCGAAAGTTTCCTGATTCATGAAAATATAATCCTCATTTTCTTTGTAGAGGAATTGATGCGGACGGCGTTCAACCCGTACATCTTCTAATTTTTCGCCAATGTTAAAGCGGCGTTCCAATACGTACCCGTTCACCACATCTTTCAGTTTGGTACGCATGAAGGTGTTACCCTTACCCGGTTTCACATGGAGGAATTCGATTACGAAATACAATTTTCCATCCATCCGGATGCAGGTTCCGTTTTTAATGTCCTGAGCGTTAATCATAAAGTAAATTTTAGAATGATTGTCAAATCATTGATTTTCAAATTGGTTTGCAAAAGTAATAATTTTTTTTGAACCACAAAAGGCACAAAAAAAAAAGCCCCTGTATTACTACAGAGGCTTCAACGTGCATTTTAGTTTTATTGTTTCGAATTTATTTTTCGTTGCGTTTTTGCACGTTGTAATAAATTTTCATCTGGTTGCCGAGGATTTTGGTGAATCCTTTTACGTCATCAGCACTCCAGGCGCGGTTCACTTCGCCGTATTCGCCGAAATCGGTTTTCATCAGGTCAAACGGACTATCGACCCCAACCAGCGTATAACTCAACGGACGCAATTTAACGATGACCGTACCGCTTACATTTTGCTGTGAACTTTGCAGGAATTGCTCGATGTCGCGCATCACCGGCTCTAAATACTGCGCCTCGTGCAGGAACATGCCGTACCAGTTGCCCAGCTGGTCTTTCCAGTACTGTTGCCACTTGGTGAGCGTGTGTTTTTCCAGCATCTTATGCGCGTTGATAATCAACAAGGGAGCAGCTGCTTCGAATCCCACACGCCCCTTGATGCCGATGATGGTGTCGCCAATGTGCATGTCGCGCCCGATGCCGAATTTATTCGCGATGTTTTCCAGCTTGTTAATCAGATTGATTTTATTATCGTCTTTCTCTCCGTTGATGGCAGTAATTTCACCTTGCTCGAAACTGATGGTCACAGTTTCTTCTTCCGTTTTGACCACTTGACTCGGATAAGCCTCATCCGGCAAGGTTTGTTCCGACTTCAGGGTTTCTTTTCCTCCGATACTGGTGCCCCATAGTCCTTTGTTGATGGAATACTCCATTTTGGTGAAGTCGGCCACAAAACCATGCTCTTTCAGGTAGTTGATTTCGTATTCCCGGGTCAGTACCATGTCGCGGGTAGGCGTCAGGATTTTGATATTGGGCGCCAACACGTCGAAAGTCAGGTCGAAACGCACCTGGTCGTTCCCGGCACCTGTACTGCCATGGGCCACATAATCAGCATTGATTTCCTTAGCATAATTGATGATAGCCAATGCTTGAAAAATACGTTCCGAGCTAACCGAAATCGGGTAAGTACCATTACGCAACACGTTTCCGAACACCATGTACTTGATGCTTTTCTCGTAATACTCTTTTGTTACGTCGATGGCTTTGTGAGTTTTAGCACCTAAGCGGTAGGCCTTGTCCTCAATCACTTTCAACTCTTCTTCGCTGAAACCTCCGGTATTGGCAACAGCCGTATGTACCTCATAGCCTTTCTCTTTGGCCAGATACATGGCGCAGAATGATGTGTCTAAGCCCCCGGAGAAGGCTAGTAATACTTTTTCTTTCATATTATATCTAATTGTTTTTGAACCATATAAGTCATATAAGTTACATATAAGTCTAAAAAACTATATTCATTTCTGATTATTAAGCTTATATGTAACTTATATGACTTATATGGTTTAAAAAATGTTGTTATGATTTTTTTAGTTTATTCGCGATACGCTTAACCGTCTGCGTAATTTGCTCTTTTGCTCCACCGGCTTTCTTTTTCTCCTCTTCCCATTTGGGATCGTAAAGCATACCGGTACACAGACAGTGTTTGCGGTTGGTGCGTTGCAGGATGTCGTAATTCACACAGCTTTGGCAACCCTTCCAGAATGACTCATCGTCGGTAAGTTCCGAAAAAGTTACCGGTTTGTAGCCCAATTCCGAATTGATTTTCATGACGGCCAAACCCGTGGTGAGTCCGAATATTTTTGCATTAGGATACAATTTTCTGGATAATTCAAAGGCTTTCCGTTTGATGCGTTTGGCAAGCCCTGCACCACGGAATTTATCCACGACGATGAGTCCTGAATTGGCAACAAATTGCTTGTTTCCCCAACTTTCAATGTAGCAGAAGCCCGCGAAATCTTTTCCCGATAAAGCGATAATTGCCTTACCTTCTCTCATCTTCTCTGCAATATACTCCGGAGAACGGCGGGCAATACCTGTACCCCTTATCTTCGCGGCTTCTTCTATGGTTTTTAAAATGGTGTCAACATATTCCAGAAAATTCTCATCAGCAATCTGTACAACAATATTATCTTTTTTATCAGCGTTCATTTTTATTCAAATTTTAAGCCTCTTTGCAGAGTAAGTTCCGTTAACTTTTATTTTCCTTCAGAAAAAGTTATATCCATTAAGGTGAGTATCTGCTCACGTGTAACACCTTCGCGTGGAATAATCAGGATGGTATCGTCACCGGCTATGGTCCCCAGAATCTCTACAGAACCTTTGTTGTCGATGTCCCAGGCAATAGCCGAAGCATAACCGGGTTTTGTTTTCATGACAGCCAGGTTGCCGGAGAATTCAATACTCAAAACCGCTCCGTGTGAAGTCAGGTGGTTGAATGTGCCCTGTGGACTGATTGTTTTTGTAATCGGAGGCAACACATACTTGTAAGTCCCGTTTGTCAGCGGGGTCTTTGCCACTTTCAGCAGTTTAAGGTCACGCGAAAGCGTTGCTTGTGTGACGTTCAGTTTACGTTCGGCCAATAAATTCAACAATTCCTCCTGACTTCCGACAACTGTCGAGCGCAGGAGTTCCGTGATGATTTGCAGCCGGTTTCTTTTGTTTTTCATAATGTTTGAATTGAGTTAGCTTTGTAAAACAAGGAGATAAATGTATATTTATTTATTAATTCGCCGCAAAAATACCAATAATTTGCATAATAACAAAATAAATTGAATAATTTTACATATCATTTCAGTATTCGTTATTCACTATTCGCTAATTTTTTGTTACTTTTGCAGGTTCAAAAAACTTCAATAGGCATGTCCACACAGGGTAATATAATTGTAAAAGGCGCCAGGGTACATAACCTGAAAAATATTGATATAGAAATTCCGCGTAATCAATTGGTGGTAATAACCGGCTTATCAGGATCGGGTAAGACCTCACTTGCATTTGACACCTTGTACGCTGAAGGTCAGCGGCGATACGTGGAGAGTTTGTCGGCCTACGCCCGTCAGTTCCTTGGCAGGATGAGCAAGCCTGAAGTGGATTACATCAAGGGCATTCCGCCCGCAATCGCCATTGAGCAAAAGGTGAACACCCGCAACCCGCGATCGACAGTAGGCACATCCACCGAAATTTACGAATACATCAAGCTATTGTTTGCCCGTATTGGCAAGACTTATTCTCCGGTTTCCGGTTCCCTCGTAAAAAAACACGAAGCTGAAGATGTAATTGCGGCAGCTATGCAATTTCCGGAGGGTACCCGTATCATGATTCTGACTGAAGTTAAACCAACGGGCGACAGAACCCTGCCGGACGAACTGAATGCCCTGATGATGAATGGCTTCAGCCGGGTGGAAATCAACGGAGAAACCTTGACAATACAAGAATTAATCAACAGAAACAACAATTTCTCAGACAAAATTTACCTGATTATCGATCGTATGACGGTCGAACAATCGCAGGAAACGATTAGCCGACTGACCGATTCGGTGGAAACAGCATTCTACGAGGGTCGCGGCGCCTGCGTACTGAAAGTGTACGCTGAAGAAGGCGTCAGGGAATTACGATTTTCTAAGAGTTTTGAGGCTGATGGCATAACCTTCGAGACTCCTACTGTACATACTTTCAGCTTCAACTCCCCCATCGGCGCTTGCCCAACCTGCGAAGGATTCGGGAAAGTTATCGGCATCGACGAAGATTTGGTAATCCCGAACAAAGCGCTTTCAATCTACGAAGATGCAGTCGTTTGCTGGAAAGGGGAAGTCATGAGCGAATGGAAAAGAACGCTCATTCAGGTGGCTGACAAAATTGGATTCCCGATTCATAAACCCTATTATGAGTTGACAGAAGAACAACGGGAAATGTTGTGGAGAGGAAACAAGCATTTCGAAGGTATTGATGCTTTCTTCAACATGCTCGAAGCGAATCAGTATAAAATACAATACCGGGTCATGCTGGCCCGCTATCGGGGCAAAACGGTTTGTCCGGAGTGTAAAGGTAGTCGGCTGAAGAAAGAGGCATCTTACGTGAAGGTGTCCGGCAAATCAATCAACGAACTCGTGTTGATGTCGGTAGTTAAGCTGAAAGATTTCTTTGACCACATTGATCTGGACGAACACGATGCCGCCATCGCAAAACGCTTATTGCTCGAAATCAACAAACGACTGCAATTTCTGCTGGAAGTGGGACTGGGCTACCTGACCCTGAACCGGTTATCGAACAGCCTGTCGGGAGGTGAAAGTCAGCGCATCAACTTAGTCACTTCGCTGGGTAGCAGCCTTGTCGGCTCACTATACATCCTCGACGAACCCAGTATCGGCCTGCATCCCCGCGACACCAATCAGCTCATCAAAGTCTTGTTGCAATTGAGAAACCTCGGGAACACCGTGGTGGTGGTGGAGCACGACGAAGAAATCATGCGGGCGGCTGATTACATTATAGATATTGGTCCGAATGCCGGCAGAAAAGGCGGGGAAGTAGTGTATCACGGTAATCCGGCTAACATTGATCCGAACAATCTGCCGCAGCTTTCACAGTCCTACACCCTTCAGTACCTGCTTGGCAAAGAAACGATTGAAGTGCCTAAACCCCGGAGAAGATGGAATAATTTCATTGAAGTGTTGGGTGCCAGGGAAAACAACCTGAAAGGTGTGAACGTAAAATTCCCGTTAAACGTGATGACGGTAGTAACCGGAGTCAGCGGCTCCGGAAAATCATCGTTGGTGAAAAGCGTATTTTACACTGCGCTGAAAAAATATTACGGGGGTGTAGCCGACCGTACCGGTCAGTTTGGGGCACTAAAAGGCTCCATGCACATGGCCAAAGACATTGAATTTGTGGATCAGAACCCGATTGGCCGCTCGTCGCGTTCCAACCCGGTGACTTACATCAAAGCCTACGACGAGATTCGCAAGCTTTTCGCCGACCAGCAACTATCAAAACAAATGGGTTACTCTGCCTCTCATTTTTCCTTCAATACGCCCGGCGGCAGGTGCGAAGAATGTCAGGGCGAAGGAACTGTAACGGTGGAAATGCAATTTATGGCCGATTTGGTACTTGAGTGTGATCACTGCCATGGCAAACGCTTCAAACAGGATGTGCTGGAAGTGCAATACCATGGTGTCAGTATCTACGATGTACTCGAAATGACGGTGAACCAGACCATCGAATTCTTTTCGGCACATGCCGGCAATACCGAAAAAAGAATCGTAAAACGCCTGAAACCCCTTCAAGATGTGGGAATAGGCTATGTCAAACTGGGACAATCATCGAGCACCCTGTCAGGCGGAGAAAGCCAGCGCGTTAAATTAGCCTCCTTTCTGGCAAGCGAGAAACCCGAACCGACTATTTTCGTGTTCGACGAACCCACGACCGGATTGCATTTTCACGACATCAAAACCCTGCTGAAAGCTTTTGATGCCCTGATTGCCAAAGGACACACCATCATCATCATCGAGCATAATCCCGAAGTTATCAAGTGTGCCGACCACATCATCGACATCGGTCCGGAGGGTGGTGACAAAGGTGGCAACATCGTGTTTGAAGGCACACCCGAAGAAATCGTAAAATGCGAAGCCTCCTACACCGGCAGGTTTCTACAGGGAAAAGTATAATCTTAGCCGGCTTCAATTCTGATTCACATCATCACTTTCAGTCAACTGCTGAAACACCTCGTGTGGATTGGCATCCGCAAAAATGACCGCCAGCATTGCCGGCGTACAGACATCCGTAAACCGGATGGCCTCATCTAAGTGTTCCATAAAAACCTGTTCAAACCGGTTTTCATCTTCTTCATAGATATAGCTGATGCGAAAACGAAGCGTCCCGTCCTGCATGTTTAGCTCCCAGCACCCTGAGGCCAGGTTGTTATTTAGCAAGGTAATGAGGATGGCAATGCTATTCCGCTTCTTCGGAAGAATCTTCAGGGGAAAAACGGCATAAATAAACATACGCTTATGGTTGTCGTGATGCTGTTCGATGATGAAATCCAGGTTACAGGCTTTCATCTCGAATTTCAGCAGGTAACAACTTTTCTCCGGCTGTTCAGACATGCAATGAAAAACATATTTGTTTTTCCTGAAAATCATAGTTAAGGCGTTGGTGTTCATGTTGAAAAGATTTAGAAATGGTAAATTGTAAAACAAACGATGAGAAAATATTCATTTATAGCGCATATTTCAGACTTAATGACACCGCATAATACGAAAAATTATACTTCAATATTGGATTAAATTTCATTTGAGGTTCCAGAAATAATTTATTCGACAGAGGGAAAGTCTTACTTAATTTCAATACCCAACCCATATAGAATATTGGATTTGTATTGTAGGATGTCACTTCTGTTTCCCCAAATTTGGTAATGTCTTTCCATCCGACAAAATAATCGACACTAAGCCCTGTAGACACATTAATTATATCAGAATGAAATTTGTATAGGAATGGCATCGTCAGGTAGCTTTCCAAAATATGGAATGTTTGATAGGTATTTGTACCAATTAAAACATCAACATATTGGTCAGCACTTCGTTGACTGAAGCCAACTTCAAATCCACTATGTTTGGACAATTGCTTCTCAAATGAGAAAACAACACCTTGTCTCATAACACCATCACTTTTCATTTCACTGTTTAATCCAACAGTAATAAATTCCTTTTTCTGTGCAATTAAACCGATTGAAAGAAAAAGTAATAACCCCGCTAATAAATTTCTTTTCATAGATATTCTTGTTACATATATTTTATAACTAGCAAACACGATCTTCAAATTATTATATAAACTACGAAATTTAAAGCATAAAACATACACAGGCAATCAATAACAAGAATATTATTGGAAGATCTGACCAACTTATCGAAAGCAGTTTTACACCCTTGTTACTCTTGTATCCAAGCCTGATGATCAATACAACACATATCGTTACTATAAATCCAAATGACATAATATGATTTTAATTTCAATTCATTTCCCTACAATTAAAATACGCGATCAATGTGTTTGTCAGCTTTATTTTATGCAATTAGTAATTCAGAATATCATTTTCATTCTATCAGTAATCTTTGGAACAGTCCGGAATTAATAAATCCGGACTGTTTAATTTATTTCTACTTCACTGTATTTCTGAAAATAAAAAATATGGGTATAACCAACAAAATGCAAATTAAACCATAAATTAAATGATTGAATAGCTCTGAAAAAAGGGCAAAATATATACCCGCAAAGCTTAAGATAATCATAAGAACTCCCCCTATTATGTTTTTTACAGTTCTATCTTTGTTAAACTTCTTTGCACCATATATTGCCGATGAAAATCCAATAATGCCAAAGAATGCCAACGTAACATAGGGATTATTGTTTGAGTAAGCTTTAACTATTGCATAAATAATAACTAAAATTACAAGCGACAATCCTATCAATAATTTATTTTTTTTCGACATACATGATGTTTTAACAATGTTTTAACACACATAATTATATATATAATTCCCAATTTTACTTGTTATTTATTGGTATTGCTGCTGGACAGATGTAGGCACTTAGTATTGCACCGCTAATAATCCCAACACTAGTTCCAATAAAACCGCCTGCTAAAGTCCCATAATAAGCTCCTACAATAGCCCCTGACCACATTCCATAAATTGTCCCTAAACCGCCAGTAGCCGCACCACAAAGTATTGACGTCAGTCTGGCTTTAGTTATTTTATTAGCACCTTTCAGATACAATGGAGCTTCCACGTTCTCATTTACTATAGTGTCTATGGCTGCTACACCTCCTTCTACAACAGCTAATAATACATACATAAGTTCTTGCTCATTAAATGGGAGTGAAGAGATTTCGTTTCTTATTTCAGCAAAATCAAACTTTTGTTCCGCTCCCATCAATTCAAGTTTCGCAACAATTTGAATTTGACTATCAGACATTGTTGCTTCTTCACCTGAAACAGTATTACTTTTTATTCTTTGAGGTTGATTATAGATCAAAACCACATTAGGATCATAGTGCTGAACTATCTTAAAAATAGTATCACCTTTAATTAGATCCTCTTCAGTCAAATTGCTCTCTATGATCGATTTTAACGTCGATTGAACCATCTTGTTGACGGATAATTCAATCTTCTTTTTGTCATCCGTTTTGTATTCAATTGATTTTTCACAAGAAGTCAAGATAAATAATAAAATTGCTAAGATAAATAATTTGTTTTTCATAATACATTTGTTTTTTGAACACTACTTAAATTGTGTTCTGTTTGTAAACTAAATTTTCCTTTTTGCACAATTTTATGCCCATAACTATTTTCAGGCTTTCGGGAGTTTGTGCTTGCTTCTCCCGCATAAGGTCAGATTAGGTGTAAACAATACATAAATCTGCCATACTGCAGTTGTTGCTGCCAGGACCTCCTTTCTTTTAACAGACGGTGTTTTCAGGTAAATGCATTTAACCCGGCTTCTTATCAAACCAGTTTCTTAATTACTATATAATTTTTTGAATGTTTCTCTGACCAGTTCGGCTTTGGCACCGGTATATCCCTTAAACAAGGCGCGTGAAACTGTTTTCCGGCTACAGTTGCAGAGTTTGGCCAACTGCGATATGTAGCCATGACGGGGTGGGCTGCTCAATTTTTCAGCTTCGTTTTTCATTATTTTATTTGGTTAAGATGTTTGTTTTACAGATACCGGTCATGCATTGAAAAATTTTTTATACATTTGCGGCAATGTCTCATAAGAGACATCTGCTTATTATCTGCTGCAAATATAATAGCTTATATTCTATTATGCAATATTTTTGGGGTTTTTTATTTAATTTTTTAACTAACTATGTCGAATTCCACTTCAATACGAGAAAGAATAGCAGAGTTCCTTATTCTAAAGGGAATCTCCAGGTATCGGTTTTATAAAGACACAGGACTCTCCAATGGCTTTCTGGATAAGCCGGGTTCGATAAACAGCGACAATTGCGAGAAGATATGCTACTGTTATACAGATATCAATCCGGAGTGGTTGTTGACTGGAAAAGGCGGAATGTTGAAAAACGATGAACAGACGGGAGGGTCCCAAAACAAGTCTGTTGAAGTGTTGTTGCAAAAAATACTGGAACTTTCTGCCGAAAACACGCTGTTAAAAAAAGAGAATGAAACCCTCAGAAGCATCACCGGCACCATTAATAAAGTCATTCACGTTCCCTTCGACGAAGACGATGCGGTTGATAGTATTGCAGCAGAGCCTTCGGTGTAATTCCTGTTAAAACAACAGAAATACTTCTATCTATTTGTTTATTCATAGAAATATATCTATTTTTGCGTATCTGTTTTCAAGTAACCTGACTGTGAAATCAAGCGAATTAAACAAGCTAATCCTAAAGAATGGCTGGTCTGTAGTGAGACAATCCGGGAGCCACATCATCTATGAAAAGAATGGCATTCGCTATGTCGTGCCTTATCATGGAAGCAAGGAAGTGGGTAAAGGTCTTGAATATAAAATTCGAAAAGAGATGGAGTTGAAATAAATAACGAATATCAGGATGAAAAAGATTGAAGCAAAAATAGAAAGGTCGGCAGATGGCACTTACAGTGTTTATTGTTTGCAAGAAAAGTTCTCGGGGATGGGAAATACCGCGGAAGAGGCTAAAAAAGACATGATTGGGCAAATGCAGTTTTTTAAGAAAACGGCACAAGAAATTGGTTTTTCATATCCTGATTTTCTGGACAACGAGTTCGAGGTGGTTTTTAAATTCGATCCGGATAGTTTACTGGAATACTATGCCGGCATCCTGTCTTTAGCCGGTTTGGAGAAAGTTACCGGCATCCATCAAAAACAATTATGGAGCTACCTGCACCGAAAATCGAAACCCCGCAAGTCACAAATTGAGAAAATCGAAAAAGGACTGCACGCGCTGGGGTCGGAGTTGATGTCGATTTCGTTGTGATTTCAAAAATAATATTATCTTTGCAGCCGTTTCCGCCGGCTTATTGACAGATGCGGAACGTGTGCTTGAATAACCACGTAAAAAACAAGAAAAAATGAAAAAACAAGTTTCCGTTGCCTTTATGGCTGCCGGGCTGCTATTTACAGTATGCCTGATCGTTGCCAACATTATTGAACAAAAGCTAATCATGATCGGGCCCATTGAGGCCACTGCCGGATTGCTTATCTTTCCCATTTCTTACATTGTAAACGACCTGATTGCCGAAGTCTGGGGATTCCGAAAGGTTCGCCTGATTATCTGGTACGGTTTCTTTATGAATTTCTTAGCCGTTTTCGTGTTCCGGCTCAGCATCTGGGTGCCCGGATCGGAAAACTTTACCCACGGAGATGCCTTTGATCTGGTACTGGGAAATACGATGCGGATTACCATTGCCAGTTTCGTGGCATTCCTCACCGGATCCTTCCTGAATGCTTATGTCATGAGTAAAATGAAAATCATGCAGAAAGGTCGTGGCTTTTCTATCCGGGCGGTTCTATCCACACTGATTGGAGAAGGTGCTGACTCGATTGTGTTTTTTATCATTGCTTTTTATGGCGTTATACCCAACAACGACCTGATCATCTTAATCGGGACACAAACGGCGATGAAAACTGCCTACGAGATTCTGGTATTGCCACTTACTAATGTAATTGTAAAGTGGGTCAAAAAGAAAGAAGAAGTGGATGTGTATGACGAGGGAATCTCATACAACCCGTTTAAGATTAATAAGATTTAAGCTAATCTAGTATGTCTTTTATTCAAAGACTTGATTCTAAACTTGATCTGCTACCCGCAACTTCAGTGAAGAGAGCACACTCCCAATCACCACTGGCACAACCACATTGACAAACCACAACCCAACCCCGGCCATTAAAATGCCGGGGATGTTGTCGGCAAAACTACCAATAACAAACACGGCCCACGAACCGCGTATCAAGGCTTCAGAAAGGGCGAACGAGGGCGTAAAAGTCACCAGCAGGTACATTACGGGTATGCTTGTGACTGCTTGCATGAGCGATAATTCGACGCCGAAAAATCGCAGCATAAGGAAGAATTGGAAGCTAAACACGCTAAACCGCAGCAATGACCATCCGGTTATGACAGCCATATCGTTGAAAGTATAGTTTGTCAGTCCGCTAAAATAAGTTTGAATTTTCTCCTGCTTAATTCTTCTGGCAATTACCGGTAATACAATCAGGGTGACTAAAAAGAGCAGTAAGATTGTAATCAGGAACAAGATGTACGTTCCGGACTGGACGGCTGACTGTTTCTGCATGAAAAACAAGATGGCAAGCGGAATGCCCGGCAACAGGATGGCCAGGTTCTGTGTCAGGCTGTTTATAGCCGCTAAACTAACTGCACTTTTCCGGTTTTCCGGTTGCAGGAAATGCATGCGACCCACGATATCGCCAAGCCGGTTAGGCGTTACAAACCCGGATGATATTCCGGCGAGTACTGCCTTAAAAGCATTACTGAGTTGCTGTTTTTCGAGGTAACGACTCACCTTCCTCCATTTCAGGGCTTCTGTCAACAAGTTTACCGGTAGCAGGATTAACACGGCTAATAACCAGCTAAAATTCGGCCAACCCATGTTTTTAAAAGCAGCTACCAAGTCGTCGTATTGATCAAACCGGATTATTTCATAAACCAAATACACAACGGATCCCGCGAAGAGTATCGCGGAAATGAGCCGGAAAAATTTGTTGTTATCCTGAGATGACCCGGGCATGTGAAGTATATTTTAAAAACATCACCTTACAATAACCTTATGAATCAGTCCATTTGCTTGCACCAAATAAATTCCGAAATCGGCAATCACAATATCCTTTTCTCCCGAAATCATACCCGTGTACAAATTTCTTCCCATGATATCATGAACTGCAACCCGGGAAGACTGAACTGCTTTCACCCTGATTCCTCCATCTATCCCAAATACTGAAATGTCGTCCGCTTTTTCGGGTGCGATTGCAGTAGTAGCACAAACGGCGTTCAGACCTAAATTTTTAATTTCCCAGGTTCCTGCAGTATCTGTAGTTGACAAATATTTGAAGGCAAAGCGGGTATTATCAGTCAAAAATTGCTGCGGAATATGAATACTTCCTGAATTGACAAATGTCCAGCTATTGCCGGAAGGCATAACGGGAATACCTAATTGTGTCCAGGTTGCAGTGTTGGGATTTCCTTCCTGATAATCCGAAGACATCCATAAGGTATGGTTCGCTAACCTATCAGCTTCTGTCGGGGCATAGTTCAATGCATGATCAAACGACAGTATAGCCGATTGCATTCCGGACATATTGAATACAGGAGAAATTAACCAATCTTCATTTTCATTGTTAATGCTGTTTGCAAAACCAGACATGAAGGCTCCGTATACACTCCAACGCCATGTTTGCGCACCATTTACATTATAAGGAATAAAACCACCCAGGTCTGATCCAAATGTTTCGGAAAATGCGATATTTTCACAAGTTCCGGGGTCCTCCCCTTCAACTTCAAAAGCAAACAAGGCACTTATGGGCGTATGATCTGAAGTGGTGTATCTGTAACCTGAAATTGTATTGGTTGCGCTTACTTCCAGAAACGCACTGTTTGACACGTAATTTTCAAACAATTCATTTGTGATCACGATATTGTCAATCACAGGATTATTATAATACGGATTCATAAGCCCCGAGGTTAATCCCCTGTAATTTTCCGTATCATCCATGAAATTCTTGTAAGGCGAATCTCCACAGGTATAACACTGAGAACTTGTCAGGTAATCATTAAAATCACCAATAACAACCATACGCCTCGTATTATAAGCAGTACCATCCAGCATCGCTTTTAATCCTTCGGAAGCTCCTTTCCGCCGGGTATAACTTGTTGTATCACTCATCGCCTTGGCATGAAGGTTCACAACTGTAAGTGGAATTTGGGTAGTACCATCCACAATATTTACATTGTATGAAACGGGATAACGTCCGCTCGACCAGTTGTAATAATAGCTATTACCCTGGCTGCTCATTCCACTGCTTAAAACAGAGGAACTAACCAATTGGATTTTAGTTTTTCTGTAGATAATCCCCAGATTCTGACCGCAATTGTCAAAATAGGTGGCATTTATGCTCCCTCCCCACGCTTCACCCAGCTTACTCAACAAAGTATCGATTGTCGCATAATCACTGCTCGTCCCCACTTCCTGCAAAACTATTATATCCGGCTGCATGGTTTTTATAACCGAAGCGATATTGTTAACCTGCAATCCATCGTCATCCGGACCGTTAGTCGGACAGCTCAGCCATTCAGTGTTTAAGGTGGTCACTTTCAGCTGGAGTGTTTTTGCTTGTAGTTCAAAGAAAAGAACACAAGTAAGAAACACAATGAGAATGGGAATTCTTTCAATTTTCATTCCGGCTATTGATAAAAGCATCAATTTAAAACAAAAGATTTAAACATAAACTGACATGCCAACCTCAAAACAACGTCATCTGCCCGGTAATCTCATCAATAATTTTGCGGTTATCGGGTATTTCCTCTCCTACCGGTGGCAGGATATCCTGATCCGGGGAGCTTTCTGTTTTCTTTTTCGATTTTGATGACTTTACTTTTTCTGCTACTTCTTCTGAATCCGTAGTTTCAACGGGTTCAGATTTAGGTTCAGAATCAGCTCCTCCATTATTTCCGTTTTCATTTTCATCTCCGTTCTCATCACCACCGGTCAGGTCTTCTTCGGTTTCTTCCTGGGCGTTGGAGGTGTAGTTTTCTACAGGTTCCTTGAAACGAAGCGGCTCCAATTCATTCACCGTTTCCACATTAAAGGTAGTCAGGCGTTTCCCCTTGGCTTTGAAACTTTTCACCCCGATGAATTCATCGGCATCCACGACTAAGGCTTCGCGGTATGCATCGTTTCCACCAAACACCACTTCGAAACGCGGATAATCCTGGTCGGAAAGCAATATCAGCTTAGATTCGGGATTATCTCCAAGGATGTTTTGTGGTTTCTGTGTTGCTTCTAACTGGAAGCGTTTCAGGTAATAGTATTGCTGATCGGCATCGTACAACACCAGCGACCATGTTTTGTCGGCGTGGAATTTCTCGATAACCAGAATATCTTTCTCGTAATGGTTCGTAAGGTCGAAGTTCGACATGTAATACTCCCCTTTCGATGAGATAATCAGAATTTGATCTTCACTGTGGAACTCGCCGAGGTACTCGCCGCGCTTGTCGTAATTCAGTCGCAACACATCACGGTCGAACCAAACCTCACGACCGCCTAAGGTGGAGCCGCCTTTGTGTTTCAGCGCTATCTTGTAGATTTCGTTTTTAGTCAGGATATTTCCCTGCGACTGCCGTCCCTTGATCGCGATGTCGCTGAAGTCCTTTTCGAACACCAGCTTGGTGAGACGTGGCTTCGGTTTCAGCGTCACACGAATAACTTCCGCTTCAGCATTCGGATTCGAAGTAAAATACATGATCTTCGACCCGGCCGTTCCTTGTGTCACATCGTATTCTTTGTCACGGGTAATACCATTCACCGCGAAACGCTTGATGTAATACGGTCCGGCCTTGCCATGCTTATACACCACGTTGTACACGGTGCGGCGGTCGTTCTTTCGGAACACATTCACATACAGGATATTCTTACCTACGAATAGCTTATCCGCCACTTTTACTACCTTATATTTTCCATCTTTATAGAAAATGATAACATCGTCCATGTCGGAGCAACTGCAAATGAACTCGTCCTTTTTCAACCCGGTTCCGATGAAACCTTCTTCGTAGTTGACATACAGTTTTTCATTGGCTTCAACCACCTTGGTCGCCACGATGGTTTCGAAATTCCGTATCTCTGTTCTTCTCGGGTAATTTTTCCCGTATTTATTTTTCAGACTTTCGTACCAAAAGATCGTATAATCGACTAAGTGATCCAGTTCATACTGAACCTCCTTGATTTTCTTCTGTAAATTGATGAGGATTTCATCTGCCTTATCCGAATCGAATTTCGTGATACGCATCATCTTAATATCCAGCAACTTCAGGATATCCTCCCGAACCACTTCCCGGATAAAATCTTTTTTGAAAGGTTCTAATCTTTTGTCGATATGGGCCACCACAGCATCCTGTGTCGTACTATCCTCAAAACCTTTATCCTTATAAATCCTGTTTTCGATGAATATCTTTTCAAGCGAAGTAAAGAACAATTGTTCTTCCAACTCTCCCTTTTGAATCCGGAGTTCCAGTTCCAGCAAATTCATGGTGTGGTCGCAACTGATGCGCAACATGTCGCTCACCCGCAGGAAACGTGGCTTTTTATCATGAATCACGCAACAGTTGGGCGAGATGCTGATTTCGCAATCGGTAAAAGCATACAGCGCATCAATGGTTTTATCCGAAGAAGCTCCTGCCTGCAAATGCACCAGAATTTCCACGTTGGCAGAAGTATTGTCATCTACCTTGCGGATTTTAATCTTTCCCTTTTCAGAAGCCTTGATGATGGATTCAATCAGTTTAGTCGTATTTGACCCATAAGGAATTTCCGTAATAGCCAGCGTTTTATTATCTACTTTACTGATTTTGGCGCGTATCTTTACCGCTCCTCCCCTTTCCCCATCGTTATAACGGCTCACATCAATTGAACCTCCCGTCTGAAAATCAGGGAAAAGCATAAACTCTTCACCTTTCAGGTGGGCAATACAGGCATCCAGCAATTCATTGAAGTTATGCGGAAGAATTTTGGAGTTCAGTCCGACGGCGATACCCTCTACTCCCTGTGCCAGCAACAAAGGAAATTTCACCGGCAGGGAGATAGGCTCTTTATTCCTGCCATCGTACGACAGTTTCCACTCGGTAGTTTTAGGATTGAAAACAGTATCCAAGGCGAATTTCGACAAGCGCGCCTCGATATAACGGGGAGCGGCAGCGCCATCGCCGGTCAGTATATTTCCCCAGTTTCCCTGACAGTCAATGAGCAAATCTTTTTGTCCGAGTTGCACCAGGGCATCGCCGATTGAGGCATCGCCGTGCGGGTGAAACTGCATGGTGTGTCCCACGATATTGGCCACTTTATTGTAGCGACCATCATCCAACCTTTTCATCGAATGAAGAATACGGCGCTGAACGGGTTTCAGTCCGTCGTAAATATCGGGCACCGCACGTTCCAGGATTACATAAGATGCGTAATCCAGAAACCAGTTCTGATACATACCCGACAGGTGGTATTTCGTTTGCTTATCAGCTATTTTCGGCACTTTATAATTCGAATGAACGGCAGCTGCATCCTCTTCCGGATTCGCAACTCCGTCATTAACCGTCTCCTGTTCCATTTCACCATCCAGTATTTCCTCTGTACTCATAGAAAATATATTGTTATAGAGCCTTTTATTTTGATTATCTTCGTGTGAACCCACAAAAATACAAAAAAATCAGTAACTTTGCATGCCTTTTTTAATTTTAAAATTGCACATTGTAAATAGTAAATTGTAAATATATTATGGCTTCTCAAGAGGATGTTTTCAAGAAATTAATTGCACATTGCAAAGAGTATGGATTCGTTTTTCCATCGAGTGAAATTTACGATGGTCTGGGTGCGGTGTACGACTACGGACAAAATGGTGTTGAACTGAAAAACAACATCAAGAAGTACTGGTGGGACAGCATGGTGCTGCTCAACGAAAACGTGGTGGGTATCGATGCCGCCATTTTCATGCACCCTACCACCTGGAAAGCTTCGGGTCACGTGGATGCATTCAACGACCCGCTTATCGACAACAAAGACAGTAAGAAAAGGTATCGCGCCGACGTGCTGATTGAAGAACTGCTGGCAAAATACGATGATAAAATTCAGAAAGAAGTAGATAAAGCGGCCAAACGTTTCGGCGATAAGTTCGACGAAGCTGTTTTCCGCTCGACCAACGAACGCGTATTGGAGAATCAGGCCAAACGCGATGAAATCCACACCCGTTTCGTGAAAGCACTGAATGATTCTGATTTAGCTGAATTAAAAGCCATCATCGAAGATTATGAGGTGGTTTGTCCCATCAGCGGCACGAAAAACTGGACCGATGTACGTCAGTTCAACCTCATGTTCTCTACTGAAATGGGTTCTACTGCCGATGGCGCCATGAAAATCTACCTGCGTCCCGAAACGGCTCAGGGTATTTTCGTGAACTACCTGAACGTGCAGAAAACCGGTCGCATGAAAATTCCGTTTGGTATCGCCCAGATTGGCAAAGCTTTCCGCAACGAGATTGTAGCCCGTCAGTTCATCTTCCGCATGCGGGAGTTCGAGCAAATGGAAATGCAGTTTTTCGTTCGTCCCGGCGAAGAAATGGAATGGTTCGAACACTGGAAGCAATGGCGTTTGCGCTGGCACAAAGCCCTCGGACTCGGTGACCACAAATACCGTTTCCACGACCACGACAAGTTGGCGCACTATGCCAATGCCGCCACCGACATCGAATTCGAAATGCCGTTTGGCTTCAAGGAAGTGGAAGGGATTCACTCCCGTACCGATTTCGACCTGGGTAGTCACGAGCAATATTCCGGTAAAAACATCAAATACTTCGATCCGGAGTTAAACAAATCATACACTCCTTACGTGATTGAAACATCCATCGGGGTGGACAGAACCTTCTTGTCGATTATGGCTGCTTCCTACACCGAAGAAGCGCTCGAAGGAGGCGACAGTCGTGTGGTATTGAAATTGCCTCCGGTATTGGCTCCTGTAAAAGCTGCCATCCTGCCATTGGTTAAGAAAGACGGTCTGCCCGAAAAAGCCCGCGAAATCATGAACGACCTGAAGTTCGATTTCAAATGTTTCTACGACGAAAAAGACTCTATCGGGAAACGTTACCGCCGCCAGGATGCCATCGGCACTCCTTTCTGCATCACCGTGGATCACCAAACGCTCGAAGACAACACCGTCACCATCCGTCACCGCGACAGCATGTTACAGGAACGTGTGGCTGTTTCAGCATTGCAGGGGATTATTGGAGAGCAGGTGAATATGAAGAATTTGTTTAAGAAGATTGCGGAGTAAAAAGCAAATTCCGTTTGAATTATTGAATATAGCCCTGAAGACCAATTGGTTTTCGGGGCTTTTTATAAACCACAAAAGGCACAAAAGGAAGGCTAAGGGAACACAAAAGGAGTATTAATTTTAATAATGATTGGTTTAGGCACTTATACTACCTATAAATTATACAACCTAAACTCAAACAAAATACATGTTAAAGTTTACATATCAGTATAATTACACTTATTATAAACTTTATCATTCATTTACTTGTTGTATTTAAAAATATAATTATCTTTGCAGGCAAATATGAAAAATTGGAGAAACCGCCTACCTCTATTGAAGAAGTTAAAAAGTTTTTAGATGATTTTCATCAAAAAACAAAAATATTCGATGTTGTTTTTCGGGATGAAAGAAATAAGAACTTTCACACCTTAATACGACTCGAAATAAGTGCAATTCAACGAAAAGAAATAATAAAGACATTATGTCCTGAAGATTTTTCAGAAGGTCCTTTAACCGACACATTGCATCATATAGCCGGAATGTGGGTTTTCGGCAAGAAACATAAGAAACAGGAAGTATACATTAAAATCTCTATGGGTTATCCCGGTTCATCTACTATATGCATATCTTTTCACATCGCCGAAAAAAACATGAACTACCCTTTTAAAAAAGAAAAAAAATGAAAAGTCCATTTACAGGCGGAAAGGTCATTTTAGAAAAAGAACTCCGCACGCACGAATTCAGGGGATCCAACATTGAGATTATGCATCATTATTACAGATGTCAGGATACAGGTGAGTTTTTTTCTGACACACGATTAGATGAATTGAATCTGAATCAATTACACAACAGGTACAGAGAAAAAGAAAGTATCCCTTACAAAGATGAAATAATCCAATACCGTAGTCAGTATGGGATTCCTGCCACTAAAATGTCGCTCATCCTTGGTTTAGGCGTAAACATGTATGGTAAATACGAAGCTGGTGAAATTCCAAACATTTCAAACGGCAGGATGATCCGTTCAATATGTAGTAACCCTGATATATTCAGACATTTTTTTCTGTGCAATTCATCAAAATTCGATGAAAAAGAGAAAACATCGATTTTAAAAAAAATTGATGCTGCTATTGAGAAAAAAGAAAGTCTGACAGATGAGGCATATAAAGAGTATGCTGCATTAGGACATGTTAGCCGTGGAGAATTTACAGGATACGTAAAACCCGACCTCAACAAAGCCAGACAGATGGTATTGTTCTTTGCTTCACAGCTGGAACCTTTTGTAACAAAAATGAATAAATTGCTCTTTTACGCCGATTTCTTTCATTATAAAAATACCGGATACGCCATAAGCGGCATAAGCTACAAAGCAATCACAAATGGACCTGTCCCGCAACATTATGCCGGATTGATTGACAACACTTCCGATATTGTTGACCGCAAAGATGAATTTTACCCCAACGATATAACCGGCGAACGATTAATCGCTCGTGCAGATTTCGACGCCTTATTTTTCACGAAGGATGAGATTAACACGCTAATGACTGTCGCTTCAAGATTTAAAAAAACAACAACCAAAGAAATTGTTGCACTAAGTCATGAGGAAAATGCCTGGATCAAGAACATTGATAATCATAATATGATTTCATATTTAGATGCATTTACCTTAAAGGCAATTTAAACACACTCATACAGTGTGCAACATTATACACTACTGTGTCAAAACATGTCTTACTCAATAAAAAACAACGCTATCTGCGGCAGCGCTACTTCAACTTATGGATTCGTTGTTTTAGTATTAAATTATATTCTTTAACAATAAGCGTATCATTAATTCCGAAGTAAGATATGGAGTCAACACAAAACTCATTGTTAATGTTAATACCCGGAATAGGGGTACGAGAATCACCTATGTAGAAAATCATATCAAACATTGGAAGGACGAGGTCTTGACCATCTTGTTTTACATAATAACAAGGCTTATATTTAACTATACTTGGATAACCGGAAGAAATAGGAATTGGGATTTCTTCATAATATAATGGTTTATATTTGAATGTAATGCTGTGTCGAAAAAAACTGGAAATTGTATCTTTCTTTTCCCAATAAATTAAATCGTCAATTTTGTGGATATCCAAGGTATCTGTATTTTCGGAATCTGATTTGTTTATTAGTACTTTTTCCGGACTTAAATATGTAGCTACAAAATCTCCTTCTGAATTATACTTATCCATTCCAGTAAGCAAATCACCAGACATCCTTATTAAATGATTTAATTTCAAGGAATCAGTAATTTCTCCATTTTGAGTAAATGCTTTGATGGTATATTCAGTTACCGGAGTGTTCGAATAGGTTGTTGGATAACTTATTATTTCCTCTTCTTTACAACATTGTAATCCCAGCAGGGATGATAAAAACAGTATCCTCATGTATTTATTCATCATGCATGTTTTTAGTGATTTATTCTAATAATTATTTCCAAAAAAATGAATTTTACCGGAATAAAATTTATCCTCTGCCCAATTTGCCGGATTATTCATAATATATACAGCAATGCGTTGGTATGATTGTTTGTCACCAACGATTTGTATACCCCAACAATATCCGATACCCCCGTACCCGTTGGGGCAGGGTTCACCCCTGCCCCAATGGTGTCATGGGGAACTGCATCCCCAATAAGGGCAACCGAATTTACATCAGGGGCAACGCAAGGGTTGCCCCTACGGTAACGTTCGGGTAATTTCATCCATTCATCAAATGCAATTTGCCCATATTGATTCAATATCATCGCATCATTATCAATATGTCCAAAATAACAAAACCTGTCATAACAACAAATTGTAACAAAATACAATCCTTCCCGGCTATAATCATAACCTTTCAACCGGATGGAACGGCGGTGGTGAATTTGGGGTTAGTGGTTCCGCAGCCATTAACAAACTTTCATCATTAATATTTAACTCCCCCTTAAACGCTTTTTGACTCAAACTGCCATACAAATTCTCCAACTCCTGCAAACTTTGTTGGTATTGGGTTTTGAGGGCTTCTGTTTTTTCTACGATTTGGGCAAATTGGGTTTGGAGTATGATTGGGGGAACAGGTATTTTAATTTCTTTTATTTTCCCTATATATAATCCCGCTTGAGCAGCTGCTAAACTGCTTTTCTTTATTTGACGTTTTGCATATTCGGAATTGAAAAAGCCAAGTAAATATTGAGAGTTGACACGCTTATAATTTGGCTTTACAAGTGCAACGCTACGAGCAAGACTAAACTTTTCCATTTTAGGAACAATGGCAACTTTCCCAATTGTTGCTCCAACACATACAATTAATATATCTCCTGCTTCTGGATTACAACGCTTATACATTTTATTGTGAGCTTCTTTAGAAACGTAGGAGATTTCTTTAAAATCCATTGTGTTATTATGAGTTATGTTTCTTGCCATTAAATACAAAACTCCATTTTCTATTTTTTCAACGCTGCCATGCTCACCGTCATTTATTTTTGATGAAACATCATATAGTCTTTCCAACGGGAAATTCTTTTCATTCATTGAACCAAACATCTCCAAAAACGTGCTTTTCAAATATTCATCCAGCAAGCGGATGCTTTCTTTGCGTTGGGCTATCAGGTTTTCGGCTTTGCTTAAGAGGTCGGCGATGTGGAGTTGGTCTGTGTAACATGGAATTGGAACAACAATTTCACTCAAAATCTTTTGAGTAATTGCTTTGAAAGTTGAACCAGTTTGTTTTGCAGCAATTATGTGTTGATTTTGTTTTAACCAAAAATAAACGAAGTCTCTACTTACATTTTTCTTAACCCGAATTGCACTTAATCCTCTTCCAATGCAAGATTCTACTGTATTGATATTCACAGGGCCAACAGGTGCTCTCATAGAAATCAAAATATCATCAGGTAGTGAAATTTTAGTTGGCTCAGTGCACCAATATCTTACTGTAGGATACTTTTCTCCGTAATCAGCTTTCCCTTGAAAAAACGGAATGCCATTACCTTCACTATTGTAAGTGCTTGAGGGCGGAGATTGACCCGCAATTATATCAGCTATATTTCCAAGTTTCTCAAACTTCATCACATTAACTCTTTTAATTCCGCCAATCCTTTATAAATATCATCTTCAATGCGTTCCAAAAATAATCCCGAAGGGATTTGATGTTTATAGAAAAGCATTGATGTGGGAAGATTCGACCCCGAGGGGGTCGAATGAAAACCATCATTATTCTGCCTATAAACATGTGAACCCTTTGGGTTCATTGCCATTACCTTCTTCGCCATTAATTTTATAAACATTTGACACCTCCGGTGTCTTTTCTAAAGCATTTACACTATTTTTGCCAACATCTGCATTCATTATATTTTCTAATCTTCTATCCATGTAAATAAATAATCATCTTTAAATTCAATCTCAAACTTTTTCAAAAAATTCAAATACTCCACTCTAAAACTCTTTTTCTTGTGATGTTCTTTTTGACTATTGATGTATTTAACTACTGAATCAATGTGCGAATGACTGTATGAAAACGCCCCATAGCCCTCCTGCCAATTGAATTTATAATTTGAAAACTTCTTTGCCTTGATAAACTCCGTTGAAGACTTCTTTATTTCCCTCACTAAATCCGACAAACAACAGGATGGTTTCATCCCTATAAAAAGATGTATATGATCAGGCATACCATTAATGGCTATCAACTTTTGTTGTTTGTTCCTTACAATTCCAGAAATATATTTATACAATTCCTCTTCCCATGAAGATTTTATTAAACAATCTCTGTTTTGCACTGCAAAAACAACCTGAATATATATTTGAGAAAATGTTCCAGCCATTATAATAATTGTTTTAATTCGTTTATGCCTTTTTGAATCTCTGCTTCAATGCTTTCCAATTTCTCAAAAATCACATTCGGTTTTTCATACACCACTTCTTCATACACTTCTTCTTTGTAGGTGCTCAGGTTCAGGTCGTAGTTGTTTTCTACAATTTCCTTTTTCGGCACCATGAAGTATTTCAGCTTTCGGTCTCCTTCGGCTCCGCTCAGGGAACCACGTTCTTTATAGCGCTGCACAATATCGGGCAAATCGCTTTCGGCTATTTTGTTTCGCTTATCGTCTAAGGTGTAGCCGTCCGATTGCATGTCGTAAAACCACACCTTGTTGGTTTCGCCGCCTTTGGTAAAAATCAGAATGGCGGTACTTACACCGGCGTAAGGCTTGAATACTCCGCTTGGCACAGCTATTACGGCTTTGAGTTCGGCTTTCTCAATAATCAGTTTTCGCAGGGCTTCAAATGCCTTTCCGCTGTTTTGTATTACACCGCTTGGTACAATCACGGCAGCCGTTCCACCCATTTTCAGCATGTTAAAAATGCGTTCTACAAAAAGCAATTCCGTTTTGGTAGTAGGCAGTTTCAGTCCTTCGTTAATATCGCCTTTGTCAATATTCCCCGTAAATGGTGGATTTGCCATGATAATGTCGAACTGACTATCTTCGTTGTAGCTTTTGCTCAGCGTGTCTTTGTAGTCAATTTTGGGTTCGTCAATGCCGTGCATCATCAGGTTCATTAAACCCAAACGCACCATGGTGGTATCAATATCATAACCTACAAAACTCTGGTCGAGAATGGTTTTTACTTTTTGCGTCAACACCGCGCTAATGGCAGCACGTTCAAAACCATCCTCGTCTTTCTGCAATTTGACAGGGTCTTTTTTCCTTACCAAATCAGTGAGAAGATATTGATAGGAACCCAACAAGAAACCACCTGTCCCACAGGCAGGGTCGGCAATGCGTTGTCCCAATTGCGGAGCAACCAGTTCAGCCATGAGTTTAATTATGTGGCGAGGAGTTCGGAATTGTCCGTTTTTACCTGCCGTGGCAATCTCACTCAGCAGCATTTCATACACATCTCCCTGTATGTCCTGAAACGCATGTCCGCCTTCGGTGGCATCTTTTTCAATCTCTTTGAAAATATCTTCTACAATGTTGATGGCGGAAACCAGCAAACTGGCTTTGGGCATGATGAATACGGCATTTGCCATGTGTTTGGTGAAGAACCCCTCCCCATCCCTCCCCTTTGGGGAGGGTGAATTTTCGCCGAAAGTTTTGAGAAACGGGAACACTTTCATTTGCACATGCAGCAGCATTTCATCAGCAGGCTTGTGTTTGAAAACGCTCCAACGCAATTCGTTTTTATCAATGCTCTCTTTACTGCCCGGAATGTTGAACTTGCCTGTAAACCGGGAAACGTATTTTTCTCCTGTAAATTCGGCATCACGTTCACGTTTGGCTTCCAAATCGTCCAAACGCTTCATGAAAATAAGGTAGGTAATTTGCTCAATGGCAGTTAAAGGGTTGGCGATGCCGCCTTCCCAAAAGTTCTGCCAGAGCTTGTCGATAAGCGATTTTAATTGTGCGTTATTTTGTAACATTATTTGTTTTTGTTTTTCAATTGTGCTTTCAACGCCTTTCCTTTAGCGGTAAGGCGATATTTTTGGGTTGGGCTTTTTGGAGAGTCCGGCTGAGTCATTTCTATCAAAACATCTGTTAGTGCCGGATTCAAGTAATTTCCCCTAAAAGTTTGACCATGTTTTAGTTGCAACAAACCCATCAATTCGCTTCTTGAATATTCATTTTCCATTAATAGAATCAATGCTTTTACTTGGTCGGTTACTTGGTCGGTTACTTGGTCGGTCACTTGGTCGGTTACTTGCGGGGTTATCTGTTCAGAACCTGAACGGTAGATAATGCTTCTAAAATCTTCGGACTGGATAAACTGAGGTTCAATCAGTCCGGCTGCTAAAGATTTTTCTATAATATCTGAAGTGCCGGTACCCATGCGCTCGATATAGCCTGCAAGGTAGAGCGGTTCAGCCAATAAAGGATTTGCCGGAACGGAAGTGTGCAATTGTTTCAGTTTGAGCGTTGTCCAACCCATGGGCAATGCTCCGGGATTCCAGATTTCCAAACGATCTCTGAAAAGCATTATCTGGACACTTGCATTACTGGTATAATCGCGATGTGCGATGGCGTTCACGATGGCTTCGGCAACTACATCTTTAGGGATTTCATAACTGCCCGGAATTGCAACTTGTTCTGCACGGGTTTCTACCCGATAATCAAGTTTATTAAGCACAAACTCAAGCGCCTGATCGACCAACTCAAAAACGGTTCCCTTAAAAACTTTATATGAAGGGATAGGCTTTTCGACAATAGTGCCTATAAATGAAGCACAGCGGACTTCGGAATTGATAAAGAAACGCTGAGGCGCCGCCCCAAACAAAAGAATCGCAGCTTGTGTCAGTCTGCCATCACGGTATAAATTCAAATGTGTTAGAATTTTTTCTACGGGTTCTGTTTCAGCTAAAGGAAATCCCCTTCGCTCCTGGGCAAGCCGGACAAATGATTTGATTTTTTCGGAATCAATATCACTCAAAGCAGCATTACTCAAAAGGGTGGCATCGAAAGGCACGGAACGAATGATTTCTTTTTCCTCCAAATATCGAATCAAGGCAGCGTAAACAGCTGATTTTAATTCATCAACGGTGCTGAATTTTTTTCGCACCAACACTTCCTGAGCTTTTGTAATCAGTAAATTTTCTTTCGGATGCCTATCCGTATTATCGTGGTTGGTCAAAAATACAAGTCGGGTTTTATGAAAATCCGTTGCATGATTAAATTCCAATTCAGTAGGCGAAAGACCATCGGCATTCTCAGAACCATACGATTTCCCGAAAATCCCGAGATAAATATCTGAAAACTCCACTTCTTTAAGATATACATCATCAGCTCTTTGATCGATAGCAGGGAGCAACTCAAACAAAAACGGTTCAAAATGCTTTCCTAACAAAGGGTCGGAACAGATATATTCATACAAAGCGCTCCTTTCTTCCGAAAGTTCAATCTGTACACTGCTAATAAAGATTTTTTTCTTTGCCATGTTATGCGGCTAATACTTTTTCGGTTAAACTTAAAATTTCGTCAATCTCTTTCTGATTAAATACTCCTCTGATGCCCTCGGGATGAAGCATAGTAAAAGGAGATTCAATCAGATTGCGTTTGCTTACATCGCCTTTTTCCAATACAAAGTTTTTAAGCAAGTCAAGAAACTGAAGTTGTCGGCTGGTTAGGTAGCTATGCTTTGAAATGAAATCATCAAACGCTTTGGTAACTGTTTCGGCAAAGCTTTCTAATTGTTCTATGCCTAAAATATGTTTGATAAATTGCACCAATGCTGCTTTGCGGTGGTTGTAAACCTTGCGAAGCAAATCAATGGTAATGTGCGGATGTTCGTTGTGCAGTTCTTCGGCTAATTGTTTCGCTTCATCTGTTGTGATTTCCTGCCCCTGTTTTAGCTTTTGTAAAATGGGACTGCTTGAAACCAATTCATTGATTTTCTTTTCAACCAGTTCACGGTATTTGGCTACGCTTAATGCTTCGTGTTGTGGACCAAACTCTATGAATTCTTTTTCGGCGACAATGTCTTTCAGGTTGAATTTTGCCGGAGCCAGCGGAATAACAGCTTCACGAAACTTCATCAAAGGCGCAAGTTTTTGAATCAGTTCTTCAAACTTGTCTTCATTGATGGTTGCCCAATAATGATTGGTTTGTGCCTGACGAATCAATTCCTGCTCTCGTGCCACAATGTTGATACTCAAAGGCAGCTCGCCAATTTCTTCGATGATGCTGTCTTTCAGCGTTTCAAATTTTTCTGTTTCTCCTGCCAAATGTGCCAACGAAACCTCCACAATGTCTTTTTCAAAACGCATGGCTTTGAAATCAACATCCGAAACCGTGCGAAGCAATGGTTTTACAACTGCATCTAAAAATTCCATTTTGTCGGATGTCAGGTTATTCCAGAAGTTTTCATCTTCCAGTCGTTGCAGTTCATTTCGGGCTTCCATGATAACCACCGAATGTTGAGGTAGTGCTTCAACCTGTTTTCTGATTTTCTGAATTTCTTTGTTTGCAATTTCAGTTATGCTTTGTGTTTGGGCTTCTTCAATTTTTTCTAAACGCACACCAAACAAGCGAACAGGCAAAGGAATTTGCCCTTTTAGCTCTTTCCCTCTTGGATTCAGTTTGAAGTATTCAAAATTATCCCAACAATCAAGAATCAGGAAGTTGTCTTTTTGTGTACACCAGGGTTTAATTTTTTCAGGTTCGAGTAAACGGGTTCCCCTGCCTATCATTTGCCAAAACTTGGTATAACTGTAAACGGGTTTTGCAAAAACCAGATTCACCAATTCCCGAACATCAATGCCCGTGTCGAGCATATCCACACTAATGGCGATGCGTGGCATGTCGTTGTGAACAAACTGGTCGAGCAAACCACCTTTGCCGTAAACCCGTGGGTCTTCGCTTACCAATACTTTGGCTAATTCGCCTTTGTATTCAGGATAAAGCGAATCAAATATTTCTTCAACACGTCTTGCGTGTGCTTTTGAAATGCAAAAGAATATGGTTTTTCCCGGTAATACCCCGTTGGCATCTTTGATGCTTTCTTCCATGAATTCACGGACAATCAAGGCATTCGTTCCCCTGTTGATTACCTTTTTCTCAATCTCCGTTCCTTCGTAATTGATTTCTTCAATTTCTTTTCCCTCCAACATCAACTTTTGTTGGTCTTCTAATGAAATAGTCCGCTTGTTTATTCCTTCATCCTGAAACTTGGTTTTGATTTTCATTACCTGAAAATTGCTCAGGAAGGGCGGAATGTGATTGACTGCTTCGTCATAAGAATATGCAAAAGTGGGCACACCATCTTCGCACTCGAATAATTGAAAAGTGTTGTGGTCGATTACATCGGTTGGCGTGGCTGTTAAACCAAGCGTAATCGCATTGAAATAATCAAGTATTTCCTGATAGGTATTGTAAATACTGCGGTGACTTTCGTCCACTACAATCAAGTCAAAGAAATGAGGACTTAACGATTTATCTTCATTGCGAATTACATTCAACATGGTTGGATAAGTCGAAACATAAACCCGTCTGTCAGTTGCAATTTCCTTTTCGCCTTGTTTTGGCCAGCGTGGTTCGTTGGGCAAATGTTCTTTGAATGCTTCTAACGTTTGGTCACGCAGTGCGATTCTGTCAACCAAAAACAAAACTCTTTCAGCCCAACCCGCTCTCATCAATGCATCAACCAAAGCAATACAAGTTCTTGTCTTACCAGTACCTGTAGCCATTACCAACAAGAATTTGCGTTTCCTTTTTTCAATGGCTTCCATTACGGCACGAATAGAAGCAATCTGATAATTGCGCCCTGCAATTTTGGTATTGATAAGTTCGCCGGCTAATTGTTTTCTCGCCTTGCGTATGTAGGCATAGCGTTCAAGGTCGTCACGGGTTGGAAAGCCATATGCTTTTTTTGGCGGATAATTGTCTAAGTCCCAAAAGTAAATGTCGTGTCCGTTGGTGTAAAAGCAAAAGGGTAATTCTCCGCCCTGGGTCGATTGTATGTTGTAGCAATATTGTTTGGCTTGTTCCCGTCCGAGTGCTGCATCAACTGAAGTCTTTTTGGCTTCAACAACTGCAAGTGGTTTACCGTCTTTCCCCAACAAAACATAGTCGCTGTATTGATGTCCGGCATAAGGAGATGGTGCTTCTTTTACAAGATCCTTGTCAACAATTATATCATATTCCTCAACTACCTGAGTACGGTCGCTAACAATCCAGCCTGCCTGTTTTAAGCGGTTGTCAATGATTTCTTTTCTTGTCAGTTTCTCGTTTCTCAAATCTTTGAAAAATTTAAGTTCAAAAGTAGTAATTTAACATGAATATGTAAGCATCATTGAATTGCTTTTTCTTTAAAACTCACTCTTTCATTATACCAATTGAATTTGGGAATTAGTTGGTAAAAATTCTCTTTATAAATATTTATCAATTGGTTGGTTGGTTCTTCACTTGTATATGACGAACGGCACTAAGCGGCATACCCGATAGGGTTGCGCTTAGTGCATGTTAGCCGTTCGGCATTATGTCCTTCTATTTAACTTCAAATTGATAAATTAATCTATAATATTTTTTTGTGTCTGCCCACCAAATAAAACTATCTCTTTCTAAATGCTTTCTCAAACCACTACTTGAATTTTTATCAGTTGTATATAACAATGTGTATTTATAACGATTCTTGGGTAACTCACTCCTCCAACCGAATGAGCCAACCCACGCAACAGTCATAGAGTCAGGAAACAAAGGAGAACCACCAGCAAAATTATAATCCAGTCTACCAAAAAAATCTCGAGTCCATATAGAATCAACTAAGATACTAATTGAACCCCAAAAGTAACCTTTTATGTATTGTCCGTAGATTGTATCATTTGAATTGTTCTTCAACATAAAAAATGGCGGTTTATAAAATTCATCTCCCTTTAATTTAGGTAGATATTGAATTTCAAGATTATGCTTAGGTTCATAGTATTTTACTATTTCAATATTTCCGCTTTGTTTTTCCTTCTTATCAAAGTTGTTTTTTGAAGTTCTTAAGTTTATTTCAATGTCTGTCTCATTTCCATGTGTCGAGAAAGTATATTTAAATTCTTCTTTACCTATTGTCTTGTTCTCAAATTTCAGCGATAGAATATAGTTTTCTCTTTTTGAAGGAATATCCAATGTGTCTTCAAATTTCCTAACTGTATCATTCAGTATTTCAATTTCATTTGTTGAAGATTTCAATACAACGTATGCTCTGTTTACCTCTTTAGCGTAACTTGAGTAATTGAAATTTAATTTAATCTGAGCAATACAGTTCAGACAGAATATAATTAAAATAGTTGATAAGAATGCTCGTACTTTCATAATTTCAATTTTCTATTCGCACAGACTTTTGTTTTTTTATGCTGACGGCTAACGACCGAGGCTATGGGCACGGGCGGTTTGCGGGCGTATTCGCTGTCGCACAGCGACAAAGTGAATGCGGGCGCAAAACCCGCTAAGTGCACGTCAGCCAGCCTGTGAACATAGGCGTGTGTTAGGGGTAGTGGCTTTAGTACAGTGTCATTTTGATAGTTTCAATATTTTAAATGCTCCTTGTCCTACAATGAGAAATACGATTGACCCAACGATTAAATCTGGATATTTTGAATTTGTAAAATATACTAAACCGCCTGCTAAAATTACGCCGAGGTTTACAATTACGTCATTAGAAGTAAAAATCATGCTTGCTTGCATGTGTATTTCATTGCTTTTACTTTTTTGAAGTACATACAAACAAAGTCCATTGCCGATAAGTGCAAGAATAGAAATAATTATCATTATTTTGAAAGCAGGAACAGTTTCATTTACAACAAATCGTCTGATTACTTCAATTAAACCGAAAAACGCAAGTGTCAATTGAAAATATCCAGCATATTTTGTAATGTTCTTTTTTCTTGTCATTGTTCCACCAACTGCTAACAGCGCAAGTCCGTAAACAATGCTGTCTGCAAACATATCCAAACTGTCTGCAACAAGTCCCATTGAATTTGAGATAAAACCTGTTGTCATTTCAAGTGCAAAAAAGAAAAGGTTTATGAATAGAACTATCCAAAGCGATTTTCTTTCATGGTTGGTGTTATCAGTCGAGATAATAAAATTTTCTTCTGCAACGCTGTCAATAAGTGTTGTGTCAAACCTTAAGTTGTCAAGTCGTTGAAGTATTTTGTCGTGATTGTCTGTATGGAAAACGGTCAGTTGTCTGTTCGGAATATCAAATTCTAAAGATTTAATATTTGTCAAATCATTCAACTTCATCCGTATCATTTGTTCTTCGGACGGACAATCCATTTTGGCTATCTTAAAAGTAGTTTTTTGCATATAGTTTCCTGTTTCTGTTCGTATTTTTTTTGCCATTACCCCTAACGACCGAGGCTATGGGCATTTGGCGGGTTGCGGGAGCGTTCACTGTCGCACAGCGACAAAGTGAATGCGGGAGCAAAACCTGCGAAATGCACGTCAGCCAGCCAATGCCTATAGGCGGGTGTTATGCGTTAGTGCATTATTTAGTTTTTCCGTAACGGAATTTAAGATTTCAGTAGACTCCCTTAGTTTATCTGAATTAATTAATGCACCTTCATGTAATATTAGATTTCGAAATTCTAAAGATCTCTCAATCATCAACATATCTTTGTCAGTCAAGAACTTTGCTTTATATAGAAATTCGAGTTGCGTTCTAAAGGAGTGCTTATTAATGTTTGCTTCTTGCATTTCAACAAAGTTGCGAAGTGCTCTTTCAAATATTGTCCAAGTGAATATATAGGAAGATACATTTTCGACTTCAGAACGCCTTTTCTCGTTTTCTTTGTCTTTTTCTTTTAAATAATCCGTCAATATTTTTGACAATACAGCTAATGTAATACCACTACCACCGAGTACTATTGAAAATAATTGAGTTGTTGTTAGTTCTATTTTAATCGTGGTAAATACGAAATACAATATTCCAAAAAGTGCTATTAGTATACCAAGTATCTGATAAATCTTTAATATCTGCCTAAGTCTTGCTCTCGATTTATATTTTCCTGAAAGATATACATTTAAGTCATTTATGTATTGTTGACCTTCAAATTCATTATTTTCCATATTATTTCTCTTTGATAAATGTTAGAGTTGTAAAAAGAATTGCTAATGCTATTACTATAATGTAAAAAACCATATAAACCCCAGCAGCTTTTAACTTTTCTGGTTGGTACATAATACCGGAAAGCAAAACAAAAAGACTAGAAAGTATTTTCAAAATTACACTTCCAGTTCCTTGCTTTGGTTTTCCTAATTTATGTCTTAGGAGTACTTTAGCATCTCTTACAATGCTACTTGTTATTTCTGGTCCTTGTGACGTGGAATTAATAGAAGACTCAATTCTATTTGATTCATAAATTAAATCATCTGAAAATTCCTTTATGGAATTCTCTAATTCAATCTTTGCTTGAGTGTTAAATCCGATTATGTCACTGTCTGGAATTTGTATGTCTATAGGCATAGTCTATTTTATTATACTTTTATTTTTTTTTTTGCATTCTGACTAACGACCACGTAAGTCTCTGGTTTTCAATAGTCGCTTTTTTAGTCGTTAGCTCAATAAGTCAATCAATTTTTTCATTTTTTGAATTACGCATAACTTAAATATATACGCCCCCCTTTTCTGTATGCGAACCAGTGGTTCGTATACATCCGCTTTATCTTTGATGAGAAAATCATCAAAACATTATAAATGAATGAAATAGAAAATGGCGAGAAAACTGAGGAGTTTCGCATAGAATATTTCAACTTAAGAATTTAAACAATTGAAGTTTTTTATTTGACCTCAAAAATAACAACATAAATTGGATAAACAATATAAAAAATTAACAAATTACACGATACTTCATCACGTTAATATTCAACCACCTAACAAAAACCCTCGATAAAATTATATTAAAAAACACCAAAATTCCCTACCCCACACACTTTGTTTAACCACCTTCCTTTAAATTTGCACCTGAAAAAACCAAAGGGTTAAACCGAATTAACCCCTTTATTAAACAAAATAACAATGAATGAAAAATTAAGCTGTTCCCGTTTACAGGAAGAACTATGCGCGTTTATGAAGCGCAACGCGATTAACTTTCCCGGCAACGATGCCCTGTTGCAACAACTTACCCAATGAGTTTTAAATGCCATGCATGAGGCAGAACGCAAAAAGTTGAGCCGTTTTTTGAGGCTATTCAACAGACGTGTGAACACATGTAGGTAGGATATTTCAAAAAGCTCTGAGCTTTTGATTTTTCTTCGGAGAGGGAGATGTAAAAGCTCTGAGCTTTTGGTAGAAACCTCTGGGCTTTTTATGAAAACCTCTGAGCTTTTTGTAAAAAGCCCAGAGGTTTTTAATTGAAATAAGGGAGGACAATGTAATAAATCAGGGTGGATGGATACAGCAATGCCGGTCATCGCGTTTCTACCAACATTTTTACCGCCTCCACCCACTCCTCTTCGGCATTCAGACTTTCGCACATCACAAACTCCTTTCCACCATGCCGGATGAAAAGTTCGCGGTAGTCCTGCCCGATTTCGACAATGGTTTCGAGACAGTCGGCCACAAAGGAAGGAGCAACGACCAATACACGTGATTTACCTTCTTTAGCTAACTGAATCACGACATCCTCGGTAAACGGGCCAATCCATTTCCTGGCAAAGCGTGACTGAAAAGCTACGGTGTAATGATTCTGCGAAAGGTTGAGGGCGCCGGCAATCAGGCGGGCAGTCTGGTAACTGGTTGCCTTGTAACATTCCTTGCCATATACAGGCATGTTTTGCTCGCAGGCACATCCAGGGACACCCTGCTCAGGATGAATTTGCTGAATATGTCGCTCAGGCAAACTGTGACAGGAAAATATGATGTGATCGAAAGTATCCGGCTGATAACCGGCAATGCGTTTGCAAAAAGCATGGATAAAGCCCGGATCATCGTAGAATTGCCGGATAAATTTGATATCCCGGATGTTTTGCAGTTTTTTTTGGTGTTTTTGTACGGTATGGACTATGCTACCGGTGGTGGATGAAGCATATTGCGGAAACAAGGGAAGCACCAACACTTCTTCGACGCCCGATTGATCTATTGCGGACAAAACCGATTGAATGGATGGGTTTCCATAACGCATGGCGGCATAAACGGGATGCGATTTACCGAGCGCTGACTGTAGTCGTTCCCGCAAGTTTTCCAGATGCAACAAAATAGGCGAACCGGAATCAGTCCACAGGCGTTTGTAAAGTTTTGTTGACTTGCTGACCCGGAAAGGAATGATGATGAGATTGACCAACAGCAGGCGGGCAATACGTGACATGTCGATTACGAACGGGTCATTTAAGAACTGCCGCAAATAACGGCGTACCGGTTTTTTGTCCGGTGCATCGGGCGTACCTAAATTTACCAGGAGGATTGCCTTGCTCATTGACTCATGATTTATCTGCTGCCAACAATTGATCGGCAATTTGTTTTGCCTGCTTCACCCTGTCCGACATCCCGATTCCATCCCGCATGTTGCCTGCAAGGATCAGTCCGGGATATGCTTTTTCGATTTCCTGGACGTTGAACAACCTCAACTCAGTGGACGATTCGTATTGCGGTATGGCCTTTTCGTACCTGAAGATGCGGAGGAGTTCCGGTTTTTCTGCGCACTTCATCATGCTTTTCATACTATCAAGTACCATCTCCGTTATTTCTTCATCCGTTTTCAGGTATATATCCGGCCGCTTAATGCCGCCTGCAAATACTGATAAAAGCGCTCCTCCCTCAGGCGCCCGGTTTTTAAACAAGGCTGATGGGAACAATATGCCAAGTATGTCTTTCTTCTCTTTCGAAGGAATCAGTCCGCCAAATGCCCGCAAAGGAATCCCTACCCAATGCTTAAAACCGATCACCACCTGCACGACTTTAGCATAGCGAATAGCCGTAATCTTATCCATCACTTCTTGCGGAATAAAGGGCAGCAATGAGGCAACCGACAAACCATCAACTGTAGAAACAACCTTCTCTGCAACAAGCTCCCGGATTTCACCATTGACATTAAACTTACAGAGAAACTTATCGTGTAAGGGCTCAACACGAGCATCTTTGACACCGGTGAGGATGTGCTCATCTCCAATCTCATGGACCAATGCACGAATAAGACTTTCCAATCCGCCTGCTACGGAAAACACTGATTTGGTAATGCCTGCAGCCTTCTCTGCCGCGATGATTTTTCTTCTTTTGATTGCTCCTTTTATGAAACTTCCATACTCATGTTCCAGGGCATACAACTTGGGTAATGCATACCTGACAATCAGTTTCTCCGGGTCACCGGCATAAATACCTGAAATAAACGGGTCAACAGCATACCTGAGAATACTTTTCCCCAACCGGCGTTTGACCAACTTTGCCACGCTTTCGTTCAACCGATGCCGCCTTCTTCTGAAAGGTTCACCTAACACCTTGATTTTATCTTTGAACTTAAATAATGGAGTAAATATCGCTGAAAGCAAACCCGATGGCAAGGCACGCCACCTGCCTTTTTTCCATATCCAACGGGCTTTGGATGTTTCATCAGGAATTTCAAACCGGAGTTTTAAATCGTGAAAAAGCTGAACAAGTTCGGCCGTACTGATAACACCGGTGTTCGGACCTGCCTCAAAGGTAAATCCATCTTCAGTAATGGTTCTGATGACACCTCCCGGGCGGTCATGCTGCTCAATCAGCAACACTTTTTTACCAGCTTTTCGAAGGTAATATCCTGCTGTCAGGCCTGTCAATCCTGCCCCGATAATAATTATATCAGGTTTTGTAATTTCCATCTGTGATATCCTTACAATTAATAATCCAGCCCTTGCAGGGCTGTAGATCTTTTTTATTCTTTATTCCGTAGGTTACGCTACGCTACACCTACGGTTATGAATCATCTCGCCGCTGCGCGGCTTCCTTGAATAATTTAACTACTGATTCGCACTATATAATACCATCGTGTCGGGAAAACTTAACTTCAATAAGAAATTCAAACAGATTTTGAATACTGTTTTTCCATTTGCATCAAGGCAGGATCAAATGACGCTGCAATATTACGGATAAAAAACGAGCCTGCATCCGTTATTGTCAAAATATTATGCTCGAACCGGATTAAACCATCCAGGATTAAATCATTCAAGCCAACAGGATTAAATTGTGTAATTTGCTGAAATTGCGCCATATTTATCTTATGCTCCTCGCAAAAACGATTCAAATCAAGCTCCTTGTTACACATGATTTTCTCAATCACGCCGCGAATGATCTTTTGTGCTGCATTAACCTCTAACCCATTTTTCACTGCCGTTTTTCCTTCTTTAATCAAGCGGATGTATTCAATCGTATCCTTTTCGTTTTGCAGGTAGGCATTTTCGAGTTGACTGATGGAAGAAACACCGAAAGCATACACCTGCCCGGTGGTTCTGCGTGTACAATAACCCTGGAAATTACGGTGTAACTGGTTGTTTTGCAAGGCATGATTCAACTCATCTTCAGGCAACACATAATGATCGAGTCCGATGGGCTCATAACCCGCCTGCAACAAAATCTCTCTGGAGTTCAGGAACAAATCAATTTTCTCGGTGGATGTTTTAAGTCCCTTCTTCTCCAATATTTTCTGATGCTTTTTTACCCAGGGTACATGGGCATAAGAGAAAGTCACAAGTCGGTCGGGACGAAGTGCCACCGCCTGTTCAATGGTCTGCCTGAAACGCTCAACTGTTTGTCCCGGCAACCCGTAAATAAAGTCGAAATTAACCGAGACATCGGGTTGGTCCTGCTTCAGGATGTTGATAATATCAACTATAGGCATGGCCGAAGGATCGCGGTTAACTGTAGCAAGCACTTCGTTATCAAAATCCTGAATGCCCAGGCTGAAGCGATTGAAGCCGGCATTCAGCAACCTGCGCAGATACAGTTCGTTCAAATGCCCCGGGTGACATTCAATCGCGATTTCCGGTTTCGGGATGAATTCGAACAAATCAAACAACAATTGATTAATTTGCTCCAGGTAAGCCACATCGATGGCATTGGGCGTTCCGCCACCGTAATGTATCTGCGAAACTTTACGCCTTTTATCGATATGCTTCGATACCACCCGTATTTCTTTTTTTAACGCCGCGATATAATCCGCGACCAGAGACTCTCCTTTGTACAAAGCGGTATTACATCCACAATAGAAACATATTTTTTTGCAAAAAGGAATGTGAATGTAAATGGCAATATTCTCCAGATGACCGCTATTCGATTCTGCTATCAATCGAAAATAGTCTTCATCAGTAAATGTCTGTTCAAAATGGTTGGCCGGAGGATAACTCGTGTACCTCGGCACCGGAATATTATATTTATCTATCAGCAATTTATCTATTTCCATATTTCAATTTTACCGGATACACATAAAATAAAATCAACACAGAACAAAGCGAGAGTAATGCTTCTATCCCAAATAAGGAATGATATCCAACCAAATCACCCACTTTACCACTGAAAACGGCAATCAGCATGGAACTCAAATGGGTAACCACAATCTGAACCGTGAAGTCAGTCCCGGCACTTGATGGTCGCACAGCATCCATCGAAGTCGTATAAATGACAACAGTCGAAAGTCCGTATGCCCCCCACAACAAACAAATACCGGCATAGAGTTCAAACAAGGAAGGGGTGTGCATGGATATCAGATAAAAAAACACCCCCACCGAAAGATTCAGCAAGGCAAAAACATACGCAGCAGTTTTTCTGCCGATGAATTTAACAATGTAACCACCCAATAAAGCAGCAATAGCCGCTACGGCCGTGCCCACGATGCCCGACATGAATCCGATTTCTTTCACATTATACCCCAAATCAACCATATAGGGTTTGAGCATCGCCAGTATGCCAATCAATCCGGAGTAATAAAATATTAGCACCAGCAATCTTTTCCGGGCCAGTTTTTCTTTGAAAAAGGAGAAAATATCCGTTAAATTGACCCGTCGTTTCTTTTCCACCGACAAATCGGACCCGGGTCGGTAAACATACAGCGGCACAATGGCAAAAATCACAAAAGCCGCCAGTATCCACAACAGATACTGCCACCCGAGATAATGATAGGCCAGTAACAACACCCCGGTTCCGAATAAACTGCCAATGAAGCTGCCTCCCGACTGAATTCCGTTGCCCACTGCCTTTTCTTCGGGACGGAGGATGCGGATGGCAAAAATATCCGTCGCGATGTCCTGCGTTGCCGATGCGATAAATGCCAGTATCATCAACATCACGATTAGCCTGAAATCGGTTTGCAGGCTGAACATGCTGATGCTAAGAATGACACCTGCATAAAACAATTCCGAAAGGATGATCCACCTCCTGATTTGTTTCCGGTTATTGGCATGATTGTCAACCAGAGGCGCCCATAAGAATTTGAATATCCAGGGAAGTTTCACCAACTGAAGCAATCCGATGGATTCCAGTGAATACTGTTCCTGCCTCATGATTACAGGTACTACCGTAGAGAAAAAGCTCATCGGAATGGATTGAGCGATGTACAGACTGAAAAGCGTGGGGAATTTTAATTTCATCAGACTACCATTTTACGGAAAAATTAACACCCACCTCTAAGGGCTTACCCGACTGCGCATGCGCCATCGGTCCCGATTCAAATATAAAAGCATGATACCGGGTATTGGTGAGGTTTTTACTCCAGACATCAAACTGATAGTTACCGGATATCAGGGAGATTTTCCCGTTCAACAAGCCATAGCTGTCTTCTTTCAGCGTGTTCGAAAGATTCCAGTACAGAGAACCCGTTCTGCTGTACAAAATATTAAACCGGAGTTTATCTAACCATTTTACATTGCTGAAAGTCAGGGTTTGCGTAGCCTGCAAAGCCAATGTATGCCCGGGAACATAAGGCGTAAATTTATCGTTGTAATTCACTGCATCATCCTTTTCATATTTCAGAATCTTTGCATGGGTGTAACCATACGCAACCATACCTTCAAAACCATAAAATGACTGATTGTGCAGGGTAAACTCGACTCCTTTATTGCGCGACAAACCAGAATTATCGAGATAAGACCCCCTTCCGCTCGGAGCAGTACGGTAGATTTGTTGATTTTTTAAATCAGTATAAAACAGGGCAAAGTCAGCGTACAAATACTGAAACAAGGTTGCTTTCGCACCTGCTTCATAGTTATGACTGATTTCTTTCTTAAACATGAGGTGTTCAGGTTTCTCAAACGTACTGTTAAACCCTCCGGGCTTATATCCGGTTGAATAAGATGCATAAACGTTGATCATGTCTCCGGGTGCATAAGCAATGGCTAATTTGGGTAATATTACCACATCCTGAAGGGAGGGGTAAAGGGTGTCAACAGGTGTTTGTACCGTTTCACCCATTGTACCATTGTAGCCGTATTGCATTATAGATTGTTCGTAGTCGATGCGGATTCCACCGGTAACCGTCAATTGTGGTGTAATGTTTAAGACAGACTGATGAAATGCGGCCAGACCAGAGCTGACCGGCTCGTATTGTTTTTGATAAATATAATGAACAAGTCCGGATGGTGTATTTGTTTTATAACTATTCACATCCACCGTGTTTTCAGCTTGTTGGTTGAAGGCGAACACGCCAACCAGCCAGTTATACCGGTTATTGGTATTCGAACGAATGATTGTTTCGTTGGCAACATTATGCTGAAACTGCAACTGACCGGCAAAGTGTATCGAATCGGGACCAAAATCCTGGTCAATTTGCTGATTGTCATCCAGCAACTGATACGACAGGGTATTGGATAATTCCCATTCAGGGGCAACATAACCCAATTTCAGGGCATTCGACATCAGCATGCGGTCGTAACCGCTTCGTTGATTATAATTCACCTCTCCCGTGGTTTGCGTATTCCGGTTGTATAAGGCATAAGGATAACCGACCTGATTGCTGACATCAGTATTGGAAACCAGTTCCAGCAACCAACGATCATCGATTTGATACTGCCCTTTTAACCTGAGTCCGTAAGCATCCTGCTTACCCGCTTTTTCATCTAATGTCGTATTCATAAAGAAACCATCCTGATGCAGATAATTCAGGGCTACGCTAAGGGCCAGTTGTTCTGATAATTTATTGTAATGTCCGGCGTTTAATTTATACTGACCGTAGTTTGCTGCTGATGCACGTAAATGTGTTCCCTGATAATCGAGCGGCGACCAGGTACTGATATTAATCAAACCACCCATGCTGTTGCGTCCGAACAAAGTGCCCTGTGGTCCCCGCAACACCTCAATTTTCTGTACATCAAAAAAATCAAAATCAAAGGATGCTTTTTCAAAGTACGGGATGTTATCCACATACATCCCTACAGATGGGGCATTGATTCTTGACCCTATTCCCCTTATGTATACAGGAGAAGTCAGTTTAGTGCCATAATCGGGCATGTAAAAATTCGGAATGTAAGCAGTTGAATTATTCAGGGTGTTAATTTCGTTTTGTTCTAATGAAGCAGTAGAGAGGATGGTAACAGAAGCTGGCATTTCTTTTAGTTTGGTGCTTGTTCTGGAAGCCTGCACCACAATCTCATTCAGCTCTATATCACTTGCATTGATTTTTTCTTCCGCTACAGGATTGTTTTCCGCATAAGCCCAAAAAGAACCAATACAAATCAGGATAATGAGGAGATATTTACGTTTCATGCTGTTTTTAAATTATAGAACTTCCGCAGAGACATCAAAAATAATGTCTGAAGACAGTGATAAGTGTAACAAATGTTACAAAAGTAATCAAAAAATCAGGACAGAAAAAGTCAAAAACAAAAAAACCTGCAATCCATAAGGATGCAGGCTTCTTTGCAAAATTAAAAAACAAATTTATCTCACTTCATTATCACGCACATAGGCATCAGCCTTTTGAATACGGGACTTCTTAATAACTCCGGCGCTTTGGGAGTTATTGTAGCGATAGGTCAGATTAAATAACTTATCCTCAACCTGGTTGGGCATATTAACATGAATAACGAGCTCCACAGAATCGGCAGTATTCGACTGCAACGAACTGATGTCAAACGAAACGATACCCCAGCGACGATGATACGGTTCATCATTATTGGCATTATGCCTGAATTCCAGGTGTACTTTACCATCGGTATAAGTTTTGGCAGTATCCGACACCAGGTTGATAAAGTGCGTTTTGTTCCACCCGTAGTAATAAAACTCTACATTCAGGTATTTACTACCCACCCACATATCGGAGACATAAATAGAATCATTGCCGATGCTGTCCTGTTTTGCAGGCGTTATCTCAAAAATCCCTTTTGTAAGGACTTCATACACATCATGCAATTTCACATCATAATCGTACAAACCGGTAGCCCGTTTGTCGGAGATTACCGAATAATAGGCAATCACACGTTGACCGTCCTTTGGTTTGTAACTTGCGAAGTTTGTTTGTTCAGTCCATAAACTGGAGCTATCATCCAGATGCAGAAAGAACTTTGATTTTTGATCCGGATTTTCAACTGTCGCGATATCCACCCAATAATTATCCTGGGTATAATCGTCATCGGCACAACCGGCAAACAGAAATCCGGCAAACAAGAACACTGAGATTTGATAAAAAATTCTTTTCATAAACATTTGATATTAACTAAACTTATTGATTTATATTGAATTATTTTCTCACTAATCAAAACACAAAACGGTTTCGAAAAAAGGGAAACTATTCACAAACAATTCTAAGATGAAAAAAATATCAAATTTGTTGCAGAGAAGGAAAAACTTAAAATGAATTTTTTACCGAACAATAATAATCTTAGTTCCCCAGAAAACCTGCTGCCTGCCTGAAAATCTGCAAGAAAGAAGCATCAACCTCCTGTTGATCTATCTGTTTGGACACCGGGAATGGGGCTTCATGAGTATATTCATAAGGAAAATCAAGTAAGGTGATGGTTTTAGAGGCACAATCATGTCCCAGCGCCTGCACCACTCCATGGTAAGGAATTACTTTATCTAATGCCAGAGAAACACCGCCGATTCGGTCTTTCATCTGACGGAATATTGAAGTCCGCTTCAACTTTTCATTTTCGGGCGTGAGCATACTATAAAAAGATGCCATGACCTCATCGCCGGTATTCACCGCAATTTTCTCGGCCCAGAAGCCAGTCTGGTAGTACTCAAACAATTGCTCATAACTTTTTTTATCCATGATACTCCGCGACTCACCACACATCGAATTGAAAATACTTCCTCCGCAAAACATAAATAGTTTCGATTCAGAGAAATAATCATCCGGATTATTTAAGAAAAGTACCTGCGACAAGAAAGCTCCGATTGAATAGGCAAACACATCAAACTTTGTCTTTTTATCAAACAAAGGATGTTTTCCGGCTTTGATATCTCCAATCAACTTGACAATATCGTCGAAGCTTTGTCGCCCCGAACTGTAAAACCGCTGCGGATTATGACTCAACCGTTCGCTAAGCGCCACATTGGCAAAGCTCAGCGAACGATCATTGCCATGTAATGTTCTTCTTAAATCCAGTATTTTTTGCAGAAACCGGGGATTCGACCAGCTGTGCGGTGATCTGTTCACGTGATAGGCAATCGGGAACAACAATACGGCTTTACCTGTATGTTTACAGAGATATTCAGCCCAGGGTAAATACTTCGACCAGTTCCGCTCGTTTAATCCATGCAACAACAGAATAACTTCGCTATGTTTTCTTGCATTCGACGGCACAAAAACGGGATATTCAAACACCTCGTTTTCTTCAACAGAGTCGGAAATGATAAAAGAATTTATTTCACCCGCCACACCGGTAAATGAGCGGTGACTTTTAAACGGGAAGAAAACAACCGAAACGCCTGCGTTTTCTATTTCTGTATTTCTGCCGATTTTAAACTGCAATGAAAGTTCCTGAAAGCGAGTCGAGTATGACATGGTGATTTTTTTATTTGCAAATAAACTACATAGTAAATATCAGGACAACTTTCTGAGAAATCCAGGCACAACAAGGGATTAAAAAGGCCAATGCGGGACTAAAAAAAACATACAGGGACTAAAAAACATCATCCGGGGATTAACTTATTGCATTAATGAATATAAAAATTTACCTTTGCGAGGTTCAAAATAATTAAACTAAAAATGGTGGATCAAAAAATTCCTTATTACCTGCTTGAAAAGCGCAATACCATACACATGATATTGTTCACGGCATTTTTTGCTTTGCTTTTTATTAATATCTTCCAGCCTTTCGGTTCCAGAGACTGGTATAAGGGCGTATCAGACTTTAATTACTTCTTTTTTTCCAGTTTAATTATACTGACCGGCATGCTGGTGGTAGTAATAAGCCGTTTATTTCTCGGGTTGTATACAAGAAAAAATGAAGTCAATTACCTGCAATATGCCGTTTGGGTATTTGCTGAAATCATTGCCATGTCGATGTTCTACGCTCTTTTCTCGAAATTTGTTCCGAAAGGAGCAGAAGAAAGAGATTTTTTCATTCTGTTGAAAAACTCAGCCGTCAATACCAGTCTGGTACTCTTAATTCCTTACACCATGTCATTTTTGTATTTTTCATGGAAGGATAAGAACCGGTTATTAAATGAAAGAGTTACCCAGAGAACATTAACTGAGATTCCCAAAAAAGGCCTGATTGGATTTACCGATGAAAAAGGAGAGCTAAAAATCTCAATCATGCTGGATAATTTAATCTACATTGATTCGGCAGACAATTATGCCACCATCCATTATATCAACAAAGAAAAAATTGCCAATTTCCTGATAAGAAATTCATTAAAATGGATAGAAGAGAACCTGACAAAAGAAACCCCGTTGGTTCGTTGTCACCGTTCCTACATCATCAACTTAGACAAAGTGAAGGTACTCAGAAAAACCAAAGCAGGTATTTTTCTGGAACTTGACGCCCCGAACGCACCCGACATTCCGGTCACAAAAACATATTACGACAAGGTGATGGAGAAGTTTTCGCAGTACTCGATATAATCAGTGAATAACGAATAGTGAATAGCGAATAACACTTCCCTTGCAACAAACAACATTATAAAAAATTAAGAATATATTATTTACTAACAAAATAACTATTCACTATTCGTTATTCGCTATTCACTATTCACTTAAAAACATGGCTTACAAAATTGGTTTGGCTTTGAGCGGCGGAGGTATCCGGGGAATATCACACGCTGGTGTATTGATGGCAATGGAAGAACTGAACATCAAGCCGGAAATCATTTCCGGCGTAAGTGCAGGCTCCATTGTGGGAGCTCTGTATGCCGATGGACACAAACCCATCGAAATTGCACAAATGTTTGAAGACATCAGTTTCAAGAAAATGACGAAATTAGATGTCCCCGATGGCGGTTTTTTCAGCATCGCTCCATTTGCCCGATTTCTTGGACGGAAACTGAAAGCCAAGACATTTGAAGAACTGAGCATTCCGCTTAGAGTTGTAGTCACCAATTTTGACACCGGTGTTCCCGAAACTTTTTCTGAAGGTAATTTATTGAAACCCGTGATGGCGTCAAGTAGCATTCCGGTACTTTTTACGCCCCAGAAAATAAACAACAATTATTATGTCGACGGAGGACTGCTGAAGAACTTCCCCGTTTCAACAATTCGCAAGGAATGTGATTTATTGATTGGAATTAACGTTGGTCCGCTCGTAGCGCAAAAGTACAAGGTCAATATCATGGATGTGGCTTTTCGAACCTACCACTTCATGTTCAGGGCCAACACACTTGCCGACAAAGCATTATGCGATATCCTCATCGAACCCGAAAATATCTACGACTTTGATCTGTTTGAAACCGACAAGGTGATGGAGATCTTCGATCTGGGATATCAGAAGGCAATGGAAGTATTAAAAGCGAAAGGATTTCACTGAAAAAATCAGCGCTTATACTGATATAATTTGTGTTGTTACGTGATGAAGGTTATATTTGCATCAAACTTTTTATGCTTTTCATGCAGAACACAAAAAAGAAATCAGTCAGTTTTATTTTCATCGAATCAGCCATTTTTGTCCTGATATGGCTGATGATTTTCCTTATACCAATAGGGGTCAACCAGACTGAAGGCATATTGCTATGGGATCGGATAATGGAATCCTGGATCAAAATCGCTTCCTTTTTATTCGTATTCATACTCAACATTTATGTTCTAATTCCTCTCTATCTTAAAAAGAAGCTATACGAAAGATACATTTTATTGATTCTGGCAATTACTCCCCTGATAATCTGTTTCAGTATCCGGGTCGAAAACAACTACACAACCCGGTCGGTAACCGGCATGCCTCCCATGGAACTCGGTCCAGGCATGCCTCCTATGGAGTTGTCGGAAAGAATGCCTCCACCAGCCGGATTCAGGTTGCAAAACCAATCGGCAGCAAGAACTGCTGAAATGCAGTTTTTGCAAAGCCTCGTCATTGCTTTACTGGTGATTGGAACAGGTACAGCATACAAAGTTATCCTGTTTTGGATAGAAGAAGAAAAGCAGAAAAAACAACTGCAAGAACAGGTACAGCAAGACAATCAGCACATTGATGAATACATCTATGTAAAATCCGATTTAAAGATGGTAAAAGTACTTATATCGGATATCTTGTATATTGAAAGCGCCAATGAGTACATTAAAATATACCTGAATAATGGGGAAAGCATCACGACTTTCATGCGATTGAAAAACATTGAGACCAAACTGCCGGCTGACAGGTTTATGCGGGTGCAGCGATCCTTTATTGTCAACCTCGATAAAATTCAGGCAGTAGAAAAAAACAGGATATTCATTGAGCAAAAGAAATTCATTCCAATCGGAGAACAATACAAAGAAAGTTTTCAGCAATATCTCGGCAGGAACTTTATTAAATAAGCATATCAGCAAAAAATGAAAAAATCACTTTTATTGTCGTTTTGCGCATTATCCTTCCTTATATTACAAGCCCAAATTTCCAAATCGGTGTATGTAACAACCGCCGGAACTCTTTCTGCTCATTTAAATGACAGTGAACGGACTAATCTTATTAATCTGTCGGTTGCAGGCAATATTGACGCCAGAGACATCGCCTTCATCCGGGATCAGGTAAAGAAAGTATCCTCACTGAATTTTACCGATGCCGTTATAAATTCTTATAGTGGAACTGATGGCACCAATACCGGCACACAGATAAACTATCCGTCAAATGAGTTTCCGGCTTACGCCTTTTACAATCCTGCATTACTATCATACAAACCATCGCTGACAATGGTAACGCTTCCTCCAACTATCACATCAATTGGTGAACTTGCATTTTACTATTGCTGGAATCTGACTTCTATGAGCATTCCGGCTAAAGTGAAATCAATTGGTGAGTATGCATTTTACGGATGTTATGCATTAAATTCATTTTCAGTAAACAGCTCAAACATCAGGTACAGCAGTTCAAACGGTGTTTTATTCAACAAAATACAAGACACGCTGTTCGTATGCCCGAATGCTAAAACCGGAAGTTACACTATCCCCGCCACGGTAAAACACATTGCCAATTCTGCTTTCGAGAACTGCTACAACCTCACAGCAGTAACACTACCTACTTCATTAGTTTCCACAGGAACCTACGCTTTCGCTTATTGCTCAGGTATTTCCGGAAGCCTCACAATTCCAAACGGTGTTACGTCACTGGGCGATGGCAGCTTCTACGGATGTTACAACTTAACCGGAACAGTTACAATACCGGCAAGCCTGACAAGTCTTGGCACGTATTGTCTTTTAGAATGTAACAACCTGAAATCCTTTTCAGTGAATGTCGCAAATCCCGATTATGCTGCCTCGAATGATGTCTTGTACAGCAAAAATCTTGATACTTTGTTTATTTGTCCCGGCGCAAAGACAGGCACATTTAGCATCCCAAACTCTGTTAAATTGATAGGTAGTCACGCTTTTTATAAATGTTCCAAACTGACCGGCACCATCACCATCCCGCAGTTTACCGATTATATTGGATATTATGCATTTTACGGTTGCAGTCAGATCGTTGCCTATGATGCAAACGCACTTAACCCTTATTTTACGACTGAGAATGGTATTTTATATTCGAAATCAAAGGACAGAATCATTATTTGCCCCACGACTAAAACAGGTACTATTACCTTACCCCAAAATACAATTAGTGTCGATCCAGGGGCTTTTAATAATTGCACAGGGGTCACCGGGAATATGCATTTTCCCGCTTCTCTTGATTATCTTGGCGAATATGCTTTTTACAATTGTTCTGCAATTAATGGATTTACAGTCGACGATGCCAATCAATATTTCAGTGCTGCTGATGGTGTTTTATTCAGCAAAAATCAGGAACGACTTTATTTGTGCCCCTTAAGCAAAGCGGGAGCATATTCCATTCCTGCTGCTGTAAAATACATTGAGTTTTCAGCATTTGACGGTTGCAACAGATTAACAGAGATAAATCTAACACAAAATATTCAGAAGATTGGGGCATACGCTTTTGAATATTGTACAGGACTCACCAGTTTAACAATACCGCAAAGCACAGATTCAATCGGGGCAGGCGCTTTTTACGCCTGTTCAAATTTAACCAATTTAGGAGTTGCTAAAACGCTTCCACCTGTTGTTGATTATTACACCTTAGATTTAATCAACAAGACAAGCTGTACGTTAACAGTACCGACAAGTTCCCGTACTTTATACGCCGATGCGCCCTATTGGGGAGAATTTCTTACTATCACAGAAGGCAATTTCAACACTTCGACTGATATACCCTTCCAACAATCCTACCGGTACTTTAAAATCCGCGACGGATTATCTATTAGAAACCTGACTCCGGGCGATTGGATTGAAATTTACAGTTTGCATGGTTTATCAATCACCAAACAAAAAGCAAGCGCTGAAGCAATGAACATTCATCTTCCTGTCAGGGGAATCTTCGTGGTAAAAATCGGGGAGTTTACTGAAAAAATTATACTTTGATTTTAATTTCACTGAAAATTGTCCGCTTTGCACTGAAAAAATTTGGATGCATTTTTCAGTAGTTTTACATTTGCGTCAAACAAAACTAACACCGTTATGAGAATACGTAAGAACATAGCCGTAAGCGACGAGGGATTTCTGTTTAATCCTGCGACCGGAGATTCATTTTCAACAAATGGAATCGGTTCGGAAATCATCAGCTTATTGAAACAGGATAAGTCAACGTCCGAAATTATTGAAGAAATCAGTAAAAATTACGATGTTGACCGTTTGTTGCTTGAACGTGACCTCGAAGAGTTTACAGGTTTATTAAAAGATTACAGCATCCTCGAATAACCGAACATGAAAAAACAAATCGTCATAGCCGTTACTGCATTAAATGCCATCGACAGTCCGGGACCAGGAGTTGCCGTGATTCGCGCCATCCGGGACTGTAAGGATTTCGATGTTAAAATCATCGGGCTTTCTTATGAAGCGTTAGAGCCGGGACTGTACATGCACGATCTGGTCGACAAAACCTATCAGATTCCTTATCCTTCGGGCGGTACCGATAGTTTGTATGCCAGGCTGCTGTACATCCATGAACAGGAAAAACTGGATTTGATTATTCCAAACTTCGATGCGGAACTCTATAATTTCATTAAGCTGAGAGACAAGTTAAATGAACTTGGCATCCGCACTTTCCTGCCCGAATTAAATCAGTTTGAGGCCAGGGATAAAATGAAATTATTCGAATTCGGACAAAAACATGGATTTCTGGTGCCTGAAGATAAGATATTACATGAGCTTCGCGAGTTAAAGAAAATGGAGGATGATTTGGAGTATCCTATCGTTGTAAAAGGTAAATTTTATGATGCTGTAATTGCCCGCAGTTACGATCAGGCCGAAAAAGCATTTCTCAAAATCATGGCCAAATGGGGATTACCCATCATCATGCAGGAGTTTATAAAAGGAACAGAGATTAATATTGCAGCATTGGGCGATGGCGAAGGGAATGCCATCAGCATCATTCCCATGCGGAAACTCTATATCACCGACAAAGGGAAAGCATGGGCAGGCATTACCTTAGAAGATGATAAACTGGTGGAGCTTGCCCGCAAATTCATCGAAACAACCAGGTGGCGGGGCGGTTGCGAACTGGAAGTAATGCTCACCGACGACGGCAAACCATACATCATGGAAGTGAATCCGCGTTTCCCGGCCTGGATTTACCTTACTGCCGGAGCGGGACAAAACCAACCGGCCAGTTTGGTTAAGATGGCTATGGGTGAGAAAGTTGAACCGTTTAAAACGTATGAGGTCGGAAAAATTTTCATTCGCTATGCCTGGGATTTGATTACTGACATCAAGGAATTTCAACTGATTTCCGGAAACGGAGAACTCTAAATTAACAACATCATGGAAAAGAAAAGATACGAGAGACCGACCCTGCGAAAAATGAACACAGGGTTGATGAATAAATTCGGCACTAAAACAGAAAATGAACCGGTTACACACATCGAAAGTGTTTCGGTAAAGGGACTACTAAAAGAATATGGTTCTCCGTTATTTGTTATTTCAGAGAAACAAATCAGAAGAAACTTCCAAAATGCCTCCAGGATTTTTAAAACCCGGTACCCCAAAGTTCAATTTGCCTGGTCGTATAAAACCAACTATTTAGACGCAGTTTGTCAGATCTTTCATCAGGAAGGCTCATGGGCGGAAGTTGTATCCGGATTCGAATACGACAAAGCCCAGAGAAACGGGGTACCGGGTAATCAAATTATTTTCAACGGTCCGGATAAAACCGACGAACAATTAGTGACAGCAGCCAAAAACAACTCACTCATTCACATCGACCATTACGATGAACTTTACGCGCTGATTCGTTTGAGTGAAGAGCACAAACTCAGACCCCGTGTAGCCATCCGCATTAATATGGATACCGGAATCTATCCGAAATGGGACCGGTTCGGGTTTAATTTCGAGAACGGTCAGGCCTGGAATGCACTGACTCGCATCCTCAACTCCCCAAACCTGGATTTAGTCGGGTTGCATTGCCACATCGGCACTTTCATGTTATCACCTAACGCCTATGCAACAGCTGCCAGAAATCTCTGCGAATTGGCCTGGAGTGTAAAAGAACGATATGGCAAAATCCTACAATACCTTGATTTGGGAGGCGGTTTCCCTTCAACCAACACCCTGAAAGGTGCTTATCTTCCGGGGACAGACACGGTACCTTCGCTGGATCAGTTTGCAGATGCCATAACCGATGTCATTTTAGGATATGGATTCAGTCAGGACGAACTGCCCTTGTTGATTCTGGAAAGTGGCCGTGCATTGATTGACGATGCAGGCTATCTATTGGGAACTGTATTAGCAACCAAACGTTTATCCGACGGACGCCGGGCTACCATTCTTGACTTCGGTCTCAACACCTTGTTTACATCACTCTGGTATGAACACAAGGTCAGTCCGGCTCAACCCATGGGCCAGCAAACGGAAGAGATGGTGTTATACGGTCCATTGTGTATGAATATCGACATCGTACGCGAAAGCATCGTGATGCCCTTACTCGAAAAAGGGAATCAACTGGTTGTACATCAGGTGGGGGCTTATAACATGACCCAGTGGATGCAATTTATCACCCTGCGCCCGAACATCGTGCTGATTGACACAGATAACAATACCCATATTATAAGAAAAGCGGAAACCATGGAGTATATTGATTCTCTGGAAGAAATCCCTCAACATTTGAAATAAATACAAACGAGCTAACAGACCTGTCAGGTTTTAAAAACCTGACAGGTCTGAATAAAAAAAGAACCTGACAGATCTAAAAAAAATAAAACTTGAAAGATACATTTAAAAACACCCGTGAAACGATTCTCCCGGCCATCTTAAACAGTTATTCCATTATCTTTTTTCTGAATAACCGTTTCATGGCAATAGCCGTCATGTTGGCTACTTTCCTCAATTTCTATGCAGGATTGAGTGGACTGATCGCGGTACTTATTGCTGTTTTGCTGGCTAATTCCTTAGGTTTCGATAAAGGTCAATTACGCAATGGCGTGTTAAGCTTCAACGCTTTGATAACCGGCATCGGCCTGGGGACTTTCTTCGACCCGGGTATCGTTTTTTTTACCCTGCTCGCGCTTTCGTCGGTGCTTACGCTCATATTATCGGTTGCATTGGGTGGATGGCTGTTTAAATATGGCCTACCCTATCTGAGTATCCCGTTTATTTTGGCTTTCTGGTTTGTCGTGCTTCCATCCTCCCTGTATGAGAATCTCGGTCTGACCCAACGTAACATATTCTGGATTAACGAAATGTATTCGGTCGGCGGAAACTCCCTGCTCTCTATTTACCGATACATCGAATCCTGGGAATTAAACAGGTTACTCGAAATTTATTTGCGTTCACTGAGTTCTATTTTCTTCCAGAACAACCTGATAACCGGCATTGTCATTGCCATTGCCTTACTCATCAGTTCACGCATATTTTTTTCATTATCGGTAATCGGCTTTATATCAGCCTATATCTTTGCTCAATTCTCCGGATCGGAAGCTGCCAGCATTACCTATTATAATATTGGGGCGAATTTCATGATGGTTGCCATTGCCATTGGTGGATTCTTTGTCATACCATCAAAATCATCCTATTTCTGGACCATCCTGTTGGTTCCGCTGACATCCATCGTGCTGGTTTTTTTCACTAAACTCTTTAGTTTGATACAACTTCCGGTTTTTTCGCTGCCCTACTCTATCATCACCATCCTGTTTGTGCATTTCCTGCAACAGCGGAACAATCAGAAGAAACTGATTCTCACACCCATTCAGCATTATTCGCCTGAAACGAATTTATATGCATATTTGAACAACAAAGAACGGCTGAACCGGTTTTTGTACCATCCGGTGCAACTGCCATTCTGGGGAGAATGGACAGTAACCCAGGGACATGATGGCGCATTTACCCATAAAGATGAATGGGGAAAAGCATTTGATTTCATGATCCTGGATGAAGAAGGAAAATCCTACAAATCAGCCGGTCTGACATGTGAAGATTATTATTGTTTCGGGAAACCGGTAACTGCACCTGCCGATGGTTTCATCGTGGATATCGTCGATCATATCGAAGACAATGCTGTTGGAGAAGTCAACACAACCAATAACTGGGGAAACAGCCTTGTCATTCAACACATAACCGGTTTATATTCGCAACTTTCACATCTTAAAAAGGGTTCAGTAAAGGTAAAAAAGGGTGATTTTGTAAAATGTGGAGATGCTGTGGCGCAATGTGGAAACTCAGGACGCTCACCTTATCCACACCTGCATTTTCAATTGCAACATTATCCGGTCATCGGTTCAAAAACGGTTGATTACCCCATCTCTTATTTTATCAATTTACAGCATAAACGTCTGGAACAATTCTCAAGACCTGAGGAAAAAACCTTAGTCGCCAACCTGCGTCAGCATCCGTTTTTGTACAATGCATTCAATATATTACCAGATACCTGTCTGAAGATTTACAGTCGGGATGAGAAAGGCAATGAAATAACAGAACACTGGGATGCCTATACCGATGCATTTAACTACAAATATCTTCACAGCAGGGAAACAGATGCAGTTGCTTACTACACCTGCGACAACATGATGTTCTATTTTACAGCGTTCTACGGAAACCGGAAATCGTTGCTTTATTATTTCTTCTTATCTGCTTATAAAATACTATTATCAGACAGCAATATACCGATAAATGATAATATCCCGATTCATTTACTCGAGAAAAAGAAGCTGATAAGCAGTCTAAACGACTTCACTGCACCATTTTTTAATTTTCTGAAGGCGGATTATTGTGAGAAAGTAGAAAAAATTGATCATTTGCTTGATACTTCTGAAATTGAGATTAGAACTGAAATTACCATTTCAACCTTTGGAAGAAAATCAATCCGGGCTAAAAGTAAGATCAAAATAAACCAACAGGGTCTCGATTCTTTTGAGTATATTTCGGGCAAGAAAGTAATTCAGGCAAAAAGACTCATATAATAACAGATGAAATCAGTCAGGATAATTGTGCTTTTGCTGTTTTTTTACAGTTTACTTAGTTATGCAAACAATCAGGTTTCGGTTGTATCAATTGACAGCCTGAGCTATGCGCAGTTCAACGCCGGTGATTGGGATGGACTGATTGAAACAGCTGAGCTGGCTAAAAAGAATAATATTGATTTTAAATGGCTTCAGCAACGGGTGGGATATGCGTATTTTGTAAAAAAACAGTATTACAAAAGTATGCGACATTACGAGAAAGCATTGGATTATGATGCTGCTGATGAAATATCCCGTTTATATCTTTATTACAATGGTTTAAATACTGGCAGAACAGCCTTTGCCAGATTTCAGGCATCGCAACTTTCAGAAATTACGTTGACAGAAGTCAGCGAAAAGCAATACCGTTTAATCGATGCTGTTGATCTGGAGTATAGCTATAAAATGCCGGATCATCCGGCCACCCATCAGGGTCATTACAAACGTCTCGGACTGAACAGTCAGCTTGGATTCAAATTAAACATCTATCAAAGTTTTTCCACTTTCAATCAAAACACGGATACAACACAAACCCGGCAAAATGAATATTTTGTTTTATTGGGCTGGAATCCGGTCGCAAAAACCAACATCAGCATCGGCTATCATTATGTCGGTTCGAAAGTGGTTTATGGCGCCGACACCTTCAACTATCCCGGAAATATCTTTTACGGGAAAATAACACGACAACTGAACCGTTTCGATCTGGCGTTGTCGGGCGCATCTTTTAAAAATGACTGGCTCGATTCTAAACAACTGGGGGTACATCTGGGGGTCAATTTTGCCGGAAGTAACAACATAAACCTGACAAGCTCTTACTACAGAATCATTGAAACAGAATTGGACTACAGTTACGGACGAAATGTATTTAAACAAACTGCCGGAATCATGCTTTTTAATAAACTTTGGACAGAAGCCTATGTAAACCTGGGCAATCTCAATCAATTCATTGACAATAATGGCTTATACTTTTACAATTCACTCGATCCAACCACGTTCAGGACAGGCATATCCGGGTTTTGGTATGTGTGCAAGCCCCTGACGATTTATTTGAATTACAACTACGATACGAAAAAAATATTCACGGATAATTTATTCTACAACCAACATTCAATTACAGGAGGTTTGATATGGAAAATATAATTCGAAAAACAGTTACCGCGTGCCTGTTTTTTATAGCAATGACAACAGGAGCACAGAATCAGACAGTTTGGCAACAGGCATTTTACAAAAGCTATGAAGCTGAAAAAACAGGTAAATATGCACAAGCCATCTCTGAATTAAAAAAAGTCTATAAATCTGAAGATTATTTTGCTAATATCCGCATGGGTTGGCTTCATTATTTATCCAGACAACATGCTGAAGCTGAGAAATTCTATCTCAATGCCATCAGACTAAAACCCTATTCAATTGAAGCACGATTCGGCATTGTGAAACCCTATAGTGCAACTGAACAATGGGAAAAGGTCAAACAACAATATCATCAGATTCTGAAAATCGACCCACAAAACACGGTTGCAAACTACTGGCTCGGAGTCATTTACTACAACAGAAAAGATTACCAGAACGCGGTAAAACTGTTCGAGAAAGTTGTAAACCTGTATCCGCTTGATTACGACTCAGTCATTATGCTGGCGTGGACAAAGCTGAATCTTGGCAAACAGGCGGAGGCCGGCATTCTTTTCAATCACGCCATGACGCTCAGGCCCAATGACGAATCGGCAACCACAGGATTAAAACTTATCAAATAAGCTCTCCTGATGTTATTTTGTCGTAATTTCTTAAAATTCGTTTACTTTTATATGCCGATTTGGAGAATATAATGAATGATTGCTTTTTTTGTTTATCTTTGTGACCAGAAATAACAACAAAACAAAAACACCGATAAATTATGTTTCCAGTATCAGACCGTTTGGCAGCCCTTTCACCTTCAGAAACGCTGGCCATGTCACAAAAAAGTAATGAGTTGAAAGCTCAGGGCATCGATGTAATTAATTTAAGTGTAGGAGAAACAGACTTTTACACGCCTGACCACGTAAAAGAAGCTGCAAAAAAAGCCGTGGATGACAACTTTTCCTTCTATTCTCCGGTTCCGGGTTATCCCGCTTTGCGCAATGCCATTTGTGCAAAACTGAAAAATGAAAACGGTTTAGATTATAAACCCGAACAAATCGTGTGTTCGAACGGGGCTAAACAATCAGTTTGTAACGTGATTCTGGCTATCATCAGCAAAGGCGATGAAGTGATTATCCCTGCACCTTACTGGGTAAGTTATCCGGAGATGGTAACTTTGGCTGATGGTAAATCCGTGATTGTTTCAGCGGGAATCGAACAGGATTTCAAAATGACTCCTGCTCAGCTGGAAGCAGCTATCACTCCCAAAACCAAGGCTCTTATCCTTTGTTCGCCTTCAAATCCAACCGGAAGCGTTTACACCAAAGAAGAATTAAAAGGTTTGGCTGATGTGCTGGCCAACTATCCGAATATCTATATTTTATCAGACGAAATCTACGAGCACATCAACTACTTAGGCGCCCACGAAAGCATTGCCCAGTTTGAAAGTATCCGTGACCGCGTGGTGATTATCAACGGCGTTTCCAAAGGTTATGCCATGACCGGCTGGCGTATTGGCTGGATTGCCGCTCCGAAATGGATTGCATCGGCTTGCAACACTTTGCAGGGACAATACACATCAGGACCTTGCTCAGTGGCTCAGGTAGCTGCACAGGCTGCTTATACCGGCGATCAAACTTGCGTAAAAGAGATGCGGGTGGCCTTCGAACGTCGCAAAAAATTAGTTGTTGAGCTTGCTTCTCAGATTCCCGGTTTAAAATTAAGCGAACCTCAGGGAGCTTTTTACATCTTCCCCGATGCCGGAGTTTACATCGGTAAATCATATGAAGGCAAAAAAATTGAGAACTCTGGTGACCTCGCGCTATACCTGCTCGAAGTAGGGCACGTTGCCTGTGTAGGTGGTGGCGCTTTCGGCGCACCAAACTGCATCCGGCTTTCGTATGCAACATCCGATGAAAATCTGGTTAAAGCTTTTGGCAGAATCAAAGACGCACTTGCCAAACTTCAATAATAAGTGTATTAGTTTGCAATATTGAAAACGCCCTACTGCTATATAACAGTAGGGCGTTTCTTATGATTATACGCAACTTAGTCCCGCTTCTCTCCTTCTTCATAATCGCGAAGCCGGATACCCAGGCGAATCTTATTCTCAATTACAACCTGATCGTCATTATACAGATACTTTTTCAGTCTGGAGATTGAATTATATAATGCGGCTTCCTTTGATTCTGTTTTGTCAACCTGCCATACAATCTTAATAATCTCTTCTCTTGACATAAAATTACCCTTATTCCGGCAAAGCAATGCCAACACCACGGAATCTAAGTGATTCAAATGAATATCACCCTTATCGAACTTAAGTGACTGCTCATCAGGGAAAAATTTAAACCTACCTATCCGGAACTGGTTGTCGTTGACAGCCGAAGAAGAAGTCATTTCGGCTTCCACCATTTTATTTATCCGGAGCATTAACTCAACTAAGCGGTAAGGTTTTCGGACGTAATCACTGTTCTCAATCCCGAATCCGATTTCATAATCCTCATTCCCATCACGTGAGGTCGTGAAAATAATGGGCACATCACTGAATTTTCTGATTTTACGCGCAATCTCAAATCCATCGACACTACAATTCAGCATAACGTCCAACGTGACCAGGTCGGGTGAAAACTGCTGAAATTCAGCAATAGCTTCATCCCCATTGCTTACATAGTGAACTTCATACTTTTGCATCTCTAAGAATCCGACTAAAGCGGTTCCCAGGTTTAGATCATCTTCTACAACCAAGATCTTTTTCATTTGTGTCTTATTTATTTGGCAAAATTATTTTAAAGTTAGAACCCACACCCAATTCACTGGTTACTCCAATACTTCCTCCATGTTTTTCAATAATTGTTTTCACATAATTGAGTCCGATTCCGAATCCATTGACTTTGACGTTGTTATCAACACGCGAGTACTTCTCGAAAATATTATTAATCTTTTCTTCAGGTATACCAATACCATTATCTTTAAAATTCAATTCAACCGTATTGGCGTGCACCAACACACTAATATCGACACTAACCTGTTGTTTCGAGTACTTGATTGAATTATCAATTAAATTGGCAAAACATTGTGTCAACATCAGCCCATCTCCGGTCACGATAATTTCATCCGCTTCGTAATAGGTGCTTATCGTTATTTTCTTGGTAAGAGAACTGATGAATCTGCTCTTCAGATCATCTAAAAGTTTAACGAGATTAACCGGCAGTTTGTTCAGCACCAGCAAGCCCTCTTCCACCTTTGCCAAACCCACAATCATACTGATGGTTCCATTCAGTTCTGTCAGAGAATTCACCGAGTTATTCAACATCATATCGCGCATACCCTCATTTCCAAAAACCTCCGGCTCCTTCAAACAATCTAAATTCACAATCAGGCTCGAAACCGGCCGTTTTAACTCGTGGGCAATGTTACTCAAAAACTCATTTTTAAACTTCACCAACTTCTTTTGTTTGGCCAATGTTAAAATCAAGAACCTGAATGCCAGCAACGAAATTACTGAAAACACAATCGAACCCAGTAACATGAGCGCCATTCGCTTCATAATCTCTGAAAACGGATTAATCAGAATCAACTGTAATGCTTCCTTTTCCTCAAAATCAAGCGGATATAATTGTGAAGGAATAACAAGAAAAGAACTTCCGGTGTAATCCTTTGAACTGGCTAATATTTCATTGGTTTTAGGGTTTACAAGTTGGATTGAAAAGTCTGAGTTTATATTTCGAATTTGAAGGATTTGACTTGTTATACTATCTATTTTTTGTATATCAAGTGGGATTAACTTACTAATAAATACATGCATAACAATATCAAACTTATTCAAAAGACTTTCATCCTCAGTTTCAACCTTTCTCATATCAAAATCAACAATGTCATCCTCTGTATTCACATCAACAGTACTCTCTGACTCCAATTCAGGCTTCACATATTTAGAATTTCTTTGATTAAGTTCTTTTCTAAATGCCTCTTTCAATATTGCATCAGACTCTCTAATTAATGCAAAACGCACAGTCTGAAAATAATCATAAACCAGATAGCTCTGAGTCAACAATATAAAAACTATTGATATGATTGCAATATATGAGATGTTTTTAGTTGACATAATGCAAATTCGAATTTATATGCAATCTGCGTTTATAATTCCCGACAAAGATAAAATTTTTTTATCAAATTTCTAACAAATCACTTTTATTTAGAACTTTAGTGAAGAATTGGTGAAACTTTGAGCATTTTTCTTTCACATAATTGTATTAACATTGCATTGTCAAACAAATCAAATCATTAGCAAAGTCAAACCAATTAAAAATAACAGCAATGAAAACTATTGAAAGCAACTTCAGAAAATTATCAACTGAACAATTAAATCAGACAGTTGGTGGGTATTATGTAATTATCACATTACCTGACGGTAGTAAGGTAAGAGTAAGAGTATAAAACTCAATCTATAACAATGTTTTATTAATCAACAACTCAAATAAATTAAACAGTCATGAAAACTATTAATAACAACCTG
>JANJVQ010000023.1 GCA_024710005.1 Paludibacter sp. | reverse complement strand
GAATTTGTCTTGAAACATACGCTATCAGATTTATCTGACGCAAAGTTAAAAATTCAAGTCCGTTCGCTCTAAAAATCGCCGTAACTAACTAAATTTCAAATATTTCAAAGAACTTTTTTAGATTTTAATGGGACAGTAATGTTTACAAACAAAAAGTAAATCAAACTGATAATTTTCCGAGAGTTATTAGAGATGATTATTTCAATTTAGAAACAGGAAAGCAAATAGTATTTCCAGATTCTAAAGATTATAAGAAGCAAATACATCAGCCAATTCCTTTATTTGATGCAGTTGCAAGTAACTTTCCTTTCATTCAGCAAGAAGATATTCCTAATGAAATTTTGACTTCATTTTTCAGAGAAAAATTTGAAGCAAAACAAAAAGCATTTCTCAAAGACAATGCTTTTAAAATTAATGAAAGGTCAGACTATTTCACATACTGCATTTACAACTCAATTCATTTTTTAAAACCAAACGGACATTTATCTGCAATCACTTCAAATGCTTGGCTTGGTAAAGAGTATGGTTTTCAATTCAAAAAGTTTTTACTTGATAATTTCCATACAAAATATGTAGTTAGAAGTAACGCAGAACATTGGTTTTCTGATTCAAAAGTATCTACAATATTTTCAGTATTCCAACATTCAATAAACGATGAGCCTACGAAATTTGTAACAATAAATTTCAAACTTGAAGAATATTTTGAACAGGAAAACATCGCAACTCAATTAAAGCAAATTGAAGAATTTTATGGCGACATAGATTTTTGTTTAGATTCAAGAAATAAAAACTGGAAAGTTGATTCAACATTTGATAATCTTTATCATAGAATTGATGGTTTGGTAAGTGTTAGCATTGTTTCAAAAGACAATCTTTCAAAATCAATTTTATCTGAAGACAATTGGGATACGTTTTTTATTTCATCACTATTATTTGAAAAATTTGATAGTCAATTAACAGTGCTTTACCCTGATATTATTGACGCTTTCAGGGGAGAAAGAACAGGTTGGAATGAAATGTTTGTAATTCCTTCTGATGAAGTTGCGGACAGCGGAATTGAAAAAAAGTTTTTAGTTCCTTATGTGAAAAGTCCAACCGAGTTGAAAAATCTTGAGTTTGGTGGTAACTATGAAAACTATCTTTTTGTTTGCAATTTACCATTAGACAAGTTGAAAGGTGCGTATAATGGAGCTTACAATTGGATTCAGAAATTCAAGAACGCAAAAAATAAAAATGGAACAAAGACTATTCAAGAGGCTTGCAAAGGACACAAACCTTTTTGGTATTCATTACGACCTAAACAAGCAAGTATAGTAACTGCAATAAATCCATTTGAAAGATTCTTTTTTAGTTATGCAGAAGACCCATTTACAATAGACCAACGACTTGTTGCAATAACCGTTAATGAAGGCAACGACATTGAGCTTATTACAGCATTACTTAATTCAGTTGTGACATTTTTGAACATCGAAATGCGTGGGACATCAAGAAATTTGGGTGCTTTAGACCTAAATGCAAATTACTTTAAAGCACTTCGAGTTTTAAACCCAAATAGCTTGACAATCAAAGCAAAGCAAGAAATTAAGAAAGCATTTCAACCTTTAAAAGGTAGAGAAATAGAAACAATATTTGCCGAACTAAAAAAGCAAGACAGAACTAATTTTGACAAAGTTATTTTACGTTCATTTGGTATTGACGAAAAGATTTTGCCATCATTATATCAAATTCTTTCATCAGCGGTTTACGACAGAGTAACAATGAAAGAAAAATAAATTAGGACAATGAACTATCAAATGAATCCCAATGCATTTGGTGGCACATTTGCAGTTTTCCCAACCGCACAAAACCAAGCTAAAAAAAGCAAAAGAGTCACCAAGCCAACGCACAAAGACAGATAAAAAAAGACAGACCAAAAGCGACAGAAAAAGAAGGGCGAAGTGCTAACACGCGGTATAGTTAATTACCGGTTCAGTGGGTATTCGAGCGGCACAGCACGTATCAAAAGTAGTCGTAACTTGATAGGACAGTGCTTCGAAATCGGCAAAAAAACATGCCTCCAACCATTTGCTACACAACAAACACACACACACACATGAGAAACATAACCTTTTTGACAATTGTATTATTCCTGAGTATACATTGCAATTCACAGACTTATAAAAAAATTGATTGGGTAACAGATATTGACTTTCTTGCGAAGGAATTACCACAAAAACACCATGATTTTTTTACAGTTAAAGATAAAAAGGAATTTTTAGAAGGATTAGATAAAATAAAATTAAGTAGTACAAAATTAACAGATATTGAAGTCGCGATAAAATTACAGCAACTAATTGCCGGCTTCGGCGATTCACATACAGTGGTTAATTATGGACAACTTATTGATAAGAACAAAATATTACCGTTGCATTTGTATTGGTTTAGTGACGGACTTTATATTCTGCACACGACAGAGGAGAATAATGAAATTTTAGGTCATCAAATATTGTCAGTAAATGGAGTTCCTTTAAAAACCATAACAGATAGTCTGAGTACTTTGACGACAAAGGATAATCAGGCGATTATTCGAAATACGATTCCAAAGCTCCTTCCATTGGTTCAGGTTCTGGAGTGTTTTGATTTTATTAAAGGAGAAGAAATAGCATTAGAGTTGATGGACTTAAATGGTACAAAGAAGACTCATGTTCTAAAGCCTGCAGAAATGACCAGACAAAACAGAGAGATGTACAAACCAGATTCGTTGGCACTTTGCTATAGAAATGAAAGAGCGTTTTTCATTGATTATTATCAAACTACCGATAATATCTACTATTTGCAATACAATAGATGCTGGAGTAAAGAGTTGGAATTGCAGTATGGCAATGCCCAAAATGCTGAAAAGATGCCATCCTTCAAAGATTTTGAAGAAAAGGTATTTCAAACTGTGGATAAAAATTCAATTGACAAAATCGTTTTTGATATACGGTTCAACGGAGGCGGGAATTCTTCTCAGGGAACTGAATTTATAGAAAAATTTGCGAAGGTATTAGAAAAGAACACGAACACGAAAATATATGTCATTTTAGGCAGGAATACTTTTTCTTCGGCAATATTAAATGCGATGGATTTTAAGCGGATGACAAATGCAGTTTTCATTGGAGAAGAAACATCCGGTAAGCCCAATCATTTTGGAGAAGTGAAAAGTTTTCAACTTCCAAATTCCGGAATAAGAGTTAATTACTCTACAAAATACTTTAAACGAACGGATGAAAATGTAAGTACAATAAGTCCCGATATAAAACTGGAACCTGGTTTCTCTGACTTTGTCAGTGGTATTGACCCGGCATACGAATGGATAAAAAAACAATAATAACTATACTACATTACAAGTAGGAGAAAATTATCGACTATCTGAACGTGAATTTCTTTTGCGAAATATAGCTAACCCCGGTAGCCACTATCGTGATGGCCATTTTGGATGGAGTCGGGAACCAGCCGAATACGTCAACAAGTAGTTTCAACCCGATGTAATTGATGGCCAGATTGGCAACTACTACAATGCCATAGCGGAAGAGTTGCACCTTGCCCCGGAGATCGGAGTTGTTGAAGGTGACGTACTTCTGTAACAGGAAACCCGACATGAAGCTGATGGGGAAAGAAAATGCCAGCGCTGCGATGTGGGAACTCAATGTGACAAAGCCCAACGGCAACATCTGCTGACGCAGGATGAAGTGGAAAATGCTGAAATATAACAACCAATCGAACACTAAGTTGGCTACTCCGGTAGCACCGTAACGGAAAAATTCGACTGACATATATTTACGGAAAGGCGGATAAAAGTAATCGACCATTCGACGTATTCCGATACCGGTGGATGTAAGAAATTTACGCATTTAGTTGGTACTTGTAACAAATTTGTTTACTTTTGTGCGGCGTTATAATAACGCACAAAGATACGATTAATTATTCACTATTACCAAATCCGATATGCCCGACGACTATCATCAGCATGACACAAGTAAGAGCAAAGAAATACTTGGGACAGCACTTCCTGAAGGATTTGGAAGTAGCTCGCCGCATTGCTGAGAGCTTAGAGCTTTCGGGGCCGGCTACCGTACTCGAAATCGGACCGGGTACCGGTGTTCTTACCCAATTTCTGTTACAAAATCCAAACATTGATCTGACTGCCGTTGAGGTGGATTGGGAATCTGTTGCTTATCTGCATACGCATTTCCCCCAACTGAAGGTCATCGAAGGGGATTTCCTGAAAATGGATTTGAAATCATTATTCCCGGATAAATTGTACATCATCGGGAATTTACCTTATAACATTTCCAGCCAGATATTCTTTAAGATGCTGGAAAACCGCGACCGCATTCCTCAATTGGTTTGTATGATTCAGAAGGAGGTGGCGGAACGTATGGCTGCTGTGCATGGCAATAAGACCTATGGTATCTTGTCGGTACTCATGCAGGCCTTTTACTCGATCGACTATCTATTCACCGTTCATGAGCATGTGTTTGACCCTCCGCCTAAGGTCAAATCGGCTGTTATTCGCCTGACCCGCAATGAAGTGAATGAGCTCGGATGCAACGAGCAGCTCTTCAAAACGGTGGTGAAAACAGCCTTCAACCAGCGCCGCAAGACGATGCGCAACTCGCTCAAACCCCTCGTGGAGAAAGATAACCCGATGTATGCAGATCCTCTTTTTGATAAAAGACCGGAACAATTAGATGTGGCTGCCTTCATCGACCTGACGAACCGGGTGGAGCGTGCGATGAGAACTTAAAAGGAATTCCAAACATGCGGAAGATTTTCTGCAAACCGTACCGGACCCGCGATGGGAAAGGGCAGGTTAAAAAAAGAAAGGAGTGTAATCATGGCAGAACTCAGGCTATTTTACCAGGAAGAAGGTAAACTCAAAATATCAAAGTCAATCGATATCCTGAAAAAAGTGCATCTGAAAGATATGATCTGGATTGACCTGATCGATGTTTCGGATGCGGTTGAAACGGAACTGGAACAGTTTCTTAAAATCTACATTCAGGAAGATGAAGAAATAGAAGAAATCGAGATGAGTTCGCGGTATATCCAGACCGAGGACAGCATTGTGGCCAACTCGAATTTCCTGCAGGATAATTTCCAGATGCAACCGGTTTCGTTTATTCTGAAAAACGGGATTCTGGTTTCGGTGCGCGACACCGAACTGAAGTCGTTCAACGACACGGTGAAAAAGATTTACGCTGATTCAAAAAACTTTACAACAGGCTATCATGTGCTGGTGGCACTGCTCGAAACCCGTGTGGAATACGACGCGGATATGATTGAGTATATCACCGACCAGATTACCAATTTAAGTAAGACGCTGAATACGGAAGATGATCTGAGCCAGGATATCCTGATGAGCATCAAGGACCATCAGGAAAAGGTAATGATTATCCGGCAGAATATTATTGATAAGCAACGGGTGGTGTCGAATATGTTGAAGTCCAACCTGTTCCCGCAGGATTTGCTGCCGCGACTAACCATGGTTATCAAGGACATCAACTCCTTATTCGAATATACCCGTTTCGGATTCGACCGGCTCGATTATCTCCAGGATACTTTCCTCGGTTTGGTTAACATCCAGCAGAACAAGATTATCAAGATATTTACCGTGGTGTCGGTCATCTTCATGCCCCCGACCCTCATCGCCAGCATGTACGGGATGAACTTCAAGTTTATGCCCGAGCTAAGCTGGAAATTTGGCTATCCCTTCTCTATTTTCCTGATGGTTGGTTTTGCCGTAGGGGTGTTGCTGTATTTTAAACGGAAAAAATGGCTATAATTAGCGAATAGCTAATAGTGAATAGCGAAAGATTATACAACTTTTTACTATTCACTATTCACTATTCGTTATTAGCTATTCGCTATTAAATAACTACCAAGTGTCGCTTCTAAACGACGACACCGGCAATCCGCCCATGCCGAACATATCGCCGACCACGAAATTTTCGAAGGCGTAGCGAACTGCAACCGGATTAGGAACCGAATCACTGGTTACCACAACTTTATTCCGTTGAACTTTAGCTTTGGCAGGGTAGAATACCTTATCTTCTCCTGCGAGCATGAACAGATTTGATTCGTTGTTTTTGGCATACAAACCTAACGGTGCTTTGTCAAAATTCACGGTAACCTGGTTGTCCTTAATTTCGATGTTTTTATACTCCGGACTTTCGCTTTCGATGCCGGTAATATTGTAAGTTTTGGTGATGGCTAAGAGAGCCATACGCTCACCGGCTTCTTTCTTCTTTGCCGGGTGGATGCAGTTTTCTTCTCCCGTATCCATGAGTACTGCCATGCCGGTATGCGGTTCCTTGGCTGCCTTTTGCTGAGCTTCACGAAGAAAGGCCGAATTTACCCCGCCATTATAGCCGTAAGGAGCAATCTGGCAGAAATAGAAAGGAATGGGTTGTTCCTGTTTCCATTGCGCTCTCCAGCCGTCGGTCATGGATTTAAACATGGCAGCATAACTTTCATAACGTTCGCGGTTGCTTTCACCCTGATACCAGATTACACCTTTAATTGCATAACCAACCAACGGATGTATCATGCCCTGGTATAACATGGTGGGTGTTTGGTGCGGGTTTTTAATGTTCTCAGCAGTTTGCGGAATTTTTGCCTGAGGGAAAGCAGCCAGCATTTCTTCGTTCATCCAGGCTTCGATGGCAGAACCTCCCCACGAGCTGGCAATCAGCCCTACCGGTACTTTCAGGGTTTCCTGCAATAACCGTCCGAAATAATAAGCAGTCGCACTGAAATCCCGAACGCTTACCGGCATTGCTTCTTCCCAGCGACCGGCAACATCTGTCTGAGCTTCCAGTGTAGCCTTACGGGTAACCCTGAATAAACGGATTTTTGAATTTTCACTTTTCAGGATATCCATGTTTCCTCCTTCGATGGGTTGTCCCTGATTTCCTTTCATGGGCATTTCCATGTTACTTTGTCCGGAACAGAGCCATACTTCACCCAGCATAATGTTGTTGAGGGTAACAGATTTTCCGTCGCTGATTACTATCGTATACGGACCACCTGCTTTGGTGGTCGCGAATGAGAATTTCCAGTTACCATCCTGATCGGCTGTGGTTTTATAACGTTTCAGGTTCCAGCTTGTAAAAAGCGTTACCTGTTTGTTGGGTGTTGCCTTTCCCCAGATATTGGCTGTGGTTTGTTGCTGTAAAACCATGTCACTCGAGAAAAATGCCGGGAGTTTGATTTCAGCCCGGAGTGCAGTCAGCATAAAAGCAAAGAGCAAAAGAAAGCTTAATTTTTTCATCTGTTTTTCTTGTGTTGATTTAAAATTGTAGTATAAGACTGCAAATCTACAATTTTTATTGAAAAGAGAACTGTTAATTTTCGAAAAAATGAATGGTCTGCACGATAATATCAACACAGGCTTCCAGTTCGGCTTTGGTCATGACCAACGGGGGTGCAAAACGTATAATATTGGTATGCGTTGGTTTGGCTAACAGTCCGTTCTCCGCTAATTTCAAACAGATATCCCAGGCTAAGTTTGTATGTCCTTCGTTGTTAATTACCAGGGCATTCATCAAACCTTTCCCACGCACGAGTTTGGCAATTATTGACGAATTGCATAGTTTCTCCATCTTTTCGCGGAAATAAATGCCGAGTTCCATGGCGTTCTCAGCCAGCCGTTCATCGCGAACCACTTCAAGGGCTGCAATGGCAACCGCTGCTGCCAGTGGATTCCCGCCAAAGGTAGAACCATGTTGTCCGGGGCGCAGGACATCCATAATTTCCCGGCGCGACAAGACCCCTGAAACCGGATAAACACCTCCCGATAAGGCTTTTCCCAGGATCAGGATGTCGGGATGTACGTCTTCGTAATCACAGGCCAGCAAACGGCCGGTACGGGCAATGCCGGTCTGAATCTCATCGGCGATAAACAATACCTGGTGTTTCCGGCATAAGTCATAACAACGCTTCAGATAGCCGTCATCCGGAACCAATGCCCCGGCTTCTCCCTGAATAGGTTCAACTAAAAAACCGGCTACATCGGGATTTGCCTCTAAGGCTTTTTCCAGCGCATCAACATCATTATAAGGTATGATGATGAAGCCGGGCGTGTACGGACCGAAATGTGTACGGGCATCCGGATCAACGGAAAACGAAACGATGGTCGTGGTACGGCCGTGGAAATTGTTCTCGCAAACGATGATTTTCGCCTTGTCTTCTGCAATTCCTTTATGTTTATACCCCCATTTCCGCCCAAGCTTGATGGCAGTTTCCACAGCTTCCGCACCGGTGTTCATCGGCAGGAATTTGTCGTAACCGAAATATCGGGTGATAAACTGTTCGAAAATGCCGAGCTTGCTATTGTAAAACGCCCTCGAGGTAAGGGTAAGTTGTTGTGCCTGCGTGGTGAGCGCCGCTGTGATTTTCGGGTGACAATGGCCCTGATTCACGGCAGAGTATGCCGATAGAAAATCATAATACCTCTTTCCTTCCACATCCCACACATATACACCCTCACCCCGGTCGAGCACCACCGGAAGCGGGTGGTAATTGTGCGCGCCGTATTGGTTCTCGAGATTGATTAATTGTTCTGTTTGTTTCATATCTTTTTTGTTTACAGTCTACAGTCTACAGTCTACGGTCTACGGTCTACGGTCGTCGGTTGCCAGACACAGCTTTCCGCTTTCCGCTTTCCGTTCCCCGCTATTCGCTATTCGCTATTCGCTATTCACCACCTCCAGCATCATACACCTTACACTGCCGCCACCATATTTTTCAATCGTGGGCACGGGGCATACAATCAGGTCATTATAACTTTTAAACGCCGCGATTTGGTTTTGGTTCAGCGAATCGTATGCCGATTGTGACATGACCAGGAATTTCTCACCAGTCGTGTTTTTTACCTGAAGCATATTGCCGGCAAACCGGTGCATTTGTGCTTCACTGATTTCGATGATGTGTTTTCCGGTTTCCCGAAAGGCGCTTTTCAGCATGTCCTTTTCTTTTTCATCATCAATACTGTCGAAACAAATTACGACAAATTCATCGGCGATACACATCAGTACGTTGGTGTGGTAAACCGGCAACCGCTCGCTACCTGCCTGTTGACAGGCGTTGAAACAGACCGGCCTGTAACCGAAATCATCACAGAAATGTTGGAACAGTTTTTTATCCGTTCGTTCCGAAAGTGCTGCATAGGCAATTCGATGATCCCGATCGAGTACCATGCTGCCGGTGCCTTCTAAAAACACATTCTCCGCTTCAAATTTGCTGTAATCAACCATGCAGGACGGGCTAAACCTGTCTCCCAATACATCCTGAATGAAGTCAGTTCGTCTTTCTGCGCGACGATTCGGTGCGTACATCGGGTACAAAACCACCCGACCATCCTCCTGAAAGGAAATCCAGTTGTTCGGAAATATTGAATCCGGGGTATGAGGTGCTACTGTGTCGGGATACACCATGACCTGAACACCCTTATCCCGAAGTAATTTCACCATGTTCCTGAATTCTTCCAGCGCCTGTTGTTGAATCAACCGGTCAGGTTTGTCACCTTCCTGCTGAAAGAAATTGTTGACCGCGGTTTCAGGGTTAAAGCCGAAAGCCACCGGTTCAATCATGATTACCTTATTTGTTGTTTGTACTGACATAGCTTTTTTATCCTGTTTAGTCCGTTGTTCTGATCAACGGAAAAGTGGAACAACGTAATAAGCCGCCCATTTTCGAAATTTCACGGTATGGAACCCGTTCGACCGTCATTCCCCACTCCTTTTCAAGGTGGTTGTTCAGCCGGTTAAAATGCTCCTCCGAAACGACCACATCCGGAGAAATGGAAAACACATTGGTGTACATTTGGTACATCTCTTCTTGCGTGATTTCAAATAAATTCTCTTTCCCGAATATATCCATCAACCGGTAATAATCATTTTCCGACCTGAATCCGGCTTTGTAAATCAGAGCTCTGTTGCGCGATACCGGCATAAAGGTACAATCGAGATGCAGGATGCCCTGTCGCGGATCTGTGTCGTGTTTTTTCAATTCCAATGGAATCAGTGTTTTCTCCGGAAATAATTCTTTCAGAAAATGAAAGGCATAGAGGTTGGTTCGTGCCGATTTCAGATTGGCATAATCTGCACCCGAATAGAGTCCCACAAATACCATGTCGTTGTAAAGCACCACATCGCCACCCTCTACATGAGCCCGTTCGGGCATATTGAAAATGCGGTTGTAAGGAATTTGGCTGTAAACCACTTCATAAGCTTCCTTTTCATTTTCACGGGTCGGGATGATATTGGAGTTGATTATTTTATCGTCGATAACAAAGCCTACATCCCGGGCAAATACCTGGTTGCAGTGCTCAATGTTCCAAGGACGAAACACCTGCACATCGTACTTCTGCAATACCTGTGCGAATGCCGACATTTCTCTGAATACTGCTTCTTCAGCCGGATAGATGCCTCTGACTGCCGACTCGTAAGATTTGGCGTCGTAGGTTTCTTCAGGAACCGGAGGTTTTCCCATGGAGCCCGGCTGACCGAGCACCACTGCTTTGAGTCGGTCGGTCTCGTTTCTGATGTTCAGTTGCATGTGTTTGTTTTTTGCAAATGTATAAAACTATAGTTAGATGTAAAACCATTCGCGGGTTAAAAATGTTTATTTGTTGTATAAAATTGCATTTTAGCTTGATTGAATATGCTTCCATTGTTGAGAAGCTGATGAGCAGCTATCATTGATAGTAGTATCAAAAATTATTCGTAACATTGCAGCTCGAAACGAACCACCATGCCACAGGAAATAGAAAGAAAATTTTTAGTTATATCCGAAGCGTACAAAAAAGAAGCGTACAGGAAAACGTATATCAAACAAGCTTATCTGTCTGTGACACCAGAAGCGACCGTCAGGGTTCGCATTCGTGATGCGCAGGCAACCCTCACCATCAAGGGGAAAAGCAACGAAGAGGGAACCTCGCGCTATGAGTGGGAAAAAGCAATTGAAGTAGCAGAAGCTGTCGAATTGCTGCAATTATGTAGCACGGGACTAATCGAGAAAAATCGTTATGAAATCCGTGTAGGTAAACATCTTTTCGAGGTGGATGAATTTTTGGGAGCAAATGAAGGCCTGGTTGTAGCCGAGGTAGAATTAAAAAACGAGGCAGACTCTTTTGAAAAGCCTGCCTGGTTAGGATTGGAGGTCACGGGAGACCTCCGCTATTATAATGCCCTGTTAAGTCAGCGTCCTTTTTCTCAGTGGTGATCCGGATCAGGCATTCCTTCGTAGTTGAAAATTTTCTCAGGCATGCCGGCATAATAAAAACTGTGGTTACGGTGATCCCGTTCGTCGAGCCCTATTCTTCTGAAGATGTCGGCATAATGATCTAAATCAGCATATTCTTTCACGATAGGATTAGTCACCGGCTCTTTTTCCCACTGCGGATTTTCCTGTACCATTTGAGCATAAATAATTTCGGCATGGTCTTCAAATTCCGCGTTGAACCTGAAACCTGCTTTGATGTTCGTCCAGGCCACGATTTTCGAAAGTACAATATAAAAGGTTGTAATCAGAAACACCACCGGAGTTGAAAGAAACCAGGGATCTTTCAAATTATCTTCCCTCATTTTCTCCTGGATAACCAGTAAATGCATATATTCATTGTCCTGTGCTGCCCTTCCCCAGGCGATGATATCCTGTGCCCAGTCGACTTTCTTCCGGTTAAAATACTTGTAAGTCAGCCGGAAATACTGTCTGATTTCCCATTCCCTGTAAGGGATACAAGCCAGAATCTCCAGTAACTTAGCCTTCGCTAAGCGGTTTTTCTTTCCCGTGGCCAGATCCATTCCGAAGAAAAAAATACGTGCGGCAAAGCTATACTTTAACCGGGGTGTTTTCAGTGTGTTTAATTGTTCTTTACGTAAATCAATTGCCATATATGTTTGTTTTATAGTTTGAATATACTTCATGCGGGTGTAAGAAAGAGTCCTTACATCAGCAGGGTGTTAAACGTCGAAAATCTGTGATTTGATGCCGTATTGAGGTTATCTGCTAAACAGTAAAACCAGGTAAATTGTTTGGCGAATTTTAGTTAAAAAAGGAGCATAAGCCGGAAAAATTATTTTCAGGGATTGTTCAGTAAATCCTGCATGTCAATGTGGAAATCCATAAGTTCCTGATTCCTATCCACAACAACATGTAACGGTTGTCCCGAGACCTGTTGAAAAAAGCCCCTGATTTCAGGGAGCTTTAAAGTATATGTTTTATTGCCCTTGATTTCAATCAGGACATCTCCCGTTTGTAAACCGGCTTTTTCTGCAGGAGAATCTTTCCATATATTCGTAATTTCGTACACCGGGACGATATTCCCGTTTTGAATTACTTCAATTCCGGCAACATTGTATTTGAATTTATTATTGAAACTGTGATTAGGCTTGAGATATAAAGCCTTATTTTTGATGTCGATGATGATGTTGAATCTCGAAAGCAATTCATTGCCAATGGTGCCGTCGCGGTCCGACCTGCTGATGATGCCCGCTATAGTTGCTGAATCCGGAAAAACCACGATGGGTTGATGGAAGCAGTATTTGTCGAAACAGATTTGCGGGATGCGCGCCATATACCCACACATTTCCCCGCTGAAGCCTTCTCCTATACGTGCGTAAACGCGTCGTTCCGGAATTTCGGCAGCATCCGATCGTACCGTTTGAAACCAGGCGTTCAGCATGGCTCCGGTATCGAGCAGCATCTTGATGTTACGGATGCGTGCACTGTCGTCGAGCAAAGTCAGGTTGATATATAACTTGCTGTTTTCAACAATGAGTGGCTTGTATATGTAGCCTTTGGGGACCTCAAATTTATCGTGCCGGTACAGGTTCATCTTTTTTCGGGTGTAATCAATCTCCGCGATATAGTCCCTGATCAGGTCAATGCCAGCTATCCCGTTAATATCCAGTCCAATGTGATGCGACAATCCCAGGATATCTTCTTCCAGTAAATAAACGGTTTTTCCGGTAAGTGTGAGCTTCCCGTATTTAATGACATTATGATCACTCACATAACTTGAAACCACTCTACCTGATCCGAGTCCATGTATCGGTTTTCGAATACCCGGGTTTAAATCGATGGAATCTTCCGCATTCAATTTGGTAACAATCGTGTTTCTTACACCAGTATCAAACATCAGCCGCAATGGTGTAGAGTTGTTGATGGTGGCATGTATGATGATGTAACTGCCGGCCAGTTCTATAGGAATTGATGCTACCCTTACTGCACGACCATGAAGGACTCCCGACAACAGGGTCATCAGCAGGAATAAAAGAAGCCGGTATGGTGCAGGGCTGATAATCATAGTAATAAATTTCAGGAGTTGCCACAAATATAGACAAAGAATTTTAAAAGAAATGTTTAAATTTGTGGATTTTTAAAACCTGAGTAATCTGATTACACAATAATCCTGATTTATGTTATTCAACTCATTCGATTTCGCGGTTTTCCTGCCATTGGTGTACCTGCTTTACTGGACCCTGTTTCAGAAGCATATCAAGCTCAGAAACTTGTTTCTGCTGACAGCCAGCTATGTGTTTTACGGATTCTGGGACTGGCGTTTTCTGTCCCTGATACTCATCAGTTCATTGATGGATTATATACTCGCCATGCAAATTCACGCAGCTAAGCCGGAGCAGAAAAGCAAAAGAAAGACCCTGCTGGTGCTGAGTCTCGTGCTGAATCTCGGTTTTCTGGGCTTTTTCAAATACTATAATTTCTTTGTCGAAAGTTTTATTGCCACTTTTACGCTTTTCGGAAAAGAATTCAGTTATTCACCCATGCACATCATCCTGCCGGTGGGGATTAGTTTTTATACCTTTCAATCGCTGAGCTATACCTTAGATGTGTACTTCAAAAAAATGGAGCCGACTCACAAGCTGATTAACTTTCTGGCTTTTGTGAGTTTCTTCCCCCAATTGGTTGCCGGTCCGATTGAAAGAGCCAAAAAACTGCTTCCGCAATTTGATGAAATTAAAAGTTTTGATTATCAGGCTGCACGAAGTGGGCTGTTGTTCATCTTGTTTGGCTTGTTCAAGAAAATCATGATTGCCGACCGTCTGGCAGTTTTCATTAACCAAACTTACGGTAATATTGAGGATGCAAAAGGAATCGCTATGTTGACGGGTGTGTTCTTTTTTGCTTTCCAGCTGTACCTCGACTTTTCTGCTTATTCTGATATCGCGATAGGAACGGCCCGTTTGTTTGGGTTTAAATTATCCACCAACTTCAGAAGACCTTACCTTTCATCTTCATTTTCAGGGTTCTGGAAACGCTGGCACATCACCCTTTCGAGTTGGTTTCAGGACTATATCTACATTCCCCTGGGGGGCAACCGCAAGGGGGCAAACCGTAAAATTGTGAATCTGCTGGTGGTTTTCTTTCTCAGTGGATTGTGGCACGGCGCCTCCTGGAATTTTGTGATTTGGGGCTTAATCAACGGATTATTCTTAATCCTGTTAGATCCTTTGTTTAAATTAGAAAAGCCTTCGGGAGGAATGAAACGCTTTTTTGCAGCATTATTGGTTTTTTCCGGCTGGACCTTATCGCTCATTTTCTTCCGGGCCCAGACTTTCGGGGATGCGATGCTGGTGTTTCAAAATATAGGTTTCGATGGGGTTCAGGCCTTGTATGACTTTGGACTCAATAGCCGCGAGTTCACTTTCGCTTTGTGGCTGATTGCAGGTATGATGGTTTATGAAGTCATCGCCGAAAAGTGGTCGGAAACCCTGCAGGAAAGGTTTTATGCCGGACATTACCTGTTGCGGTGGGGCGTGTATCTGATTTTGACCCTGAGTATTATTTATCTGGGAGCTTATGGCGCCGGTAACGACAATAGTTTCATTTATTTTCAGTTCTAAGCAATGGCAAAACATCCTGTAGATAAAGCAAAAGGTAAACAGACGAACAAAGTGTCGCAAAAGGTAAAATCGCACCGTGATTTCCTGCTGCGTGTATGTCTGTTTTCGGTAATCATTGTAAGTGTGGTTGCATGGACCGACTACCGGGGATACTTCAATCCGGATTATACCAACGACCATACCCGCCGGAAGTGGAATGCATATTATGAGCTGACCCGCAAAGCTCCTGTGGATGTAGTGATGATAGGGAATTCACATTTATACACGGGTTTAAATCCTGAACACCTGTCGAATGCACTTGGGGCTACCTGCTTCATCCTGGCATCACCCGGAACTACCATGACAGATGCCTATTTCACTTTGAAAGAAGCAGTTAAAGTGAAGAAACCGAAGATGGTTATCCTTGAGACCTTTACTTTGTATGATTATGAATCCCATGAATTGAAAGCCGGCGCCCTGTCGGATCAGTTTAAAAGTTTTGCGGCCAGAAAAGATGTCGGTCAAAAACTGGCTTCGATGCCTGTTTTGTTTCAGTCGGATAATTATTTGCCGGCCTGGTCGAATACCATCCGGAATCACAGCTTTATCTTTACCGATACCACCCAGTTGAAACAAAACATCCTGCTGGGAAGGCAAAAACCACCCAGGGAACAGGGCTTGTACCTGGGACGATACATCCGTTTTACATCCGGATTGGAAGAAAATACCTTAAAGAAATATGACGAGCCGGGTTTTGTTGCGTACAACTATGCTGAAAAATTGCCGGGAGATGAGGCTATAAAGTACCTGAGAAAAGCCATTGCTCTCTGTAAAAAAGAAAAAATTGAGCTGGTATTGCTCACCTTACCCATGTATCACCGGCATGTGCAGGGTTATGAAACCTACAAGAACGAAATTCTGAAGGCCATTGGAGATAAACAGTCGTGGCTCGATTTACAGTTGCCCTATGACACAACGGCCTTTACCCCCGAAAGTTTTGAAAATACCGTTGCTCCGAATCAGCACATGACTTATCAGGGTTCACTGATTGCAGCCTATAAACTGGCTCATTATCTGCAAAAAAACCATGCGAAAGCCATTCCCAACCGGTCGGGAGAAAGAAAGTGGATAGAACTTTTTTATGGTTCAGATGGTTATTTTATAAATAACAGTCCGCTACAGGATGGGGTGAGTAAAGTCCTGATGAACAATGTGTCTGTTTCTGGAACTTATGAGTTGAGAGAGCTGATTTTGGTGCCTGAACGGGGTGCCAAACAGTTGATATTAAAGTTAGTAAGGCCTGCGGATCAGAGGGCTGTCCCTAACGCTTTTGAAGTCTTGGCTGATATTCAGGTGGAAAAGCAAACCATGACGATGCCTGTAAAACTTGTCAGGTCACCGGTGCATGAGCCGGTGGGGCATTTGTTATATATTTCCGACTACCTGCATCCGGAGACCAGTATTGGAGAAATTAAAATGATACAGGCACGATAATAATGAAAAACAAGAATGAACACATGAAACTAATTGTAGTTATTTTTTCGGTGCTGTTTGTGCTGACATCGTGCAATACATCCGGCTGGCGGGTTTATCAGGCTGAAGCAGTTAAAATTCCGCTTGATAATGAAACAGAACAATATGCAGATGAATCGTTTAAGGTGTTTCTGCAACCCTACAAAGTTCAGCTTGAAAAGGAAATGAATGAGGTAATCGGCTTTGCCGTACAGGATTTGAAAATTCACGGACCGGAAAGTCTGCTATCAAATTTCAGCGCTGATGTGTACCGTCAGGTTGCAGCGACATCGATTCAGTCGCCTGTTGACATTGCCATCGTAAATCTGAAAGGACTTCGGGCGCCAGTACCGGCGGGAAATATTACGGTATCCCGCATCTTTGAGTTGATGCCGTTCGAAAACGAGTTGGTGGTGTTGTGGGTCAGGGGAGAGGAATTGCTGTCTTTGTTTGATTTCTTTGCCTCCATAGGCGGAGAAGGAGTTTCCGGGATGAAAATGGGAATCAGGGAGGGGAAAGCTGTTGAAGTCACCATCGGTGAAGTTCCGATAGATAAAGATAAGGTATATGTGGTTGCCACCAACGACTACCTCGCGGAAGGTAATGATGGTATGGTACAACTCAAAAATGCAACAAAACGGGTCAATACCGGCATCAAAATTCGGGATATGCTGATTGAGTATATCCGCAATGAAAGCGAAGCGGGGAGGAAGATTGATCCCAAACTGGACGGGAGAGTATATTCTGAAAATGAATAAACCACAAAAGGCACAAAAGAAAGACTAAGGAAACACAAAAGTGAAAATCAAAAATTATAAATTATGAATTAATAGAGGGTGTCTTTCATCACTTCCGTTATTAGCTATTAGCTATTAGCTATTCGTTATTAGCTCTTTTGTGTTTCCTTAGTCTTTCTTTTGTGCCTTTTGTGGTTTAAAAATAATATAATATGAAACAAATAAAAATACTACTAACAGTATTACTGCTTCTCCCTGTTTTGTTGCTTTTCAGTCAGCAAAACAACAAATTGGTGATTTTGCACACCAACGATACGCATAGTCAGCTTGAGCCGACTGCACCCGATGCAGTTAGCAACCCTGATATGGGGGGCTATGCCCGTCGTTTGGGTGTCATTAACCAAGTCCGGGAGCAGGAACCCAATGTATTGTTGGTAGATGCCGGTGATTTCTCACAGGGAACACCCTATTATAATTTCTTCAAAGGTAGGGTGGAAGTGCAGGGAATTAACAGGATGGCATACGATGCCGTGACTTTGGGTAATCATGAGTTCGACAACGGAATGGATACCCTGGCGGCTATTCTTAAATTGGCGGACTTTCCAATTGTATCTTCCAATTATGATGTCAGGGAATCGGTTATAGCAGATTACGTAAAACCTTATATAGTAGTTGAGAAAGGAGGTATACGCATCGGCATCTTCGGATTAGGAGTTGAATTACAAGGTCTTGTGATGGAAGAGCAATATAAAGGAATAAAGTACTTAGATCCAGTAAAGACGGTAAGGAAATATGAAACAATCCTGAAAAAGCACGAAAAGTGTGATGTTATCGTATGTCTGTCGCATCTGGGTTCAGACTCAACGACTACAAAAGTCAACGATTTTCAGGTGGCTAAACAATCTGAATATGTGGATGTTTTTATTGGCGGTCACTCGCATACCCTGCTTGAAAACGTAAAAACCAACAACGCAAAAGGTAAACCGGTGGTCATTGCCCAGATGGGAAAAAGCGGACTGTTCTTAGGTCGCGTCGACTTATATTTAACCAAAGAATAATAGCCATCAGCCGGAAGATACTTTCATTTTCTTCCAAATTTCATTACCTTTGCGCTGGAAGTATTTTCAAAACCAGATCCTGAAAAACGTTTAAGTCCTATGTTACGCCAGACATTAGAACAAAAATTGCAACAGAAGCTATCTCCTGCGCAGATTCAGGTAATTAAAATGCTTGAAGTTCCTACGCTGGAGTTGGAAGAACGCATCCGTCAGGAACTGGAAGAAAATCCGGCATTGGAGGAAGGACGAGAAGAAAGTGAGACAGACAATGAGTTCGATGATGATTTGAACGACGACGGGGGAAACAACGATGACATGGATCTGGAGGAATATATGGTTGATGATGATATCCCGGATTACAGGTTGAAAGCCAATAATACCTCAAAGGATGATAAGAAAGAAGATATCCCGTTTTCAATAGGAAATACTTTCCACGAGAATCTGATTGAACAACTGGGTCTCCAGCAGATTTCGGAGCATGAGCGTTTGCTGGCTGAATACGTCATCGGCAATATTGATGAAGAAGGATACCTGAGGCGTACGGTTGAGTCGATGGTGGATGATATTGTTTTTCACGCGGGTGTGCATACCACTGATGAAGAGATGATGGATATTGTCTCTATGATTCAGGAGTTTGATCCTCCGGGAGTGGGAGCAACTGACTTACAAGAATGTCTTAAATTGCAGCTGGAGAGGAAAATCTACAATCCCACGCTTGACATTGCACTGAAAATAGTGGAAGAATATTTTGAGGAGTTCTCCAAAAAACACTATGACAGGATCAAGAAAGGACTGGATATTGATGATGATATGTTGCGTGACGCTGCAGCTGAGATTGCCCATCTGAATCCAAAACCCGGCAATGCCTGGGGCGGAAATTTGCTCGAAAAGTCGATGACTGTGGTGGTGCCGGATTTTATACTGGAAAACGATGAGGGTAAATTGTCAGTACACCTGAATAACAGCAATATACCTGAGTTAAGGGTAAGTAATGCATACAATGAGTTGTTTCAGGAATACACGGAGAAAAAGGCAGAAAAGAGCAAGGGACTGAAAGATGCGGTGACCTTCGCGAAACAGAAAATTGATTCGGCTCGCTGGTTTATTGATGCCATCAAACAACGGCATGAAACACTGCTCACCACGATGAGGGCGATAGTTGAGTTTCAGTATGAGTTTTTTATCGAGGGTGATGATGTGTATCTGAGGCCGATGATATTGAAAGACATCGCGGATATCACCGGTTATGATATTTCAACTGTCTCCAGGGTAAGTAACAGCAAATACATTCAGACCGAATTCGGGGTGTATCCGGTGAAATATTTCTTTTCAGAGTCTATGACCAATGATTCTGGTGAGGAGGTATCGACCCGGGAGATTAAAAAAATATTGCAGGAATGCATTGAAAATGAAAATAAAAAGAAACCTTTGAACGATGATGCGCTGGCAGATGTGTTGAAGACAAAAGGTTACAATATAGCCCGCAGAACAGTGGCCAAATACAGGGAACAATTGAATATCCCGGTCGCCCGTTTGCGCAAAGAAATATAAAACAAGTATTGGATGAAGCAGTTTCTCAAAGTTATTTCCTTTGTTTTTCAACCCCTACTGATGCCGACATTCGGTATCGCCATGTTGTTGTTCACAAACTTAGCGCTTTTTTATACGGATATCTGGAAATGGTTTGCATTGGGAGGGACTTTTCTGTTTACTGCTATCCTGCCTGCTACGCCCATTCTGATGATGATGCGGAAAGGACAAATCAAGGACTTATACATCTCTAAAAGAGAACAGCGGACTTTTCCGTATCTGTTCTCTTTGCTGGCTTATATCTTTTGGACCGTTTTCATGTGGCGGGTATTGCAAGTGCCGTTTTTTATTGTGGCAATGGGTATCGGTTCTGTACTTTCCATTATTATCATTACCCTGGTTAATATGAAGTGGAAAATCAGCGCTCATCTTTCCGGGATTGGCGGGCTGACAGGAGGTGTATTTGCCTTCTGTTATGTGATGGCGGTTAATCCGGTTTGGCTGATGATACTGATGCTGGTTATTTCAGCACTAACTGCCCTTTCGCGCATCGAACTAAAAGCCCACACGCCGGCTCAAACCCTGGCAGGTTTTACCGTCGGATTCCTGATGGTGTTTTTACCGGGAATTCTTGTTTAATGGTTAGTGTATAGTGGTTAATGGTTAGTTAATTAGCGAATAACCATGAAAGGATGATATATCAATAGCTCCGGGTTTAACCCCGGGTGGGAGGAAAAATAGCCCCGAAGGGGCATAATATTAACAACCCCGGGTGTAGCCCGGGAACATAAAAAATTATGATTACACAAGACCAACTTAAAGAAGTGTTGGAGCGCGAGGACGCGCTGAGGAGGTATCTTTGACGTCGATACCAAGATAATACAAATTGAAGAAGAAGAGTTGCGCACGCACGCTCCCGGTTTTTGGGATGATGCCAAAACGGCTGAAGTGCAGATGCGCAAGGTGAAAGAGCTGAAAAACTGGGTGGAAGGCTATCGCGAGGTGAAAGCTGCTGCTGAAGAACTACAGCTTGCGTATGATTTTTTCCGCGAAGAGGCCGTGACGGAAGAAGAGGTCGATCAGGCTTACGCGCATGCTATCGCTCTGATTGAAGCGCTGGAAATGAAAAATATGCTTTCAAAAGAGGAAGATAAGTTTGGCGCGGTAATTAAAATTGTTGCCGGTGCGGGAGGTACCGAGGCGCAGGACTGGGCTGAGATGCTTTTCAGGATGTACCAGCGATGGGCTGAAAGACAAGGCTACAAACTCGAAGTGACCAATTATCAGGATGGCGATGAAGCCGGAATTAAAACGGTTACCATGCAGATTGAAGGCGAAATGGCCTATGGCTACCTGAAATCGGAGAATGGTGTTCACCGCCTGGTGCGTGTGTCGCCCTTTAATGCACAGGGGAAACGCATGACATCCTTTACTTCGGTTTTCGTGGTTCCCCTGGTGGACGATACGATTGATATCGAAATCAACCCGGGTAACCTGAGCTGGGATACTTTCCGGTCGGGTGGAGCCGGCGGACAAAACGTGAACAAAGTGGAAACCGGAGTGCGATTGCATTATAAGTTTACAAACCCTGTTACCGGAGAGCCGGATGAAATCATCATTGAGAATACGGAAAGTCGATCGCAGTTTGGGAATAAGGATAATGCCATGCGCTTACTGAAATCGCAGTTATACGAACTGGAACTCGAAAAACGACGTGCTGCTGTTGCCAAAGTAGAGGCAGGTAAGCGCAAAATCGAGTGGGGTTCGCAAATCCGCAGTTATGTGTTTGACGACCGCCGGGTGAAAGACCACCGTACCAACTACCAGACTTCAAACGTGAATGCCGTGATGGATGGTGATATCGATGCGTTTATCAAAGCTTACCTCATGGAATTCGAGGGTTAATTTTTTACGCTGAATACTTTGGTGAATGCTTTGGGTGCAGGTACCTCGAAACTTAGTTGTTCCTTCGTGAAGGGATGGTAAAAGGCGAGGATGCTCGCGTGCAAGCAGATTCGTCCGAGCGGACTGCCCAATGAACCGTATTTCTTATCGCCGGATACCGGGTGCCCGATGCTTTGCAGGTGCACCCGGATCTGGTTTTTACGACCGGTTTCCAGTTCAAGCTCCAGCAGCGAAAAGAAATTGTTCGATTTCAGACAACGGTAATGCGTTACTGCCTTTCTGCCCCCATCAGCTTCTTTTCCGGAATGTATCTTCAGAGATTTCTCATTCTCTGACAACCAGCTGGTGATGGTGTCTTTTTGTTTCTCCATCTTACCCTCAACTAAAGCGATGTAGGTCCTGCGCGTTACAATCTCATGCCAGTTTTCCTGCAGGATGAGTTGAGCGTCTTTGTTTTTGGCAAAGACCAGCACACCGGAAGTCTCACGGTCTAAGCGATGTACTACATAAATGCGGTTCGACGGATTACCTTTCTTTACATGCGTTTTCAGGATGGAAAAGGCGGTAGTTTCATCTCCTTTTCCGGTACTTACTGTAAGAAGACCTTCTTTCTTTTCCACTACAATAATGTCGTTATCCTCATACAACATCCGCAGTTTAGGATGAGTCAGTTCGATGTTGCCCCGTGAACTTTTTACTTCCACTGCATCGCCAGGTTTCAGCGGGTGATTAAACAGGGTTGTAATTTTGCCGTTCACCATCACTTGCCGGTGAGCCAGCAACGATTTTACCGAGTTGCGTTTCATGCCGCCCATCTTGGCCAACAGGAAATCCATCAAAATGCTTTCAGCATTAACTTTTAAATTGGTTGATTTTGCTGGCGGGGTATAAGTCGTTTTCTTTCTCATCCTTAATATTATAATGTAGTCACAAAGTTAATGCTTTTCTGTGGTCTTTTGGAGTGTTCAAGTTAAGATTGGCTTCAAAGAGATCATTCTGCATTGCGTGTAATCAAAATCTTGTCGATTCTTTGACCGTCTTTGTCAATGATTTCGAGTGTATAGCCTTCGAAAACAATTTTATCACCAATTACAGGTAATGACTTCATGGTGTGTATAAAATAACCGGCAATTGTAACAAATTCACCTTCTATTTCATGATCCGGGTCAATGTCGAAATAATGAAGAAATTCAACGAATGGGAACTGACCGTCGGCAAACCAACTGTTTTCATCACGGGGTGTTATTCTATACTCGTTTTGGTTGTTCTCCGTGACATCTCCTATAATCGCGTCCACAACATCATCCATGGTTACAAACCCCTGCGTGGATCCATATTCATCAACAACTACTCCGTAGTGTATTCCTTCACTTTTGAACTTCTCCAGAAGTTTGTAGGCAAAAGTGCCTTCGGAAAGAAAAAGAGGTTGCCGGATGTAATTCGATAAACTGAAACCTTTCTCATCAACAGGATCAAAAAGATCCTTTAATAATACAATGCCGATGATTTGATCCGGGTCGTTGTTTTTGCAAACAGGATAAGCTGAGTGCTTCTCAGAATAGATTTTCTGCCGGATCGTATCCCAACCGTCGGTTTCGTTGAAAAACACCAGATCACTTTTATGCGTTATCAACGAGTTCACCCTTCTGTCCCCGAATTCAAAAACCCTTTCCACAATGTCCTGTTCAATGTCCTGGATTTCTCCTCCTTCAGCACTCTCGCGAATGATGGATTTGATTTCTTCTTCAGAGACTCTGCTTTCGACCGTATTTTTTATTCCAAATAACTTAATGAGCAGGTTATTGGAGATGGTTAACAACCAAACAAAAGGAGATGTGAGAAATGATAACAACTTCATCGGGCGGGATAGAAACATCGAAATTGGTTCCGGAAATGACATGCCAAGTCGCTTAGGAAATAGTTCTCCTAAAACAATAGACAAATAAGTTGTACCGACAACAATTATCCCGACAGACAAATCATGTACATAGGTTTCACCGACACCCATATCGGTTAAAAACAACTGTACACCATCGGCAAGTTGTTCGCCGCTGTAGACTCCGAGGAGAATCCCGATCAATGTTATCCCAATCTGGACAGTAGAAAGAAACCTGGTTGGGTTCTCAGAGAGTTCCAGGGCTGCCCTGGCTCCTTTCTTTCCTCTTTTTTTAGCCGTTTCTAACTTATATTTACGGGATGTGACTATTGACATCTCCGACATGGAAAATATCCCATTCAGCACAATAAGTGCTATGATAATCGCAATTTCCAAATTTTCAGTAAATTAATAGACGCAAAATTACAATAAATTTGAGATATTTTTACATGGAATTATTACCACTCCTGATTTTTATAATGATTCTCCGTTTTTTTATACTTCCGGAGGTTCAGAACTGATGTAATTTTGCATCAAAATAAATTTTAAAGATAAAATATATGATAGAAAGTTTAAAATGGCGCTATGCCACCAAGAAATTCGATAAAAACAAGCAGGTAACTGCCGAAAATATTCAATTGCTGAAAGAAGCTGTACGCCTGACAGCCTCTTCTTATGGTTTACAACCTTATAAGGTGCTTGAAATAAAGAGCCCGGAAATCAGGGAAAAGTTAAAAGCAGTATCGTTCGGACAGCCGCAAATAACAGATGCATCAACATTGTTTGTCTTTTGTGCCAATGATGATTTGACTGACGCACACATCGATTCATATCTGGAACTTTCGGCTAAAACACAGAAGGTTGATGTTGTTGCATTCAAAGGGTTTGGCGATTTCATGAAGGGTGTGTTCGGTAACCGTACTACGGCCGATAAACATGAATGGGCAGCCCGTCAGGCTTACATCGCGCTTGGGAATCTGCTTACCACAGCCGCATCCATGCAGATTGATGTATGTCCGATGGAAGGTTTCGATGCCCGGCAATACAATGAGATACTCGGATTGAAAGGCAGCGGATATTCATCAGTGGTAATTGCTGCCATCGGATACCGCTCTGCTGATGATGAAGCGCAAAACAAAGCCAAAGTGAGAAGACCCTTGGACGAGTTGTTTGAAACCAGATGATTTAGAGTGCTTTTAGCAGTTTTTGTATTTATCATGAATCCCGATGCCGGCAAGGATCATCGGGATTGTTTTTTTGAGTCTCGATAATTTTGTTTCTTCCTTTTTCGGACTTGTAATGTATTCGATGTATTCTTTTTGTTTGTATGGAGTCAGTTTGAAAAATGCATCTTTCAGAGACTGGTCATCATTAAATTCTTGTTCCAGGATATCAGGTATGGCTGTTGGATTTGATTTCTCCGGTTTCCAGGTTTTACCTGCTGCTTCATTTTGAACTGCTTCCCGAACATATTCCAGTATGATATCAGGATTGATTTCGTCAATGGAGGTAAATCTCCACTGACGCAATGCTTTGGTCACGCCTTCCTGAGCACTGACCAGTACCTGGTGTTTATCTTTCAGAAAAACACCATTGTAAAACCAAAGGGAAAAGAAATTCTTGAATCCGCCGTAACTAACGATATTTTTTCCTTTATAGATAAAAACGTCAGTTCCCCATTTTATAGTCTTCTCCAGTCCGGAACTCTCTAAAATGGATTTGAGTACCGACAATTCTTCCTGCCATTTGTTCTGTTTGCTCATAATCGCTATGCTTTTTGAGGAATATTGGCAAGCGTAGCAACCAGATAATCCCAGAATCTCTGAACACTCTCAATGTGAACTTTTTCATCCGGAGAGTGAGGGTATCGAATCGTCGGACCAAACGAAATCATATCCATTGCCGGGTAATTGATACCCAGAATTCCGCATTCCAATCCTGCATGAATAATCATGATTTTCGGTGTCTTGCCGTATTTGTCTTCATACACCTTAGTCATTTCTTTCAGGATAGGCGATTGCAGGTTGGGTTTCCATCCAGGGTAATCACCACCCAGTTCCACACGGGCGCCTGCCAGCGCGAATGTGCTAACCACCATAGAGGCCAGTTCCTGTTTTCTGGATTCAACGGAGCTTCGAATCAAACATTTGCATTCAATTTTTTTCCCATCAGATTTTACAATGGCTAAATTGTTGGAAGTTTCCACAACTGAGGGTAGTTCGGGAATGACGCGGAATACGCCATTGGGACAAGCGGTTACACCATTGATCAAGTCATCCTGAATTTCTTCGGGAATTAATCCGGAAGGAATATCTGTGATTTCAGCATTTAACCGGATGTTATCTTCGACCCCCTCATATTCTTCTTTGAATAAGGTCTCAAAGTTGGCAACTAATTCTTTCATGTCTTCCTTGCCGTCTTTGGGGACAGTAACAACGGCAAAAGCTTCCCTGGGAATGGCATTGCGGAGGCTGCCGCCATCAATTGATGCCAGGCGGGCTTCGTATTCACTTACTGCTTCTTTTAACAACCGGAACATCAGCTTATTGGCATTGGCACGTTGAAGGTGTATGTCAACTCCCGAATGACCGCCTTTTAAGCCCGTCAGCGAAATTTTCAATGCCACATCCCCATCAGGAACAGCTACTTCTCTGTAAGCGTATTCAATATTTGCGTCAATGCCACCAGCACAACCCACATACAATTCACCTTCATCTTCCGAGTCCATATTAATTAATATCTCACCACGGAGAAAATCCGGTTGCAATCCGAACGCACCATGCATGCCGGTTTCTTCATCCACAGTTATAAACATTTCGATGTCCGGATGTGGAATGTCTGTTGATTCAAGAATGGCCATAGCAGCTGCCACGCCAATTCCATTGTCGGCACCAAGTGTGGTGTCTTTAGCTGTAACCCATTCACCTTCCACATAAGCCAGAATCGGGTCTGTTTCAAAATTATGTTGTATGCCTGAATTTTTCTGAGGTACCATGTCCATGTGGGCTTGCAAAACAACTGCTTTCCGGTCCTCCATTCCTTTGGTTGCAGGCTTAAGGACCAATATATTCCCAATCTCATCTTTAATTGTCTCTAATCCAAGTGATCTGCCGAAGTCTTCCAGAAATTTTCCGATGAGTTCCTTCTTCCCTGAGGGTCTTGGTATGCGGGTTAAACTGTAAAAATGTTGCCACAGGGCAGTTGGTTGTAGTTTTTTGATGTCGTTCATATACTGAGTTTTTGATTGAATGCAAATATGCCATTTATTTTTTGATTTCAGGAGAAAATAAGAAGTTAAAATTACATTAAAGAATTATTTCTGTAATTAACGAGGCATTTTCAAGGATATTCAAAAATAATTTGGTAATTTTGCGGCAATTTTATAAATAACTAACAAGTTGAAGGTAAAAATTTGTATAATAATATGTTATGCGTTTTTTCCTCACCTTAAAAATACCAATTAATTAATATGTCAAGGTATAAATTTGTAACTGCAGATGAAGCTGCGGTTTTTGTGAACAATGGTGATGCGGTTGGATTCAGTGGTTTTACGCCTGCAGGTTCTCCGAAAGCAGTTCCAACAGCGATTGCCCGCCGTGCTGAAGCATTACATGCTGAAGGAAAAGAGTTTAAAATCGGGATTTACACTGGGGCCTCCACAGGGGATTCGCTGGATGGAGCCTTGGCAAGGGCTAATGCTGTTTTGTTCCGTACACCTTATCAATCAAACCGCGATTTACGTGACGCTTTGAATACCGATCATGCTCCGTATTTCGACATGCACTTGTCGTCCATAGCACCCCATTTGCGTTTTGGTTTTATGCCCAAGCCACGAATTGCAGTGATTGAAGCCTGTGAACTTACCGAAGATGGAGAAATTGTTCCGACATCCGGTGTGGGAATTTCCCCTACTATTGCACGCCTGGCCGATCATATTATTATTGAGTTAAACACAAAACATCCAAAGGCTTTAAGGGGATTTCATGATATTTTTGAGCCTCTTGACCCACCACATCGTTTGCCGCTGACATTGCTGAAACCATCCGACAGAATGGGCGAACCTGTAATTAAAGTTGATCCGGAGAAAATTTTATGTGTGGTTGAGACATACTTAGATGATGAGGTGGGTGGTTTTGCTCCTACAGACGATGTGACAGATAGCATTGGACGGAATGTGGCTAATTTTCTGGCAGGTGAATTAAAAGCTGGCAGAATACCACAAGAGTTTCTTCCGATACAATCCGGGGTAGGCAATATTGCCAATGCGGTAATGGCTTCTTTAGGAACCAATCCCGATATTCCTAATTTCCAGATGTACACAGAAGTAATTCAGGATGCTGTAATTGAATTGATCCGGAAAGGTAAAGTTACATTTGCCAGCGGATGCTCGTTGACGATTACCACGCCTGTATTGCAAAGTATTTATGAAAATCTTGATTTCTTCCGTGATAAACTGGTGTTACGTCCGCAGGAAATGTCGAACAGTCCCGAGTTGGCACGCCGCTTAGGGTTGATTACCATCAATACGGCATTAGAAGCTGATATATTTGGAAACGTGAATAGTACACATGTCATGGGAGCCAAGATGATGAATGGTATTGGTGGGTCTGCTGACTTTACACGCAGTGCTTACATCTCGATATTTACCACGCCATCTACTGCTAAAGGGGGTAAAATATCCTCTATTGTGCCCATGGTATCGCATGTCGATCAGAATGAACACTCGGTGAACGTTCTGATTACCGAGCATGGGGTGGCTGACTTGCGTGGCAAATGTCCCGTTGATCGTGCGAACTGCATCATCGAAAATTGTGTTGACCCATCATATCGTCAAATGCTGAGGGATTATCTGGCTCTTTCCGGACCGTCACATACGCCTCAGACCCTGCGTGCCTGCTTTGGAATGCACATCACTTTCCAGAAAACAGGCAATATGCTGGAAACAAACTGGGCTGATTTCAAATAAAATCATCATTTATAACTTGCAGATTTTCAGCGAAAGAAAAGCGAAATATGTTTTATAGCATAAAAATCTTCGCTGAAAATTTGCAGGTTAAAAAAATAGTCGCTACTTTTGCACCCGCTTTGAGAGATAAGCGTAATTCGAAAGGGTTGATTATAGAAAGGAAGTGGGTCAGGCTATTGTTATCTGAAATTTTTTTCGATAAAATTTTGGCAGGAATAAAAAAGTGATTAACTTTGCAACCCTTTTGC
>JANJVQ010000013.1 GCA_024710005.1 Paludibacter sp. | reverse complement strand
TTGTTCTGATTATATTCTTTAAATCGCATATATTTAATTGTATATCAAGGATATAAAGATAATAACTTTTATCCAAATAACCAAAATATCGGACACAAAAAAGAGGCTGACTCATTTTTATTTTGAGACAGCCTCTTTTTTATGCTTTAATGCTACTTATTCACTTCAACTCATCCGAAGTATAGGCTTTCGGTAATTTCCGGAGGTTATATTGTGATGCCATAATTTCACCATAAGCACCAGCAGAACGAAGTGCAATGATATCGCCACGTTTGGTTTGGTTCATCCTGTAGTCCTTTACAAAAACATCGGACGACTCACAAATAGGCCCCACCACATCATACGTTTCCTCCTGTAAATCAGAAGACAGATTCTCAACACGGTGATAAGCCTGATACAAAGCCGGGCGAATCAAATCGGTAAAACCGGCATCCAGGATTACAAACTTCTTTGAAGTTCCTTCCTTTACATAAAGCACCCTGGAAATCAAACTTCCGCATTGTGCCACAATAGACCTACCCAACTCAAAATGCAGGGTTTGTCCGGAACGTAAAGTCAGGTGCTCACGGAAGATTTTGAAATAAGCTTCATATTCCGGAATCGGAAAGTGATTCGGGTGTTCATAGTTAATACCCAATCCACCACCTACATTGATATTCTCCAGACTTATCCCGTTTGCTTCAAAATGATCCTGCAATTCATTAATCCTTACGCATAAATCCTGAAAAGGTGACATATCGGTTATCTGCGAACCAATATGGAAATGAATTCCAATCAATTTTACATTTTGCAGGTTTTTGACAATTTGCGTAACCTTATCCAGTTCAGTCAGATTAATTCCGAATTTATTTTCATTTAAGCCGGTGGTAATATAATGATGCGTATTGGCGCTCACATTGGGATTGATACGCAAAGCAACTTTAGCCGTTTTACCTTTTGCGCGGGCCAGTTCATCAATCACTTCAAGCTCCGGAATCGACTCTACATTGAAGCAGAAGATATCGTTGTCCAACCCCAGGTTAATCTCCCAATCGGCCTTTCCTACTCCTGCAAACACAACTTTAGCCGGAACAATACCGGCATCCAGCGCAGCCTGCACTTCACCGCCACTAACACAGTCAGCACCAAAACCAGCCTCTTTGATTGTCTTCAACACTTCCTTATTTACATTGGCTTTCAAAGCATAATGTACAACAAAAGGTTGTCCTTCAACTTGTTTTGTTATTTCAGCAAGCGATGCACGTAACACATCCAAATCATAATAATAGAATGGAGTGGGTATGTCACTGAATTTATTGACAGGGTATTTGGCTTTTATCATAATGATATTTTATATTAACCATATAAGTCATATAAGTAACATATAAGCTTTTATTCTTCAAACCTTATATGTTACTTATATGACTTATATGGTTTAAAAGAGTTAATTAAACAAAGAAGCACTCAAAGCTTTCAGTGCAGCTTTCTTATCATCAGCATTAATGAGGAATGACACATTATAATTGCTACCTCCGTATGAAACCATCCGAACGGGTATATCTTTCAATGCCTGAACAGCTTTTGACTGGAAACCAACATTCTCTGGTTGCAAATCGCCCACCACACAAATGATTACCATGTTTTCATCAACAGAGACAGTCCCCAATTTTTTCAGATTATCCACAATTTCTTTCAGGTTCTTCGTGTTATCAATCGTAACAGAAACTCCTACTTCAGAGGTGGTAACCATATCAATCGGAGTCTGGTATGATTCAAAAATCTCGAACACTTTCCTAAGGAAACCGTAAGCAAGCAGCATTCTGCCGGATTTAATCTTGATGGCTGTGATACCATCTTTTGCAGCAACTGCCTGTATAGCCGACTTATTACTTTTTGAAGAGATTAAAGTTCCGGGCGCTTTCGGATCCATGGTATTCAGCAACCTCACCGGGATGTTATTCAGTTTGGCCGGCAGAATACAGGTTGGATGTAGGATCTTAGCTCCAAAATAAGCTAATTCAGCAGCTTCCTCAAAGTTCAAATATGGAACCGGTTTTGTTCCTTCCACAAAACGTGGATCGTTGTTATGCATTCCGTCAATATCAGTCCAGATCTGGATTTCAGCAGCTTTGATTGCAGCGCCCACCAAAGAGGCTGTATAATCGCTGCCACCACGTTGCAGGTTGTCTATTTCACCATAGAAATTGCGACAAATATAACCCTGGGTAATGTAATAAGTTTTTCCGGGATTAACCTCCAGCTGTTTAGCCAGATTCTCAGCGATGTAAGCGGTGTCCGGTTCTGAATTCTTATCTATTCTCATATAGTCAAGCGCAGGAAGCAACACAGAACTTTCACCCTGTTCTTCTAAGTAAATCTGGAACATGCCGGTAGAAATCAATTCTCCCTGTGCCAGAATAGCCTTCTCTTCAAAAATCGTGAATACAGCTTTCGAGAAAGTACGCAAATAATCAAAATGACGTTTTATCAACTCCAGTGCATCGGATTTAGAAGCTGCTTTCGAATACAATTCTTCCACAACATCTTCATATTTCTGTTCCAGCGCGTTGATGCGTTCCAATGCTCCGGACGCGTTGTTCTTGTAGAAATAATCAGCTATCTCAACCAAACTGTTAGTTGTACCCGACATGGCCGACAAAACTACAATTTTTTGTTCCCCATCGCAAATCAACTTTGCAACCTCTTTGATTCGTGCAGCAGAACCTACGGATGTTCCGCCGAATTTTAATACCTTCATACGATAAATTTAAATTTTTTAAGTCTGATGGAACTCGCGTTACATCGAAGCATTGTAAATTAATGACTTTATATTCTTTCAGTCTGCAAAAGTAATACTTTTTTTTGTAATTTATAAGCATTTGCTTTATATACGAAATTTATCTAAATTTGCCGTAAATAGCTTGCTTTATATGATGAAAAAACGAATATACCTGTTTCTATGTTTGATTATGACGATCGCTCCTCTTTTTGGAGCTGGTTCCAGAATCAGAATCAACCAATTGGGATACCTTCCTGAAGCAACAAAAAAGGCTGTATTTTTCAGCGAGTCAAACGCTAAATTGCAGGTTATCACCATACACGATGCACTGACAAATGAGCTATGCGCCACCCTGCAAACAATTCAACCATGGGGAAGTTTTGATAAGTTCAACAGTAATTATATTATTGATTTCAGCTCGTTTAAACAGGAAGGCGCTTTTTATATCAAAGCGGGAGATACTTATTCGCCGACGATATACATCAACCAAAACCTATATATCAATACTACTGACAAGCTGATCGGATATATTCACTCACAACGTTTCGGCGATGACGTATCCGGAGGCTGGTGGTACGATGCATCCAATAAAAACAGAAGCGCAGTAGTTAATGCAGCTGTGACGTATCAGTTGCTTTACACTTACAATCAACACCCGGAAGTCTTCAGCGATCTGGTTGATTTTTACGGCAAAAAACAACCTAACGGCATTCCTGATATAATAGACGAGGCCAAATGGGGACTGGATTGGCTTTCAAAGGTCAATTACAAATCAGAAAGTCCTGTGGTTACCGGCAAACTGGCTGCAACTTTTGCACTCGCTTCTGATGTACTCAAAAACTTTTTTCCGGAACTTTCAACAGCATATGCCACAAAAGCAGTGGAGATTTATCAGTTTGCCAAACAAAACGTCAACCCGATAACTTCGAATAGCAGAGAAGACGTCCTGACAGAGGAAAACTGGAAGGATGACATGCAGTTAGCAGCGACACATTTATATTTTATCGACTACAGCAATGAATATTTGCAGGATGCCATGGAATTTGGCGCTGCCGAACCTGTCCCTCAGTGGATTTTTTCAAATTGCGACAAACCCCTGCAGTTTTACCCTTATCTGAACTGGAGTCCGTTTTTGCTGATGCAGGTTGAAAATCCATTTATTAAGAAGAACTATCAGCAGAACATGCACATTGCCTTACTCAGGGCAAAGTTAACCGCTCAGGGGAATCCCTTTAACATCGGAATAAGCCTTTCTGAAAATTCAAACAATAAAATCACAGCATTGCATAACCTGTGTTTTACATACAGGAAGCAGACAGGCGACACTACCTTTGTCAACATGGAAGAAGCGCTTTTTAACTGGATTTTCGGCTGTAACCCCTGGGGAATTTCCATGGTTACAGACCTCCCTGAAAACGGGTTAACTCCGCAACACCCGCATTCAAAAGCATATATCGAATCCGACAGAATACTATCCGGAGCACTTGTAAACGGTGCAATCAGCAATCTTTGTCTCAAAGGAACAGACACTGAAGGTCAGGTATACGACAGCCCTTTTGAACGATATCAGACCGAATGGGCAATATACCGCGATCATGTAAACGACTTTGTTACCAACCAGTCGAATATTGATGCTACAACTTCTTTATTGCATTTGTTAGCCCTTCGCCAGGCCAACGGGGAGAAGAAAGAATTCTTTGACAAAAATCAATATGACCGGGGTGGCATCAACCGTTTCAATCCTGACAACAAACATGTCACAATCATTTTTACCGGTCATCAGTATGCTGATGGTTATAAGAAAATCAGATCAACACTAAACAGGCATAAGGTTAAAGCATCCTTCTTTTTCTCAGGAGATTTTATGCGAAAGGCGGGCAATGCACGAAAAATCAAAAAACTTAAAGACGACGGGCATTATATAGGGCCGGCCACCAACCATTACGAGCAACTTGCCGACTGGAACGGAATTCCATCTGCAAATATGCGTAAAACTTCCTTTCTGAATGATCTGAAAGAAAACTATGCTGCGTTAAAAAAACTGGGAATCAGCAAACAACAGGCACCTTTTTTCAATCCGCCTTTTGAATTATACAACGACAGTATCAGCAAATGGTGTAAAGATGCAGGCATCTATCTGGTTCGCTCTACCCCCGGCACCTACTCGAATCTCGATTACACATTTCCCGAAATGAGAGAAAATTACTATTCAACCAAAGAAATTATGGATAGAATCATGCAGGTAGAAAGATCAAGCGGATTAAACGGATATATCCTGCAATTTCATTTTGGGACCAACCCGGGAAGGAAAGATAAGTTATACAACAGCCTTTCAACCATCATCGGAAGTTTAAAGAATGCCGGCTATCAGTTTACAGACCTGTATTCGGCCACAAATCTGATATCTGAACCCAAGCCGGAACAGCATGTTCAGAAGAAGAACAAATCAAAAAAATAAAACCACAAAGTTTATTGCTGAACTTTATGGTTTTGTATTAGCTAAGACTTCATCTGACAGTTGGGCAATTTATCAAATACTAAGTATTGGGTTTTTCTAAGACATAGTGGTTTGGAATAACCGACTGGAAAAAAGGGGTGATCAACTATTTTGTCAACTTTTAAATTTGACTATTTTTGGGGGAGCTTACACAATAACGTATTAATATTTTATACTTGTCTCTAATAATTTCCCAGTCATATTTTGCCAATGTGTCGGAGTCAAAAAAGAAAATTGACATCGTATCTGTAGGGAATATTGCGAAAAGGTTGTTTTCGTGAAAATTGCCTTCTCCAAAGCTGAAATGGAATTCTTTGTTAAATTTATAAGGGCTGGGATTCTTTTCTGGAAGAATGGTGTCAGGATAGAAAATCCCATGCTCCCAAGGCATATAATAACTGATAGGACTATCTGAATTATTATAGAGGCTAAAACTTCGCGATAAATTGTCATTGCAACATTGAGAAAACAATAACAATAGACTGCTAAATAAAAATATCTTTTTCATAACCTAAATTATTTATAAGTTGGATTTCTGATGTCATTCCATATAACACCATATTTGTTGAAGTATTTTTTAGCTTTTCTGCTTGCACTTCTTTCATACCACTTTAGTCTGTGAGTTGTAGTCCATATTCCACTATGATAAATTGGTTGAGAGGCATCTGCGGAAATTAGACTTGGTAGTCCTATTACGAATAAATAAAGAGGACCCCAAATGCGACTGTCAAACGTATGTCCGTATTCGTGCATAACAGTTTGGTCAGTTAAAATATAACTGTCAAAATCTGTGTATCGCTGTGTCCGAACATTTATATAACTCCCAATAGACACAGCTATACTCTGATCCCTCGTCGTGCTGAAAGTTGCTCCGCCCCAATACTCAACCTTATCAGTAATTCCACTTGTATTAAGAACTTGCGAAACTGTTTGCCCCAACCAACTTTGAGGCATTTCCCATGTGTGTCGTGTAAATCCTTGCCAAATTCCTAACCATGGTTCTTTTTCATTTAAGTAGAAATTACCCATAAATAACTTTCCCGCTCTGCCTAATCCATCCGATCCGTCATTGATTGCACCACCAACCATCCCAGCTACTCCCGTTATTCCTTGAGCGATCCCATAAACTGTCATTGTTGTTTGTATTCCTTTTCCTACAATTGGTATCAATGGTGCAAACTGCCAAGCTGCACCAAATGCAGCTCCTGCTAAAGCTCCTTGACCAAAGTATTTCAGTCCATCACCGAAACTGTTTACATCACCCCTTATTGTGTGCGCTACAAGGTTGCCTGTTCCGAAAATCACGGCACCTATTAAAATCGGCACAAACCAAGCAAGTTCTCCATCAGGGTCAATGTAAACAAGCGGATTCCCAAATGCATATCCATACCTATTATAATTCAACCAGCTATCAGGCGCTTGCACAAACGGATCAGGACTAAAGAACATCGCCGTCAACGGATCATACACCCGCCCATTCATGTTAATAATACAGCCCCCTCCGGCTCCCCCAAAGGGGGAGAGATGTTCATGCATCGTGTAGCCACGGTCGATAATCCAGCTGGTGCGGGTATCGTCCTGTTTCCAGTCGGCCGGATTACGCCGTTTTCCCCACGGGTCATAAGCGTAGCGTTCTACCACTGCTCCTGCTTCGTTGGCAAGAGCAATCAGGTTTCCCTGATAGTCAGAATAACCATAATACAGTGTCTCTACACCGTTGGTATTGATGAGTATAGCACCGCCGCTAAGGTAGTGGATTTTCTTAATATTTCCAAGATTATCGGTCTCTTCTTCGTAATCGCCGAGGTAATATTTTGTTTTTTGCGTTATCCCGTTGAGTTTGTATTCCGATTTGCGGCGTTGGTCGTCGATGCCGTAGGTGAGAATGTAGTATTTGTTGCCTTCTGTAAGGGTTTTGATTTTCTTGAAATCGGTGTAGGTGACATTCAGGCTGTCTGATTCTCAAAACAGCAGACTATTGTAGAAAGTCACTATATCTCAATAATAGAATCTGCAATGCATTTATCTGTCGATCTGTCAAATATACACAATTTGTAATATCCTCGGGGATAAGCGACAAAAGGGGAATACAATAGGAATACATCCGAAACAAATACACTCTTTGGTGGTATTACCAAACGAATATTCATTTCTCCTGACTGATTTTTTGGTGTCTTTACCTTCGGCGCAAAAATTGATACAGTTACCATATTATCAGGTTCTGAGTTTGATAACGTTAGTAAACTCCAATAAAATTTTCTTTCATTTGTTTTTCGAAAGTCAATTGCTGATTTATGGTAAATATTTTTATTAAAATCAGGAACTACAATGCTGTCGTTTTCCCCATTATATACTAATAGTTTTATTGAGATTGAGTTCTTACCAATTTTGTTTTTTTCTGTTAGAATATAACAAAACACATTGTCAGAGACAATCTGACATTGCATAAGATTGCTGATAAATAGAAAAAATAGGACTATTGTATGTGTATGGTATCGGTACATAAGTATTAAGATTTAAAATTTTCCAGATAGTTGACTTACTCATAAATTGTAATGATTAAGGTGGTCATTTTATGAACACATTAGTACTATCGGGTTTGGGGCTAAATCTCATGTAATAAAATAAATCATTTACATCCGTCTCTCCTGATCGAGCATTAATAATTTTATAAATTCTAAAGGTCGTATCATTTACAATTTCTGCAATAGAATTATCTAAGTATCGCTTACCAGAAAAACTACTTGACCAACATTGGATTTCTAAATGACTGTTTGATACAATAAAAACTCCCCAACTGCTTTTATTCTTGGGATTAAGATTATTTTGATTAAAATCTTCTAAAGTTTTAATTCCAGTTGTATCAACAAAATTCAGGACTACTCCGTTTTTATATAAAAAGATGTAATTTGTAAGTTTCTTATTTGGTTCAATAATAGAATAATAACACCCATCTGTTTTTAATTCATTTCCTAAATAAATAGATTTATTCAAAGTAAGTTTTTCGTCTTCTCCACATGAGAATAAAAAAAACGATAACAAACATAAAACAGATTCAATTGTTTTCATAATATTTATATTAATGTATTACCACAATGCTGTTTCAATCGAATAACTGTTATACCAATACAACATCTCTACACCGTTGGTATTGATGAGTATAGCACCGCCGCTAAGGTAATGGATTTTCTTAATATTTCCAAGATTATCGGTCTCTTCTTCGTAATCGCCGAGGTAATATTTGTTTCAATAAACAAAAAGATGTTCCAGAAGAATTAAAAGGAAGGGTTTTTAGTTTAGGTATTATAGTTTACAGATGAAGTTTTTTTATTTCCTGTCGGTGAAATTTTATAATTTCATTACCTTTGCTTTCGATGAAGAAAAAGATATTGATAGATCTAAATTTAAGGACAAATTCACAAAGAGAAATCAAAAAAATAAAACCACAAAGTTTATTGCTGAACTTTATGGTTTTACTTAATTTAAACTATGGGTGGAAAACGGGGCTCGAACCCGCGACCTTCGGAACCACAATCCGACGCTCTAACCAACTGAGCTATAACCACCATGTTTTCGAGCTGCAAAGATAATACAGTAAAAAGTTATATGCAAGCGATTTTGACAAAATTAAAATAAAATTCACATTCAGCTAATTATCAAACACATACATAAACATCCAAATGAAATTTCTACTTACAAATACTGAATTAGACCAGCAAATCAACCATATTAAAAGACAAATCAGACTCTCGATGGACGGCATCATTGCTGATTCGATGAAAGCGCACGGCATTGTCTACAAAAAAAATTATGGAGTTTCAGTTACCAGGCTCAGAGATATAGCAAAGGATTATGATAGAAGTCATGATTTAGCGCAACGTTTGTGGCTGCTTGAGATACGTGAAACCATGATACTTGCATCACTCCTGCAACCTGCAGAAAAATTTACACCGGAACTTGCTGCTGATTGGTCAAATAAATGCAATAACATTGAATTAATTGAGCAGGTATGTATGAATTTATTTCAACACCTGCCTTTCGCGGTTGACTTTGGTCTGAATTGCATTCAGTCGGAAAACAGGCAACAACAAACATTCGGCTTCAGCCTGTTGCTAAGAATATACAAACAACTGAACGTTGCAGAGGTTAATCAAATCATACAACGCGTACTTCAAATGCAGATACCAAAAGATGAAAAGACATTACATAATATGGTCGCCGTTTGTATGGCGCGACTCACCCGAAAAGACGAAGAAACAGCACAAACAATCTACAAAAGTCTTGAACCATTCAGGGATGACAGCATTGCAGGAAGAAATCACATCTTTCGGACAGTAAAACAAGAATTAATATTTTTAGGATATCTGGATGAGAAATTCTGAAAAATGCCTTATCTTTGTGTGGTTTAATCAGTATCAATGAAAGAAGAAAGTTCCACCATCGTCAATATATTCACGGAATATCTGGTCAGACATAAACATAGAAAGACCCCCGAAAGATTTGCTATACTGAAAAAGATATATACCCTTGAAGGGCATTTTGATGCTGAGAAACTTTATGAAAGCATGCAAAATGAATACAGGGTCAGTTTAGCAACTGTATACAACACACTTGACTTACTTTTGGAAGCCGGGCTTGTCATAAAACACCAGTTTGACGGTTTATCCGCCCAATACGAAAAATCAATAGGCGCTAACATCCACAACCATTCTGTTTGCATCGTATGTGGAAAAGTCAAGGAGTTTACGGATAAAAAAATAAAAAAAGCAATTCAGTCGAAAGAATTTGCCAATTTTCAAAGCACACATTATTCCCTGTATATCTATGGGATATGCAAAAAATGCAGTAAAAAATAATTTATAAATATAACAATGAAAGTAGATGTACTATTAGGACTCCAATGGGGTGACGAAGGAAAAGGAAAAGTAGTGGATGTATTAACGCCCGGTTATGATCTGGTAACAAGGTTTCAGGGCGGTCCCAATGCTGGTCACACACTCGAATTTGAAGGACAAAAATACGTGCTGCGCTCCATCCCTTCAGGCATTTTTCAGGGAGACAAAATCAATATAATCGGTAACGGAGTGGTGCTCGATCCCGCCCTTTTCAAAGCCGAGGTTGAAGCACTCGAAGCATCAGGACACCCATTGACTAAAAGATTGAAGATATCAAAAAAGGCACATCTGATTTTGCCTACGCACCGTTTACTTGACCAGGCATACGAATCAGCTAAGGGAGAAGGAAAAATAGGTACAACCGGAAAAGGTATCGGTCCGACCTACACAGATAAAGTCAGTCGTAACGGAGTAAGAGTTGGTGATATATTGCATAATTTCGAAGAGAAATACAATACTGCTATCAAAAGGCATAAGGAACTGCTGGCACAATATAATTTCGAATATGATCTGGCAACACTTGAAAAAGATTGGTTCGAAGGCATAGCATGTATCAGAAAGTTTGAACTTATTGACAGTGAACATGTAATTAACGACGCTATCAAGGCAGAAAAGAAAATACTGGCAGAGGGTGCGCAGGGCACCATGCTGGATGTTGATTTTGGCTCATATCCCTTTGTGACTTCTTCAAACACCATTTGTGCCGGAGCTTGCACCGGACTGGGTGTTGCACCACGCAACATCGGAGAAGTATATGGAATCTTTAAAGCCTATTGTACCCGTGTTGGTAGCGGTCCGTTTCCGACAGAGCTTTTCGATGAAACAGGAGACTTAATGCGTAAAAACGGCAATGAATTCGGCTCCGTAACCGGTCGCCCGCGCCGTTGTGGCTGGGTTGATTTAGTCGCCCTCAAATACGCGGTGATGATCAATGGTGTCACACAGCTCATCATGATGAAAAGTGATGTAATGGATGCCTTCGAAACCATCAGGGCCTGCGTAGCATATAAAATCAATGATGTTATTACAGAAGAATTTCCCTACTCGATTGAAGGAGAAGTTGAACCCGTTTACGCTGAGTTACCGGGATGGCAAATTGATATGACAAAAATGCAATCGGAAGATGAATTCCCGGAAGAATTCAAAGCATACCTGAATTTTCTGGAAGAAGAACTGGAAGTGCCTATTAAAATCGTATCGGTAGGTCCCGACCGGGCACAGACTATTCTCAGATAGATCCAAAAACAACAATCAATCAATCAATCAATCAATCAATACTTTCATATGAAACTATTGATATCTTTTAAACCTTTTCTTTTCCATAGTGAGTACAAAATTAAACTAATAAGGCTTTAACCCGGAATACTCACTATGGAAGAAAACGCTATTTTAACCATTGCCGTTTTAGGAGCATTTAATTTAGGTTTACTCACAATTATTTGCTGGATACGTTCAGTAAAAATTCCGGCTTTTTTCTGGTTGGGATGGATATTCTTCCCACCCACTTTGGCCATCATAAACAACACCCATTTTTTTCTTGGAAACGGGAATATTATTTTACAACACATCACCTTATTGCTGAATGTCTCCTGGGGAGCATATTTGTACTTGTTTTTTCAAAACCTGAAAAACCCGGAACAAAGAAAAACAAAAATCAACTGGCTTCTATTTACACCTTCAATACTTTATATTCCCTTTATTATTCTTACAATCATTGATTCAACACTGGCCGAAGAAACAATTCGCAAATTGCATAACAATGAAATGAACTTTTTCAGTTTGTTTTACAATTTTCTGATTTGTATCTATGCCATTGCGGTTAACATCTTGCTGCTGATAAAAGAAATCAGAACAGAAAAGACGAATGACACAACAGGTAATCAGGCATTAAGAGAAAGAAGAGAAATGCTCTCATTGATGCTGGTTCTGCAATTGTTTGCCTTTGTACCTTTTCTATTGAAAGCAGATATCGGATACATCATCTTGTATATGCCGGTATTCGGACAGATCTTCTTTATTTATATGTTCCTGAGGTTATCGAATTCAACATCCGCCCTGTTACAGTTTTCTTATGTACAACCAATAAAAGATCTTGAAACTACTTTCATTATCAAAGATTCGGCAAAATATGCGTCCATACATGTTGATGAAGAGAAAATCAATACGATATACAAAGAAATTGTCACACTGATGGAACACAGAAAACCATATATTGCTATGAATTACAGTCTCGCAGCTATGTCTCATGAACTTAACATTCTCCCCAACATCCTTTCGATGGTTATTAATAAAAGATTCAATACAAATTTCAGGGATTTTATCAATAGTTATCGAATCAGACATGCTTTAACCTTACTGGATGACTTTGAGAAAAAGAACCTGACCATCGAAAGCGTTGCATATGAAAGCGGTTTTAACAACAGAACCAGCTTCTACAACGCATTCAAAAAACAAACAGATAAATTACCTTCAGCGTATCTCAAAGAGAAGGTCAATTACAAGGCGAGTAACCAATTCGCCTGATGTGTTATTGCATTAAATACACTTTGTTTGCTTCTGTAATATAAACCAGGTTTTCACCCAGCATATCCATATCAACAACAATATTGTCCAAATCAACAATCTTAACCAGTTTTCCGGTTTTGGCATCTAAAATGAGCATCTGGTTTATCCAATTCTTTTTTACTTTAGCGCCACTTGCCAGGTAAACCATTTTATCTCCGGCAGCCAGGAATTTTCCATGTGACACTTTAGTCGCCAGCGTTGATCCCATACCCGGATAACGCACTCCTCTCAAATCAGGAATCCCTACTTTTTTGCTATATTCCCACAGTTTTTTACCTTTTACATTAAAAGAAAGCACAGAACCATTGGTTGCCACAAATAGCTGATTTGCGTTTTTAACAAGTGAACTTACGCCGGTCTGACCATTTACATCCACAAAACTATCCCATTTTTTATCCAGATCTTCATTGATACAATACAACCTGGCTGTACCTTCTTTTGTGTTTTTTTGTCCCACCGGAGCGTTTGCCACAAAAACAAGATGCTGAAAACTTACCGGAGCGACGGTCATAACCGGAAGCGACTGCAACATTCCGTATTGTTCTTTACTTTTCAACATTTTACCATCCAACCCTATTTTAGTCAGTTTGAAAGGCGCAGCATTGATAATTTCATTTCTCAGAATCAAAGGTTGGTTAGGGATTGCATGTTCCTTAATTGTTTTTCCCAGCAAAAACTTTTCATTGCAATACGTTTGTGATTTAAGATTACCTGTACCTGCATCGAAAATATACAACGAATCATTACTCGATACCGCAACAATTACATCATTGATTGCAGGCGTCGACAATTTAGAACTGGCATTCAACCGGGTACACCACAACTGATTACCATTAGAATCAAACATTGCAACGGACAAAGCATTGTAAGTCACCTTATCCCAGAGAGATGAAAACGCACTAAGCGATTGTCCTTTTTTGCCCTCCACATTATAACCTGAACAAACTAAACCGGTCGAGTTACATTCAATGAGCCGACAGGTTACTTCGGGCAGTATCTTCTCCCAGATAACCGACATATCGGCAGGGTTCAATGCAGCCACCCCTTTCTGACCGGCAACATATACCACGTCATTACCTGCTTTCAATGAGGTAAGATTACCAATGTTCAGGTTTTGAGAAGCAACGAACACACCCTGAAGAAAAACAATAAGCATTAACGATTTTAAGATTACCCTTTTCATGTGATTTTTAATTTATAAGTTAAACCAATTTTATGTTATTATTCATTCAACTTGATTGGCATAAAAAGTCCCTTCAAAATCAAAATTACCACCAACATTAAATTTAATGTAGCCTTTTACTGTGGTACCAGACAGTTCAGTAATTTTCGCATAATACAAATCAGGATTAGGTGTTGCAGTGCTTACACTGGGATAACCATATTCATCCGCATAACTTCTGAGATAAACAGTTGTAAATGCTGTTCCACTTGTAGCTCCACCAACGGGATAATTTTTATTAATCTCCAGATTTCCCGAAGAATCATTAATATAAAAATCAATCGAAAATCCGGGACGGGAACCCATCGTTATGAGTGTTAATTGTTGGTGTGCCGGTTTATTATTTTCAGCAGGATAGTCGGTCAGTATAACCCTGGAAATTGCGAGTACAGTATCTTTTCCATTAATTTTTGCCGCTATTGTATTTGCACTTGCAGCATTTTGTTCATCCTCAGGATTGTTAACTCCTTCACAAGCATAAAAACCAAAAAATGCGACAGATAAGAAAAACAGAATAGAAAAAGTTGATTTCATAATAATTAATTTTAATATAATTAGGTGTGTATTACATATTGCTGCCAAAGTTATCAAGTCACATAATGTTTCTTGTTAACTTTTATAAATGTTGACAAAAAAAAGCTGTATCAGGATTTACCCGATACAGCCAGCTGACTTATTATTTACATTTCAACGCAACAGATCGTCTCCGATGCTGATAAAATGATTATTTCAGTTTAAGCAGTTTTTCAATTTTGCCTTTAAAATCAATATTTTCCATGAAGCCTGTAAACTCCTCTGCACCCGGTCCGAATGCAAAAACAGGAACTGGTATTCCAGTATGACCTTTTGATGAAAAATAAGCCTTCACCTTTCCTTCATTCATATTACCATTAACAAGAGTAAGCCCGCCACATTCATGGTCGGCAGTAATAACAACCAGCGTATTTCCATCCTTTTCAGCAAAATCAAGCACTTTTCCGATTGTTTTATCAAAATCCAGCATCTCTCTTACAATCATATCAATATCATTGCTATGTCCTCCCCAGTCAATCTGCGAACCTTCCACCATCAGGAAAAAACCTTTTTTATTATTGTCCAGTATATCAATAGCAACCATTGTTGCATCAGGAAGCAGATCGCCACGTTCAGGCATTGCAGGCGGTTGATCTTCATGAATTAGTCCTGCCAACTTCCCCGAATTTATCTTTTTCACTTCATCCAGGTCAAAAGCAACCTGATATTGTTTATCTTTTAATTCCTGAATGAGATTTCTACCATCTTTTCGTGATTCAAAATATTTTCTTCCACCACCAATAAAAACATCAATATCTGTTTTTAAATAATCGGCTGCAGCTTCTTCATACATTTTTCTGTTTATTTGATGAGCAATAAAAGTAGCAGGCGTAACATAGGTTACAGCACAGGAAACAACGATACCTGTTGCCAGTCCATTGCGATCGCTTTGCTCCAGGATGCTTTCCACGGCAACAGAATCAGGGTTCATACCAATCATCCCGTACCTGGTTTTTACTCCGGTAGCGAGCGCAGTACCGCCTGCACCCGAATCCGTCACAAACCGGTTAGCGCAATATGTTTTTGAATAACCTACGTGTTTACAACGTTCTAATTCGAGCTTATTTCCATTGGTAACCATGGTAGCATAAATATGCGCCATTCCCATTCCATCTCCGATTAAGAAAATAACATTTTTGGGTCTTTTTGCTGCCGACAACGATCCGAACAGGATTAATGTAACTAACAGCAAAGTTGAAATTCTTTTTAACATTACAAATATTATACTTTAAGACATTAAACATTAAACACGATCAAGTGCTTTTGAAATTCCTTTTAATTCTTTTCTTATTTTCTTTAAACGTTCAATCAACTCCTGTTGTTTAGCTACCTGATCTTTTTTTTGATTTAATTTTTGCCGGGCGCCTTCCAAAGTCAGATTTTGTTCATTAACCAAAAACATGATTTGCTTCACTAACCTGATATCTTCTTCCGAATAAAAGCGGGTACCTTTATTATTACGTTTTGGTTTTAACTGTTTAAACTCTTTTTCCCAGAAACGTAAATTTGACGCATTGATATTCAAAAGTTTCGACACCTCTGCAATTGAGTAAAAAAGTTTTTCCATAAGATAACAAATTATTATTTGTTAATTTTCAACCGTTGCCCGGGACGTATCATAGAACTTCGCAGGTTATTCCATTGTTTAATCCGGGTAACAGACACACCATACCGGGCAGCAATACCACTTAATGTTTGTCCTTTTCTAACCGTATGATATATTACTTTACTACCTGAAGAAGATGCTGATGCCTGTGGTATTGATACTTCAGCCCTCCTGTTATTAACCAACGAATCTGCTTTAAAGGCAACTATCTCATCAAATTTATCAATAAACATTCCCGTCATTTTCACCGGCAATACTACAGCATAGGGTTTTAAATCACCGGGGATAACCTCTCTCCTGTACTGTGGATTCATCATTTTAATCTGTTCCTTAGGCACATTCAGCACGTTGGAGATCTGCTCAAAATGAACCCTTTGATTTATCATGACTGTATCCACCGCTTTGGGAAAATCGATTGTTGCTTTGCAAATATTATGGGCATTGGCATAGTATAAAGCATAATTCGCTGCAATAAAAATAGGAACATACCCCCTGGTTTCTGCTGGCAGGAAAGGATAAATCGCCCAATAATCCTGTTTGCCCCCAGCCCTCCGAATTGCTTTATTCACATTACCCGGACCACAATTATATGCCGCAATAACCAAGTGCCAGTCACCATAGATATCATAGAGGTCTTTCAGATATCTCGCTGCAGCATGTGTCGACTTATACGGATCCATCCGTTCATCCACCAGACTGTTTATTTCAAGTCCGTACATTCTGGCAGTTGCGGTCATAAATTGCCACAATCCGGCGGCTCCTGCTCTTGAAATAGCAGTAGGATTTAATGCAGATTCAATAACTGGCAAATATCTCAGTTCAATTGGCAATTTATTTTTATCGAGCACCTGCTCGAATAACCGAAAATAATAATCTCCTAATCCCAGCAGGTAACTGACCTGACTTCTTCTTCTGACGGTATATAAATCGACAAATGAACGGACATAATTATTAAATGGCATTTCCATCACACAGGGCATTAACCTGAGGCGTGTACTGATAACAGAATCAGGCACATGATGATCAAAACGGGTAGTATCGCAATTGGATTTTCTGGCTTTACTCACAAACCAGTTTGACAACATATGATCAAGCGCATAAGTAACTTCATCGGGCACAGGCATACTGTCAGCAACGATAGTTTTCTTTGGTTCATCCATCAACTTGAAATCCGACTGAGCAGGTAATGAAATTCCTTGTAGCAGCAATAATACAAATATAAAAATCTTCTTAAAAAACATCCTTCTTTTAAAATTTTATGCTGCCTGTTAACCCATATAAAAATGATGTTTTAGGCATTTGATTCATTGTAAATCTGTCGTTGACAATAGCAGGGCGCAATTTTAGCGATAAATCCGGAGAAATATCAAAATCGTATAAGTGAGCATCCACAAACGCATCAATTAATGTCAAACCATAATAAGCAATCGAAACTATAATACTTAGATCCCTGTTGTATCTCGACTTCTCCATTCCGCTTTTCAATAAATTGGTAAAAGCATCTTTTCCCCCATAGCTATCAATGGTATATCCCGGCGGTATTATTTCCAGAAAACTGTTAGTATTATTATCGTTATCGGTAATATCCAGATAAGCGTTTTTGTACGATAACAATTGCCTTGAGTTCCAGTTTATGGCATAAAAACAACCCAAAAAACCACCGTAAACAATTGGCAACTTCCAATATTTCCGGTTCAATATCTGCCCGTAGCCGGGGATTACCGCACCCAGCCAGATGGCCCGAACAGGATCCGGCTTATAAATTTCCATTGGAACCGGAACTTCCTTGTCATCAACCGGAGCAATCAGGGGTTCTGATAAGTCAAGTCGCCGTAGTGACTGAATTGTATCCTGAGCATTTAACACGGTATTATCCTGACCTGAAAGACAAAGAGGAAAAAGCACAATCAGCAGAATCAATCCTATTTTTGGTTGCTCAAACACAATTACTTCGGTTGTTATTAGTTTCTGTCAATCGTATCTAATAATTCCATGATGCGGGATAACTCATCATCATCTTTAAAAGGGATGGTAATTTTACCTTTTCCCTTTTCGTCGGAAGTCAGTTGAACTTTCGTCTCAAAAAGTTTTCCGAGCCGATGTTTCAATTCCTTATATTCAGCCAGATTCACCTTTGTTTTTGCCGGAACAACTTTATCAAAAGCTCCCGTTTCAAGATGTTTCCGCACCAGTTCTTCTACTTTTCTTACCGAAAAGCCCTGTTTGATAATCATCTCATACAAGTGAAGCTGAGCAACCGGATCTGTGAGTCCCAGTATAGCCCTTGCATGTCCCATATCAATTATTTTATCCTTGATGCCCATCTGAATTTCGGCAGGCAGTTTCAATAAACGCAGGTAATTGGCAATTGTTGCCCTTTTCTTCCCTACCCTTTCACTGAGGCGTTCCTGGGTAAGTTTATATTCTTCCATCAGGCGATAAAAAGACAACGCGATTTCAATGGCATTCAGGTCTTCGCGTTGAATATTTTCAATCAGCGCCATTTCCATTACCTGTTCATCGGCGGCAGTACGAATATAGGCAGGAATCGATTTCAATCCGACCATTTTTGATGCCCTGTAACGACGTTCACCTGCTATAATCAGATAAGTTCCATCATTATTTTTCTTCAGGGTTACGGGAGAAATCACACCTAATTCCCGAATAGAAGCTGCAAGTTCCTCCATCGCATCCTGATCGAAATAGGTGCGGGGCTGATTGGAGTTCGTGATTATCAGGTCAAGATCAACATCACTGATGGACGATGAACCAACAGCATTAAAATTATCCGTATCAATCAGTGCTCCAAGTCCTTTCCCTAATCCTGTTGTTTTTGCCATAAAATTGCTTATACTTTTATGTATGTTAACCACATGATTTACAATTGTCGAAAGTCAAAAGTCAAACGTTTAAATCAAAATATCAGACTTTTGTCTTTTGACAAAAAACTAAAGTGTACTCATGTGACTTATGTGGTAAAAAATTAAAATCAAATATTTTTCTGTATCAGTTCTTTTGCCAGATCCATATAATTGGTACTACCTTTGGACTCTGCATCGTAAAGTAAAACCGGCTTTCCGTGACTTGGCGCCTCACTCAATCGTACATTGCGGCTGATAACGGTCTCAAAAACCATGCCTTCGAAATGTTTCTTCACTTCGGCTAATACCTGATTAGCCAAACGTAAGCGGTTATCGTACATGGTCAGCAGAAACCCTTCGATTTCAAGCCCCATATTGAGCTTACTCTTGATTATTTTAATGGTATTCAACAGCTTACTAATTCCTTCCAGTGCAAAATACTCACACTGAACCGGAATGATAACCGAGTTCGATGCGGTTAATGCATTAACAGTAATCAAACCCAGCGATGGAGAACAGTCAATGAGGATATAATCATATACGGTTTTCAGTGGATTCAGCAAACGCTCCATAACACGTTCCCTGTTTTCCATATTCAGCATTTCAATTTCAGCGCCCACTAAATCAATATGAGACGGGATAATATCCAGATTCTTAATTTCAGTTTCGTGTATCGCCTGCTGCGTTGGCACGCCATCAATGAGACATTCATAAATTGTAAATTCAAGCGTACGGATGTCTACTCCCAAACCAGACGAAGCATTTGCCTGCGGATCGGCATCAACAATCAACACCTTTTGTCCCAGCGAAGCCAGCGACGCAGCCAGGTTAATAGCCGTCGTTGTCTTCCCTACTCCTCCTTTTTGATTTGCCAATGAGATAATTTTACCCATATTTTTCAACTTATCGTGATTTGATTATATGACGGGCAAAGATAAGAAAAATAAATTGAATAATTATTTATACTTACTGCCCGGGGAACATCCCGGATTAATCATTTCAGTTGACTTCAAACCCTTGTAAAATGGGGCATAAAGCCAACTTATTGATACCCTTTAAGATCTTTTATCGCTTATCATTTTAGAATTTTTCACTATTTTAGCAATCAACACAATTTAATAACAGAAACAGGGACAACATACAAAAAGAACAACATTGCAAATCGTCAATGTTGTTCTTTTCTTGTTATTATACTCCATTTTGCTGCTGTCTTCAATCAGCTAAGAAAATGGGAATACACTCAAAAACGATCAAAATAATTTCCACGAGAGAGAGATTACAAAAGTACTGGTTGGCATCGGCACATTCGCAAGATCATTTACTGAACTGATTTTACCAGCCACATCCTGCATTACATTTAATTTAGCATCCAGTGCAAACATGAGCACATCCACACCCACACCAGCTTCCAGGTCAATCTGTGAATCCTTGAAATCCTGTGCTAAATCAGAAGCTGAAACTTCTTCGCTGGTTAAATTCTTGTATTCAAGTTTTGAACCTGAGTTCATAATAAACTTGGGCCCTGCAAAAACCCTCAGGTTGGCAACTTTCAGATCGAGTAATTTCAATCCAAGATAGACCGGAACTTGAACAGAGGAGATGTCCATGTAGGTATTTACGTCTTTCGGGTCAGCATCACCAATAATCACATTTTTAATATCAAATTCTTTTTTCTGAATAGAGTAAAGCACCTCTGGCTGGATATAGAATTTTTTAATAAAAACACGTGCAAAAGCACCTGCCTGGAAGTTGTTCCACATTTCTGCCTTCACATTTCCCAGATCGTAAGAGCCTTCGCTAAGTGAGTTTAAATTATTCAGTGATAAAGAAGAATTGTAGCCCGCTTTTAATCCAAGATTAAACTGAGCAGATGCAATCATAACAAAGAAGAGGAATAAAGTCGAAAATAAAATACGTTTCATAAGCGAGTTGTTTTAGGGTTAATTAATTGGTTGTTGTCTTGATACTGAAACACTTTTTTGGGAAATTTGTTTGGTGTTTACAGATAACGTGGCAAAATTATAAAAAAACAATAGATTTTAATCCCTCCTGATTAAATTTTTTATCTTTGCACATCCAATGCGCCATATACTTTTAATTATGGCATAAAAACAGCGATTATGAAACGAGCTATTTTTCCGGGCACATTCGACCCGTTTACCATAGGGCATTACAGCATAGTTGAACGTGGACTTGCTATGTTCGACGAAATCATCATTGGTATTGGTGTAAATCATTTAAAAAAGACATTGTTCGATGAATCGAAGAGATTAGATATCATCCGTCAGGCATTTGCCGGAGAACCGAGGGTAAAGGTAATGGTATATAACAGTCTGACAATCGACTTTGCCAAATCGGTGGATGCACAGTTTATTTTGAGGGGATTACGCACGGTGGCCGATTTTGAATATGAGCGAACCATTGGCGACACAAACAGAATTCTTTCCGGCATTGAAACCGTTATCCTGTTCACAGAATCGGCTTATGCCCATATTTCTTCAACTGTTGCCAGGGACCTCATGTCGTACGGTAAGGACATCTCCGCGTTCCTGCCGCCGAATGTAAAATTATAACAAGGGCGAAACCTAACTTCAATAAAAAGCTTAGATAAATAAAATACGTATGTTAAATAAATCTTTTTTCATTGCAATCATCCTGACAGTCGGACTATCAGGCACTATATCATCACAGAAAACGACTAAAACCTTCCACATCAGCAAGAGTCTGAGCATTTTTAATTCAGTATTAAGAGAAGTTGACATGTATTATGCCGACACCCTTAATCACGAGAAAATAGTAAAATCAGCTGTAGACCAGATGCTCCGGAATTTAGACCCCTATACTGTTTACATCCCGGAATCGGAATCGGACGAGATCAGCCTCATGACAACAGGTGAATACGGTGGCATTGGCGCCCTCATAACCAAGACCAACGATGGCATCTGCATTTCTGAGCCTTACGAAGGCATGCCCGCCCAAAAACATGGATTAAAAGCCGGCGATATCCTGTTAGAGATAGACGGCGAAAAAACAACTAATTTTTCTGTTTCAGAAGCAAGTTCGAAATTAAAGGGAACTCCTAACACCGAAATTAAACTGAAAATAAGACGATACGGGGAGAAAAAAATAATTGAAAAGAAATTTCTGAGAGAAAAAATTCAGGTACCACCCATTTCCTATTCCAACATTGCTGCTCCCGGAACAGGTTATATCCTGTTGAATGACTTCACGGAACAGGCCGCATTAGATGTAAAAAGCACCATTCAGGAAATGATCCAGCAACACGGTATCGGGTCTTTGATAATTGATTTGAGGAACAACGGAGGTGGATTGATTGATGAAGCAGTGAAAATTATGGGATTTTTTGTTCCGAAAGGTACGGAAATAGTAAGCACAAAAGGAAAAAGTCCGCAAGCATCCTACACCTACAGAACCACACTGGAACCCATTTTTCCGGATATGAAAATTATCGTACTGGTAAACAGTGCTTCCGCATCCGCTTCTGAAATTCTGGCAGGTGCCGTTCAGGACCTCGACCGGGGCATCGTGATTGGAGAACGCACTTTTGGTAAAGGATTGGTTCAGAATATCAGGCCGGTAAGTTACGGAGGACATGTTAAAATAACCACTGCAAAATACTACATACCCAGTGGCAGATGTATTCAGGCAATAGATTATGCACAACGTAATGAGGACGGCAGTCTGAAACGCGTTCCGGATAGCTTGACCACTGAATTCAGAACCAGCAATGGCCGTATTGTTCGTGATGGTGGCGGTATTATTCCGGACACCATTACACAAGATGACCGCAAAATCAACATTGCTTATTATATATACGCTCAGAATTTGTATTTTGAGTATGCAAACCGCTATGCTTCAGCGCATGAAACCATTGCAAAACCGGCTGATTTTAAACTTACCGATGCTGATTTTGATTCTTTTATCACATTTATAAAAGAAAACGGATTTACCTATACACCACAAACCAAAAAGTATTTTGATGACTTGTATGAATTTGCCAAGCTGGAAGGTCTTGATCAGGAAGCAAAAAGTGAGTTTGATGCATTGCGTTCGAAACTGATGCCGGATCTTGACGTCAAACTAAATGAAAACAAGGCGGAAATACTGGATATTCTGAGCGCTGAAATTATCAAAAGATATTATTATCAAAAAGGTGTGATCGAATACTCCCTGGTTAATGATGTTGATTTGAAAACAGCCATTGAAATTCTGGGTAAACCTGAGACTTACAATAAACTTCTACAACCACAGGTACAATAAAGTGATACAATTAAGGCAAATTCTGAAGTACTTACAGCACCTCATTACAGCCAGGAACACAGGCGGTCATGGTGTTCATTCGCCTTTTGTTTTTCATTTCATCCGGGATATTCTGTCAGAAAAATATCCCTATTACGTATTTAATGATATTGAAAGAGTTAGAAACCGGATGCTTAACAGTGAGCAAATTATTGAAGTCACGGATTTCGGAACCGGCATAAGCCGGCCAAGAAGCATTGCGGACATTGCCCGTAAATCAATTAAGAATCCGAAACAGGCCCAATTGCTTTTTCGCATCATCCGGCATTACGGGCACAAGAACATACTGGAACTCGGAACATCCCTTGGAATCAGCACCCTGTATATGGCATCGGTATCAAGCAAATGCTGTTGCATAACTTTGGAAGGATGTCCGCAAATAAGTGCTGTTGCACAACAAAATTTCGACAGGTTGAAACTCAGTCAGATTAAGCTAATAAGGTGCAATATCGACGAACAACTTGAGTCAATACTCGCATCATACGGTCGACATGATTTCATTTTCATAGATGCCAATCACCGTTATGAACACTTGATGCGTTATTTTGAATTGTGTGTGAACCATATCGGAGACGATTCCGTTATTGTTGTGGATGACATATACTGGTCACCCGAAATGGAACAGGCCTGGAAAGCAATTCAGGAACATCCGCGGGTAAAAGCGACCATCGATATTTTTCACATGGGCATCGTTTTTATTCATCCAATGCTGACAAAAAAACATTATAAAGTACGTTATTAATCTCCGGACACCAGACACCGGACACCGGACACCGGACACCGGACACCAGACACCAGACACCAGACTGGAGACTGGAGACTGGAGACATAAAAATAAAAAAATATGAAAATTTACACCAAAACAGGCGACACCGGTCAAACCGGATTAATAGGAGGCACCCGTGTCTGGAAGAACAATCCCAGATTAGAAGCTTATGGCACTGTTGATGAACTGAATGCCTTCATCGGGACACTGACAACCAGTGGAATACCTGATGACATACTTGAATTCCTGCAAAACATACAACATAAGCTTTTTGCCGTTGGGTCGCATTTAGCCACCGATCAATCAAAAACCAGTTTGAAAGCTGCATCTATCATCCGGGAAGATGACATCATCAAGCTGGAAAAAGAAATTGACAGGATGGATGAAACACTCCCACCTCTTAATAATTTTGTACTGCCGGGAGGGGCTGCTTCCGGGGCAACAGCGCATGTTTGTCGCACAGTTACCCGCAGGGCTGAACGAAAAATCATGGATTTAATCCAGTCAGACATCGCAATTGATGCGACTATTTTAAAGTACATCAACAGATTATCCGATTATTTCTTCACCTTATCAAGATATCTCACTGTTTCAGAAGGATATAAAGAATTTTTCTGGAAAAAGGAGATATAATCATTTTTTTTCCTATTTTTGCACGAAATTAGAAAAAACAGTTTCTTCACATTTTTAATAAAGACCCGTCAACTATGTATTGGACATTAGAATTAGCATCAAAGATTGAAGACGCACCGTGGCCCGCAACAAAAGATGAATTGATTGACTATGCCATCAGGTCAGGTGCACCATTGGAAGTAATTGAGAATCTGCAGGAAATTGAAGATGAAGGTGAGGTTTACGAGTCGATCGAAGATATCTGGCCGGATTATCCAAGCAAAGAAGACTTCTTTTTCAACGAGGAAGAATATTAATCTTCCTCTTTTCCATTTTTCACCACCAATTTTTCCTATGTTTTTAATACAAAACAATTTTTCAGCAATTTTTCAGTTTAAATATCTACACCGTAATATTTCCTGAGAAATGATACGGCTGTCAGGGGAAGGAATGAAAAATATACACATGAAAAGAATTGTTTTTGGCATTTTCCTGGTATTATCCTTTTTGAGCAACCTCCACGCGCAGTTCGACGCACAATCAAGCCAGTACATGCATAATGCTCCGGGATTCAATCCGGCTGCTGTTGGTGAAACCGGCATGCTTGACGTCACAGGACAACACCGGCTGCAATGGATCGGGATGCCAAACGGGGGTTCTACGACTGTGTTTAACATCAACTCACCCTTGAATATTTCAGGAAGAAAGCATGGGATTGGTATTAATTTCATCAATGACCAGGTCGGTCTCTTTGTAAATCAGCAGGTACACCTGCAATATGCCTTTAAATTCAAGGTTGGAAAAGGGATACTCAATATTGGTCCCCAAATTGGATTTCTGAGTATTGGTTTCAGGGGTGACAGTGTTCGGGGACCTTTGGTTCCTACCGGAGAATATCACGACATACAAAACGACCCTGCCATTCCGGCCAGCCTGGTAGAGGGATTTGCATTGGATATGAGTCTGGGGGGCTGGTACACCCAACAGGATTTTTACGCCGGAATTTCTTACTCTCATTTCAATCAACCGGTTATCGAGTGGACTGACCAGCATGAATATCGCCCCGCAAGTACATTGTATATCACGAGTGGATACAGTAAAACATTGAACAATCCGAAATACGTATTCAAGCCATCAATGCTCCTTAAAACTGATTTCACAACTTATAAACTCGATTTATCAGCACTCATGTATGTTAACAATCAATACTGGGGCGGATTAACCTACCGGCACGGGGATGCAGCCGTAATTTTAGCCGGCATCAACATCGGGAACGGACTTTCAATCGGATATTCTTTCGAAATCCCTGTTTCACAGATAATTAGGGCGACCTGGAGTTCACATGAAGTGATGCTATCCTACGAAATTGACATCAAAACGGGAGATTCATCACGCAGAAAAAAATATAAAAGCATACGGATTCTTTGATTCACACAGAATAAAATGAATTATTTTTCGTTTGATAAGTAAAATTTCAATTTATGAATAAACTTTTTGTAATCATAGCGTTATCATTGATGGTACTTTCCTGCAATAAACCTGTGGGAGAACTGACAAGTTCACGCAATTCGGCCAAGATGGGTTTTTCTGACACCAAACCCTATGGCATGCAATTAATTAAAAAAGGAACTTTCATGATGGGAGCCCACATGCCGAACGGGATGTTTCCCGGTCGCGAAGCGCCACGCCAGGTAACCGTCGAATCATTTTACATGGATGAAGCTGAAATTACCAACGATCAGTACCGCCAGTTTGTGCTGTGGGTACGTGATTCTATTGCTTATCGCGCCCTGATTAACATCGGCCGAAACGAATACATGATTGACGACCCTAACAGCGATAGTGACTCTATCCGCATACGCTGGTCGCAACGCATCCGCTGGAACGACCGTAACGAGGATGTGCAGGAAGCTTTATCTTCTTTATACTATACCGGCAACGATGACCTCGGTAACCGTCAGCTTAACGCAGCCCGCATGGTTTATCGTTACGAAATATTCCATTACGATCAGGTGTCTCTGCCCCGCAATCAGTTTAATTATGTTACCAATTCCTATCCTGAAGGGGCCTATGTTACCATCGACTCAACTTATTTTGATGAAAATGGTCATTTGGTTAGCCAGACCATCAACCGCAAGCTGACCAGTAGAAAAGATTTTTATTCTACCAAAATGGTGAATATCTATCCAGACACACTTACATGGACACGAGACATTCGCTTCTCATACAACGATCCCAAGATGAAAATGTATTTCAGCGATCCCAACTATTCTGATTATCCGGTGGTGGGTGTGAGTTGGGAACAGGCACAGGCATTTTGTCACTGGCGTACTAAAATGTACAACGAAAATCACAAAATAAAAACAGAGCCTTACCGTTTACCGACTGAAGCTGAATGGGAATTTGCCGCTAAAGGGCGCGATAAAGACGCCATATACCCCTGGAAAGGCAGTAAATTAGTGGATGAACGTAAAAACTGCTATCTGGCCAATTTCAAACAGGCCAGGGGAAATTACGTGAGCGATGCTGCTGTTACCACCAAACCGGTTAAATCGTACAACGTCGTAGCCAATGCTAACGGACTATACGATATGGCGGGCAATGTAGCCGAGTGGACCTCCACAGCGTATTTCGGAACATCCAACATGGCAACTGCCGATATTAACCCTACTTTTGAATACAATGCCAAAGCCGATGATCCGGTTCACATGAAAAGAAAAGTAGTGAAAGGCGGATCCTGGAAAGATATCCCCTACTACCTGCAAAGCGGAGCCAGAACCTACGAATATCAAAACGTAAGTAAACCATACATAGGTTTCAGGTGTGTGCGATCATACAAGGGAGATATTAAATAAAAAATTGAAAATCGTCAAAACAGTATATCATTATGATGGACAGAATAAAAAAATTAGGGTCAGTTAAAATTACGACGAAAGACAGGCTTTTTAATGCCGGTTATGGCATCGGTGCCTCAATCGTAATCATCGGGGTGCTTTTCAAACTGATGTATTGGGAAGGTGCTGATATCATGCTGACAGTAGGTCTGTTGACTGAAGCACTTATTTTTGCCATGAGTGCCTTCGAAAGACCCCTGAAAACATACGAATGGGACAAGGTTATCGATTTTGAAAATGGCAAAATCGATCTTCAGATTAATAATGGTTTTACGCCATCAGCAACAGAAGGAGCGCCTGCCGAGCAGGTTTACAACCAAAGTAACGCTTTTCCACCAGCAGTAAACAATCCTGCTCCGAATGCATTTCCGGGTGTTACCAACATTGAAGGACTGAGTGATGAAGATGCACAGAAGCTGAATCAAAGCATTCAAAATCTGACCAGAACTGCTTCTCAGTTGAATGAAATTGCGTCATTCTCTTTAGAAACTGAGAGATTTGCTGAAAGCATCCGCAATATATCCGAGAACACTTCGAAATATGCACAAAGTCAGGAGGCACTGATAGAAGCCACATCAAACCTGCAAACTATTTATCAGCGTATTGGCGAAGATACGGAAAAGATTGAAGTCAACACCCAGGAATACCGCACCAAGGTTGAAAGAATCAACAGCAATTTAGCCGGCATGAACTCGATTTACGAGATTCAGCTGAAGGATATTCATGCTCAATCAGTGCACTTCCATAACCAAACAGAAATTTCGAAAAAACTTTCGGAAGAAATGAAATCGGTAACGGGAGAAATCAGCAAGATGAAAGACATTTCAGATGATTTCTCTCTGGCTACACAGAAACTGAAAACAAACGCCAACGAATTAGCAGATAACGTTGCACGGCTGAATGCCATTTACGGTAACATGCTGAATTCTATGAGTTAAAGCTTAACACGAAATTATGAGTGGAACCAAGAACTGCCCGGAAACCCCGAGGCAAAAGATGATAGGCATGATGTACCTGGTACTGATTGCCATGCTGGCGCTGAACGTCTCCAGTGAAATCCTGAACGGGTTTAAGCTGGTCGACGACAGCCTGCACACCTCTACCCTTTCCATCAACGAACAAAATGATCGCCTGTACCGGGAATTCAACGCGATGTACGCAGAAAACCCCCAAAAAGTAGGTGAATGGCTGGAAAAAGCCAATCTGGTTCGCGATGAAGCCAACCAGCTGTTTGACTACATACACCAATTTAAAATTGAATTGCTGAAACTGGCTGATAAAGATAAAGCCGACACCCTATACGCCAGAGCAATCAACAGAAGAGAGAATCTGAGTGTGGCAGCAAATTATGCCCTCCGTGAAGGTCACGGAAAAGAATTGAAAGAAAAAATCGAACATTACCGCGACTTTTTGATTTCACTCGCCGATGATAATCTGGGGAAAAACGAGATATTCCGCAATATTTTCAACACGGAAGACATCAACAATAAAAGCTGGGAAATAGCCACATTCGAAAATATGCCTGTATCAGCGGTTATTACCATCCTGACCAAGTATCAGAATGACGTCAGAAACAGTGAATCAAAGATGATTCAGTCGCTGAAAGAAAGAACCGATGAAGGCGACACCAGGGTAAACAAGTTTGATGCTTTCGTGGTAGCTGAATCGAATTACGTGATGGAAGGGCAGGAATACCGGGCCAGGATTCTATTGGCGGCAGTAGATACGACAAAGGTGCCGAATATTTTTATAAACGGGAATAAATTAGCCGGTAATAATTATGTTGTTACTGCCAGTCGCTCAGGTGAGCATACCTATTCAGGCTTTATAGAATTACCCAACAGCATGGGACAGCTGCAACGTTTTAATTTCACAAGCAAGTACAATGTTGGTAAGCCGGCAGCCATTATTTCCAATGATGACCTGAATATTCTGTATCGCGGTTTTGATAACAACATTAGCATCTCAGCGCCGGGAATTCCGACCAACAACCTGCGTATCAATGTCAACGGCGGCACAGCTACTTCCAAAGGAAATGGGAAATATATCATCAAGCCGACTGCCAATAGTGTCGAAGTTTCGGTAATAGGGAACATAGGTGGCAGACAAATCAACATGGGTAGCAATACCTATCGCGTACGTCAGTTACCCGACCCAAAACCATACGCAGTATATAAAGATAATAACGGGAACACCCGCAGTGTATTCGATGGTAGTGTGCACGGTCCGACTTTCGTAGCCGGAAACCCGACTGTAACAGCAGGATATGGAGAAGACGCATTGGTACAGGCCAATTTTACCGTAAAATCATTTGCCATCAGAATAGGCAGAAGAACATATAACTCTAACGGACCTAAATTTTCGCAAGAGCAGATTGACATCATCAACAACCTGCCTTCAGGCACAACACTGGTAATCCAGCGCATCATGGCAGTTGGACCGGATGGTGTTCAGCGAAATTTATCGGCTGTGGCGATTGAGATTTTATAAATTGTCACCAGTCGCCAGACACCAGACATCAGACTGGAGACCGGAGACTTAAAGTAAAAAGAAATGAAAAAAACAGCTTTTATCCTCGCATCATGCATGTTGTTAGCCGGTTTTAGTGCAACTGGTCAGCAACCCAATCTGAATTTCTTTGAATCAAACGGGGTTATCAACCAGTCGGGAGAACTCAGCAATGACCTGGGGTATACCTTAACGCATCTGGACAACCGGGCTGACGATGTGGTATGGGCACATGTTGTGTACAGCATCATCGACCTGCGGGATAACATCAATGCACAGCTGGCGTTCCCAACCGGACAGGATGCAAACTACAAAAACATGTTCAGACTACTCTCGGAAGCCGTGGTAAAAGGAGCTCCGGTTTACTACCCGAATGAGGCAGGGATAACTCCTTATTTCGGTCAGGAGAACTTAGTACCGGCAACGAAACTGTCGGATGTATTTTTCATCGAAACCAATGTTGCCGGTGCGCAATACATTGATCCGCTTTTCGAACGGGATTCGGTAAGGAACACGATTACCATCAGCAACCGTATTTACGACCGTTTCTCAAAACGTATCAATAAATTCCTGATTCAGCAGGTATATTATTTCGACAAACACCTCTCTCAGATGAGCAGTAAAGTGATAGGGATTGCACCTTTGATGACGATGGAAGATGCGATCGCCCCGGCATTTCCTGACTTTGAAGATGAAAATACAGGTGGTGCAGATACCCAGCAGCTCAAAACTACTTTGCGTGATGCAGTTGTTTGCTGGTTCCTGTATGATGACCTGAAATCACATTTCTCCGCTCAACCGGTATTTCAGGAAAGTAATATCGCTCAACGTGTTAGCTACCACGAATACTTCTCCAAAAAGATGTACGCGGCTTATATGATTGGAGATAACAGTCTGATGAAAAAACTGTACAGCAACACCAGCGAACTGACAACCAATCAAATTTCAGAAGAAATCAAGGAAATTCAGCGGAAATTAGTGGAAATAGAGTCGGGAGTCTGGCATCAGTAAACCTGATTATTTTGAACTGATTTTCATAAATAAACAAGCATGAGGACGTAACTCACATCCGATTGTACCATCTGCAGCAGGAAACTGTTGCAGATTTTTTTTGCGGAATAAGTCCAACACCTTCACTTTTCCTTTCACACCAATCTCAGACAGGTTAAACGAAAGATACTTTGATTCATCCCCACGATTGAGTAATAGTACAGCTTTACTTCCATCAGCCAGATTTTTCATCCAGACTTCTTTTGAATCTTCTTTGATTACCCTGATTCCCTGCTCTGTCGGATCCTGATTTACGGCAATGCAGGCTTTGTTTGTAATGATTGCTTTTTCTTCCGCAGTCATATTCCTTGGGTCATTTCCCAACATCAAAGGTGAAGTCATCACGCACCACAAGGCAAAATGAGTTTCCTGTCCGTCCACGTTCAGTCCCTGTTCGCCCACTGAAAGCATGTCCGGATCATTCCAGTAACCATTGCCGGCATGGGCCGCAGATTTATTATTTATATCAGCAATGCGCATCACTGATAATTTACCATTTCGTGTATTTTTATCGAAAAAAGTTCCGCCATAGTATTTACAGGGAATGTCGCCGGTAGTTCTGGCCATATTACAAATACCAGGATACCAGGGATAGAAATTATATGCACTGATACTGAACACGATGTCACGTCCGGAATTCGCCAGCAGTTCCGACCACTTTTCGTAAGTAACTTTCAGCACATCCGGTGTCCAGCCACGATGTCCTGCTTTTACCGAAGTATCCATCTTACAACGGTCCACCTTCACGAAATCAAGTCCCCAATCGACAAACTGCCTGATATGTACCTCTTCCCGGTTATAACCACCCACAGGGTCATTACCACAGTCAAAAATACCCGGAACCGTATGCAGACCGAATTTCAAACCCTTGCTGTGTGCATAATCAGCCAGGGCTTTCATCCCATTGGGAAATTTCTCCGGATGAGGCAATAAACTACCATCAGGAGCTAAATGATCAGCTCGCCAACCACCGTCGACCACCACGTAATTATAACCCGCATCAGCAAGTCCTTCCGATACCATGGCATCAATGACTTCCCTGATTAGTTTTTCATCTATGCCGGTTTTACCAAACCAGTTCCAGCTGTTCCAGCCCATGGGGGGAGTTGGCGTGAGTGATTTGTTTATTTGAGCACTGAGCATTGAAGCCGAAAAAAGTACCGACAACACTAAAGTTAACCTGGTTTTACACATGATGACGTGATTAAATAATTGGTAATAAATATTAATGATTATCCGTTGTATTACCTAAATTGATTTTTATATGTAACCGAGGCTATCATAAGCCTGTCGAATAAATTTTCTCCAAAATATCTTCTATTGAATTTGTAACAGAATTCATTCAGGTAGTTTTGAAGATATTCAGGT
>JANJVQ010000007.1 GCA_024710005.1 Paludibacter sp. | reverse complement strand
CTACGGCACCAAAACCCTTGAAGTGGAAGGAAAGGAAAACGGAAGCCCGATAGCCCAACAATCCTATCCGCTAAAGAAACGGGTGTTGCGCCATTATACCGTTTCAACTTATCCCACCACCAGCTACCGTTACGATATGCGTAACGAATCAGAAATATCGGGCGTAAACATCCTGTGGCTGGAAGGCAATTATCCTTACCTGAATCAAACCTTCGATTTGCCACAGACGGTTAAGTTCTATGCCCTTCAGGGTAGCACGTGGGTATTGCTGGATGCACAGCTGGAGGGAGAGCTGCGATTCTCTCACATGAACCATTTCACCTTCCCGGCGGTAAAGACCACGGCCATCCGTATGGATGTAGTCAACCAGTTGGGCAAAGCTTCCCGGGCCTTCTCGGCTTATTTTGACGAGGACGTGTCGGCTGGTTATTTCCTGCGTGGTCGTCGTGAGGAAGACGGGCTTCATCTGTTCGTTGATGATGTATATCATGGTGCAATACAGGGTAACTGGGGTCGTTCACAGGTTGGACTATACACGGAGGATATGCCGGCAATTTTCAACGGGATGTTGCATTACCAGTCGGGCGGTGTTTCAGTAAAGACCATCACGATAGAACCGGCAAGCTGTCAGGTAGGGGAATCGGTACAATTAACGGTAAATGTATTGCCGGCAAATGCCACCAACAGGCGGTTGAAGTGGGAGAGTTCGAATCCGGAAGTTGTTTCAGTAGATGATAAGGGTACCATCACGCGTCACGCGGCGGGAGCAGTTAAGATTACGGCTTACACGGCAGATGGAGGCGTTGTCAGGGGAACGCTGGATTTGTTGGAGACGGGATTGGGAGATGGACTAAAAGAGCATGAGGTAATGCTTTATCCCAATCCGGTTAGTGATGTGTTGCATTACGTGGTTTCGGCGGGCACCAGAAAGCTGTCGGTTTACTCGCTGGGTGGAGAGAAATTGTTGTCGCACCTTCCCGATGGAACGAATCACATCCGGGTGGATGGTTTGCAACCCGGGATTTACCTGTTACTTGCCGATACAGGAGATAAAATGCAAACAGAAAGATTTACCGTGATCAGGAATTAAAAATAATAACAGAGAATCAATTTATATTTATGAAACGAATTAGTTTAAAGGTGATACTTACTTTAGTGTTGTTTTCAGCCATGTCGTGTGGTTTTGCCACAAAATACGGTCATGCCGATACCAATAATCCGGAAACCAGAATTCCGTCCTGCGTAAAGCCCGAGTTTGATTACTGGATGCGAGATACCTGGGTAACGCCCGGACCAGATGGGTATTATTACATGACAGGCACCACAGCGACTCCGGATCGGGAGTTTGAAGGTCAGTTGCACTGTTGGGACTGGAATGACGGATTATATCTGTGGCGCTCGAAGGACCTGGATGAGTGGGAACCCATGGGATTAATCTGGTCGATGGAAAGAGACGGCACCTGGCAGAAAAATCCAAAAGTCTATAAGGAAGGAGAGAAATATCAGAAAGTGTCACTCAACGGGGATCCCCTTGACAACAGATTCCATGCTGTATGGGCCCCGGAACTGCATTATATCAAAAGTGCCAACAACTGGTTTATGGTTGCTTGTCTCAATCAGTCAGCAGGAGGAAGAGGTTCTTTTATTTTGAGGAGCACGACCGGGAAACCCGAAGGCCCTTATGTGAATATTGAAGGTAACGAAACAGGAGCGCTTTTCCCGGAGATCGATGGAAGTTTATTCGAAGATGAAGATGGAACAGTCTATTTTGTAGGTCATAATCACTACATCGCGAAAATGAAACCTGACATGAGCGGTTTTGCCGAAGAACTTCGTCAGCTTGATGAGCAGAAATATAATCCGGAACCTTATGTAGAAGGAGCATTTATTTTTAAGCATGATAATAAATACCATTTGGTTCAGGCCATCTGGTCGCATCGATTGGAAGACGGTACAGACACTTACGTGGAAATAAAAGGGAAAACCAACCCCAAAACCCGTTACAGTTACGATTGTATTATAGCTACAGCCGACAATGTCTATGGCCCTTATAGTAAGCGCTATAATGCAATTACAGGTGGGGGGCACAACAACTTACTGCAGGACAAGGACGGAAACTGGTGGGCAACCATGTTTTTCAATCCCCGTGGCGCTCAGGCAGCTGAATACGAGAAAACCTGCCGTCCGGGATTAGTTCCGATGAAATATGTGAAAGGGAAATTCATGCCGGATGCTGCCCGTTGCAAATAAAAACAGGTTTCCTGAACATAAATGCCTGTTCTCAAAACAATTTTACCATAGCGGGTTTAAAGTATTTTATATTTTTGTGACAGAAAATCAGTCTATACCATGAAACGCTTTTTACTCAGCTTACAGTCTCATCACAGTTTCTACTTCATCCTGTGTCTTCTCCTGATGGCGGTTGGTGTCTCTGCACAGCCAATGCAACCAGGCTGGACAAACCCTTTGTTACCCATGCGCGACGGAGGAATCGAGCGGTTCATGGGAAAGTATTATGCAACAGGCGAAGCAGTTAAAGGAAATATATATTATACCGAAGACTTGATTCATTGGTCGGAGCCGGTAAAAGCCGTTTCAGCCGATGAGGCAGCCTGGCTGAAGGATCCCCGATGGTCACAGTCGTATACCTACAAGGAGTTTCAGGCAGCAGACCTGATTTACAGAAACGGCGTATTTCACACCTACTGGAACGGAATCGGTCACGCCTATTCTCCAACTCCATTGGGTCCCTATAAAGAAAGCACAATCAATGCTCCCTTTGATGACTATGGAATTGATGTCCAGGTTTTTCAGGATGAGGATGGTGAAATCTATTGGGTGAAAAAAAGGAATGGCGGGGATCCGCATCCTTTAGCCGGATCGGCATCAGACATTGATGGACCGGAAGTCTGGACTTTCAGGATGGTATCTCCGTTTTCACGTTGGGATATTACCGATGGCAGTGTTCAGTTGACCAACCAGCGTGGGCATCCGACCAGCGTGAATCATCACAACTTCGAAGGACCCGAACTGGCCAAATACCGGGGCAGATACTATCTTTTTTTTGCATCAAACCGGATGGGACCCCGTTCAGGCATGTATCAGATTGGAGTCGCTGAAAGTGATCGGCCGATGAATTTTGATAATTCAAAAAAATACCCCCATCCTGTTTTGGCACGGAACACAGAGCGACACTTGCAGGATTATAAACTTATCCTGAATAGCGCGGAACATGGAGGATGGGATGCTAAATACCAGATGAATGCTCCTGCTGGTGATTGGACGCGTAAAGATTTTCCGGATGAAAACTGGGAGAGAGGTCAGGGAGGTTTTGGAAGGCAGGAATATGATTTGTTTGGCGGACGGTTGTTTACCAATGCGAAGATACGGGCAAGAAAAACCAACTGGGATACAGAAAAGATTTTCATACGCAGGAAATTTCAACTGACAGAGATTCCTCAGAAACCTGCTTTGAAGCACTGGATATATGCCAATACCGATTTTTACATCAACGGGAATAAAATAACGATTAACAAACGCAATCATACCTATGGCTTTTTGCCGCTTGATGCTGCTCTCTTTAACAAAGGCGAAAATATTATCGCGGTGGAGGCTGCCAGTCCTTGTGATACCGAAACCTGTCAGCAATTTGTCGATTTTGGGTTGTACGACACCGGGGGAAAAGATGCTGAAGATATCGTTGTAGGTCCGGCGCAACCTAACTTCGTGGTCGGACCGAATGGATTCGAACGCTGGATGATGTACAAAGCCTATTTTGATAACAAGCAACATCAGGGAATTGACCGGATTCATTTTTATGATAAAGAAGTGGTCGTTGAAAACAGCACAGTTAACAACACAAACGGATTCAGAAGAAAACCGGCAATGCCTCAATTGTTTTTCGGATTTGATAAGCCTGATCATACTGCTTTTGAACCGTTAAACAACAGTCAATGGAAAATTGCTGATGGTGTGCTTTCAACTGAAAAAAAATCCGGCGGTGACTTGCTGATTCGCAATCCGGCGCAAACAAATTTCCGCTTTGAGGTCCCATTCAGCATAAAAAACCAACAGGACAGAGCAGGCGTTTATGCCTTTTATCAGGATGCCAAAAACTGGTTGAAAATAACGATTGGAAAAGATAAGACCTGGGATGTTGAAATCAATCAAAATGGAAAATCGACCAAAAGTGTCATGGCGCTTCCTGAAAAGTTTGCCTTTTTGGAAGGTCACCCTTTGGTAGCCGGTTATGAAAATCCCTGGCATACGCTTACCATTTATAAAAACGGGAACAGGTTCAGGGTAGAACTGGATCTGTTTAACCTGACCTTGTCAGGAGATATTATAAGTTCTTTTTCTGGAAAAGGACAGGTTGGATTAACAGCCAGCTCGAATCAGGTTGATTTCGATGCCGTTCAATATACCATGGGCTGGGACGAATATGATATTCATATCAACGGCTGGGATTCCGGTAAAGGTAAATGGTCGGTTTCGGAGCGGGGTATGACCCAATCGGCGACCAAAGGAACAGCTGTAACCTTCAAAGGAGATGCCTCTGCAAATTATGAGTTTTCGACTTATGTCAGGCATGATGCCTTGCCGGTTTCAGGTAAATCCGGATTTTATCCGCTGTATGTGGATGAAAAAAACTATGTAAGGATGCAAGTGAACTATGCCGACAAAACAGTTGAAATTGAAGGCGAGGATGCCGGAAAAAAGATCAGGAAGCAATCATTCCCCCTGGAAAGAAAGGTGCTGAAATACTACACCTATGCTGAACATCCTACCAATGAATACAGGTACGATTCCAGCCACGAATCGGTAATTTCCGGGTTGGATATACTCTGGTTTGAAGGGGAATATCCTTATCTGAATCAAACATTTGATTTGCCTCAATCAGTGAAGTTTTACGCGCTGCAAAACGGCGGGTGGCAGTTGTTAGACGCCACATTAGAAGGAAAATTGAGATTTTCTTATATCAATAAATTCACATTCTCTCCCGTAAAAACCACAGCAATTAAAATGGTCGTTGAGAACCAGCAGGATAAATATGCAAGGGCATTCTCGGCCTGGTTTACTGAAGATGTAACCGCGGGTTACTTCCTGCGTTGCAGGAGAGAGAACAACAGTTTACATCTGCTTATTAACGACCAATATTTAGGTGAAATTAAAGGAAACTGGAACGCATCGAAAATAGGACTGTACACCGAAAAGCTGAAAGCCCATTTTAACGGGATGTTGTTTTATCAGACTGATAAGCAATAATGATTATGGGCAAGCGTTTAAATTTTATTGTAAAATAGAACGAAAATATAAGATATTATGAGTAAAAATCTGAAGCTTCATGCAGTCAGTGGATTAACTGCTGCTATTGCCCTGACATCCTGCGTCGGATCTGCCCCGGATCATCCCAACATCATCGTGATTCTGGCTGATGACCTCGGATATGGCGATGTGAGTGCCCAGGGTGCGACAACCATCCAAACTCCTCACATCGATAAACTTGCCAATGAAGGGATTCGCTTCACGAATGGTTACGCGACATCAGCCACATCTACGCCAAGTCGTTACGCGCTGATGACCGGGATGTATCCATGGAAAAATAAAGATGCCAAAATTCTACCGGGAGATGCGCCGCTCCTTATCAGCACAGCACAATATACCTTGCCAAAAATGATGCAGGAAGCGGGATATGTTACTGCCGCCATCGGGAAATGGCACTTAGGCATGGGAGCCGGTAATGTAAACTGGAACGAAACAGTGAGTCCCAATGCGAATGATATCGGGTTCAATTACTCGACCCTGATTGCAGCGACTAACGACCGTGTCCCGACTGTATTTGTAGAAAATGGCAGGGTGGTTGGCTTAGACCCGTCGGACCCGATTTTTGTTAGTTATGAAAAGAATTTCGAAGGAGAACCTACTGCCATATCCCATCCTGACATGCTGAAGATGCAATGGGCGCATGGTCATAATCAATCGGTTCACAATGGGATACCACGCATCGGTTACCAAAAGGGAGGTAAAAGTGCTTTGTGGGTTGATGAAGATATGGCAGATTATTTCACCGGAAAAGTAAAGGCGTTTATCAGTGAAAACAAAAACAAACCATTCTTCCTGTACTATGGACTACATCAGCCGCATGTGCCACGCACCCCGAATGGACGATTTGTGGGTAAAAGTGGCATGGGACCGCGTGGAGATGCCATCCTGGAAGCCGACTGGAGTGTGGGAGAAATCATGGCACACTTAGAAAAGGAAGGCCTGCTTGAAAATACGCTCGTGGTATTTACCAGCGATAATGGTCCGGTTTTGAATGATGGCTATAAAGATCAGGCTGTAGAATTGTTGGGAGACCACAAGCCGGCCGGAATGCTTCGTGGAGGCAAGTATAGTTTGTTCGAGGCCGGAACCCGGGTGCCATTTTTCGTCTACTGGAAAGGCAAGATACAGCCCAAAGTCTCCGACGCGTTGGTTTGCCAGATTGACCTGATGGCTTCAATAGCCGAACTAATCAAACATCCGCTGAAAGGAACATCCGACAGTGAAAATTTACTCCCGGTATTTTTGGGGAAATCAGATGAAGGAAGAAATGAACTCATCCTGGAGGCCAATGGGAAACTGGCTTACCGGGAAAGAAACTGGTCATTTATTCCTCCCTATTCTGGTCCTGCCACGAACCTGACCGGCAATGAACTGGGAAACCTTTCAGGAGGAGGACTATTCGATTTGAGTACAGATGTTGGTCAGCAAACCAATATGGCAGGGTCAAATAAAGAACGTTTTGAAGCCATGCAAACCCGTTTTATCGAAATTACAAAGGGTTATTATAACCCACAGGTTGAAGAAATTGAACTTAAATAATTACAGAGAAAATTATGCAATACATTAAACAGATCAATACTGCATTCCTGATCGGAGGGTTAGTGACAACCCCCGGTTTATTGAATGCTCAACAGGTAGATAAAGCAAAACCCAGGAATATCCTGTTAATTCTGGTTGATGATTTGAAACCTAATCTGGGTTGTTATGGCGATAAAGTGGCTGTTAGTCCGAATATCGACAAGCTTGCTGCGGATGGAATCAGATTTAACAAAGCCTATTGTAATCAGGCTGTCAGTGTGGCTTCCCGCTACAATTTGCTGACTGGTGCACGGTCAACCAGCACCGGATTATATAATTTTGGAACTGAGTTCAGGGATGTGATGCCGGATGCGGTGACTTTACCCCAGTTTTTCATGCAGGCAGGCTATCACACAGAAGCCATAGGGAAGATATTTCACGTGGGTCACGGGAATACGAATGATGAAGCTTCCTGGAGTATTCCCCATCACAAGGAAAAAGTAATAGAATATATTTTGCCTGAAAGCACCGGGCGACAGTTGACACGTGAAGAAGCTTATTTTGAGAACACCAAGATGTATTTTCCGGATCTGCCTGCCAACAAAGACCTCCCGAGGGGTGCTGCCTGGGAAGCTCCCGACGTGCTTGATGATGCGTATGGGGATGGTCGGGTAGCTGTGCAGGCAATCTCAAGGCTCCGGGAATTAAAGAAGAAACCGGATCAACCCTTTCTTATGGCGGTGGGCTTTGCCCGTCCGCACCTGCCATTCTGTGCTCCGAAAAAATACTGGGATTTATATGATCCCGCTAAATTACCCATGCCGGAATATGTAAAGGACCCCGAAAATGCACCTAAAATGGCCATCAAAAGAGGAGGGGAAATCGATCAGTTTAAACCGATACCCGTAGGGAAATATGTGTACGACGATACCTTAACCCGTAAACTCATACATGGTTATTATGCTTCGATGAGTTACATGGATGCCCAACTTGGTCGGGTAGTTGATGAGTTGAAACGACTGGATATGTTTGAGAATACCATCATTGTGCTGTGGGGTGATCACGGCTGGCACCTGGGCGATCACGGTTACTGGACAAAGCATACCAATTACGAGCAGGCGAATATCATTCCCCTGGTCATGGTTGCTCCGGGAATTGCCACCCCCGGCAGCTCAACGAACCAGCTAACCGAAACGGTGGATATCTATCCGACCCTGGCAGAACTTACCGGACTCGGAAAACCCGTTGTTCCACAACCAATAGACGGATTGAGTCTGGTGCCAGTGATGAAATCTCCTGAAAAGCAAATCAGGGATCATGCCTATCACTGTTTCAACAGAGGAGGCTATCTCGGACGAGCCATCCGCACCGACCGGTATCGGTTGGTTGAATGGAAACACATGCAAAATCCGAATGTGCCGGTTGAGTACGAGCTGTATGATTATCAAACAGATCCGTTGGAAACAAAAAATATTGCAAGTGAGAATCCTGCCAAAGTGAAAGAACTTATGAAGATATTAAAAAGGCACCCCGAAGCCCACATACTTTCGAGAAATTAATAAAATAAATATCAAAAATTCATTGTACATTTGCTTTTCAAAAAAAATACAAAACAATCATATAACACTTTAATGCTATGCAAACTAATTTCTTAAAGATTAAAAGTCTTTTAGTCCTGATTGCAACCGGACTGATAACGACTGTGTTTTTTACTGCATGTAACCAACCTAAGAACGAAGCGTCTAACGGCGTTTGGTCAAAAGAAAAAGCCGCGGCCTGGTACGCGGAGCAGCCCTGGCTTGCCGGAAGCAACTTTCAACCCAGTTCAGCCATCAATCAGGTGGAAATGTGGGCCGGTGAAACATTTGATGCCGCTACCATCGATAAAGAACTGGGCTGGGCCGAAGAACTGGGTTTCAACCTGATGCGCGTTTACCTGAGCAGTGAAGTTTGGAAAGCCGATGCGGAAGGATTGAAGAAACGCATGGATGAGTACCTGACCATATCTTCAAAACATGGAATTAAAACGATGTTCGTTTTCTTTGATGACTGCTGGAACGAAGAAACAGTTGCCGGGAAACAACCGGAGCCCAAACCGGGCATTCATAACTCAGGTTGGGTGCAGGATCCTGCTGTAAGTCTGCGTAAAGATACTGCCACTTTATTTCCGGTATTGGAAAAATACGTGAAGGACGTGATGACCGCGTTCAAGGACGACGAAAGAATATTACTCTGGGACTTGTACAACGAACCGGGCAACAGCAAACACGGCATGAATTCAATGCCATTGTTGAAAAATGTGTTTAAATGGGCGAGAGCAGTGAACCCAACACAACCCATCAGTGCCGGGGTGTGGTTCTTTAAATATCCGGAGTTAAATGAATTCCAGCTTGCTAATTCTGATGTGCTCACCTATCACAATTACCGTGATCCCGAAAATCATCAATTGTGGATTGATTTGCTTAAAACCCATGGTCGTCCGATGATTTGTACCGAGTACATGGCCCGTCGCAACAATAGCCTTTTCAGCAATGTAATGCCGGTACTGAAGAAGAATAACGTAGGCGCTATCAACTGGGGCTTTGTATCAGGCAAAACAAACACAATTTTTGCCTGGGATGAACCCAAACCAAATGAAAAAGAACCGGTTCTGTGGTTCCACGACATTTATCGTCAGGATAAAACACCTTTTGACCCGAAAGAAGTGGAACTGATTAAAAAATTAACCGGTAAGATTTCTGATGTAAAACTGATGAATGAAGCCGATTTCAAAGGAACCATCGATGGAAAAGAAGTCAGTTTATATACACTGAAAAACCGTCGGGGTATGGTAGCGCAAATCACCAACTTCGGAGGAAGGGTTGTCAATCTGTGGGTACCCGACAGGAACAACAACATGCTCGATGTTGTGACTGGTTTTTCATCTTTAGAAGCCTATCAAAAAGGGAACGAAGCCTATTTTGGCGCATTGATTGGTCGTTATGGCAATCGCATAGCCAAAGGTAAATTCACCCTCGATGGCGTGGATTATCAGTTGGCTGTCAACAATGGCGAGAATCACCTGCATGGCGGTCCCAAAGGTTTCCACAACGTGGTGTGGGATGCCCGTGCATTTAAAAATGCGCAAAACGAAGATGCACTGGAACTGAAATATCTTTCGAAAGATGGAGAAGAAGGTTACCCGGGTAATCTGTCGGTAACAGTGGTTTATACCCTGACCAACGAAAACGAGCTGAAAATTACCTATGCAGCCACCACCGATAAAGCGACTCCGGTAAATATCACGCACCACTCTTTCTTCAACCTGCACGGATTTAACTCAGGAACTGCTAAAGAAATCAATTCACACGTGATGCAGATTCATGCACCTTTCTATAATCCAACTGACGCAGGATTGATTCCAACCGGCGAAGTGGCAACCGTTGAAGGAACTCCGATGGACTTCCGTAAACCGACAGCAGTAGGCGAACGTGTCAATCAGCCATTCGATGCCCTGAAGAACGGTATGGGTTACGACCACAACTGGATTCTGCATAAACATGGAGATGTATTCACAGAAGCAGCTGTTATTTTTGAGCCTTCTAACGGCGTTCAGATGCGGGTGTTGACCGATCAGCCGGCCATGCAGTTCTATGGAGGTAATTTCTTCCAGGGTAAAGACAGTGGCAAATACGGTGAAGTGTATAACTACCGCACCTCCTTTGCCATGGAAACTCAGCATTATCCCGACAGTCCGAATCAACCCGCTTTCCCGAATACGATTCTTAAGCCGGGTGAAACCTATGGACATATTTGTGTCTATAAGTTTGAAGTGAGGTGAAATAGCTTCTCCTAATGTCGTGGAAGCAGAACACTGTATAAAGTCTGATTTGAGACGCCCGATGCATAGATTAAACGTAAAGCCTCGTCGTGCCATGACGTAACGTTACGTTGTGTCGTGACATAACCTTACGTTATGCCTGAACGATGTACATCGTTCAATGTAAACATTTCCGCTTGTTAACTGATCACATAATTAAGTATGAATACAATCATTAGAACAACAGCACTGGTTTGCACTTCGCTTGCTTTACAGCAAGCCACTGCAAAGGAGTCCAAGCCAACCAATTTCATCATAATCTTCTTAGATGATATGGGAAATGGTGATTTGGAACAGACCGGTGCAACAGGTTATCATACACCCAATATTACGAGGATGGCAAATGAAGGCATTCGTTTCACCTCGTTTTATTCGGCGCAAGCGGTGAGCAGTGCATCGCGGGCAGGTTTGCTGACAGGTTGCTATCCAAATCGCATTGGTTTTGCCGGCGCCTTGCGTCCCAACAGCCAAACCGGGATTAACGCAGAAGAAGAAACCATTGCTGAAGTGTTGAAAAAGAAAGGATATGCAACCGCTGCATTCGGGAAATGGCATTTGGGTGACCATCGGCAATTTCTGCCTTTGCAGCATGGGTTTGATGAGTATTACGGGATTCCGTATTCAAATGACATGTGGTCGCTAAATCTGCGTGTTAAGCATCAGCCGCTACCGGTTTTTGATGGAAATGAGATTGCAAAATACGCTGTTCGGCACGAAGATCAGGAGGAGTTTACCACAGCGTTTACAGCACGTTCGGTTGATTTTATCGGGCGTCATAAGAACAAACCCTTCTTCTTGTATCTGGCACATCCGATGCCGCATGTACCCTTGCATGTGTCATCAAAATTCAAAGGGAAAAGCGAACAGGGTATGTATGGCGATGTGATGATGGAGATTGACTGGAGCGTAGGAGAAATCCTGAAAGCCCTCAGGAAGCATAAAATTGATCAAAATACCCTGGTTATTTTCACGTCCGACAATGGACCGTGGCTCAACTATGGCAATCATGGCGGTTCAACCGGTGGGTTACGCGAAGGAAAAGGAACGAGTTTCGAAGGTGGACAGCGGGTGCCCTGCATCATGCGCTGGCCGCAGCAGATTCAGGCTGGTACTATTTGTAATGAATTGGCATCAACCATCGACTTTTTGCCAACCCTGGCGCACATCAGTCAGGCTGCATTGCCCGAAAAGAAAATAGATGGCGTTAATATTTTTCCTTTATTGAAAGGTGATAAAAATGCCAGACCCCGACAGCATTTCCTTTATTATTACCGGAAGAATAATCTGGAGGCAGTGAGAAATCACAGGTTCAAGCTTGTACTTCCGCATAAAGGCAGAAGTTATGAAGAATTTTTACCAGGATCAGATGGGAATCCCGGTAAAGTAAATGAGCAAACGCCGGTTGAAATGGCTTTATATGATTTACGCCGCGACCCGGGAGAAAGATATGACGTTCAGGAGAAATATCCTGAAGTCGTTGAAGAACTCATGAAGCTGGTTAGTGAAGCCAGAAATGATCTGGGGGATGATTTAACAAATAGCCCCGGAAGTAACAGAAGACCGATGGGAATCATAGAACAATAATTTTGAATAGGGCAGGTGACTAAATTACCTGCCCTATTTGATTAAATATTACTACCTGTGAAAGTTTTTAACAACTTATTTTTGTGTGTATGAAAATTCTATGTTAAACATTAATACTAAGTTGTATGAAAAAAATTACTTTATTGCTTTGCGCTATTGCGCTGATTTTAATTGGGACGAATGCCCAGGTAGTGATGGAAGTCGGTCCTGATAAGACTTTTACGACCCTGAAAGCAGCATGGGATGCGGCGGCTGTTGAAACGGCAACAGATATTACCATCAATGTTGCTGAAGGTACCTATGTTGAATCTGCTACATTAACAGCTATTTCAGGTAAAAATATTACCATTACCGGGGCTGGTGCTGACAAAACCATCGTGAAAAGAAAAGAAACGACAACATTCACGTTACCCGGTACTGAAGGATGGGTTACATCGAATGCAAACAGACTTTTCCAGCTCAATGCAAATTCAGACAACCTCAGTTTGACCCTTGAAAAGATGACATTTGAAACCATGGGTTATAACAATGCAAATGGGGGTGGAGTGATCAATGCAGACGGTAAAAATCAGCAGTTTACTTTTCGCAATTGTAACTTTAAAAATGTTCTTGCCCGTGCGGGGGCAATTATCCAGGTACAAGGAAATGATTCGCTGTTATTAGTTAAATTAGATCATTGTTTTGTTGAAGATTGTGGCGTTTTTAACAATAATGGATTCAATGGTTTGATAAGAATCACAACAGGTGCTTGTGAAGTTACAAATACTACATTCATGAACAATATTTTCAATGCGATAAATATTGGTACAAATGGAACTGGTACAGATAATAATTCTCAACAAGGAGCTATCGTTGCATTAAATGACAGGGCAAGATCTCTTGTGGTTGAGAATGTTTACTTAGTTAATAATAAACTTATTGCAGGTGATTTAGATAAAACACACCCGTTGATTGCTGTCAAATCCAAGCTGGGTGCTGATTCAGTATCTGTTTTAATCAAGAATGTGATTTCAGTAGGTAATCGACGGAGCAGTTCGGCAGATTGCGATTTGTATTATAACAATATATTTGCTCCTGTTGTTGAGAATGCCATTTTCAATGCGGTTCGAAATTTCGAAAGAACAGTTGAAGGAGAAACTGAAACACTGATTGATGCTGATGTGACTGAAATACCGGGAACTGTTATGATTGACAATAGCCTGACTTACACATCTCCTCAGGTTGATTTTGAAATGGATGGTGATTTGCCGAAAGTATATACGGATGAAAACGGGGTTAAATATCTGAACCGACTGACAAGCGGTGTGGATGAATTAAAAGCTTCCGGTCTAAACATCAGAAGTGTCCGTGGTCAGTTAAGTATCTCTGCCAATCAGCCGGAAAATATTTCAATATTCAATTTAGTAGGCGCCAGAATTGCCACCTACAACAACACAACACAGGTTGACATTTCACTCCCTGCCGGAGCTTATGTAATCCGGACAAGCACATTATCTGAAAAGGTGCTGGTTAAATAAATTCTTTCAGGCCACCCTTCTTCTTTAGTTTTTTTCTCAGGATGAGGGGTGGTCCTGTTTTTACCTACTTGCAACGGCAAGCTTTTCATGCCGTTTTATGCCTGAAATAAATTTGTAGTTTATTGTAATGTTAAGAATCAGTCCCATTTTTATTTTACTGGTTTCTCTGTGTGCCGTAGTCCGACTTCAGGCTGCTGATGAGTTACTTAACCTTCCTGATTTTTGTGTGACCTATGATTTCAACAATCAAAGCCGTCAGGCAAATATCGAAGGGCTTACTCAATTACAGGTCTCCGAAATGACATCCAAATCGGCAGCAGAAGGTCTTACATTAAATGGTCGTTACTGGATCAGGATAAATGCTAACTCGAATACAATCGCCTATAAAAATATGGGATTGTTGTTCGATATCTTACCGGACAACGGGTATGAGATAGTTCTCAAAAATTATGAGATATTACATGCCGGTAGTGGTGTCCTGAATCAGTCTTGTCTGAACAGGATGGCTGTTTTCAGAGATCTGTCGCGTGATGCAACAGGCATCGAAGTGGGACGGGAGGACTTTACTGTCTTTACCGGCCGTGGAATATATGGAGATCAGGTTCCCGTTGTGTTATTTAAAACGACTACTATAACCGATAACCTGGTATTTGCAAACAGACAGTATTTCACCATCAGTGTAAACAGAAAAGGCTCGCCGGCAGAGGTAGAATACTGGACAGTAGAGAAGGTTCGAGTTAACGGCTGGATAGTCCCTTCGGGCAGAGGTAATTTGCTGAACAGCATCGCGCAGGGAGAACAATTATTGCTGAATGCTAAAATAGGAGAAGAAACCGGTAAATATACCGAAACTGTTTTTCATGAATTTCTGCAATTGCTGACAGATGCAACTGCTGTTTTATCAGACCCCAATGCTGATGCAGGAACAATTGCGACACTTACGGCTACAGTCGAGCAGGCAGTCGCCGATTTCCCCGGGAAAGTCAACAGTGGAGAAGTGAAAATAACGATTAATACGCAACAGGGTATTCCTCTGAATGAAGGTTTTGCTGGTTTCAACATGCGTATTGCTGATGGCCCGTGGACCTATACACATCCTGAATTCAGAGAAGGGGTAAAAAAAATGAACCCGGGTTTTCTTCGCTATTTCTCCGGAACTTCAGGTGATTATTTTGATATTCATACCGGCCAATACGAATTACAGTGGTTCGAAGGAACTTCGAGTAATCCGGGCACAGGTGGTGATGATGGTTCGCAGGACGATTTCTCATCTATCCCGTCATTGTATAAATGGATGGAGGGTAAAGGGGCACACCGGTTCTATGATTTTGTCCGCCTGTGTGGAGAAACGGGAACTAAAATCGTAGTTACCTGGAATGGTTTTTATGAATCTGCCCACAAAGCGGCTCAATTTGCACGTTTCTGCAAAAACAACCACGTAATAGTTGATAGCTGGCAGTTTTGTAATGAACCGAATTTTTTTGTCCCGCCACGTCGACACATCTGGAACGACGGGGGAGACTATGCCGCCAAGATGAAAGAAATTGCCGATTCGATTAAATCGGTTTTTCCGGATGCTAATCTGGCGCTCAGTTATGGCTGGAACTGGGGGAATTCTACTTTTGCCTCTCAAATTAAATCCTATCAAAACAATAAAGGTCGTTTCTGGGATCACGTTTCTATTCATGCCTATCCAACACACCGGAATGCAGATGCTGAGTTCTACGATGGTTTTATTACCGCGAATAAAGCGCTGGATAACAATACGAACAACAGTTATTTCAACAGTATGGTGAATAACAGTTGGCCGAATGCAAAACTCATGATTCCTGAATTCGGTGTCTGGAATGATGCGCTGGGTAATACAAATTATGGAGGTATTTATGTCGCGGAGTATTTTATGCGTTTATCCCAACAGATACAGGCCTCTATGATAGGAAAACATCACATTGCCAGTGCTTTTAAACCTGTAAATAAGTACCAGACTGAAATAATGGCCGCCTGGGAAAATCAAACTCCATTGAACGCTGACTTGCTGGAGACCGGTTATTTTATCGACAGTGAAGGGTATGGTCATTATCTGGTAAATAAAGTATTCAAAAACAGTAGTTTCAGTTGGAAAACCACGCATGATAATACAGAAACGGTAACCAAACGCGATGGGGGTACAATACCGGCAATTTATGCTACTTCCTACAAAGGAATGAACGACCGTGATTATTTACTCATTACCAACAAGACAGCTTACCCACACGATGTCAGTATTTTGATGGATGGAAATCTGTTAGACAAGCAAGTATATGTTGAGTATTTTACGAATGAGAACCCTGCTCAAAGTGTTTCTGCAACAGTGGTCGACAGCATGCAAGCCGGTGAACTGCAAATAAAACCCTATTCTGTAACCCGTGTTGAATGGAAAAAAGAAAACGATGCGTTACCTGCACCGCTACCCACCCGCATTTACCATGTTGAACACAAGCAAAACGCGGTGTTATTACAATGGTGGAAAAGGGATATAGCGGATAGTTACACGGTCAGTTATGGAACTTCACCCGGAAATTATACTCAGTCAATTGTAGCAGCCGGTAATATTGCTGAAATCACAGGACTGGCGCCTGCTACCACCTATTATTTCGCGGTTAAAGCCGTCAACGCAACGGGTGAAAGTCAGTTCTCTAATGAAATCTCCACCCGGACAGTTGCTCCGGCCACTCCTGTTATCAATTATAAACACGAAGATGCCGGTCGTATTGCCATTCATTGGGAAAGTGTGCCTTATGCCAATGGTTATCGCGTGCGATACGGTACTTCAGCCGGGGTGTATACTTCGGAGATCGATGCCGGAAATATTACCGGATATGTATTCAGAAAACTGCAAAACAACCAGCCGTACTATTTTTCTGTAACGGCCTATAATGGCTCCGGCGAGAGTAATGCTTCAACGGAAATAATGGCTAAACCCCTTGTCAATAGGCCATGGCCTCCTTATTTAGTGAATGCGTCTGAAAAATCAACCGGAGCTGTACGTGTAGCATGGACGCCGTCGGACTCGACACACAACGCGAAATTCAACGTGTATTATTGCCCGACACCCTGGAACGAAAATAATTATCAGCTGGTTGGTTCGGCTGTTGAAGGGAATGAGTTTACCGACTATACTGCCCGAAGCGCCGGAGTTCATTATTACCGCGTAAAAGCCGTGAATCAGGTTAGTGAAAGCCAGTTCTATTCTATGATTGCAACGGTCGAGAAGAGCATCAATGGAATTACGGGACTTGATAAGTTGACAGAAGAAACATACAAGTTATATCCGAATCCGGTGGGCGAACGTTTGTATATCCGTAGTCACGGGAATTCGACCCATACCGCGTACCGGATTTTCGACAGTACGGGGCGTTTGCTGAAAAGCGGAGAGGGGACTGAAATTAACGTAGCTGACTGCGACAGCGGTCTCCTGATTGTGGAGATGGACGATTACGCTGGTGTGTCCCGGCAAAAAATAATTAAAAAATAAGTGTTCATGGAAAGTAAATTGGTGAAATACTTTGTACTCTCAACAGGCGTGTCGGTAGCTGTTCCGGTTGTCGGCGTTGAACCGGTTGTAAAACCTAATATTCTCATTCTTTTTGCTGATGATCTGGGATGGAATGATATTTCTTCTCCTGTCGGGACAGATAACCGGGGCTCCAAAAATCACCAGACACCCAATGTTGACCGGTTTTTCAACGAAGGGAGAGTTTTTACCCGTGCCTATACCCAACAAAATAGTGCACCTACCCGGGCGGCCCTGCTGACCGGACAATATGCTACCCGAACCGGTGTGTTTAATGTGGGGTCGCTTGACAGAAGCGGCGGTGATGCCAATGCCACGCTAATTGTTCCGCCGGTACAGAACAACAATATAAAAAGCTCATCTCTCACTTTTGCAGAAATATTGCGAACGGTAGGATATAAAAACTATATATTTGGAAAAGTGCATGGGTGGGGTGGTGACCTGAATGCCGATCATGGTTTTGATCATGATTTTTCGACGGGGAAAAAAGTCATACGGGACGGACAGGACCTGAGTAATTATTTAGCATACAATTACAAGGGGAAGTGGATATTTAATGAACCGGCTTATGATTCGTATGCAATGCCTTATACGCAGGAATATATCAATAAAAATCTGAAACCCTTTGCCAATGGAAATAACCCGGATGTAATGCTGAATAAACCCAAACACTTCACGGATGCTATCGCGGATTGTGTAATTGATCAAATCGCTGCTGCGAATAAAGACCATCCTTTTTGCATGTGGGTGAGTTTTCACGCCATCCATTCTGCCATCGTAAGCAGGGAGGATTTATATGATAAGTACAGCAGCCGGACTACCCTCGATTCCCGGCACACCAACTATAAATACGCGGCATTAACAGAGCAACTCGACCAATCGGTGGGTCGGATACTGGCTGCACTCGAGGACCCTGACGGTGATGGGGACAAGTCGGACTCCATGGTGGAGAATACCCTCGTAATTTTCACTTCCGATAATGGGGGTGTAGGTGGAACTCATTATAACACACCTTTAAGAGGTGAAAAAGGGATGTTTCATGAAGGAGGTATCAGGGTGCCAATGGCGGTAAGATATCCCGGTAAAATCACTGCCGGCACTGTGACGCAAGAGCGGATTCATGTAATCGATTTTCTCCCCACATTAGCTGATGTAGCAGGGGCAACTGTACCCGATTCCTCTCAGCAAATTCTGGATGGTGAATCTTTTGCTCCGGTATTGTTTGGTGTGGCTGATACTTTGAAACGCAGTTTTATACGCTGGCATTTCCCCGGGTATCTCGATACGCGTTTGTCGCCAACAACAACTGTGAATGGTCGTGTGGAAGGGAAAATTTACAAACTCCATTACTATTATGAACAGCAGCGTTATGAATTGTATTGTATAACCGATGATGAGGTTGAAAGTAATAACTTACTGTCGGAACCAACGCCGGAACAGGTCAGCATTGCAGGCATACTTCGTGATGAAATGGTAAGATGGCTCACCGAAACAAATACCTATCAGATGTATTACCGCGCTGATAATCGACAGGTTGAATTGCCGGTGAATGAAATGACTGTCTTACCCTCGTTCAGAGAAACGTTTAACCGCACTACACCTGCGTCCGGCAATATAACTTCCGAAGAACTGAATGAGCAATACGCAGATAACCAGGGCTGGGAAGGAGACGATTTGTCGATTGTTTCGGCGCAGAAAGCCGGTGAATTCAGCCGCCTGAGCGCCGCCATCGGCACAAGAGCGTCATCCAGACTCATTTCTCCTGAAATTAATTATACTGAACCTTTCCAGTTGCAATTCAGGGGACGTATGATTAAGGCTGGTGTTGATAATAACAATCGTAATTTCATGGTGATAGCAGGGAATGATACCATTTATAACCATAAGCTCGGACTTAATAACACTTACACAACGCATGCAATCAGGCAGTTTAACTGGCAATCGGACCAACCATACCGTTTAAATTTTGCTGCTGTTTCATCCAATGCCGGAGCGGAAGGTGATGGAATTACCGTGGGTGAAATTGAGATGAACCCGTCAGCTGGCCCGACTATTAACGTGGGAGTAGGACATAACTGGAATGCGGGGAGTATAGCCCCGGAGGAAGAAAAGGAGTTTAATTTCTCCCTCAAAGGATGGAATCTCACTTCCGGACTGACTGCACAACTTAGTGGCGGAGGAAGCAACATCCAGCTTTTAAAAACCGGGTTCATGCCTGAAAGTGGTATTGTTGATGATGTCTTGTCTGTCAGAGTGGTGGCGCCTCAAAATCAGGGACTCATGACTGCACTGATCACGATAACCGGTGGCGGTATTGTTAATCCGGCATATCGTAAGCTTTGGTTGCACTACGATGTAAACCCGTTTCAGGACGTTCCCCGGGTTACAGGGAAGAAAATCAGCGTTCATTCTTTCGGGAAGGAAGTAAGAATAACTTCCGACAGTCCGGCTGAGATCATGATTTTATCACCCGAAGGACGCGTTATAGCACAGGCATCAAATGCCGGGTTATTGAGTAAAATGCTGGAACCGGGGATTTACCTGCTGACTGTTGATGGAAAAACATCGAAATATATCCATTGGATAAAATAAAAACTTAATAAATAATTGTCTGACATGACTCACACAAAGCGTACATTTTTACAAATAGCATTATTGTTTGTTATTTGCTGTTCCCCAATAACCATGGCACAGGTTTCATTTGGTAAACCTGAAAAAATAAATGATAACTGGAGGTTTAATTTGGGCGATACTCCCAATGCCGTGAAAGCTGGTTTTAACGATCAACGCTGGCAAAAAGTACATCTTCCTCACGATTGGAGTGTTGAAGGCCAGTTGAGCCCGACGCTGTCGAGCTGCACCGGTTATTTGCCCGGGGGAATTGGCTGGTATCGGAAGTCGCTTCAGATTCCTGCGTCACGTAAAGGAGAGAAAGTCTATCTGTATTTCGAGGGTGTATACAACCGCAGCGAGGTGTTTATCAATGGTCAGTCGTTGGGAGTACGTCCCAATGGTTATATTTCTTTTATGTACGATGCAACACCTTTTGTGAAATATGGCGAAGATAATCAGGTGGCTGTAAAAGTGGATCATAGTCAGGATGCCGATTCCCGCTGGTACACAGGTTCTGGTATTTATCGGGATGTCTGGGTGGTTTATGCAAATCCGGTACATATCGCACAATGGGGTGTTTTCGCTTATCCTGAAGTAAAATCAGCTCAATCGGCTATCGTGCATGCCGGGGTGGAACTGACTAACGGAACTACGGTTGATGTCTCACTTACAGTTGTAAACGAACTGGTAGCTCCGGATGGAAAAGTGGTGGCTAAATCATCACAAAAAATGAAACTGCTTGCCGGAAAGAATAATAAAATCATGGCACAACTTCAGGTGAAAAATCCCCTACTTTGGGATCTGGATAATCCGGCTTTATATCAGTTGAAAACGAAAGTGTTGCAGGACGGAAAGGTGATTGATGAAGCCGTTACCAGAACAGGTATCCGTTCTTTTACATTTGATCCGGACAAAGGCTTTGCGCTGAATGGAAAATGGATGAAAGTGAAGGGGGTGTGTCTGCATCATGATGCAGGTGTACTGGGAGCAGCATCCTATAAAGAGGTTTGGAAAAGAAGGCTTCTTGCCCTGAAAGAGGTGGGAGTGAATGCCATCCGCACCAGTCACAACCCACAAGCATCGCATCTGTATGAACTGTGTGACGAACTGGGCTTACTCGTGAAAAATGAAGCCTATGATGAATGGGAATTTCCGAAGAGAAAATGGTTGGAAGGCTGGAATGTAGGCAAACCCGGTTTCCAGGGATCTTATGATTTCTTTGCTGAATGGGGGGAAAAGGATTTGGCTGATATGGTGAGAAGAGATCGGAATCACATTTCTATTTTTGCCTGGAGCATTGGTAATGAGGTGGATTATCCCAACGACCCCTATTCACATCCGGTTTTGGATGGTGGACGGGAGACAGGTTTCACGCAACCGATTTTTGGTGGTTACAAAAAGGATGCGCCTGACGCCATGCGGTTGGGAGTTATCGCGAAAAAACTGGCAGCTGTTGTTCGCCAATATGACCCTTCGCGGCCCGTTACTGCAGGATTGGCCGGTGTAGCCATGTCGAATATGACGGAATACCCGGGCGCCCTCGACATCACGGGTTATAATTATACTGAAAAGAAATACGATGAAGACCATGCCAAATATCCGGAAAGGGTGATTTACGGGAGTGAGAACAGGCATGACTTGTCGGCCTGGAAAGCTGTGCAGGAAAGGGAGTTTATCTTTGGTCAGTTTTTGTGGACCGGTATTGATTACCTGGGAGAATCCGGTCGTTGGCCCTCAAGAGGTTTCTACTCAGGTTTGCTGGATTTGGGAGGCTTCATCAAACCCCGGGGATATTTCCGGCAGTCACTATGGTCTGATCAACCTATGGCCTATATCGGGACTTATCCAACCCCTGGAGAGGGTAGCGGAACCCAAATGCAGGATGTCTGGTCGCAACTCGAAGCGGAGAATAACAATAAGAAAAAAGATGAAAAACCCTCAATGGATGCCTGGCCGGTCTGGAATTATACTGAAGGTCAATCAATACGGGTGGTGTGCTATACCAATGCCGCCAAAGCAAAGCTTTTACTGAATGGCGAATTGGCAGGAGATGAAAAAGCCTATGATGCAGAAACCGGTATCATCATGTGGGATATTCCATATCGTGCAGGGAAACTGGAAGTGGTGGGCATGGACAAAGCAGGCAATAAACTGGCGATATCCGGTATCCAGACTTCATCCAGACCTTATGCCCTGAAGGTAACTACTGTAAATTCTGTAATCAGTAAAGACGATGGTGTTGCACATGTGGTAGTGGAGGTTGTTGACGAAAAAGGAATTCCCGTTATGCTGAGTGATGATGAAGTTACTTGCCAGATTGCCGGTCCGGCTCGTTTACTGGGACTGGAAGCCAGCAATAACAAAGACATGAGTGATTATACAGACCATAAACACCGGGTTTTTCATGGCAGGATACTGGCTTATATTCAGGCAAAAGGAGAATCCGGAAAGGTGAAAGTGAAATTTTCTGCTCCCTGGTTGAGACCGGTTGAAACAACCATAGTAATTGAATAAAGTACAATAGTGCAAGTCATTTATCAGATGTTTTATTAATTTTGCATGCTTTGATACAATCATCAAATTTGTAACTCTTTAATTTAATATCAATATCATGAAAAAAAATGTATTATTCACAGCCGGTATGGGTTTGTTAATGGCATCTACAGTGCCAGCTCAGCAAAGGCCGAATATAATATTTATCATGAGCGACGACCATGCCTATCAGGCCATCAGCGCTTATGGTCACGGACTCAATGAAACACCGAATATCGACCGCCTGGCTAAGGAGGGTGTGATTTTTCAACGTGCTTTTGTAACTAATTCGATTTCAGCTCCCAGCCGTGCCGTGATGCTGACGGGTAAGTTTAATCACCTGAATGGGAAAACCGATAATCAGGATAGTAAATTTGATTGGAATCAGCAAAATTTTGTCAGGATACTGCAACAAAACGGATATCAGACTGCCATGATAGGTAAGATTCACATTCCCGGAACACCACAGGGTTTTGATTACACCAATATTTTGCCCGGTCAGGGACAGTACTACAATCCCGTTTTCATTGAAAACGGGGTGAGAAAGGTTTTTCCGGGATATGTAACAACGCTGACCACACAGTTTGCACTTGACTGGTTAGACAAAAAAAGGGATAAATCAAAACCATTTTGCATGCTTTATCACCAGAAAGCTCCACATCGCCCCTGGCAACCGGAAGCAAAATATCTGAATCTCTATGATGATAAAACATTTAATGTGCCTGACAATTTCTTTGATGATTATGCCGGTCGGGGTACAGCCGCAAAACATCAGAAAATGGAGATAGGCCGGGATATGGAGTGGGGACATGATATGAAGTTTGAAAACGATCCATATACTAATGCTCTTACCAGCCATGGAAAAGAATTGAATTCTCGTTTCGATGATAAACAAAGGGCAGCATGGAGAGCTGCGTATGACTCAGAAAACAATAATTTTATGCTGAATAAGCCTGAAAATAAGGAGGACTTATTTAAATGGAAATTTAACCGGTATATCAAAGATTACCTTCGTTGTATTCAGTCAGTTGATGATGGCGTGGGGGAGCTGCTCGATTACCTGAAAGCTAATGGTTTGGAGGAAAACACAATTATTGTTTATACCTCTGATCAGGGATTCTATTTAGGAGAGCACGGGTGGTTCGATAAAAGGTTTATGTATGAGGAATCTCTCCGGACACCGCTGTTAATCAGATACCCAAAAGAAATACAAGCGGGCATGGTGTGTAATCAGATGATTCAGAATATTGATTTTGCTCCGACTTTCCTTGATTACGCTGGCATTAAAATTCCGAAAGATATACAGGGCGAATCATTTCGGAATGTAGTGGCCGGGAAAAAAACGAAATGGCGGGATGCGATCTATTATCATTATTATGAATATCCTCAACCCCATTCGGTTTTGCCGCATTACGGAGTCCGGACTGAAAGGTACAAACTGATTCATTTTTACGATAAAGTCGATGAATGGGAGTTGTATGACCTTGAAACAGATCCACGCGAGATGAAAAGCGTGTATGACGATCCTGCCTACGCGAAAATCCGGAGTCAGCTTCATAAAAAGTTAAAGACTTTACAGAAAAAATATCAGGATACTCAACACTGATATAACTGCTCTGCGCTTCTCCCGGCAATAATATCCATATAAGAATCGCCGAAAAGACATCTGAACAAGATTGCATATAGTCTGAACATAAGTAATCGTTTAGAATTTATTTTTAGTATTAATTTGCATCATACTAATTTTAAATTCTATTCAGTATGAAAAAACTTTTTACTTATCTCGTGGTATTTTTTATACCTGTCATGCAAGTTCTTGCAGTAGGTGAAGTGATGTATGTAACTCCGGAGGGTACCGGAGATGGCTCTTCATGGGAGAATGCTTCCAACTTTGCGGCAGCAGCCGAAGTGGCCAGGGTTCAGGAGGTTAAACCTCAAATATGGGTGAAAGCCGGAACCTATGTTTTCTCTTCAACTGTTCTTTTCGATCATTTATTCATTTACGGAGGTTTTAGTGGTACTGAAACGATGTTGAGTGAAAGAAACTGGGCAACAAATCAAACAATCTTTGATGGAAATGACGCCATCCAGCTGTTCAGAAACTCATTAGGTACAGAGCGTGGTTCTAATGCAACCTCTATCGACTGCTTACTTGATGGGGTAATCGTTCAAAACGGTTTATCTCCTGCCGATGTCAATGGGGGTGCCATGATTATCAACAACGGCGCTGTTATACGTAACTGTATCTTCAGAAATAATGCTACTCAAAACGCTAAGCATGGTGGCGCAATTCATTGTAATACAAATACAATTACGATTGAAAACTCTTTATTCATAAACAATACCTCGACCGGGAACGGGGGTGCGATTCAAATTGGTGGGTCAACAACTGTGACTGCCCGTAGTTGTACCTTTGCCAATAACAAAGCTGTAAACCCGGGTGGAGCAATAGGGGTTGGAGCAACAAGTTCTAACCTGAATTTAATCAATTCAATTGTTTATAATAATTTATATGGGTCCGATTATAACAGTTACGGTGCCAATGCTAATATAAATGGTGGAGGAACTATTATATCCAAACACAGTGCAGTTGAAAGTACCAGCACAAAATTTACCAATACAGATGATGTAAATCATATCTTTCTTGACAGAAATGCAGAAGTACCTGTTGTACCCGGATTTGTTTCTCCTTCGACAATCATTGGAAAAGGGGCTAATGAAACAGAAATCAATGAAATTAATAATGCGTCATTCCGTTTACAGGGGACATCTCCTTGTGTTAATACAGGTTTAAATGAAGAAGTAGCAGCAATAAGTCTCGATTTGGGTCATAAGAGCAGAATAGCTGAAAATGTAGTGGATATGGGTGCTTATGAATATGAAGCTCCGAATAATATCTTCTCAGGATACTTAGATGGTTCTGTAAGTGTCATTGTCTCTGATCATGAGATGCGAATTTCAGGTGGCAAAAAAGGTCAATTGGTTCAATTAATTGATTTGAGAGGAGTTGTTTTGAATGTACAGGAGCTGAAATCAGATAATGAAACTGCTTATTTCAGATTGACTAACAGAGGTATATACCTTGTTTCGGTTGATAATAAGGTACTCAAAGTTCGATTCTGATAAATCAGTTAAACAGATTAGTTAGTTTTAATATAATCTCATGAGCAAATCAACGGCTTTGCCTCTTTCCGTTATTCCGCTTTTGTTCTCTTCGATGCTATCAGGATCAGAGGCTGCTAATAACGAGAAGATGAATGTGGTCATCATACTTGCCGATGATTTGGGCTGGGGCGATGTTGGCTTTCATTTCAGTACTGTCAAAACCCCCGCTATTGATAAATTAGCTCAGGATGGGATTATCTTAGACCGGTTTTATACCGCTCCGGTCAGCACGCCTACACGGGCAGGTATGCTGACCGGACGGTATCCCAATCGTTTTGGATTACGCGAAACCGTGATACCTCCCTGGCGTGATTTCGGACTTGATCCCGAAGAAGAAACCCTCGCGGAGATGTTAGGAAAAGCGGGTTACGCAAATCGTGCTATGTTGGGGAAATGGCATTTGGGACATTCACGGAAAGAGTATCATCCGCTAAGCAGAGGATTCACCCATTTTTACGGACATTATAACGGTGCGTTAAATTATTTTACCCATATCCGCGATGGTCAGCTTGACTGGCATCGTAACTGGGATCCTTGTTATGACCAGGGTTACACTACAGATTTAATTGCCGATGAATCGGTCAGATTAATTAATGAGTACGCTCAGTCCGATGACCCTTTCTTTTTGTATGTGGCATTCAACGCACCACACAGTCCTTTAAATGCCAAGGATGAAGACATAGCCCTGTATACCAATAATTTTAGTCAGCTTACTAAAGCTGAAAAAGACAGGGTGACTTATTCGGCGATGGTTACCTGTATGGACAGAGGAATTGGTGCCATCAGGAAAGCGTTGCAGGATAATGGAATTGAAAATAATACGCTGATTATTTTTTTCAGTGATAATGGAGCTGATGCTAATTTCGGAGCTTCATCAGGTTCATTACGAGGTGGTAAGTTTCAGGAGTTTGATGGCGGTGTCCGCTCGCCTGCCGTTGTTTCTTATCCGGCAAAGTGGACAGGGAAAAGGACGATTAAACAGGTTGTTGGCTTTGTCGACATCATGCCAACTATCAGAAGTTTACTTAAAATTGAGGGAGAACCTAAGCGACCTTTTGACGGGCTCGATATTGCTCCTTTGCTTTCGGGAGAACAGCCTGTTTTGACACGGGACTTGTATTTGGGATGCGGAGCTGTTGTAAATAACAACTATAAGTTGATTCTGAAAGGAAAAAATGATAAGGTGAATATATCGAATGACTTTCTTTCTTATTATCCCGATCAGTTATATGAAGAAACAAACATGTGGAACAAGGCGCCGCATCAATCCGAATACAACCGGCTGAAAGCCCTTGCTCAGCAATATGATGCGATTGTTTCTCCTTTTGTGTTACCTCCTTATGGTGAAGGCCAGGATGATTTCAGGGCTCCTTTTGAATGGAATATCGATTATTACGGGAAAACCTATAATTTCCCTTATCCAATAACTACTTATGAGGATCTGATGGTTGTGAGGAATAATCCTGATAAAACTTTTTATCTGAAAAACGATATCCTTATTCCTGATGGTGTTGAGTGGGTTCCGCTGGGTGCTGTTGTCAGCACCGACAATGCACCGTTGAAGTTTAGCGGAACCATTGACGGGAAAGGTTTTTCCGTAAAAAACATCCATATTACAACTGAAAGTGGGTATAAAGGGTTTATCGGTCAGATGGAGAACGCGACAATAAAAAACCTGGGAATTGAAAACGTGAATATTAAAGGAACTACCCCGGTAGGAGGACTAACCGGTCTGCTGAACGGGAATAATAATGTTGAGCAGGTTTTTGTTACCGGAACCATACAAGGGACTACAGAAGTGGGAGGGCTTGCGGGGAAAAGTACTGCAGGGAATAACCTGATAACCGATGGTTATGTCCATGCTGACATTCAAGCAACTGCAAGTTCCAACGCCAGGGTGGGTGGGTTAATCGGAAATGTTGCCTCGAACTCCCTTTCGGTAAAGAATGTGTATGTTGCCGGCTCTGTTCGGGCAAATAATACCAGCACTGTCAGTAACTATGCCGGGGGCTTGTTTGGTGTGATAAACAGTAACAACACGGTTGCAACAGATCTGATTAAGGCGGAATCTGTGGCAGTTGTAGCTGATGAGATTCGCGGGGGTACCCCAAATTTGTTCTTTGGAACTGCCCTGCAGTCGAAAACCTTAAGTTTTAATCAAATTTATGCCAGGAATGATATTGTGCTAAACTACGCGGGGGCAAATCATGGAACCGGAGCGGATGTTGTTACGCCACAAATGCGCTTAAGTCCTGCTGATTTCTCAACCCAAAATTTTTATCAGCATACGATGGGCTGGGACTTTAACACCGTTTGGCAACTGCAGGAAGGGGAGAAATATCCTGTGTTAAAAACTGCCAATGTAAGTGGTAATCCATCATTGCCTGAAGAAAGGTCAATATGGCATATAAAAACATTACAAAAAGGTCTGTATATGCTTGTCAATGAACCACGTGTAATTTACATACATGATTTGACCGGCAGAACAGTATTCTCTGACATTGTTCAACGTGACACATGGATATCACTGCAACAGGGCGTTTATATTGTCAGTACACGTGCTGCCGGTAAAACTTATACAGCTAAAGTACTTATCACATCATAAACGTCCCGGAACGATACTCATCGCGCAGCGGAATCCAATGTCGTTAGCAGATTTGTTGCGGTCGAGATACCTGCGGGAAGCAGGATGCAGCCAATAAACCGGATCTTTCCACGAACCGCCTTTGTAAACACGACTGTCGGCTGATTTGTGATAATCAGGCAGGAAGGTGTCTAATACATCCACACTGTCAATCCTGTTCAGGTTGCCACGTGTTGTATACTGATCAAAAACCCACTCGTTTACATTGCCGGCCATGTTATATAAACCAAAATCATTCGGGGCAAAAGAGCCCACCGGAACGGTGCGTGAGAATACATTTGAGTTTATGTTTGCACCGCTTTGGTTGTAATGAGCCTTTTGTTGATCACGTTGTAGCTGAGATAATTTGCCGTTTTTTCTTTCTCCCCATGGATAAATCCTGACCTTGTTTTCAGGATCTGTACTTTTACGAGCATAAGCGGCAAATTCCCATTCGTCTTCGGAAGGTAAGCGGAAGTCGGGATACATGCTGTTGTAGGTTTTTGCTAAGTTATCCTGCTGACCGGTAAAAAATTTCTTCGAAGTAAATATAGCATTCTCAACAGCTTCTAAGGTTGTCATTTCAGCAATCGCCCTGAAATTAGGTGCCTGAATAACACCGGCTTTGATCAGTCGTAATTCGTTGGCACGATCGCTTCTCCAGGCACAATAGGCAGCGGCCTGTTCCCAGGTGATGCACACCACCGGATATTCATTGAACGACGGATGCGTAAAATAATTCATCAAAAATGGCTCGTTATCGCTCAGTCCTTTTGTCCATGCATTCATATCTGGTCTCGCTTTTTCAATGATTTCGGGAGCTACATTCCCATATACCGCGGTTAACCAATTCAGATATTCACGCCAGTCGATATTCCGTATTTCGTGTTTGTCGATATAAAAACTATTTACCGATAAGGTCCGGCGGGTATTCAGTTCGTTCGGACGAATTCTGCGGTTAGTCGTTTCAAACTCATCCACATCGTCGACTACAAAACTTCCTCCCGGAATTTCAACCATGCCCGGGGGCACCTGTGATGAAAAGGCGGCCGAAGCTCTGAAAGCATTTTCCGCTTTGTAGTCGTAAGGCCAGCCAGTAGTGGAACTTGAAACGCCAATGCTTTTGTTACATGCAGTAAATGCAATAGCTAAAGATAAAATAATGAAAGCGCTGATTGAGATGCGTATCATAGAGTTGATGTTATTTAGTCAAACTTTGCAAAATTAACGAATTTCTTGCTACTTCAGCATTTTAATCGACAAGTTATTCGCTAAAAAAACAGGAGAAATGAAATTTTATTGTACAATCGTGAAAAATTTCCTCCTGTTTATCTGTATTTTATGTTCAAATAAACGGGAATAAGCATCATTTCGTATAATATTTTCTTAAATTTGCGGAGATTAATAAAAAAACTGGTCACATAATGCATGATTCGGATTTGTTTCTGAAGTTGAAAGGTAAGCTCTACGATTTGCGTACACCTGTCGTGATGGGGGTTGTAAACATTACACCCGACTCTTTTTTCGCGTTCAGCCGGTACAAATCAGATCGTACGCTGCTTCAGCAGGTAGAGACTTTTTTATCAGATGGAGCAACCATTATTGATGTGGGTGGTTATTCAACCAGGCCGCAGGCAGCACCTGTTTCGGTTGATGAAGAAATAAAAAGAATCTCCGAAGCGCTTGAAATTATTTGTAAAAAATTTCCTGAAGCTGTGCTCTCGGTCGACACTTTCCGGTCGCCGGTGGCCCGAATGGCGGTTCAGGAGTACGGGGTGGCTATGATTAACGACATTGGAGGAGGTACGCTGGACCAACTTATGTTTGAAACCATTGCGGACTTACAGGTCGCTTACGTGCTGATGCACACCCGGGGAAATCCACAGCACATGCAGGAACAGACTCAGTATGAGGATGTAGTGGCTGATGTGTTGCAGTTCCTTGCAAAAAGAGTGGCGCAACTCCGGTTATTAGGGGTACATGATGTGGTTATAGACCCGGGTTTCGGGTTTGCCAAAACACTGGAACAGAATTATGAGATGATGAGTAAGCTGTCCATTTTCAGACAGATAAATGCACCCTTATTAGTTGGGATTTCGAGAAAATCGATGATTTACAAACTGCTGGAAACAGTGCCCGAACAAGCCTTAAACGGAACAACCGCACTGAATATGTTGGCATTAATGGGTGGAGCATCCATCCTGCGGGTGCACGATGTAAAGGAAGCGGTAGAAACCATCCGGATATTTAATGCATACAGACAATCAACCAAATGACATACTGATTATGGGTTTTCAGATTGGATTAAAAGACATCATTGATATTGTACTGGTAGCTATTTTGCTCTATCAGCTTTTTTTATTGCTCAAAAAGTCTGGTGCATTGAATGTTTTCATTGGGATACTGAGCTTCCTGATTATGTGGTATCTCGTTTCCTATGTGTTCAAGATGGAGTTGCTGGGAGGTATTCTCGACCGCGTTGTGAGTGTCGGCGCTTTCGCATTGATTGTCTTGTTTCAGGATGAAATACGTCGTTTCTTTTCCAGGATTGGGGCAAAAAGAAAATGGGCGTTTGGTAATTTCATGAAAAGATTTTTTGGCAATGGTCGGACTGATTCTGAAAAGACCGATTATAATATTGTACAGATCGTGCTGGCTTGCAGGAGCCTGGCTAAACGTTCCATGGGAGGTCTCATCATCATTGCCCGCAAAAACAACTTAGATGTTCACACGCAAACAGGTGAAATTATTGATGCTGCGATTAACTCCCGCTTGATAGAGAACCTGTTTTTCAAGAATAGTCCCCTGCACGATGGGGCATTGATTGTCGGCAATGAACGTATCATTGCAGCATCCTGTATTCTTCCGGTTTCAAAGAACCAGCAAATTCCCAAGCGACTGGGATTGCGACATCGATCAGCTTTAGGTATTACCGAGCAAACCGATGCCATCGCGATCATTGTATCAGAAGAAACCGGCAAAATTTCTTATGCCATCAATGGAGAATTAACCCTGAATGTAAAACCGGAAGAACTTGAAATGTTCCTGTCCGAAGCCCTGTATGCCTACAAATAAAAAAGAGACACCTTCCGGCATCTCTTTTACTTAGTAAGATTTTTTGTATGAAAAGCTTTTCGCTTTCCGTTCTCAGTTTTCCGCTAAATTAAGCTTTCCCTGCACTACCCAGCACATTTTTAGTCTTGTGCATGTACAGTTTTTTCAGTTCTTCGCGAGCCGGACCTAAGTATTTACGTGGGTCAAACTCACCCGGATTTTTAGCAAATGTTTCACGTACAGATGCTGTCATTGCCAAACGTCCATCAGAGTCGATGTTGATTTTACATACGGCAGAAGCAGCAGCACGACGCAATTGTTCTTCAGGGATACCGATAGAATCTTTCAGTGCGCCACCGTTGTTGTTGATAGTCGCTACATATTCTTGAGGAACTGATGAAGCTCCGTGTAATACGATTGGGAAACCCGGGATTTGTTTTTCAATTTCTTCCAGGATGTCGAAACGCAATGGAGGCGGAATCAGAATGCCGTTTTCGTCACGGGTACATTGAGCCGGAGTAAATTTGTTTGCTCCATGCGATGTTCCGATTGAAATAGCCAGCGAATCCACACCGGTACGGGTAACGAAATCAATTACTTCTTCAGGACGGGTGTATGTATGGTGTTCAGCAACCACATCATCTTCCACACCTGCGAGAATACCTAATTCACCTTCAACTGTAACGTCTTTGGAGTGTGCGTATTCTACTACTTTTTTAGTCAAAGCAATGTTATCTTCATAAGAGTGATGTGAACCGTCAATCATTACTGAAGAGAAACCCATATCGATACATTCTTTGCAAAGTTCGAAAGTATCACCATGGTCTAAGTGCAACGCGATAGGAATGGCATAGCCTAATTCTTTGGCATATTCAACAGCTCCCTGTGCCATGTAACGCAGTAAAGTCTGGTTGGCATATTTACGGGCGCCGCTTGATACTTGCAGGATAACCGGAGATTTTGTTTCAACACAGGCAGAAATAATAGCCTGCAATTGCTCCAGGTTGTTGAAATTGAATGCAGGAATAGCGTATCCGCCTTCTACTGCTTTTTTGAATAAGTCTTTGGTGTTAACTAATCCAAGTTCTTTGTAACTTAACATATACTTATTATTTATAGTTTGATAATTTGTGTGCAAAAATAGTCAAAATTTATCAATTTGAAGACAAATATTCTTTATTTACAACTAAAAAACAGTTCAGACGGTGTATTTGTTCAACAAACAAAGTCACATTCAATTCGGGTGCATATTTTTGTGTTTTTTATGCTAAAAATCAGGCCTTTTGTGTTCGGATATAAATAATTGTCGTATTTTTGCAGGCTACATTTAATTAGTATATATTTTTAATTTTTTTGTAATGAGGTTATTTATATTTAGTATTGTCTCGATATTTACGCTTTTACTGGTAGCACAACCACCGGCAACATATTACAACAGAGCAAATGGGAAATCGGATGCACAATTGAAGACTGAATTGCACACCATTATTTCAGATGGATATAAATCAAAATCATATGATTATTTATACACGATATATCAGACCAGTGATGTGACTGAAGATGGTAAGGTGTGGGATATGTATTCAACCTGCACCTGGGTGCCCGGACAGAAGAAATGCGGAAATTATAAAAATGTATGTGATTGTTATAACAGAGAACATTCTATTCCGCAGAGTTGGTTTAGCAGCAGATCGCCCATGGTTTCCGATGCTTTTCATGTTTACCCTACCGATGGGAAAGTGAATGGTCAACGGAGTAGTTATCCTTTTGGGGAATGTGCAAGCGGAACAACCCTCTCAAACGGCCAGGGTCGTCTGGGGAAATCAACTTTCAGTGGTTATTCCGGTACTGTTTTCGAGCCGGTTGATGAATACAAAGGTGATTTTGCACGGACTTACTTTTATTTTGCAACCCGTTATGAAAACATAATGACAACTATCGGCGGGGAGTCGTTTAATAATACGAAGTATCCTGCCTTTACTACCTGGAGCAAAGAGTTGTTTCTGAAATGGCATCGTCAGGATCCGGTTTCACAAAAAGAAATAACCCGCAACAATGCAATTTACATGCATCAGAATAACCGAAATCCGTTTATCGACTACCCCGAATTAGCTGAACACATTTGGGGTAATAGAGTTGGACAGCCTTTTAATGCGGCCAGCGTGGATTTTCCATATTTAAGCATGCCTACGATAGGTTACCAGGTGATTTTTGGAACTGTAGCCTATCAACATGTAACAACAATAGAGATGAATATCAAAGGTCATAATTTAACCGGAGAACTTACGCTTAACATCAGTGGAGAGAATAGTTCGCTGTTTAATATTAATACCAATCGTATTTCGAAAGAAGATGCAGAAAACGGCTATGTGTTACAAGTAACACATATTGCTTCATCAATAGGAAATCATCAGGCAGTATTATCTGTTTCAGGAGGTGGAATTACTCCGGCAACTATTGCGCTCAAGGCAACTTCTTCTGATAATTTTATGGCTATTCAGGCTACGGATGTAAGTCACGATGCGTTTACTGCTAACTGGACGACTTCAGCAGGTGCTACCGGCTATGAGTTGGATGTTTACACACTCAGCAATGAAGAGAATGGAACAATTGAATTGATAGCTGAAGGCTTTGAAGCCAATAAGCTTCCCAGCGGATGGAATAGTTCAGGAGGGGTATATTATGCTACAACTGATCAGGTTGATGGAGCTATCCGGTTAGCATCGGGTAGTCAGGATGGTTCGGTTACGATTCCGAATCTGGATTTATCACAGGGAGAGGTGGTGTTGAGCGTTGTTGCCAAACGTTATGGAAGCGATACAAATGCCAACCTTACTGCAAGCCTGAACGGAAATGCAATAGCCACCTGGTTAACCGGTGTGGATTTTGCCACCTACAGTGTTAATTTGCCTCAAAATCAGACTTTATCTACATTAACGCTTTCAGCCTCAAAAGGTCAGCGTGTTTATATTGACTCAGTTAATATTAGCAGTGAAGGTGAAACATGGGTGAAGACATCTATCGAAGGATATCCTGTGAGATTAGGTAATACCCTGTCATATCAGGTAACAAATCTGCAAGAAAACAATTTGTATTACTACGATGTTATTCCAATAGGAAACAGTACGAACATATCAAATAGAGTTGAAGTACAAACTACTGTTTTTAGCAACATTGATATTCAAAAGGATAAGAATATTTATGCCGTTTCAACTTTTTCCGGAATCGCCCTGTATAATTTAGGGGCGAATGCGCATATTGAGCTGTATAATATGATCGGAGAATGCATATTTACAACCCGGGTTAGCGATAGTTATGCTTTTATTCCGCTTAAAACAAAAGGAATTTATATCATTAAGAGTAATCAAACAACAACATCAGAAAGTATTAAAGTGATATTTTGAAAACTATCAGCATATAACCAAATCAAAACTATCCGAAAATTTATCATTCAATAAATGATAAATGTATAGAAACGGATTCAAACGCTTGATTTTCCTGTGGCTTTTGTTGGTAATTTACACAGGTTTAATACCGGCTCAAATACCTGCCGGTTATTATCATAATGCCCGTAACAAGCAAAAAGATGTGCTGAAGACAGCTTTGCATCAATTAGCAGTACCACAACGGGTATTGCGTTATGGTAGCGGAACAGGTTATACCTGGGAAGGTTTTTTCTATACTGATCAGAATCAGGATGGCTCTGTAATCGACATGTATTCACCCATTGTCCGGTATTTCGATGGTTTTAAGAGTGTTTCGGGCATGCACATTGAGCACGCTTTCCCTAAAAGCTGGTGGGGTGGAAATGAATGGCCGGTTTATAAAGATTTGTTCCATCTCTATCCTTCGGATGGTTCGATAAATATGTCGAAAAGTAACAATCCACTTGGAGTTGTTACAGGCACACCCACTTCCGACAATGGTGTAAGTAAAGTAGGCCCTGCAACCTATCCGGGCTATACAGGTAATGTTTTTGAGCCGGCTAATGAGTTTAAAGGCGATTTCGCCCGGTCTTATTTCTATGTTGTAACCGTGTATCAGGATTTAGCTCCATTCTGGAATTCTCCTATGCTCAATAAAAACACCTATCCTGTCTGGAAACCCTGGGCAATTGAGTTGTTAAAGCAATGGCATGAACAGGATCCTGTCAGCATCAAAGAAGCGCTCCGTCAGGAGGAGGCTTTTAAAGTGCAGGGAAACAGAAATCCGTTCATCGACTATCCTGATTTGGTAAACTATATATGGGGCAGTGATACCATTAACGTGTATCCGTTTCCCGTTGAAACAGACCCTTATCTTGTTGCTCCCCGATTGGGAGAGAAAGTGAACTTTGATGTAATTCTTCAGGGAGATACACTAAGCAAATCAATTTTTGTTCAGGGAGCTAATATCACGGCCGGACTCAGTCTCTCGCTGAAAAGAAACAATCTGAATTTTAAACTTATAACTACCAGTCTGTCGCAGCAAAATGCGCTGAACGGAACAAATATTGAGCTTCTCTTTTGCCCCACATCTTCGGGAAGTTTTATTGATACCCTGTTGATTCAGGGAGGGGGGCTCGCGCAGCCACGATTGGTGCCGATAAGCGGAAAGGCCAGTAAGGATTTCATGGTGCTGGAGGCCGATGAACACTCGCCGGTAGGTGCAAAATTGAGTTGGATAGCCAACCCGCATGCGACAGATTATAACCTGACCGTATTTCAGGGTATATCAAAAGCAGGAAATTTATTGTTTTCTTCTTATGTAGAGGGTTCCAGCAATAACAAAGCTATAGAATTATTCAACGGAACAGGCAAAACGCTTGATTTGTCTGATTACACCCTGATGAAACAAAGCAATGGCGCCGGTGATTTCAAAACTCCTTACCGGATGAGTGGAACCCTGACAAATAATAAAACATATTTAATAGCACTGAATGATAGCCGAAACGTACTTGAGGCTGCTGCGGACGCTGTAAATGACTCGGTCATGAGTTTCAATGGGAACGATGCTATTGCATTGTATCACAATGGTATTATGATAGATATTATTGGTTATCCGGATGCGGGTTCGGCATTGATATGGGGAGAAAATAAAACCTTAAAAAGGAAATCATCCGTTACCCATCCCACAACACGATACGACGAGGGTGAGTGGGTTACCCATCCGATTGATTACTTTGATTTGTTGGGTACTCACCAGATTACTTTTCAAACCCCTGAAGTGCCGGTTATACATTCAGTTTCAACGCAGGCAAAACCTTCTTTTGTTGTAACGGGGCTTAATCCTGAGTCAACTTACAACTATTATGTAGATGTAATTGAGTCGGGTAACACGACCAGATCCGTAAACACAATACAATTTAAAACAACAGGATTATCAGCTCCGGAAGTGAATGCTGCGAAGGATATTCAGTCGTCCCGGTTTACCGCGAACTGGGAACCGGATGTGTACACCAATAATTATTTATTGAATGTATATGAATTGGTTGGAAGTGCTGATACCACTGTTTTTGAAGGATTTGATGGTGTTGTCGGAGATACAGGAAAACCTTTGCCAGATGGTTGGACAGGAATTGTAAATGGAAGTTATACTTCTACCCAAAGCTCTGGAGTGTCAATACCTTCACTTCGATTGGGTAACACAGGAGAGTATCTTCAAACACCAGTATATCCTGCACCAGTTTCGGCATTTAGTTTTATGTATAGATTTGCTTCTGCTGCTACAGGGTCATATTTTCATGTAATGGCATTACGAGGAGATGATTGGGTTGTTATTGACAGCATTGCGTATGCTGGTTCAACAGGCAAATTTTTTATGAATTATAATTTTACTACAGCTGAAAATTTCACTGCTTATCGTATAACATATACATTGAAAGTTAGCGGTAATATTGCTTTGGATGATTTCAGCATTACATACGGAAATCAGGAAATTAATTATATTTTACAAAATGAACCTGTAATCGGTAATGAGTGGGTTGTGGACTCGTTAGACCCTCAATCCGATTATTATTATACTGTTAGATCCACATTGGGAAGCAGTATTTCTCCCTTGTCAGATCAGGTAAAAGTAACCACAACCCTGGAAACTGGTGAAATCCCCACAAAACTTCCTGAAATTAAGTTTACAGAAACAATCGATGGCATGTTTTTATCGGGATTAACAGGGGGAGAGCTTGTGCGTATCTATAGTATTTCCGGAGTTTTATACCACCAGCAAGTGGTAAAAGAAAGTCATCTCAATATACATTTGAGGACACCGGATGTCTATATTTTGTCAATTCAGCACAATGATTATTCAATTTTCAGAAAAATAATCAGATAAGATTATTCATCTTCTTCTACATCGACTGTTTTTCTTTTACAAACTAAAATGCTCAGTTCGTATAGCAAATATAGTGGCAGAGCCACCACCATCATTGTGAAAGGATCAGTGGTTGGAGTAACCAAAGCTGAAAGAATCAGCAAAATAACGAAAGCATAGGATCTCACTTTTTTAAGCATATCCTTATGTATCAATCCTAATTTAGAAAGCAGGTAAGCAAGTACCGGCATTTCGAACATAACACCCATACTGAAAGTAAGGATGTATAAAGTCCCGAGGTATGACTGAACGGCAATTTGATTAGGGACTAAGGATGAAACCTCATAAGTGCCCAGAAATCTAACGGTTAGCGGAAAGATAACAAAATAACTGGCAGCTACTCCCAGATAAAAAAGGAAAGACGACGACAAGAATACAAATCCCACATGTGATTTTTCGTTGGGGTACAAAGCCGGCTGTACAAACCGCCATATTTCAAATAAAATATAAGGAATAATGAGAATAAGCGCGATACTGAATGATGCACCGATGTGCGCCAGAAACTGGCCGGCTAAGTTGATGTTGATTAGTTCGATATTAAAACTCTCAGGGCAAAATCCCGGAAGGTTTATAGCATTTCCGAGTGAACAGAGTGCCTGGTAAAACCAAAAATCAGAACTTAAGGGAGCAAAAACGATTTTTGTGAAAACAAATTCTTTGGCCGTGAAAATGAAGGCAACAACAAGTGCTACCGCGATGAGGATACGGAAAATCGTCCACCGCAATACTTCCAGGTGTTCCCAAAATGACAGGCTTTTTTCTCCATCAACTTCTTCAGACATAACAACCGGGGTTTATTTGTCCTTCGTATCGTTTAAAGTGGAGTTAATTTCTTCGTCGACTTCTTTTACTCCTTTTTTGAACTGGCTAACACCTTTTCCAAGTCCGCGCATCAGTTCAGGAATTTTTTTACCACCGAAAATAAGTAAGACTACGAGGGCAATCAGGATAATTTCTCCTGTTCCCAATGCCCATAATGTGATTAAGTTTAACATGATATGTTGGTTTTAAATTTGAGACTGCAAATATACGTTTTATTGGATAAATAGCACTTAATCATCAGATGTTTTTTGATTAAAAACATTATTTAACAGAAAAAAAATATCTTCATTAGCATGATTCAACAAAAAATATCCGATATTTGTTATAATGTTATAAATCAAAAAATTAGTGTCATGAAATCAGGTAGTCTCATAGGTGCCATATTCTTGATTGTTTTTGGCATATCAAACGTTCTCGGACAGGATAACAACTTTGACTACAACGAATTCAGAGGAAGAATTGTAGATAGAGCGACAAATTCTCCATTGTCGTATTGTAATGTGTTGGTGTCAGGGATGAATATCGCGACAGTAACCAATACAACCGGTGAGTTTTTGTTGAAAGTTCCTAAAACATATGATGATGTTAAAATAATAATACGCCACATTGGGTATAAAAGCCGGGCAATCGGCTTGAATGAATTGATGGCCTTAAAGGGTACTATTACAATGGAGCAGGCGGCATTTCAATTGCCCCAGATAGATGTGTTGACACAGGATGCTAATTTGTTGGTTAAAAAAATGTATGAAAAGATTCCGGAGAACTATTCATTACAGGAAATATTTATGACTGCCTTTTATCGGGAATCAATTCGCAAAAACAGGACTTATGTGTCTCTTTCCGAAGCGGTTGTGGATGTACAGAAACAACCTTATGATGCGTATAGAAACGATTTGGCAAAGTTATACAAAGCAAGAAAACAAACGGATTATACCAAACTTGATACCCTGGTGTTTAAGCTGATGGGCGGTCCGTATAATAATCTGTATCTTGACATTATCAAACATCCGGATATTGTGTTTACGGAAGAAATGTTCCGAAAGTATTATTTTACTTTCGATAGGATTGAATGGATGGATGACCGGTTGATTTATGTGGTAAATTTTAATCATTACCCGACAAAAAATGAGGCGCTATACAGTGGAAAGTTTTTTATCGATGCAACTACCATGGCGCTCAAAACGGCAATTTTCAGTTTGAACCTGCAAAATGAAGCAGAGGCAACCAATATGTTTATTCGCAAGAAACCCCTGAATGCGAAAGTCACGGCCATTCAAGCCGATTATCGCATGGATTACATCGAAAAAGACGGGAAATGGTATTATGCTTACAGCCGGATTGAACTGGGCATGAAAATCAACTGGAAGAGGAAACTTTTCAATTCGAACTATTATGCTGCTATTGAAATGGCTGTGACCGACCGTGAAAGCAGTTCCGACAGCAAGGCAATCAAATTCAGGGAGCGCTTGCGATCGAATGTCATAATCAGCGAAACAGCGGATGGGTTTTCTGACCCTGATTTCTGGGGACCGCTCAACGTGATTGAACCGGATAAGCCTATTGAGGCGGCAATTCGTAAGATTCAAAAGCAACTGGAACGGGATTGATATTCGCTTTAACATCAAACGTTTGCAGGTAAAATATGGTGAATTTCAGGGCTTTCCTGTGGCATTATTTTAAGTAGCGGACTTATTTTGCAAAAAATGAATCACTTAATTTTTTGCTATGATAAGACCACTACCGATTGTATGCATTATGCTTCTTTTTGTGCTGAATTTTCAACCAATACGGGCACAAAAAATTTATACAACCTACCTCTGGCACATGGATCAGCCTGTGTATTGGGCTGATAAAAGTGCTGATAAACCTGAATCTAAGCAGTATGTTGAAGAATCCCACCGCTTGAAAATGAGTGGCGGCAATCGCTACCCGGGCAGTACCGTGGCGCATCCTACCAATAACCTCGAAGAAATTTTCTCGAAAGCCGATCGTGTCAATGCCTATCAAAGTTCACCGCGGGATGCTATCAATAGTATTAAAAGTCTGACTGATGCGGGCGCTCAACTCAGTATTTCAGCCGGGTTGATGGAAAATATCCAATCTTTGGGGGCTAAAAATCAATGGGGTTATTCCGCCGGATGGATGAATCCGTACAAAGAAGCCATCAGTTGGAAAACGTCCGGTGGATTTCCACGGTTAGACATCGTGAATTTCACCTGGGATCATGCCCTTTCTCCTTTGGTAAGCGCCCGTACGCTCAAAAAACAGATTCAGGCGCATCAATATACAAATTTAAAATACTACGGTACGACTTCCAAAGGCTACTGGCCGGCTGAAGCTGCTTTTTCTGAAAGGATAATTCAGACTTTGGTCGAATGTGGGATTGAATGGTCGGTAGTGCCCAATAGTAAATTAGCCCGTACTTTATCTGATTATGAGCATCCCTTTAATATAAATGGAAATGTGGATGCTCCCAACCGTGCCGACCAGGTGCCTACTGCCGGTGTTAATTGGTTTGACGCTACTATCGACGGCAGGGGCAACCGGTTGGCTGTTCCTTATGCTTATCAGGCTCACAAAGCGCAGTATGTAAACCCGGAAACGGGTGTGGCTTACAAAATTGATGTGGTGCCTATGTGTAACTATTTCGGCTATGTGGATGGTTACAGTGGCGCTAACGTGGGTGACGTGCAGTCGAAACTGGAACCGTACAGTAATACCGAACGACCCGCTATCCTTTTGTTGGCGCACGATGGCGACAATGCCTGGGGTGGCGGAAGCAGTTACTATTATGAGGCGGTGAGCAGTTTTACCCACGGTGCTGCTAACGCCGGTTATAAACCAACCACCATTCAGCAGTTTTTGAATGATCATCCTGTGCCTGCCAATGCCATTGTACGGGTGGAAGATGGTGCCTGGGTGAATGCCGAAAACGACTGGGGTCATCCGCAATACATCAACTGGTTGTGGCCGCTTTTCAGCAAGCCTGATTATCGTTTCAATCCGGATGGTTGGACGGAAGATGCCCGCAACTGGGCGGTGATTACGGCTACGGAGAATTATGTTACCATGGCCGAAGACCTGGAAGGTGGTAACCTGCGCATCGACAAGATTGCTGATGGAGGTACATCAGCTACAAACGCCGAAAAAGCCTGGCATTTCTATTTCGGTGGACTCAATTCGGGTTTCATGTATTACGGAAAGGCGGAGGATATGGAGGTGAAACCATCGATGACCGGTAATATCGCGATTGAGTACGCGCAACAGGTTATCAATGCTAACGCTGGTGTTGACCTTACACCACCATCGGTATTTATTCCGCAACGCTATCCGTATAATCCCGGTTCGGTGGGGTTTGGTCCAACGACCGGTTATAAAAAAGTGAATTATGCCAGCGATTTTCATGTGTGGACTTATGCTTATGATGTGAGCGGACTCACATCGGTCACCTTAAAATACCGCATTGACAACGATGGATGGAATCCGGTAGAGAGTATTCAGAATGACACTTATGCCGGGGGTAGTGAAGTCGGTTCCTGGCAAGGGATCGAAATGAACCGCCGTCCGATGGCTGCCGACCCGACGGGTGACGGCGAACTGAATTTTTTTATCCTGCCGGCAGCAAAAGCAGACTTGTGTTATGCTGAAATTACTGGTCAGAAAGACGTGTTGATTGATTATTATGTGGAGGCGGTCGACGCTAAGGGAAATGTGTTCAAAACACCCATTCAGCATGTGTATGTAGGAACTGGTGATGGTGAAACGGGTGGTGGTACTGGCGGTGTGAGCTGGTCGCCCGAGGCTCCCAATCAGGATAGTGTAATTGTAATTACCTGTACTACCGCCACAGCTACCAGTAAGCTGCATTGGGGTGTGAACGCGGTTGGTGGTAGCTGGACAACTCCACATGCGGCTTATCGTCCCGAAGGCACCACTACAACAGCCGGATCAGCGCTTGAAACACCTTTTGCAAAGGTAGGAGAACAATGGCAGGTAACGCTGGGTCCGTTTAATAATGCAGCTCAGAAGGTCTCAGCCGTTAACTTTGTTATCAACCACGGAAACAATACCTGGGATAACAACAACGGTCAGGATTATAAAATCAGCATCAGCAGCAACCTGCCTGATCCCGAACCTGAGCCGGGTGGTATTACGGTTTCCTTTAAACGTCCGGTCGACTGGGGTACAGCAGGGGTTCATCTCTGGGCCTGGCATGCAGGTGGAAATGTCTTTGGCGCCTGGCCGGGACAGTTGATGAATGACATGGGGAATGACTGGTTTAGTTATACTTTCCCTGAAAGCATCACCAGTGTGAACGTGATTTTCAGTCAAAATGCAAATCCACAGTCGGTTGATGTCACGGGTATCACGCAATCTACCTGTTACGAGTACGATGCTCCTTCAGGAAATAAATTCACCGTTAAAACAGCTACTTGCCCGGCATCGTCGGTACACAACCCGGTACAGTTGCAGGCGCTCGTGTATCCGCAACCCGCGACAGACCAATTTATAGTTGATTTACCGAATATAGACAGGAGCAAAACATACGAAATGACCATACTCGACATCAGTGGTAAACCGGTACGTGTGGAACCAGTAACACGTTCAACCTCTGTGTTTGATAGGGGAAAACTGTCATCGGGAATCTATTTCATCCGGGTAATGTCGGAGGATGCAACGCATGTTTTTACATCAAGACTACTGTTGCGTTAAGTATAAAAACAGTATAAAATCAGACAAAATGTTGTTAAACCAAAAAGGACGCTTGCGATTACCAAAAAGCAGGCGTCCTTTTTATAAAACGGTCTAATACTTTTCCCAAAAAGCAAGCGTGCGATTCACCAAAAGCAAGCTTGCTTTTTTTATTTGATCAATAATGAATTGGGGAGGCAGGTTCAATCACCCAATATTCCGAGATAATTTAAAGAAACACAATTAAAACAATCTTATTAAACAAAACCTGTATAACAGGTGTTATTTCGGTACCTATGCGATTTTTATTAAATTTGCAGTCAATTTTATAAGATTATGTCAGATACAATTATACACGAAGTAACGCAAAGCGAATATAAGTACGGATTCACCACCGATATTGAGACGGATGTGATTCCTATTGGGTTAAATGAAGAGGTGGTGCGGATGATTTCAGCCAAAAAGAATGAACCGGAATGGATGCTGGAGTTCAGACTGAAAGCATATCGTCACTGGCTGACGATGAAAATGCCGGAATGGGCACATTTGAATATACCTGAAATTGATTATCAATCGATTTCTTATTTTGCAGCTCCCCGAAAGAACGCACCCCAGAGTCTGGATGATGTAGATCCTGAACTGCTGGCCACATTTAATAAATTGGGTATTCCACTCGAAGAACAAAAAGCCTTGTCGGGTATTGCTGTAGATGCGGTAATGGACTCGGTTTCGGTGAAAACTACTTTCAAGGAAACGCTGTACGAAATGGGCATTATCTTCTGCTCGTTCAGTGAAGCGGTGGAACATCATCCCGACTTGGTGAAGAAGTACATGGGAACAGTGGTGCCTCATACCGATAATTTCTTTGCTGCGCTGAACAGTGCGGTTTTCAGTGATGGCTCTTTTGTTTATATCCCGAAAGGCGTACGCTGCCCGATGGAATTATCTACTTATTTCCGTATCAATGCGATCAATACCGGTCAGTTTGAACGCACGCTCATCGTGGCGGACGAGGATAGCTATGTTTCCTATCTCGAAGGCTGTACAGCTCCGCAACGCGATGAAAATCAACTACATGCTGCCATCGTTGAAATCGTGGCGATGAAAAATGCAGATGTGAAGTATTCAACCGTTCAGAACTGGTATCCGGGCGACAAGGAAGGTAAGGGTGGCATCTATAATTTTGTAACCAAACGGGGAATCTGTAAAGGTGAGAACTCGCACATTTCCTGGACACAGGTTGAAACCGGTTCGGCCATCACCTGGAAATATCCGTCCTGTATCCTTCAGGGAGATAATTCGTCTGCTGAATTTTATTCAGTAGCGGTAACGAATCACCATCAGCAGGCGGATACCGGAACGAAAATGATTCACCTGGGAAAAAATACCAGTTCACATATTTTATCGAAAGGGATTTCCGCGGGGGTAAGTCAGAACAGCTACCGTGGTTTGGTCAGAGTAGGTGCTAACGCTGAAAATGCAAGAAACTTCTCGCAGTGCGACAGCCTATTGCTGGGCGATAAGTGTGGCGCTCATACTTTCCCTTATATGGAAGTCAACAACGAATCGGCTATTGTTGAACACGAAGCCACTACCTCCAAGATATCCGAAGATCAGATTTTCTATTGTAACCAACGGGGTATCTCTACTGAAGATGCCGTTGGGTTGATTGTAAACGGTTACGCCAAGGAAGTGGTCGATAAATTACCAATGGAATTCGCGGTGGAAGCGCAGAAGCTGCTGCAGATAACGCTGGAAGGCTCAGTGGGGTAACAGCGGAAAACTGAAAGCGAAAAGCGAAAAACTGGTTAATGTTATGATTTCAAAGTAAATAGTAAATAAATAGTAAATATACTCATGTTAGAAATAAAAAACCTGCACGCCAGCATCAATGGCAAAGAGATATTAAAAGGACTGAGTTTGTCGGTAAAACCCGGTGAAATTCACGCCATTATGGGACCGAATGGTTCCGGTAAATCAACACTTTCTTCTGTTATTACCGGTAACCCGGCATTTGAAGTAACCCAGGGAAGCGTTGTTTTCGAAGGGAAAGATTTACAGGAAATGGCTCCGGAAGAACGTGCCAACGAAGGTATTTTCCTGAGTTTTCAGTATCCTGTAGAAATTCCGGGGGTGAGTATGGTCAATTTCATGCGTACGGCCATCAATGAGCAACGCAAATACAGAGAATTGCCTCCGATATCGGCTACTGATTTCTTGCGGATCATGCGTGAGAAAAAAGCCTTGGTTGAAATGGATAACAAACTTACCAACCGTTCTGTAAACGAGGGCTTTTCAGGAGGAGAGAAGAAAAGAAACGAAATCTTCCAGATGGCCATGCTTGAACCTAAATTAGCAATTTTAGATGAAACGGACTCGGGACTGGATATCGATGCACTTCGTATTGTGGCTCATGGCGTTAATAAACTGAAATCACCCGAAAATGCAACTATTGTGATTACACACTATCAGCGTCTGCTTGAATACATCATTCCTGATTATGTGCATGTGTTGCATGATGGAAGGATTGTGAAATCCGGAGGCAAGGAACTGGCGCTGGAACTGGAGGCCAGGGGCTACGACTGGATCAAACAGGAGGTTGCGGTTTAAACGATAACAAAATTTGCTTGCATGGAAAAACAATATATTGATTTGTACAAAACCCATCATTCGCTGATAAAGCAACATGCGGCGCCCGTGATGAATGAATCACGTGATGCTTCTTTTGCTTTGTTTGAAAAACTGGGTTTTCCGACAACCAAACTCGAAAACTATAAATACACCGATCTGAAAGAAGTGCTTTCGCTGGATTACGGACTGAATGTGAGACGTCTTGATTTTCCGGTGGATCCTTATCAGGCCTTTAAATGTGATGTGCCCGGTATTCAGTCTTATCTGTACTTTGTGGTGAACGATGCTTTTTATCCGGAATACAACGAACAAAATGCCGAATTGCCGAAAGAAGTGATTGTTTGTAGCCTGAAAGAGGCTGCGGAAAAATATCCCGACCTGGTGGCAAAATACTACGGTCGCTTGTCGACACAAAAACAGGATGGTCTGGTTGCTTTTAACGGAGCCTTTGCGCAAGACGGTTTCTTTATGTATGTGCCTAAAAATGTACAGCTCGACCGTCCGGTGCAGTTGGTTAACATCATGCGTGCTGATGTCGATTTTATGGCCAATGCGCATAACCTCATCATCCTCGAAGAGGGTGCAAAAGCACAATTGTTGGTTTGCGACCATACGGTTGACGATGTGCGCTTTGTTTCTAACCGCGTCACAGAGGTTTTTGTGGCTGAAAATGCTACTTACGAGCATTATAAATTGGAGAATACACACATCAAAACGACCAATTTGTCTACCTTGCTGATTGAACAGCAGGCCTCATCAAATGTGTTGGGCAATGTTATAACCCTGCACAACGGCTTGACCCGTAACAGCATTGAGATTGCACTGAATGGGGAAAACTGCGAAACCGAACTTTGCGGGATGGTGATTGCGGACAAGAAACAACAGGTGGATAATTTCACATCTGTATTGCATAACATGCCGAACTGCCATTCGAATGAGTTGTTTAAATATGTGTTGGACGATGTTTCAAAAGGAGCGTTCACAGGCAGTCTCTATGTTGCCAAAGATGCACAGAAAACACGGGCATATCAAACCAACCGGAATATCTTGTTAAATCGTACCGCGAAAATGCGTACCAAACCCCAGCTTGAGATTTATGCCGATGATGTGAAATGTTCGCATGGTGCAACCATTGGTCAGCTTGATGAACAAGCCATGTTTTACATGCGTACCCGTGGTATTCCTTACGAAGAAGCCCGTTTACTCCTGATGTTTGCCTTTACTGCTGATGTTATTGATAATATCCGTATCCCGGCACTTGCCGACCGTATGAAAATGCTGGTGGAGAAGAGACTGAGAGGTGAATTGTCAAAGTGCGAAGGATGTACGATTTGCCAGTAAACGACAATTATTTATCGATTAAAACACAGCCCTGTCTATCTTACGATAGCAGGGCTGTTCTCATCTAAAAACGCTTTCCTGAAACTATTTCTTGATGATTTTCTGATTATAAACACCTTCTGTCGTTTGAACCCTAAGCAGATATGTTCCGTTTTTCAGCTGACTTACATCAATGAATTCTACATTGTTCCCTTCAGCCTGCATTACGATAGTGCCTGTCAAATTTATCAGGCTGAGCTGTTTGACCGGCGAATTTGCCTGAACATGTAGCTGATTCACAACCGGATTAGGATATATCCGGATATTCGCATCCTGAATATTTTCTATTGAAGATGTTGTGTTACTTTTTACACTTATATAGAATAAATTACTGGTGTCATTCTTAGTTATAGTATAGCTTCCGGCAGCAATATTAAGCGTTAAGATGCCGTTAGAAGCATTGTAATCAGTTCCGTTAATCTTAATTCTTCCATTAAATCCATCGTTGAAAACCAATGTTAATGTCGATTCTTCAGCAATAGAGAATGAAATCGAAGTTGAAGATTCAATTTTCAGACAGATGCTGAGTGTCAGTCCGGCATAATTCACTGTTCCCTTCGAATCAGAAAGATTACTGGTAATATTAAAGTATGAACTTGTTTTTCCTGAAAGCGTAAAATTGTGTGCTGTTGTACCCGGATTGATAGTTCCGTTGTCATCATCATCGTCGTCTCCTCCACCTACAGGGGCATTTTCACCCTGAACAGCAACCAGACTTGTTTTATAACTGGTAAGCGCAGATTTAAGCGCTGGGTTTACATCATAGGAAGTATCATCCACAGCGTTGTTAAAAGTCCATTTGAAATCACCACCATGCATGCGTCCTGCATATTGCACGATTTTGTCACGGGCAGCTTCCGGGCTATCAGGAGTGTAAGCATACATAACCGAGGGATTGGTGTCGAAATTATTGTAGGTGTTAGAGCCCCTGTATGATTTTACTATTGAAGGAACTGTTTCGTCACGACTTGTTGCTACATAAGCATCAAAATCAACCGTCGGGTTAGGAAATCCGGATGCACCATAAGCCACAAATCTGCGCTGTCCCGTCATGTAGTTATTGAATGCTTTAATGATTCCGCCATCTTCTTTCGAAAAGGTCGGCATATTATTATAGTCGTTCGCCTGTTTTGATTCGTCATATACATCGGAACCTTGCATGGAAATCAGCATAGGATATTTACAGTTGCGAAAATAATTTGCTTCTACAAATACCGATGAGCCCATGGTTGAGCCTACTCCATATTTAGAAATCCCATCATAATAATTATTGTAAACATGTGCTGAATAAAACCTTACCCGTGGATGACGGGAGTCTGAGTGATCAAACCAGTTATGATGAAAAGTGATAAATAGCCCTGAAGTAGAACTTTCACTCAAACCAACCAGATTTGATTTTCCTGTATCCCAAAAATGATTGTAGGAGAAGGTCACATAGGTGGAACGCTTGCAATCCAGGGCCCCGTCGCCTTTGGCTTGATCGCCGGCACTGCCTGCATGTCCGTAGAAGAAATCGCAATGATGTATCCAGATATATTCATTTTCCTGTTGAAGACCTATGTTGTCACCTTCGCCACTATCACAATTCATGGTGCCGATGTTGCGGATCTCAATATTCGATGCGTTTTTAATGCGTATTCCCCAACCGTCGGCTACGGCATCGTCACCTATGCCTTCGATAGTAATAAAACTCAATGCATTATTGCCATTTTCAACAACAATATCTCCGTTATACAGTTCAGCAGGATCAGAAATCTGTCCGATTATGCGAACGATCAGCGGTCTGTTATCTTTTCCTTTTTTAAAACCATCTATGATGGCCTGAAGTCCGACACAAGGATTAGCATTCGCACCGGTAACCTCCATCGAAATCGTGTTTTTGGTGTTCTCGGTAATATATATAACTACGGCATTGTCTTTTGGTGTCCCGTCGGCTTTATAAGCACCCGGGATTCTGCCATTTGAAAATGCGAAGCCGGTACGATCGAAGGCATTTACAGTTAATATGCCGGTAGTGCTATCTGTGGTTTCGTTGCCATCAACTACAGCTACCACTTTCAGGGTGTAGTTTCCTGCTTTAAGCCCCGGAACATCAACCCGGTAGTATGAACCGTAGTTTCTTATTAATTGTGTGTCGGCTTTTTTATTGCTGATGCCTTCTCCGCTATAGTATACATTATATGAATCTGCTCCTTCTTCCGGAAGCCATCTGGCATAAACTGTCTCAAACCAACCACCCGATTCTGTGATGGTTAATGAATAACTTGAAGATGAGACAACACAAAAAACAGCAAGAGTGAAAAAAAATACAAGTTTTTTCATAATATTCCTTATAATAAGCAGCGTTCAAATCTGCACGAGATTATACGCAACAAAATTAAGGTGACTTTCTTAAACGAAGGTGCAAAAAATGATTTTTTATGTGGACAATTGATGCAGGAAAAAACAAACCACCCGACAACGCTATGTCAGATGGTTTGCGTCAAAAAGAATCAAAAAGTTAAATAAAAAATGGTATGGATTAAAACATCAGCAAAAATGTTGCCGTATTTGTTGCGGCTAACGGTTTTCCCTGAATATTTTGAGATGAGAAGGTATTCATCATTTCTTCTTTTGTCATTTTCCCGGTCATCCAGATACAGTTAAACTCATTCAAATCTTTGGTTATAATGAGCATATCTGCATTGTCATTTCCGGTTACCCGGTAATAGATATTAACCCTCTCACCTTTGTCCCGAACTTCAACAGCCGATTCAAATTTTCCGTTTGAGACAATTTGTTCAATCTCTCTGATTATATTTTTCATGATGGCAGATTCCGATGCGGCTTCAAGGGTTAGGATTTTTAACCCGTTTAATTTGGAAAGGTTCTTTTGGTCGGATTTAGAAACACCTCCAACAATAGAACCCAGATTAATCATACCCTTATTGATGGATACATATTGAAATCGTTCGTCGTCGGCATATTTATCGAAAAACTTCTGTAAGGATTGTGCTTGTATTGTTATTGCCGTAAAAAGCAGGGTAACAAGGAGTAATATTGTTTTTTTCATATTGTTGTTTGTTTTTAATCGTTCATCGTTCAATATTTATTTGCTGTTATATGTTTGTTATTCGAGGATAAGCATTTGTTTGATGTTGTTGATTTCAGTTTTAATTTCGCCCATTTTTTTTGCTGGTTTCAAACTGTTTTTTACGGTTTGAATGCTTTCAAGCGGTTGTAGTTTGTCTCCCAGTATTTGTCTCACTTTGTTAATCTTTGATTGAGCAATCTGTAGTGCCAGTTCATGGTCATTGATGCGTGTCCCGTTTACAATTGCATAATCCCCCTGAAAAAGAGGTGAGCCGAAAAGCCATAATGCCAGTAAAACAGCGGCTGCCACTCCACTACCGGCATATATCCACTGTTGGAGGAAGAATGGCCGGGGTTTACTTTGCTGTTTGATTGCCATTGTTTCAGAGGCTTCGATTTTGAAAGCATCAAACAGGGGCTTGTAAGCCAGATGTTCAGCAGCGACCTGATCTGATTTGAAATAGAGTTTCAGAATATTTTCCTCATCAACGGATGTTTCACCGTTAAAATATTTGTCTAAAATTTTATTCAGGTATTCCATGTTTTTTCCTCCACAAGTTTAGTTTCTTTTAAAAGTTGATCTCTGATTTTTTGTCTCGCCCTCGATAGGTTCACGCTTACTGCATTTTCACTGATCCCTGTTACAAAAGCTATATCTTTTAGATCCATACCTTCTACATCCCTCATCCTGATAATTGTTCGTTGCAATTCGGGAAGACTGTCAATCATGTGACACACCCTTTTTGCCATATCCTTTTGTTCCGTACGTTCGTATGGAGTTAAATCATCATATACAATTTCTGTTGGTAACTCATTGTTTTCGGTTTTTTTTCTGATTGCATCCAGGCATTGATTTCGCATCGAACGCATTACAAAAGCCGGTATATTTTCTACCTGATTCAACTGAGTTCTTTTTTCCCACAATTTTAAATTCAAATCCTGAACAGCATCACGCGCTGCATCCTCGTTTCGCAACATTGATTTAGCGAGCCGGAACAGTTTGTCTGTCAAGGATAATATTTGAGCTGTAAATTGTGTTTTTTCCATACACTACTATGACGGATATGGTCCGGATTTCTTACATCAGGACTGAAATATTTTTTTATTGAAGACTCCGACTTATGTATTTCCGTGTAAACTGTAAAAAAATACAGGCAAAAAGTAAAAATATGACATTGAAAATTGTAGATTGATTAATAATTTACACAAATGTATTAATTTTGTGCGGAAAATAAAAATTGAAATACTATTTCGTTTGTTTAAAAGATCTTAGTTTAATCTCTGTAAAGCTATCCTGTTTATGTTACAATCAGTTCAATTTACTGTCGCCTTAACCCTTTTATTTACTTCATTGTTGGTTATTCTCCGGAATAGGAATAAGAAGATGAGGCAAACTCTTCAAAAGAATAAATCTAATGAGAATAGCCCAAGGCTTAAAATCGAGCAGCTTCGGGAGATTGCAGAAAAGCTGGATTTGATTTTAAAAGAAAAGAAAATGTACACAAATCCGGAATTGTCAATTAATGATGTTGCCGAGATGTTAGGAACAAATCGTACTTATGTTTCCACCTCAATAAATATTTTTTACAATCAGAACTTTTGTACGTATATCAATCAGTTTCGGCTAAATGAGGTAAAAGAAACATTGATTGAGGAAGGTAAGGTCTCACAAAAGGAGCTTGCTGAGAAATGCGGATTTGGTTCTATTGATACTATGAAAAGGGCTGTTAAGCAAAAAACAGGTTTAAATATGAAAGACTGGAAAGAATTCGTACACAAGGAATGTCTGGATAACAATAATTTCAATTAGTTCTGCTCCGGCTGTACTGTTGGGAAGTTCAACTTTTTAAGAATCGGATTTTGATGGTTATATATAACACAAAATTGTAAATGCCCCGATAAAATATTACTTTTGTGTTCAAAATCAAATAACCAACATGAATATACTACTTCTCGGTTCAGGAGGACGTGAACATGCGCTTGCCTGGAAAATGGCTCAGAGTCCGGCATTAAACAAATTATTTATTGCTCCGGGAAATCCCGGTACGGCAACTTTGGGGACAAATATACCTGTTTCTGCGGATGATTTTCCAGCGATAAAAAAGCTTGTATTGGAAAATGCCGTCGACATGGTGGTAGTTGGACCGGAAGATCCGTTGGTGAAAGGTGTTGTTGATTTTTTTAGAGCGGATGAAAATTTGATGGATATTCCAGTGATTGGACCGGATAAAATTGGTGCTCAGCTTGAAGGCAGCAAGGACTTTTCCAAGCAATTTATGTTCAGACATAATATCCCAACTGCAAAATACCTGAGTGTAACCAGTATGAATTTACAGGAAGGTGTTGACTTCCTGAAAACGATGCAAGCGCCTTATGTGTTGAAAGCGGATGGATTGGCTGCGGGAAAAGGAGTGCTCATCTTGAATGATCTGGATGAAACGATTGCGGAATTAAAGCACATGCTTGATGGGAAATTCGGTGCTGCCAGTAAAACGGTGGTGATAGAAGAGTTTCTCTCCGGAATTGAATGTTCTGTGTTTGTGATCACGGATGGGAAACATTATCAGATTCTACCGGAAGCAAAAGATTACAAACGCATCGGAGAAGGGGATAAGGGTCTGAATACAGGTGGTATGGGGGCTGTTTCGCCGGTTCCTTTTGCTGATGAAATTTTCATGCAAAAGGTAGAAGAACGCATTATCAAACCAACGGTTGAAGGATTATACAGTGAAGGAATCATCTACAAAGGTTTTATTTTCTTCGGACTGATAAAAGTGGGTAATGAACCTTATGTAATCGAGTATAATGCCCGTATGGGTGACCCGGAAACAGAGGTGGTGATGTTGCGATTGAAATCGGATTTTGTAGATTTGTTGAAAGGTGTTGCAGAAGGCAATCTGAACGAGAAAACAGTTGAATTTGATGAACGCGCAGCCGTAACAGTGATGCTTGTTTCCGGAGGGTACCCGGAGGATTATGAAAAAGGGAAAATAATTTCAGGTCTGGAAAAAGTTGAAGGTAGCATTGTCTTTCACGCGGGCACAGCATCCAAAGACGGGAATATAGTTACTTCGGGAGGACGTGTAATGGCAATCAGCTCTTACGGAAAAACGAAGGAAGAAGCGCTTGCTCAATCATTTAAGAATGCAAAACAGATTGACTACGATAAGAAGTACTTCAGATCGGATATTGGATTTGATTTATAAAAGGCAAAGCTGAATCATGGCAAAAATACTAATCATCGACGACGAACGAAGTATCCGCAATACACTGAAGGACATTCTTGAATTTGAAAAGCATCAGGTGTTGTTGGCGGAAAACGGGAAGCTGGGACTCGACATGGCTTGTAACCAGCTGTTTGATGTGATTTTCTCGGACATCAAGATGCCTGAGATGGATGGAATTGAACTGCTTTCAGCATTGAAAGAAAAAGAGGTGGAAGCACCAGTTGTGATGATTTCAGGTCATGGTAATATCGAAACAGCAGTGGAATGCATTAAAAAAGGAGCCTTCGATTTTATTGAAAAACCGATTGACCTCAATCGGCTCCTGATAACCGTGAGAAATGCGTTGGATAAAAGTACACTCGTAACGGAAACGAAGATATTGAAGAAAAAGGTGGCAACGAAACATCAGATGATTGGTCAGTCGCCAGCCATACAGAAAGTCAGGGAAATGATCGAGCGGGTGGCGCCAACAGATGCCCGCGTGTTGATTACCGGTTCGAATGGCACTGGAAAAGAGGTTGTCGCCCGTCTGCTTTATGAAAAAAGCAACCGTGTCGGCGCTCCTTTTGTCGAGGTGAACTGTGCTGCGATTCCTTCGGAGCTTATTGAAAGCGAGTTGTTCGGGCATGAAAAGGGATCATTTACATCAGCCATAAAGCAGCGCATCGGTAAGTTCGAACAGGCCGATGGCGGGACAATCTTCTTAGACGAAATTGGAGATATGAGTCTGTCGGCACAAACGAAAGTGCTTCGCGTGTTGCAGGAAAACGAGTTGACACGCGTTGGGAGTGATAAAAGCATCAAAGTAAATGTGCGGGTCTTTGCGGCGACGAATAAAAATCTAAAAGCCGAGATTGAAAAAGGAAATTTCAGAGAAGATTTATATCATCGACTGAATGTCATACCCATTCATGTGCCGGATTTGGACGACAGGAAAGAAGATATTCCATTGCTGGTAGAGCATTTTGCGGAACTGATATGTACCGAACAGGGAACGCAACTGAAAAGATTTGAGGACAGTGCAGTTGTTTTATTGCAACAAAAAAATTGGAACGGGAACATTCGGGAGTTGAGAAATGTTGTAGAAAGACTGATTATCCTCGGAGGAAATCCGATTACGAAAGAAGAAGTAAATTTATTTGCATAAAATAACAGTGCCGGATTTGGCAATGATAAAACTGAAAATCCATGAAATCAATTGATGAATTGAAAATAGCCATTTGCAGCGATCATGCGGGATATGAACTGAAAATCAGATTAATTGAATTTATAAATTCAAAAAATGTGAAAGAGTTGAAAGATTTCGGCGCTTTTACGGCGGAAAGTTCAGATTATCCCGACTATGCACATCCCATGGCTTCTGCAGTAGAAAATCAAGATTATGACTTTGGTATTTCAATTTGTGGAACCGGGAATGGAATTAGTATGACGGTTAATAAGCACGCCGGAATACGTGCGGCACTGTGCTGGACTCCCGAGATCGCCCGGCTTGCCCGTTTGCATAACAATGCTAATGTGCTCTCGCTGCCTGCCCGTTTTGTCTCTTTCGAAGAGGCCTGTGAAATGGTGGATGTATTTTTTTCTACTGATTTTGAAGGAGGAAGACACCAAAGACGAATCGATAAAATTTCATGCTGATGCAAAGAACAGAAATATCTACATTAGGTGAGTTCGGACTGATTAAACACCTGACCGAAAAGTTTTCCATCAAAAACTCAACCACTTTAAAAGGTGTCGGAGACGATGCCGCTGTGCTTGAATACAAAGACAAACAGGTGCTTGTTACCACAGATCTGTTGCTCGAGGGCATTCATTTCGATTTGGTTTATACTCCGCTGAAACACCTGGGCTACAAAGCTGCTGTGGTAAATTTCTCAGATATTTACGCCATGAATGGTCAGCCGAAACAAATTACGGTTTCTATCGGGGTGTCGAAACGCTTTTCTGTTGAAGATTTAACGCAGATTTACGATGGAATTGAACTGGCTTGCCAGCATTACGGGGTTGATTTAATCGGGGGCGATACTTCTGCTTCGCTGACTGGTTTAACCATCAGCATCACCTGCATTGGCGAAGGTGAAAAGGACAAAGTAGTGTATCGTAATGGCGCTAAAGCGAATGATCTCATTTGTGTGTCCGGAGATTTGGGATCTGCTTATATGGGTTTGCAATTGCTTGAAAGGGAGAAGATTGTTTTCTCAGCGAATGCGGAATCACAGCCTGATTTCGATGGAAAAGATTATATTTTACAACGGCAACTAAAACCCGAAGCCCGCAAGGATATTATAGAGGCACTTGCAAATAAGGGAGTTGTACCAACTGCCATGATGGATATTTCCGATGGACTTTCCTCTGAGTTGATTCATATTTGTACGCAAAGTAATACTGGCTGCCGGATTTATGAAGATAAAATACCCATCAATTATCAGGCAGTGGTGATGGCGGAGGAGCTGAATATGAGCATCGTTATGGCTGCATTAAACGGTGGAGAGGATTATGAATTGCTTTTCACAGCTTCGATTGATGATTACGAAAAGATTATTGCCATGGAAGGTGTCGGCATCATCGGTCACATGACCAAACCGGAACTCGGACTGAATCTGATTGGCCGTGAAGGTGAAGAAATTGCCCTGAAAGCCCAGGGTTGGAATTCATTGCAATAAATTCCATATAAATTCCCAACAGCATTATACCAATGAGTCCTGCTGAATCTCATATTCTTTTGTTCGATGGAGTGTGCAACTTATGTATAGGAATCGTTAATTTTATTATCAAAAGAGACTCGGGAAAGAGGTTCAGATTTGCGGCACTTCAATCAGAAAGCGGACAAATGCTATTGAAGAAATATGGTATTTCCTCAACAGATCTCAATACCTTAATTTATATCTCCGGAAAGCAATGTTTAGACAAATCATCAGCTGCTTTGCATATTTTAAAAGATTTAGGCGGAGTCTGGAGATTCTTTTATGTCTTTATTTATATTCCGACACCAATCAGAGATTTTATATATCATCAGATTACAAAAATAAGATACCGGATATTTGGAAAGAGAAGTTCCTGTATGATTCCTTCTCCCGGTGTTAAAGAAAGGTTTTTGAACTGATTGGAAACAAATACCTTAATTATAAGGTGATTTATCACTTCAATAGGGGGGATAAAATGGCAGAACCAAGAATATACCATCCAATAATGAGGGCAAAAGCGTCCCAGCCAAATACGATTAACAATAAGACGCACCCCGCTAAAAAGATATATTGCATCCTGTTTTGATTCCATTTCAGACTCTTGAATTTAAGAGAGAACATCGGAAGTTTTGATACAAGCAATCCGCTCAGGACAATTGTTAACGCTATTGTTAGCAACGGATTAACGATCAACCATGCTGAGAATGAATAGCCCATCCCTGCCCAGAATATGGCATTGGCGGGGGTTGGCAGTCCGATGAAAGAAGTCGTCTGATTTTCGTCGATATTAAACTTCGCCAGCCTTAATGCTGAAAATACCGGAATAATGAATCCGGCAAACTTAAGCCATTCCGGAAGTTGACTTTGTTCGACTAATGAAAAAACGATAACGCCGGGAGCAAGTCCGAAACTGATGACATCAGCCAAAGAATCCAGTTCCTTACCCATGGGCGAGTAGGCTTTTAATGCACGGGCAGCAAGGCCGTCGAGAAAATCGAATAAACCGGCAATCAGGATGGCAAAAAAGGATACGGTGAAATTTCCATTGAAAGCATAATACACCGCCACGCTTCCTGTAAACAGGTTGAGCATGGTGATGAAATTTGGAATGTGTTTGCGTACAGTCATTTATTCTTTGTTTTTACTGTCGATAATGATGGTTACCGGGCCATCGTTTACAAGTGAAACCTGCATATCAGCCCCGAAAACGCCTGTTTGAACAGTTTTTTTGGAAATTTTTTCCAATGACATGCAAAAGTACTCATACAATGGAATCGCCTGCTCCGGTCTGGCTGCCTTAATATAGGAAGGTCTGTTGCCTTTTTTGGTTGAGGCATGCAGGGTAAACTGACTGACAACCAAAATTTCCCCGTTTATATCCAACACGGAACGATTCATCACCCCGTTTTCGTCGTCAAAGATACGTAAATTAACCAACTTTGTTGCAAGCCAGTCCGCATCAGTTTGGTTGTCGGCCTCTTCGATGCCAAGCAGTACCAACAAACCCATTCCGATTTCTCCATTGATTTTCTGCTCAATGGTTACGGATGCCCGGTTAACCCTTTGTACGACTATACGCATGAAAACATTTACTATATGTTCATTTACAATTTACTATTCTCGTCAAGATACCGCAACATGTTACTCTATACCTAATTCCTGTTTTAATTTTTTGGGTAATCCCGCAACCACGAGATCATAAGAATGGAGAATAAGTTCGCAAAGCATTTCTGTAGAAATAGCGGGATCAATCCTGACAGAGTTCCAGTGTTTTTTATTGAAATGATACGCAGGTGTGATGCAATCATATTGCTCCCGCAAAGCAATTGCTTTTTCCGGGTCACATTTCAATGCAATCTGTGGTTCGGGATTATCCAGTGGAATGAGTGCAAACATCTTACCCTGAACTTTCAGTACTAAAGATACATCGTCGAAAGGGAAGTGTTCGGTAACACCCTTTAAACTGATGCAGTATTCACGGAGTTCTTCAAGGTTCATGATGTGTTTTGGGATTTGGTGTAGTGGTTAATGGTTAGTGGTTAGTTGTTATCACTATCCACTATCCACTAACCACTAACCACTATTTAATATCGCCTTCGGCAATCAGGTATTCAGCAATTTGAACAGCATTCAGGGCAGCGCCTTTCTTGATTTGATCGCTAACACACCAGAAAGTAATACCATTCGGGTTTGCCAGGTCTTTGCGGATGCGACCCACATGAACAGGATCTTTTCCTGACAGGAATAATGGCATCGGATATTTCTTCTCAGCCGGATTGTCGATAACCTCTACGCCAGCAGCAGCAGCAAAAGCGGCACGGGCTTCTTCCACCGAGATTGGTCTTTCTGTTTCAGCCCAAACACTTTCCGAGTGCGCACGCAAAGCAGGAACACGTACACAGGTAGCGCTGACTTCCACATCCGAATGCATGATCTTACGTGTTTCTTGGTACATTTTCATTTCCTCTTTGGTATAACCATTGTCGGTAAATACATCAATTTGCGGAATCAGGTTATAAGCCAGCTGATAGGCAAATTTGCTGACAGTCGGTTGTTCTCCGGCTAATACCTGACGATACTGAAGTTCGAGTTCGTCCATAGCGGCAGCACCAGCACCTGAAGCGGCCTGATAAGTCGAAACATGTACACGTTTGATGTGCGACAGGTCTTCGATAGCTTTCAATGCAACAACCATCTGGATGGTGGTGCAGTTAGGGTTCGCGATAATACCGCGAGGACGATTTTTCGCGTCAGCAGCATTTACTTCCGGAACTACCAAGGGTATATCATTTTCCATGCGGAAAGCGCTTGAATTGTCGATCATCACGGCTCCGAATTTGGTTATGTCTTCAGCGTACTCTTTAGAGATACTTGCTCCTGCCGATGTAAACACGATGTCAAAACCCTTGAAATCATCACCGTGCTTCAATTCCTTCACGGTCAATTTCTGTCCTTTGAACTCATACACATTTCCCGCACTACGTGAAGAACCAAATAAAGCTAATTCAGTCATGGGGAAATTACGCTCTTCGAGTACGCGTAAAAACTCCTGGCCTACGGCGCCGCTGGCACCAACAATTGCTACTTTCATTTTTTTAATTTATTTTATGGTGATTTCTGTTTTTATTGTTTCGTAAAACCATACCTTTGCTATGGTTATTTAACCCTAAACCAATCAGTCGGTTAAGTTGTAATTAGCGACTGCAAAAGTAATTCATTTTAATAGATTTGACAACCTTATGAAAAGTTACATGCTGTTTTTTTTGTTAATTGCGCCATTTTTTTGTTTTGCGCAGGTCTTAGAGTCATTTTCTGACGGAAATTTCACCCAAAATCCGACCTGGACGGGCACTACATCCAATTTTATTGTAAACAAAGCTTTTGAGTTGCAATCTGCTGCTCAGGGGGCTTCTGCTTCTTACCTGTTCACTCCGTCAGCAGCAGTCCAACATGGCGTTTGGGAATGCCGCTTGAAAATTGATTATCCAACTTCTTCCTCAAATTATGTTTGTCTGTACATCATTTCTGATGTTAATGTATTAGAAAACGGATTAAAAGGCTATTTTGTTCAGGTGGGAGGTACCAATGATGAGGTTTCGCTGTATGTACAGGAAGGTACGCAAAAAGTAAAAATAATCGATGGAGTTGATAAACGAACAGATGGAAAGCCGTTGGAAATCCATGTGAAAGTCACACGGGATAGTCTTTCTGTATTCAGGTTGTATTCAAAACTTCCATCTGAGACTGATTACTTTCCTGAGGGTGAGGTGCTAAACAACAAAGTGCTGAGGTCAAAATACTTCGGACTTTCATTTACGAACTCGGCTACAACCGGTAATTGCTATTTTTTTGATGATATAAAGGTTTCCGGATCAATATTGCCGGATATAACTTCTCCGGAACTCATCAGCGTGAAAATTATGAGTCAGGACAGACTCAGATTAAATTTCTCTGAACCCGTTGATTTCTCTGATTTTCAACTTACTATAAATGGAGAGTTCTGTAACGTAAATTCGTTGCAAATAGCAGATAATCAGGAGTCGGTGGAAGTTGTTATGGATGTTGAATTTCAAACGGGTATACCTTACGAAATAGAAGTGATAGGATTGAAGGATGAAGCAGGAAATTCTCTTCGTAATACCAGCAAAGTGACTGGCTTGTCTGAGCCTCTGAATGTTGGAGATGTGGTGTTCAATGAAGTCATGTTTCATCAGGCTGATTCAGCTGCTGAATACATTGAATTTTATAACCGGTCCGGAAAGGTTATCGATATGTCCGGTATGGTTTTCACAACCCTGAAGTCTGACGGATCACTCAATTCAGGCAACAAAATACCAACTGAAACCTTGATTTTTCCCAGTGATTATCTTGCAGTGACAAATGATACGGGGGCTGTGAGAAAGTATCATGCTTGTCCTCCTGATGCTAAAATTATACAATCCGGTTGGAGTGCTTTAAATAACGAGTCTTCGACGCTTGTGTTAACGAATCCCGCAAAAGATACGATTGTCGATTCATTCAGGTATGATGTTTCTATGCATCATGTGTTGGTGAAAAATCCCAAAGGAGTAGCGCTCGAACGGATAAATCCTGCCTGGCCGGTTCAGGATGTAAATAACTGGCATTCTGCAGCCAGTTCTCATAACTACGGAACACCGGGTTTTATAAACTCACAATATAGAAATATGGATGAATTGTCGGAAGAGGGTGAGCAGTCTTTTTATCTTGAGAGTACGGTTTTCTCCCCCGATAATGACGGAAATAATGATGTGTGTGTCCTGCATTATAATTTCCCGGAAACCGGTAATGTGTTTAATATCTGCATTCTGACACCTGCCGGTGAGAAGGTGTTTTCATTAGTGGAGCAATTTATATCCGGTCAGGAGGGGGTGCTGACCTGGGACGGAAGAAACCGGAGAGGACAGTTGGCAAACATCGGGGTATATGTTTTTTATATCGAAATATTCAATCCAAACACAGGGAAAAGAAAATGCATGAAACTTCCGGTCGTACTTTCATCCCGATAATTTTGTATTAATTAACACCTAATATCCGAGAAATCAGCTATCTTTGCACACGTTTAAAAAAATTATAAATTAGAATTAATGGATAAAATAAGTTATGCGTTGGGGGTTAGTTTGGGAAATAACCTTAAGAACAGCGGTTTTGAAGGGTTGGATTATCAGAAACTGGCAGATGGAATCAGACATGTGATTCAAAAGGAGAAGCTTGAAATGAGTATACAGGAAGCCCAGGCAATCATCAACGATTATTTTCAGCAATTACAGGAAAAAGCATTCGAGCAAAACATAAAAGAAGGAAAGAACTTCCTCGTTGAAAATGCCAAAAGAGCGGAAGTGAAAACGACTGCAAGCGGACTTCAGTACGAGATTATCAAAGAAGGAAAAGGACAGACACCTGCTGCTTCCGATCGCGTAAAAGTTCATTATCACGGTACCTTAATCAATGGAAATGTATTTGACAGCTCAGTAAATCGTGGAGAGCCTGCTACATTCGGTGTTACCCAGGTAATTCAGGGATGGGTGGAAGCATTACAACTGATGCCTGTCGGTTCGAAATGGAAATTGTATATCCCCTCGGAACTGGCCTATGGTGCTCAGGGGGCTGGTCAGTCCATTGCACCTCATACAACTCTAATCTTTGAAGTCGAATTACTCGACATTGTTTAATTCTGAAATTCTGCTGAAAATAACATCAATAAAACTTAAATGAGAAAATTACTCCTTGTGATGCTTGCAATGGCCGTAGTGGTAGCTGCAGGTGCGAAAGAAAAAAAGCCTAAAAAGGAAAAGAAATCAAAACAACAGATTGAAGTCGTATCGGAACCGGTGAATATCTTCAGTAATGAAGTTGACTCTATGAGTTACGCGTTGGCTGTGAATATCGCATCCGATTTGTCGAAGAACTTGAAGACGCTACCCAACGGGGCATATAATAGTGAATTGTTTTTAAAGGCGTTCAACGCTGTAATAAAAGGTGACTCTGTTTTGTTTTCAGTTGAACAATCCCAATCAATTTTACAGACCTATTTCACAGCTGCTCAGGAAAAGATGGCTTCTGAAAAGAAAGCAGAAGGGACAAAATTTCTGACAGAAAATGCTAAAAATCCGGCGGTACAAACAACCGCAAGCGGTTTACAGTATATTGTGTTAACAGAAACTGAAGGCCCAAAACCTCAGGCAACTGATAAAGTAAAAGTACACTATGAAGGAACCCTGGTTGACGGGACTAAATTCGACAGTTCATACGACAGGGGCGAGTCAATTGATTTCCCGCTGAATCAGGTAATCGCCGGATGGACAGAAGGTATTCAGCTGATGTCGGTAGGTTCAAAGTATAAATTTTTTATACCCTCTGAACTGGCTTATGGAGAACAGGGAGCCGGTGGAGTAATTCCTCCTTTCGCAACCCTGATATTTACAGTTGAGTTGCTGGAAATAAACCCTGCGGCTATAACAGATCAAATCAAAGAATTAGAAATTAAATAAATATACGGATATGAAAAAAAACAGCAATTTACTGATAGTTGCCATCGCGCTGGCTATCTTTTCTTTCAGTTCATGTAACGACGTAAAGCCGAAAGAAGTTTCCCTGAAAAACATGAATGACAGTATCAATTACACCCTTGGTCAATGGCAGGGAGATGTATTTAAACAACAGTATTTTGCCAATGATGAAGATGGTAAAAAACTGGAAGCCTTTATTAACTCTTTGGATAAAGCGTATGGAAATAAAGGAGGTGATGAAATGTACGACCTGGGTGTACAGGTAGGTAAATATTTTAACGATCAGGTAAAAAACGGCTATTTTGGCGATTCAACTTTGGTTGGAGATGTTGATATGGTGTTGGTTGGTCTGGTTAATGCCCTGAATGACTATCAGGAAGTTGTTTCCTCGTCACAGGCTGATTCAATTGTACAGGCTGTACAAATGAAGGTTCACTCCAAAATGTATGGTGCACCTAATAATTAATTCAATTTATTTACCTATTTTAAAAAAAGATCAATATGAAACGAGTAAATATCATATTAACACTTGTAGCATTACTTGCATTGGTAGTGACTTCTTGTTCAGATTATAAAGAAAAGTCAGTAAAATTAGAATCAGATCTGGACAGTCTGAATTATGCCTTCGGGTACGTGAATGGAAAGATTCTGAAAGATTATCATTTATCCAAAGATACAACCGGTGATGGAATTAAATCACTGATGAAGGGAATCAAAGACGGATTAAATCAAAAAGAAACTGTTGACAGCCTGAAGCAAGCAGTAGATTTGGGTTCTATGATTGGGAACCAATTGAGAACCAATACAGATTTCTATGGTGACTCTACCCTCACTATGGATTATAAATTATTGAGACAAGGTATGATAAACGGTGTTGCAGGTAGTGATGCCGGTATGACAGCCGACGAAGCAAGAGACTATTTCAATGGAACCATGGAAGCTCTTCAGGCGAAGAAAATGGAAGCTCAATACAACGATAACAAGGTTGCGGGTCAGAACTTCCTGGCTGAAAATGCCAAGAAAGAAGGCGTGATAACTACTGCTTCTGGTTTGCAATATGAAGTAATTAAAAAAGGTAACGGTCCGCTACCAAAAGATACGGATAAGGTAAAGGTTCATTATCATGGAACTTTAGTGGACGGAACAGTTTTCGATAGCTCTGTTGATCGTGGTCAGCCTGCCGAATTTGGTGTGACTCAGGTTATCAAAGGCTGGGTTGAAGGTTTGCAGTTGATGCCGGTAGGATCTAAGTATAAATTCTATATTCCGCAGGAACTGGCTTATGGTTCTCAATCACAGGGACAAATTAAACCATTCTCTACGCTGATTTTTGAAGTGGAATTACTTGAAATTGTTAAATAAGACACGGATTTTTAAACTTTATTGTTTATATTTGCTCCACAAAAGTAATTCTCAGTTCAGTTATCAATATGGAAAAAATTGATCAGTTAGACCGCAAGATCATGCGTATCATCAGTCAGAATGCACGCATGCCTTTCAAAGATGTAGCTGAAGAGTGTGGGGTATCCCGTGCTGCAATTCATCAGCGTGTACAACGGCTTATCGATATGAATGTGATTACCGGTTCAGGATACACGGTAAATCCCAAAATGCTTGGCTACCAGATTTGCGTGTATATCGGGATCACACTTGAACGTGGTTCCATGTACAAGGAAGTGGTGAAGGAGCTGGAGAAAATTCCTGAAATTGTTGAGTCACAGTACACTTTAGGGCATTACACCATATTAATAAAGTTGTATGCCAAAAACGATGAACACCTGATGGAGCTGTTGAACGGAAAGATACAGGAAATCCCGGGTGTCGCTGCAACAGAGACACTTACATCTTTAGATCAACGTATCAGAAGAACGATTCCGATAGAATAACATCGGTTTAATAAATACAAATAACATCAACATGAGTAACATATAAGCTTCATTATATGTTACTTGTGTTTTTATATCATATATTAAAATTAATGGAAACAGTTGTTAGTGGCATCCGGCCGACAGGGAATTTGCATCTCGGAAATTATTTCGGGGCTTTGAAAAACTTTATCAATATGCAGAATGAGCATCATTGCTATTTCTTTATTGCCGATTACCACTCCCTGACTACGCACCCGACTCCGCAGGATTTGCACGGAAATGTAAAACAGGTGCTGGTGGAATATCTGGCTGCAGGTCTGGATCCGGAGAAAGCAACGCTTTATATTCAGAGTGATGTGCCCGAAACCGCAGAGTTGTATTTGTTTCTGAATATGAACGCCTATATAGGGGAATTGGAAAGATGTACTTCATTCAAAGATAAGATTCGTCAGCAACCGCAAAACGTTAATGCCGGATTGTTGACTTATCCTACACTGATGGCTGCTGATATTATCATCCACAGGGCAACAAAAGTACCAGTGGGAAAAGATCAGGAACAGCATCTCGAAATGACCCGCCAGTTCTCCAATCGCTTCAACCGCATGTACAATGTGGAATATTTTCCCGAACCGCAGGCATTTAATTTCGGTCAGAATTTGGTGAAGATCCCGGGATTAAACGGTACCGGAAAAATGGGTAAATCGGAAGGAGAGGGCAATGCCATCTTTTTGGCAGATGAACCCGAAGCCATTCGTAAAAAAGTGATGAAAGCTGTTACCGATGGCGGTCCTACTGTTCCTAATCAGGAAAAACCGGAAGTCATTCAAAACATTTTCCAGCTGATGAGTGTGGTGTCGTCCAAAGAAACTTACGATTATTTCGATGAAATGTATAATACCTGCCAGATTCGCTACGGGGACATGAAAAAACAACTGGCGGTCGATATGATACAGTTCACCGAACCTTTCCGCGAAAAAATCAAAGAACTGCTTAGCGACGAAGCCTACATATCGAAGGTAGCCCGTATGGGAAAAGAAAAAGCACAGGAAAGTGCCGCTAAAACAATCAGGGAAGTGAGGGAAATTATTGGGTTTAAGAGTTTCTAAGGATCTTTAGTCATCCTTTCGACCGACTCGAATACTTCTATTCGATTGACTCGAATAACTCTATTCGACCGGTTCGAATCGCTCTATTCGATTGACTCGAATAACTCTGTTCGAATGTCTCGAATAACCCGATTCGATTGATTCGAATCGTTCGGTTCGATCCAATCGAAATAAACACTATAAATTGAACAGAATCTCCTCCGGTTTCTCCACAAATCTTTCTGTCCCTGCCTCTTCTAATTCCCGGCGGGGACGGAACCCCCACAATACGCCTGTGAATTGAATATTGGCATGGATGGCTGTCTGCGCATCGATTCCGGAATCACCGATGTACAGGGTTTCACTCTTCAGCACCCCGGCGGTACTCACAATTTCATTTAATATTTCCGGAGAGGGTTTAACCGGGATACCGTCACGTTGTCCGAGTACAGATGTAAAACTGATCCCGGGAAAGAATCGCTTCACTAAATCTACTGTTGCATCGTGCATCTTATTCGATGCCACACCGAGTTGATATCCTCCCTGCTGAAGTTTCGTCAGTAATTCAGTTATGCCGGGATAAGGTTTGGTGCAATCATCCGCGTGAAATAAATAATATTTCAGAAATTCATGTTTTACCATCGAAATGGCATCCGCGTTTTTGTGTTCTTCCGGCAGTGCCCGTTCGATTAGTTTATTAATCCCGTTGCCAACAAAAAAACGATATGTTGCCGTATCGTGCAATGGAAAATTGAATTGTTTCAACGCGTGGTTGGTCGCGTTTGCCAGGTCTTCGATGGTGTCTAATAAGGTACCATCCAAATCGAAAATGATTAATTTTATCATATTATTATTTAATATAAACAACCTTTTTTAATTTCACATAACACAACCAGGCCGATGTTTCATAACCCATCCTGTTCAGCAACAGGGTGTAATTGTTCACCTGTTTATGATAGGAAGGCAATTCGTGTTCTCCGAACTTGTAGTCGATTACAATGGCTTTTTGTCCTTCGAGTACAATCCGGTCGGGACGATAATGATGCCCTTCGGGAGTCAGGATGGTTGTCTCGTTTAATACCTGAACGTCCTCCCTGAACCAGTTTTTCACTTCCGGCATCTGCCAGAAATCATCAATATCAGATCTTATTTTAACGGCTTCTTCCCCCGTTATTCGACCTTCCCGTATAAATTCAGCAATGATGCCGGCATGATCTTCCGGAGCATTGATACGACAGAAAATTTCGTGCATCAGGTTACCATAATCGAGCGGATTCTCGGTGATGTCAATTTCTTCCCGGTTGAACAGGCTGATTTTATGCTTGAGTTTAAGCCGGCCGGTGACGTCGCAGGTGGGATAATCGCTGAGTTTCTGCGTCTCGTTTGTATGCTGTTTATCTTCCGGAGATATAAGAATCGGTTTCCCGAGTTCGTAGAAACTATCTTCCGCATTGAAATGATTGCTTAAAAGTTCCTCCTGTGTGTCGTTGAAGCTAAGAAACAACAGGGCAGCAAGGGTGTTTAGTTTGATTTCCCCGCTTTTGGTCTCTTTGGGAAGCGGACAAATACCCACCATTTCATGTTTTGCCCGGGTAAAAGCCACATAGGCAATGTTCAGGTTATCGATGTAAGTGTGCATCATTTCCCTGAAATATTGGCCGGCAAAAATGGAGTCTCCCAGTCTTGACGTATATTCAACCGGCATCAAAGGCAGTTCGTTAAACGGCGCTACATTGGTTTCACACCATAGTATATTCCGCATCCGGCTGTCCAATTCCCAGTCACAGAAAGGAATAACGACAGCTTTGAAATCAAGTCCCTTGGATTTGTGTATGGTCATGATGCGAAATGCCAGTTCATTTTCCGGGGTAGCGATAAATTGCTTGTGACCGAATTTCTCCCACCATTGCAAGAAAGAATTCAAATCGGAGGATTTACCGGTGGTGAATTTATAAATGATGTCCTGAAATGCCTGCAGAAAAACGACTTCATTGTGCCAGACCGGTAAATCGAACAGCGCGATGATTTTCTCTGTCATTTCGAACAATGCGAGGTGTTTGCATTGCAGCAATTGTTCATTTTCTTCCTCTGTGAATAAGGATGACAGACCCTTTTCAGGATTAGTAACCGACATCGAAACTTTCAGAGCTTCATTGATTGGGAGTTTTAGTTTACCCTGAGCATACTCCTGATTTACAATTGTTTTCTGTACGATATCCTCCGGATTTATGAGCAAGCGCAGGATTCCCAGGAGGAATTTGATGGTGGAAGACGATTCAACCATCAGCCCTTCGGTACCCATGATGTCGTAACTGAAATCCGCTCTGGCTTCGGGAGTTGTTTTATAATTCAGCAGGGTTTGTATGACTTGTTTTTCTTCGCTGTTGGTTCTTACTAAAATGGCCACATCGCCGGGCTTGTACCCGCGCGACTGAAAATCTTCGAGTATACCGGGGAGTTTTTTCAAGCTGATTTCTCTCCAGGAAGCTTCATCATCTGCGTCATCAATAAACTCAAACCGGATCCGGCCTGTGCCTGCTTTATCAGGAACCTGTTGCACCGTTTCCTGATAGGCATTGCTTATTTTACCTTTTAAGTCTTCTAACTGATGTTGATTCGCATCTGATTTTTCAATGTTTTCATCTAATTTCTGCTGCAGGCGACCGGCTGCCTGTACAAAAAAAGTATTATTAAAACCGACGATGTTCTTATCACTTCTCCAGTTGGTGTCGAGATTTTCATCTTTTATCTCTGCCTTACTAAAATCCTGATAGAGCTGACTGTCCAATAATTTCCAGTCGGAGTTACGCCAGCGGTAGATGCTTTGCTTAACGTCGCCCACCACTAAGTTGTCGTTGCCCGACGACAGACTGTTTTTGATTAATGGAAGGAAGTTCTTCCATTGTAATACAGAGGTGTCCTGAAACTCATCAATCATAAAATGGTCGATGAGCAACCCGCTCTTTTCATAAATAAAAGGCGCATCACTGTCGTCGATGATTTTATTCAACAACAGGTTCGAATCGGAAATCAGCATGACATTTTGCTCGGTGGTCAGTTTTTTGATTTGCATCGCTAAATCTGACAGGATGCCGAGTGTGTTCAGGTGCTTCCGGATGATTAAGGCTGAATTCCGGGTAGGCAGATGTTCGTCGAAATGAGCAACTAATTCCTGCATTTGCGATTGTAATCCACCTTGAAAAGCCTCATTTATTGCTTCTATGATGTGTTGAGGTGCCGATTTGGTATAACATCCTTCAACATCACCAACCATTTTCAGGAAAGAACTTTTCAATTCCATTTCTCCTGCTGAAACTTTTTCCAGATTTTTTATGCCTGAACGCGAACCTCCTTTGAAGTCGTCTGTTTGCAATCCATTGTTTTGAATGATTTGCAGCGCTTGATCCGCTATTCTTTTGGCATTAGCGGCAAAATCGTCGATGATAAAATGCAATTTGCTACGGAATTCGGACAGGAACTTGCGGTCGTGTAATTTTTCGTTGGTCTCTGCTGCTTTATGCTGAAAACTTTCCTTGAAAATCTCAAGTCCCAGGTTCATTATACTCGAACGCAGGTTCCAGTTCTCGGCATTTTCAATTCTTTCTTCCGCGTAGGAGGTAAGCCATTCCAGCAGTTGCTTGTTTTCCTTTTCTGATAAATCGAAGAACAGGTTGTCGACCGATTGGTCAAGTACCTGCAGGGTATCTAATTCGAGCGCATATCCACCGTGTACACCAATATCGCGGGCAAAAGCGCGGATAACCTGCTGAAAAAAGCGGTCGATTGTGCTGATGGAGAAAGCGGCATAATCGTGCAGGATGTTGATGAGAATTTTACCGGCCTGCTGATTGATAGCCTCGGCTGATTGATTTTTCTTCTTCATCAAATCCGCCCGGTATGGAGATTGTTGTCCGGTTGCCAACAGGTGAAGTTCTTTCAGAATACGCGACTTCATCTCCTCTGTAGCTTTGTTGGTGAAAGTCACAGCCAGTATACGCCGATGGTGATTGGGCCTATCAGCATCGAAAAGCAGACCGATGTAATCCCGTGTGAGACGAAATGTCTTCCCGGAACCGGCAGAAGCGCGATATACTTTCAGCATATTTTATCTTTTCTTCTGAAAAAACTCTTTCATCAGCGACGCACATTCATTTTCAAGCACGCCACCGGTAACGATGGTTTTCGGATGAATTCCCTGAGGTGCAAAACGTAAAAATCCACGTTTTTCGTCACCGGCACCATATACAATCCGGCTGATTTGCGACCATCCCAACGCACCGGCGCACATCACGCAGGGTTCAACGGTGACATAGATGGTGCAGTCGGTCAGGTATTTCCCTCCCAGAAAACCAGCAGCAGCCGTGATGGCCTGCATTTCAGCATGGGCAGTCACATCGTTCAGTGTTTCGGTGAGGTTATGACCGCGTGCGATGATTCGATCCTGGCACACGATGACGGTTCCCACCGGGACTTCCTCGCGTTCGAAAGCCTTCCGGGCTTCGGCGAGGGCCTGCTGCATGAAATACTCATCACTCAACATCTTCTTCTATTACCAGATTTTCGATGATAAAGTTCTGTCTTTCAGAGGTGTTTTTCCCCATATAGAAAGAAAGCAAATCCCCGACTGCATCTTCCTTTTTAAGTGTAACCTGATCTAAGCGAATATCTTTCCCGATAAAATGTTTGAACTCATCCGGCGAGATTTCTCCCAACCCTTTAAAACGGGTGATTTCAGGATTTGCTCCCAGCTTTGCTATTGCCTGCACCCGTTCTTCTTCTGAGTAACAGTAAATTGTCTCTTTTTTATTCCGTACCCTGAACAAAGGTGTTTGCAGGATATAAACATGTCCTTTCTTGATCAAATCGGGGAAGAATTGAAGGAAGAAGGTTATCAGCAGCAGCCGGATGTGCATCCCGTCAACGTCGGCATCGGTTGCCACAATGACTTTATTATATCGCAAGCCATCAATTCCATCTTCAATATTCAGCGCCGCTTGCAGCAGGTTAAATTCCTCGTTTTCATACACAATCTTTTTGGTCAGGCCATAACTGTTGAGCGGTTTTCCCCTCAAACTGAAAACAGCCTGGGTATTTACATCGCGGCTTTTGGTAATGGAGCCGCTCGCCGAGTCGCCCTCGGTGATGAAAATACAGGTGTCTTCCACATTTCCTTTTGTGTCGTTGTAATGCAGCCGGCAGTCCCTGAGCTTCTTGTTGTGCAGGTTGACCTTCTTGGCTCGTTCCCGCGCCAACTTGGTTACACCGGCAATGGCTTTTCTCTCCTTCTCCGAGTCCTGAATCTTTTGCAACATGATGTTGGATGTCTCAGCGTTTCGGTGCAGGTAGTTGTCTAATTCTTTTTTTAGAAAATCTGAAATGAATTTGTTGATCGAAATCCCATCTTTGGACATGTCTCTCGAACCCAGTTTGGTTTTGGTCTGTGATTCGAAAACCGGTTCTTCCACGCTGATGGCGACAGCAGCCACAATGCCGTTGCGGATATCGGTCAGCTCCATGTTTTTGTTGTAAAACTCCTTGATGGTTCGACCCACTGCTTCCCGGAATGCGCTTTGGTGCGTACCGCCGTGTGTGGTGTGCTGACCGTTCACGAAAGAATAATACTCTTCTCCGTATTGGTCGGTATGTGTAAAGGCAATTTCGATGTCTTCCCCTTTCAGGTGGATAATCGGGTAGAGCATGTCCGCTGTGATGTTCTCATTCAGCAGGTCGAGTAGGCCGTTTTTGGAACTTATTTTCTTGTCGTTGAACCTGATGGTAAGTCCGGTGTTGAGATACGCGTAATTACGAAGCATCGTTTCGATGAACTCTTCGTTGTATTTGTACTTCTCGAACATGGTGTCATCCGGTTCGAAATAGACATAAGTTCCTTTCTCGGAAGAAGCATCTTCGATAATACCCGTTTCAGTCGTAATTTTGCCTTTCTCAAATTCGGCACGGCGCGTTTGTCCGTCGCGGAAACTTTGAACAATAAACTTATTCGACAGTGCGTTCACTGCTTTTGTACCCACACCATTCAATCCAACCGACTTTTTAAATGCTTTCGAATCGTATTTTCCCCCGGTATTCATGATGGAGACCGCGTCAATCATTTTCCCGAGCGGAATTCCGCGTCCGTAGTCCCTGACTTCTACATACCTGTCGTGGACCGTTACATTAATTTGTTTTCCGGCCCCCATCCGGAACTCATCCACACAGTTGTCAAGCACTTCTTTCAACAGCACATAAATCCCGTCATCTGCATGCGAACCGTCACCCAGTTTACCGATATACATACCGGGACGACGGCGGACGTGTTCCAGTCCCTCCAGCGTGATAATATTGCTGTCGCTGTAATCAACCTGTTGCACACCATTCAGTTCGTCCATATCTATATTATGAAATTTAATGTTTTAAGATTCTATCTGGCAATCCAGGATTCCGGATTTAAAATTGTCCTTTCTTTCCATATCTGGAAAAACAACTCAGTTTTATTGTCATTTTCCGGATCCGTATAAATTTGTCCAATGCTTTGTTTGGCATCTACCTTTTGACCCACACGAACATAGATGTTTGTAAGGTTAGCGTATACAGTCCGGTACTGCCCATGTTGAATAATCACCCCGTTATTACTTCCCGGAACAGAGAACCGTTGCGTGACAACCCCCTCAAAAACAGCGCGGGCATTTGTTTTGGAAGGAGTCTGTATGTAGATTCCTTTGTTATTTGTCGTCACATATTTCAACGTCGGATGAGGTTGTACGCCGAACTTTCCACTGATAAAACCCCTATCAACGGGCCAGGGAAGGCGACCGGAATTTGCAGCAAAATTTCCTGAAATCAGTTTTTCTTCTTTGGTCATGGCATACCCGGTTTCTGCTGTTCGCGGCTTTGCTGCGGGCTCCTTGCTCTCAGGTTCTTTCGCTCTTCTTGCCTGTTCTTCTTTTCTTCTTTTTTCTTCAGCTTTCCTGACTTCTTCCGCGATTAATGCCTCAATTTTCCTGTTCAGGTCGTTCGCAATCTTTTGCTGTTTTTTCAGATCTGCCTGTAATGTTTTTTCTTTCTTTTTTAAATCGGAATATACAGAATTTTCTTTTCGTTGGTCGGAAATTAATTTCTGCTGCTCAGCGCTTTTTTGCGATTTGATATCAACCTGTGTTTTCTTATGTTGAGCGAGTTGTTCCGTCTTTTTTGCTATCTCAAGTTTTGTATTTTCAATTTTTCGCATTTGTTCTTTCCTGTATTCCGAATACTCCTGCATGTAACGAAGGCGACGGAAAGACTGATCAAATGTTTCAGCCGACAAAACGAACAGGATTTTTGAATATACACTCCGGTTGATGTAGGCCTCTCTTACCATATTGGCGTAGTCGGCTTTATAGGTTTCCAGCTCCCGTTCCAGTTTTCGGGTTTCACTGTTCAGCTTATTAATCTCAGTATCTAAGGTCGAAATTTCCTTGTTGATATGATTGATAAGCGATTTTCTTTCGTTGATATTTTTATTGATAATATTCAGTTTGTTGAGCGAACTGCGTTGTGTTTTCTTGGTTTCGCTCAGCACTTTACTTGTTGTTTCGAGTCTTTTCAACGCGTTCCTGCGTTGTTCCTCCAGTTCTTTAATTGTCTGACCAACAGCAATGTTCAGGGTCAACAAAGTAAGTAATATAGTAGCTATCTTTCGCATATTCTTATTTATTTGATCAGTGAAGTAATATCTCCCTGCCGGTATTGATTCAGGTTTAACGCCGGAATTGTGATGCCTTCATCAACAGCAAACCGGCTGATTGACAGATTGAAATTATACAAGGCTGTTTTGTTTTTCAACTGAAAACGTATCCCGTAGGGGAAAATTAAGCTCCCGTTTTGTGTGAAATCCGAATAAAAAGCCATAAACTGTTCATTTCCGGAATTGGAATTGACAGCCATTTCCCGTATTCTGTGATGCTCGTTCAGAAAAAAATGTTGACTCAAGGTTGCATGTTGATATGATAACATTTTGTTCCCGTTTTTTTCAAATGCATTCATCAGAACGGTCTCAGCAGGATTATTAGTGCCGATGAAAAAGAGTTTATTGGTAAACAGAGATTCAAAAGTCATATAATCAATTGCAATTCCGAATTGCTGGTCAAAGATACTGTATTCTGATTGATAATAGACACCTTTAATTTTGTCTACCACCAGCATCTCTTTCGGTGTCAGTCTGGCGATAAACATTTCAACGCCAAAAAAGGGCTGTATCGAAATATGAATAACAGAGTCGGGAATGATTTTGCAGGTTGCAACACTGTTGTATCGTGTATTTTCATTCAGGTTGATGCCAATATTCATGCGCTTAAATTCAATATTGGTGAATTTCGGTTCAGCCTTTTCTATTTCTTTCAGTAATATTTGGGCTTCAGTCAGTTTCTCTGTAATGACTGTTTTTTGTGTTGTTTTACACCCGTTAACTGAGATGAAAACCACCACGACTAATAGTATTTTTATAAAGCTTTTTTGCATCCTATCTGTTCCAGCCATTATTATCAATTTTAGCTTTCAATTCATCCGTCTGATGACCTGAATCATAAGCCTTTTTCCATGTCTCGATTGCTTTGGTATCATGGTCTCCAAGCATCCAGAGAATGTCACCGTAATGTTCCAGAATCACTCCGGGTGTCTGGTCATTCTTCATGTTGTCAATGGCCCGTTCAATATAAAATTTTGCCAGCGAATAATTTCCCTGTTGATAGAAAATCCAGGCGTAAGTATCTAAGTAAGTACTGTTACGGGGTTCTTTCTCTACTGTTTTGGCACTCATTCTTTCAGCCTTTTGCAATTCTTTTTTTTCGATAGAAAGATAATAGGCAAAATTATTCAGGGCAATCAGGTTATTGGGATTTATTGTAACCGATTCATCATACGCCCGATAAGCGTCTTCTGTTTTTTCAAGTTTCATATATATATCACCCAGATGTGCATAAATATCACTTTTTAATTCTGGTTTTTCACCCTCTTTAAAAAGCGTAATAGCTTTTGCATGCGTATTGAGTGCTTCTTCATATTGCTCTGTTATTTCCAGCGTTATTCCTTTGTAAAAATAAAAGATTATGTTGTCATCTGTTGCTTCAATGGCCCTGTCGGTAATAGCAGTTACTGCATCATACTCTTTTTTATCAAAGTAAATTTGAATCAGGTTTAACCAGGTTTGTTGGTTTTTGGGGTTGATATTTAACATGGATTCATAAGCGAGAGCAGCTTCTTCTGTTCTTTTCAGGTATTGCAGAAAAGCGGCGTAATAGCCATGAACCTCTTCTTCTAATGGGTAGCGATCAATCAGGAGTTTAAAAAGATTTTCTGTTTCTTCAATTTTTCCGTCTGCTTTGATAATATTCTCAATATGTTGACCGAGAATCTCCAATTTACTGGTCATGTCTAATTGCCCGTTTTGCAACGCAAGCATGATGTATTCCAGTGATTTTTCATGGTTATTCTCTACTTTGTAATACTCCGAAAGAGAAACAAATACAAGTGGATTTTGCGGGTCGTTTTCTAATATAGATTGGTATAAGGTGTATGCTTCCTCTAATTTGCCTTGCTGCATTAACATATCCCCTTTTAAAATGCGGTACCGGTTATCTTTTGGGAATTTCTGAACCAGCTTGTCTATTTCGGCATGTGCTTTTTTAATGTTGTTATCAGCAAGATAAAGTCTTATCTTGTCGAAAATGATGCGTTCGTTGATACCGGTAATGCGTTCCAGTTTTTGATACAAAGCGATGGCTTTTGAAGGTTCCTTTGTTTCTTTGTATAACTGAATCAGCACGTTGTATGTATATTCCTTTTCAGGATATTTTTTGAGCAAAGATTCACCAATGGTAATCGCATCTTCGTATTTTTTATCCTGAATATACAAACTGATGAGGTTGGTGTTGTACCACCAGTTGTCGGGTTCGGCCAGAACAGCCTGTTGCATACCCTTTAATGCTTCCTCTTTTTTCCCGGAAGCCAGTTGCATGAAGGCAATTTCAACAATTAATCCGGTATCGGTGGAGTCTATTTTGCTGCTTTTTAGGAACGATTCATAAGCCTCGGCGAACTGACCTTCTTCCCTGAGTCTTAATCCTTCATAAAAATGAAAATAAAACTCACGTTGTTGCTCTTCAGATAAGGCATGGGTTACCTTATTCTCCAGCGTTGCATGCTTTATGCTGTTGCAGGAAAATAGCGTAAAAAGTAAAAAATAGATGATTTGATTGTTTAATTTCATACACCCGTATGTCCAAAGCCACCTGCTCCGCGATCGGTAGCGCCCAGTTCCTCAACTTCAACCCACTCTGCCTGTACATGTGAAGCAATCACCATCTGGCAAATACGTTCACCATCTTCAATCACAAAATCTTCTGAAGATAAATTAACCAGAATCACACAAATTTCACCCCGATAGTCGGCATCTATTGTTCCCGGTGAGTTCAGAATGGTAACCCCTTTTTTGATGGCTAATCCGCTGCGTGGGCGAATTTGCGCTTCATAACCCACCGGCAATTCTATGAATAAACCCGTTGGAACAAGTTTGCGTTCTAAAGGTTTAAGTATAATTTTTTCATCTAAGTTAGCCCTCAAATCCAACCCTGCCGAATGAACGGTTGCGTATTCAGGAAGTGCATGTTTGGAGTGGTTTACAATTTTTATCTTCATATATGTATTCAATAATTGCTGATATTCACAATAGCCACAAAAATACAATTTTTTCCCGGGATACGAACATTAAAAAAGATTGAAAACAGTTTTTTTGAATAATTAAAGAAAAATTTCCTTAATAGTTTTTGTAGCTAAAATATTTATTGTACTTTTGTACCGCCTGAAGAAGGGGCTTGGTTTTTTTAAGGAGATAAATAACATATATATACACATTTATTTAATTTAATAGCAAATGGCAAATTTGGATTTAAGCAAGTATGGTATTTCGGGGGATTTCGAAATATTACGCAATCCTTCTTACGAAGAGCTTTTTCAAGCTGAAGTTGACCCTGCGAACGAAGGTTTCGAAAGGGGAGTGTTAACAAACACGGGTGCTGTAGCAGTTGATACAGGTATTTTTACAGGTCGTTCTCCAAAAGATAAGTTCATTGTTCTGGATGACACAACCAAAGATACACTCTGGTGGGATGGTACCATCAATCGTCCGACGACCCCTGAAGTATTTGATGCTTGCAAGAATTTGGTAACCAAACAACTTTCTGGTGCCAAAAAATTATACGTGGTTGATACTTTCTGTGGTACAAACGAAGATACCCGTATGAAAGTGCGTTTCATCATGGAAGTGGCATGGCAGGCTCACTTTGTGACCAACATGTTCATCCGTCCATCTCATTACGAACTGGCAAACTATGGTGAACCTGATTTCGTATGTTTGAATGGTTCAAAAACAACTAACCCTAATTGGAAAGAGCAGGGTCTTCATTCTGAAAACTTCACCTTGTTCGATTTGACCCGCAAGATGCAGGTAATCGGTGGTACCTGGTATGGTGGTGAGATGAAGAAAGGTATTTTTGCTTTGATGAACTACTACCTGCCATTAAGAGGTATTGCTTCTATGCACTGTTCTGCCAACGTGGGTGTTGACGGAGACGTAGCTATCTTCTTCGGTCTTTCAGGAACAGGTAAAACAACTCTGTCGGCCGACCCGAAACGTTACCTGATTGGTGACGATGAGCACGGATGGGACGATCACGGTGTATTCAACTACGAAGGTGGTTGCTATGCAAAAGTTATCGACCTGAGCAAGGAAAACGAACCGGATATCTGGAGAGCCATCAAACGTGATGCATTACTGGAGAACGTAACTGTTAAAGCTGACGGTACACCTGATTATTCAGCAGCAGCTTCTAAGACAGAAAACACACGTGTTTCTTATCCTATTCATCACATCAGCAAAATTGTGTTGCCGTCACGTGCCGGACATGCTTCTAAAATTATTTACCTGTCGGCTGACGCATTTGGTGTATTGCCTCCGGTTTCAATTTTAGATGACAAATCTGCTCAGTATCACTTCCTTTGCGGTTATACTTCAAAATTAGCCGGAACAGAGCGTGGTATCACTGAACCTCAGATGTCATTCTCGCCTGCTTTTGGCGAGGCATTCCTGACATTGCACCCGACTATGTATGCTAAAACTTTGGTTGCCAAGATGCAGGAACACGGTGCAAAAGCTTACCTGGTTAATACAGGCTGGAACGGAACAGGAAAACGTATGTCGTTGAAAGATACACGTGCCATCATCGATGCAATCATCGACGGTTCAATCCTGGAAGCGGAAACAAAACACATTCCGGTGTTGAATCTGACCGTTCCTGTTGCTTTGAAAAATGTTTCAGAAGGTATTCTGGATCCTCGCGATACATATCCGACTGAAGCCGACTGGACTGCGAAAGCAAAACAGCTCGCTGCAAAATACATTGCTAACTTCGAGCAGTACTGCGACAACGAAGCTGCGATTGCACTGAAAGTAGCTGGTCCTCAGTTGTAATAGATACTTCAATAGATAAATTAAAACAGGCTGTCCGGATTACCCGACAGCCTGTTTTATATCAGACAACTTGATTTCCTACTTCCATTTCGTGATATCCTGCTATCATTAACTTGATTATTAACTTGATTTTCTACTCTTAACTTCAGTGATATACCAGCCCACTCTCAACTTCAGTGATATGCCTGCTATCTCTCATCTTTCGTTATATTCCTGCTGAAATACAATACCTGATAATGAATTGCATTAGCCCAGTATTCCCAGTTGTGTTTCCCGGGACGTTCGATATAATCATGATCAATTCCCAGCTTGATTAGTTTCTGATGCAAAGCCGCATTCATTTCATATAAGAAATCGGCAACACCGCAATCGATAATCAGATTCAGGTCCTTATTATTCAAGCTTTCTACGAGATATGCAACAGAATGAGAGCGCCACAATTCAGGATCTTCTTCGTAGCTTTTCCCAATCCGTTTGATAAGGTCGTATTTTTTTGAGGTGCCCAATACATCCACAGCTCCGCTCATACTCCCTGCATGCGCAAATACATCACGGTTGCGGATAGCGAGGTACAGCCCCCCGTGACCTCCCATGCTTAATCCGGTTATGGCTCTCGCGTTACGGTTGGGAATGGTCGCGTATTGTTTGTCAATAAAGTTTATTAAGTCTTTTGTGATAAACGATTCATATTGAAATTCAGGATCTACAGGGCTGTCCAGATACCAGCTGCTGTAACCTCCGTCCGGACAAACAAAGAGAATCCCATATTGCGTAGCTAACTCCTTAACAGCTGGCACCGTGTTGACCCATTTGGCAAAATTATCACTATAGCCATGCAAAAGATAAATAACGGGATATTGTTTCTTTTTTGAATAATTTTCAGGCTTTATAACGACAGTTTTAATTTCCTTCTTCATTTTTTCAGCATAAACGCTGATAGTATCTACTTGGGCTGCATGAACGAGAATGCAGGCAAAAAGCAGTAAAATAAAAGTAAAGTGTTTTTTCATGTTTTCTATATAAGCGTTATTTATAAAGTGTAATTTATTCCTGTTTCAAGATGTACAGAGCGTCTTTTTGATGTTTCCTCCCAGCGAATGGCATTGTAAAGCGGATTGTGCTCAGTAATGTAGCTTATTCCTGCACGAAGTTGAATTCCGGGACGAATGTAATAAACTCCGTTGATTCCTGCACTCATGACTGCTTTGAAATCTCTTATATTAGCCATTACAGTTTCGGTATTTTCGGTACCTACTGAGAACTGGTATATATAATCGTTGTCAGGATTCTGACGGTGTACGAAGATGTTAAACAGTCCTTTTGTGTGGTACAATTTGAATCCAAGGTACTGACTATTCCCTCCTGTCCCGTTTCCTGCTCCCAGCCATTGCCCGTTATTCGTGTAACCTTGCTTGATTTGATGATGAGCGTAAAAGGTAGATCTGCCATCAAACTGAAAGTCTTGTGAAACTTCGAGGTTTGTTACTTCCAACAATAATTCTCCACGCAGAGATTTATTAAAAAGAATCAAATCGAGCGATTTTCGCATTCCTGATGTATAAACAAGGCTGTGGAAAGGGTATCTGATATACCCATCCAGACCGGGACTATAATCATTTAATCCGATTTCACTGTAAACTTCAAATCCGGACTCCGGCAACAAATAGTTAAAGCCGATGGAAGCACGCTGATCCCAGGTATCACGCCCCCCATGAATATTCATCGGAATAAAAAATAAATCAGGGATTGATAACAGGGAATTATATTCCCACTGGCACATGAAGTTTCTGTTGGCCATCAAGGTTAGCCCGGGTAGAAAAGAGGGAGCGTATGCGACAGACAAACCGGAAAACAGCCGGTAATTGTTAGTCTCATTATGGTCGAAATAATCAGATTCCCGCAGTTGTCCCAACCACAGACGGGCTTCGATTTTGCCGGCATTCCATTTTCCAAACCGGATGTTTGTCGGGCGGACACCAATGTCAAACCTCGGATAGGATGGGGCATTGTTGGAATGCAAAATCGGATTGAGTTTTGCGGGACCAAGCCACAAGTACTGCGTGCCTAAACCCATCGTAAAAGATTTGGATGAATACCTGATTTCAGAATCACCCCATCCGAATTTGAAAAGCTGCGCATTCCCGAATCGCTGTGGGGCATCAATATATTGGACTCCGTGGTAACCAAAAATACTGGCTTTATTGTTATAAAGGTCTCCACTGTAAACGGAATTGGGTGGCATGAAAAGAAACGATTTGTTTTCTGAAAATACAAGCTCTGGTTTGAAAGTCAGTGCAAAACCATTTTTCTCATACCTCATGCCTGCTGACAAGTACGCATTCAATCCTTTACCTTGCCATAACAAGCCGTCATTTTGTCCGTAAGGCGATGCTCCGTTGTAAGATACAAAAAAATCGGGACCAAATATCTTCAAATAATTGCCGGATTTTGTGGGTTTGAGTTGATTTTGCCATTTGTTTTCCTCAGGTTGGTTGAAAGTCCATTTTGAGTCGGATAAAGTTCTGAAGTTCAGATAAGGACGTTCAGTGTAACCATATAATGAAAGGAAGTCGTAATATGAATCAACCGCAGACAGTAGTTTTTCCTGCGAAAAGAGAGAAGATAAGGATGATAAAACAACAATGAAGGCAATTGTTCTTTTTATATTTGTAAAGAGGAGTTTTTTTGCTTTTAACATGGCAGTTATTTATGAAAATTAATTTAATCCGTTCTCACAAAAGTATTTGTTATCCTGTTGTTTTCTTCTCATTTTATCTCTATTCTTATTTGCATCTGTATAATTCTCTTTATGCCACAGATGATATTGCACGGCAAGACTTCTCAATGACTTAAACTGATATCCGGCTGCTTTGAACCGCCAGACCAAATCAATATCTTCACCCACACCGGGAAGCGTATAGCTCTCGTCGAAACCATTGATGGCATAAATCGCTTGTTTCGAAAAAGACATGTTGCATCCAATAATATATTTTATCTTTCTTAATTTGGGGATAAATCCAAGTAATCCTGTTGGAGAGACAAAAAATCCCTCTTCAATATATTCAATATTTCCTTTCCCGAAAAAAAGTTTTTTGTATAGTAAACCCTGGAATTTATGAATGGATTCAGGTGAATTTTTTACTAAAGAGCTTGATGTTGGTTTGTCTAATTTTACCCTTCTTCCCGACAAAATGATGTTCTCCCCTGCATATCGCAGATGCATCTCTACAAAGTGTCGGTGCAATACACAATCTCCATCAATAAAAATCAACCAGTTGGATTTGGCATGACGGATAGCATTATTCAGCGCTTTGTTCTTTCTCCACCCAATATCTTCCTGCGTTAAATGTTGATAATCATGCTCAAATTTGTATGCTTGCACAAACTTTTTCATGTTCTCATGTTGTCCGTCTTCTGATATAATAATTTCAAAATCTTTCTCAGTTTGAAGTTTTAAAGAATCCAATACTACTTTAAGTGATTTTGTGTTGTCATAAACGGAAATTATAATCGAGGCTTTATACTCCATGTTTTAAGTCTTTTTTCTGAATGAATCCTTTTTTCCACATTCAATGAACAAAGTTAATCAAAAGTTGAGTATATAACAGTGAAAATCATTAAAAATTGTATCTTTGCTTCCCAAATATTAATCTATGCAAAACCGGTTCTCATCTCTTGTTTTATCGGGAGGAATAGCGTCTTTTGTTATTATATACATTTTATATACAATTGATCTGGTGAAGAGTGAAAACGAGATTTTTATCCGCTTCATTTCATTAGGGTTGTTTGTTTCAGGTGTTTTGCTCCTGATTATAAATGAAATAAGAAAATACCATTTGTCTTTATCACGAGCAATAAAGAACAATACCCTCGTTATAATTCCCCTGATATTATTACTGATAGCAACGATATTTCACAAACGGATTGGAATTTATGCCACCGGTTTTTTTGTTTTTATGTCGTTGATGCATCTTATTTTTAATAAGGAGTTATATAAACTCAATAAGATGTATTATTTCTTGTTTGGGTATGTTTTATTGTTGTTTTTAGGAACGATTTCTACTCAAAAAGGGTTTCATTTTCCGGAATTAAGTTATACATTTTTACTCGTTCCTATTTCATTCTGTTTTTTCAACTTATCCCATGATACGTTGCTCCGAATCGCCAGAATTTTTTTCCGGATTATGATGATTTATTTAATCGTTTGTGTCATATACTGGTGGTATAACTTTCTTCATCTCGATGCTGATTTCACGGAATGGATTACGCAAAAGAAAAATTTTGTTATTTGGTTGGCGGATTGGAAACCCCAGATTCGTTTAATTAAGTCGATTACATTTCCGGCTTATTTATTTGTAAATTCCTGGGCCTGCTATTATCATCCGAGTTATATTTCTATCGTTTTGTTTTTTGGACTGATAACCGGTTTTTATTTATACTATAAAAAAGATCAACACAATTTTGTGTCAAAATTTGAGTTGATTCTGTATGTTGTGCTGTGTCTGTTCGTTGAAGCACTGATGGAGAGTAGAATTGGCATTGTGGGTTGTGTTTTCATTCTGGCTGCTACCGGATTGTATTATGCCAAGCTAAGACTGAAAATGTTCAAGATTGCCATCATTGTCTACATCATAGCCGGTAGTGCTACCCTCTTGTTTATGCAGCATGCAGTGGAAGGATTCATTGGAGATAAAGCCAGGAATACCTATTCAACCCTTGCAATTCATTTTATAGAAGATCATTTCTGGTGGGGTTCGGGAACACAGGAACAGCATATTGCCCTCGAATATCAGGAAGAACAAATGAAAGACACAATGCCTCCGGTTGAGGAAAAAATGATATATACACACAACCAGTTCCTGGGAAATATGGTGCAATTCGGTATTTGGGGACTAATCGCGCTTGTAATATTGCTGTACAGTATCATCCATTATTCCATTAAAGAACGTTCCTATCTGTTACAAATGCTGGTTGCGGTTCTTATACTTTTTATGATGATAGAAGAGCCTTTATATACGCAGGAAGGCATTACCAGATTTACGGTTTTCCTGGTCTTTTTTACGGCTATAAGCGAAAGTAAGAAGGAGCGAACTTATGTTGACTTACGTAAGATATTAAAAAAGAAATGATTGAAACAGTTGCGTGAATAATGAATAATAGATACCCTGAAATAGACCTTGTATATCTGTGGGTTGATGGTAATGACTCTGTGTGGAATCGCAAGAAACAGGTGGCATTACAGAAAAAAACTTCAACGTCAAATATTAATATTAATGGGAGATATGTTGATAATGATGAGTTGAAATACTCTTTGCGGTCTGTTGAAAAACATTTACCCTGGATCCGAAAGATATTTATTGTTACCGATCAGCAGCGTCCGGCCTGGCTTGATGTGAATCATCCTAAAGTAGAACTGGTTAATCATGAGCGAATTTTACCTCCTGAGGCAATTCCGTGCTTTAATTCTGTTGTGATAGAGTATTATATTTACCGGATTCCCGGGCTTTCAGATTGTTTTTTATATGCAAACGATGATATGTTCGTGTATGCCGATTTGTCGCCGTCGTATTTTTTTGCGGAAGATGGGTTTCCTGTTGTCAGGTTACAATATCAGTTTATGCAGCGGACTGAAATCAAACTAAAGAAACTGTTTGGTATCCGTATCAACAATTACCGTAAAAGTATTGAGAACGCCCTTGACTTGATAAACCGGAAATTCGGGATATATTACCCGGGAGTTTCTCACCATAACATCGACGCATACAGGAAAGAAGATTTCAGGGCGGTGGTGGAGGATGTTTTTAAAACGGAATTGTCACCTGTTCTGAAGAATCAGTTCAGGGATCCTTCTGATGTACAACGGGTTCTGTTTCATTATTACCTGTTGGCTGTAAAACACGGCCACATGAAACTGGTAAACAGAAAAGAATCGTGCCGCATCAGGGTGCAGAATCCTGATTTTATGGGGTATCTGAAAAGGTTCAATCCTGATTTGTTTTGTCTGAACGATACCGAACGTGCAACTGATGAAGATCGTGCGCGGGTCAGGCCTTTTTTGGAGGCACTGTATCCTGAAAAATCCTCATTTGAAAAATAATCAGTAAACCCGGCTATTTGCGTTGCATCACACAAAATCCGAATAAATACCACCTGATTCGTCCCGTGTCAAAGACTCTTTTCTTGAAGAAAGGTATAAATCCGAACAGTTTATAGCTGATATCCTGTTTGGTTGGCACTCCAATAACAGAGATGTTATTTTCCTGCGCAAAAAGGTCTCTGCGTCTTTTTGCTTCTTGTATTTTCAGCCGTCTGTCAATGCGTTTTAGTCCGCCTTTGGTGGTCATAGCTGAATTTATCCGGTGTTTGTAGTAATACGTAGCGCCGGGTACGGTAATAATTTTGTTTGCCCAATATACGGCCTTGAAAGAGAAAACCATGTCTTCGGCAACCTGCATGTCTTCGTCGAAGAAAAGCTGATGCTTATCCAGTAATGATTTTTTAAAAAGATATTTTACGGAGTATCCCTGATTCCCTACATTGGTCAGACGCATTTTATCTTCTGTTGCCGAAACCAGAATGCTTTCCTGATAAGAATAGGTGATAGCAGGTAGTCGTTCGTGTACTAATCCGCAGCAGGCTATTTCTGCACCTGACCGCACTGCGGCTAAGATCATTTTTTCGTAAAATTCGAGGTTGATGATGTCGTCAGCATCCAGAAAGTGAATATAATCACCGCTTGCTGCACGGATACCGGCGTTACGGGCAGCGGAAACTCCTTTGTTTTCCTGTGTGATAAGTTTTACAGTGAATCCCCGGACGATTTCTATCGTATTATCTGTGGAACCGTCATCAATTACAATGATTTCCAGCGTCATGTAACTCTGACAAACTACGGCATCGAGACATTGTGCTATATACGCTGATGCGTTGTAAGCCGGAATAATGACAGATATGCGGTTTTCTCCTTTCACAATACTAAATAGTTATAATTCAAAACGTGATTTCTCCGGTAATATGCTGTCGAAAGCAGCTTTCAGTTCACCCAGCACCTTGTCGTAGTTGCGGATATGGACATTGTCGTTCAGACAGACTAATTTATACGATTGTTCCCTTACTGCCCGAATGGCTTTTTTTGATTTAAGTACCAGTGGGAACATCTTCGTGTCGCCGTAGGTATTGTATGGGTTGAAGTCCGATTTACAGATTTGCCAGGTTTTGAAAAGTTCGGGCGTTAAATCCTGATCGCTCCTGAACCGGTGCGTCGACATTTCAGTCAACTCCGGGCCACATTTCTCCCATACTTCAACAAATGTTTTCTTCAGATAGGGTTGAGCGTTGTGGGGTGTTCGTAGCGTGACAAACTTACCGTAAGGTTTCAGCAAATAGTTTAACCTGCGTCGTTTACCATAGGATTTGTCAAACCATTTGTCATAATCACGCTTGATGATTTCTTTTTTGTCGAAGTGTTTGTTTATCAGCCGGATGTTGTTTCGCAGCATTTTACCAAACTGCGATAATCCGAAATTGGTCCTGAATGCGGCTATATCATTGGGTAATCCATTTGTAAAGAAACGTTTTTCCGAAAGATGATTGATGATAAAAAAGTCATCGTTGAAATACACAAAATGTTCGGCCAATCCGGGAATCTTATGCATATAAATCTCAATCAGATTCGAATTGAAAACCGGCGTGTATTCTTTTGGAATAAAATCTTCGTGATTCACCAGGTTTAGTTTGGGATGATTCGGGTCTAACCAGTCGGGTTTTTGTCCGCAGGTTACAAAATGAATTTTTCTCACCCAGGGAGCGAATTTATCAACGCCTCTGAACCAGTATTTCAACAGCCCATAATCCCTGAAACGGGCTTCTGAAACTTCATTTTTCGTATTATCAATTTTACCTGAGTAACGGGCAAACTCCTTTTTCCAAACCGGATTGTCCATGTCCACCCAGGTAATCACAAAATCAATATCCATGTCTTAATTTATATGCGTTAAGCGACCGATTTTTTGTAGATTCAATTTAAATCCATTGGTAAACCCTTACCCAATCGACTTCAAGCAGACCTTCTTCTCCGGTCATTTTGTCAGAAATGAATGAGTTGAAAACCAAAAACATCTGTTCTTTCGGAACGTTGTTTTTAGCGCGGAAAACGATCAGATTGTTGATATACCATATCAGTTCATCTTTTGTCCACTCGAGGGAATAAATATAATATTTCGCAGGATTAATTCCTTTGATAATGATGCCATCTCCCTGTTGGCGGTTCATAAATCCCAGTTGAATTTCAGCTCCGTTAAAGTGGAAAATGTTGATATGCGGTTCCTTTTTTTCAGTCCCGAGCCAAAATGCATGGTGAATATTGCCGGAGCATCGAATTTTTGCTTTAAAGATGCCACCCTCTTGTCTGAAATTCTTGGCTGATTGTAATACATCAGAAGTATAGGCAAATTGTTTTTCAGCAAAACCATTGACCGGATGCCAGGCGAGAGACTTCATCGCTTCCCTGCGTGTTTGAATCTGCAACACACCAGCATTTACGGAAGTGTTGTTGCCGGCGTTGTTGGCTTGTTTCTCGTTGTGGAAAGAATAATTCCGGATCAGTTTTTCATTCCTGAAATAGAAGCCAAAATTCCAACGGGTTTCATCTGGTTTCTGCTGATAGAAGTCATCGCTGAAAGTAAGATACGCATCGCGAACCGGACCATTCTTTTTTGATTGATTTTTCAGGAAAAAAGCAACATCCGGATGTCTTTTTAATTCCGACAACCGGTGTTTTTGCTGCTTCCTTGAATCGGCTGATGCAAATTTCGATGACAAAAGTATTCTCTTATACTCATCGAGTGCCTGAGAGTACCGCAAAGATTTAATCTTCTCGCTGACAGTCAGAAAATCAACTTCTTTTGATTCGTACTGATTCGTAGGCATCAGGATTCCAAAAAATTTCTTCCAGAACAGATTCATGATGTTGATTTTAATATCCGCAATTACGCATCAATTTTTGCATAGGTTGCATTTTCTTCGATAAACTGACGTCGGGGCGCTACATCGTCACCCATCAGCATCGAGAAAATATGGTCGGCTGTAGCCGCGTTTTCAATGGTAACCTGCCTCAACGTCCGGTTTTCCGGATTCATGGTGGTGTCCCACAACTGAATTTCGTTCATTTCTCCCAAACCTTTGTAACGTTGCGTATGAATCGCGCCTTCATTGCCGCCACCATATTTGTCGATAAAGGCCTGACGTTGTGTGTCATTCCAGCAGTATTCTTCAATTTTACCTTTTTTACACAAATATAAAGGTGGTGTTGCAATGTACAAATAGCCCTGCTCAATCAACTCTTTCATGTGTCGGAAGAAGAAAGTCATGATCAGGGTCGCGATGTGACTACCGTCCACGTCGGCATCGGTCATGATGATTACCTTATGATAACGCAGTTTGGAAAGATTTAGTGCTTTGCTGTCGTCTTCCGTACCGATGGTCACCCCGAGCGCCGTGTAAATATTCCTGATTTCTTCACTTTCCAGCACCTTATGCGGCATGGCTTTTTCAACGTTCAGGATTTTACCACGCAAGGGCAGTATAGCCTGGAATTGGCGACTACGACCCTGTTTGGCCGTACCCCCTGCAGAGTCCCCTTCGACCAGGAACAATTCGCATTTTTCCGGATCTTTATCGGCACAGTCGGCCAACTTCCCCGGCAGACCACCACCCGAAAGCGGAGATTTGCGTTGCACCATTTCGCGCGCTTTGCGGGCGGCGGCACGGGCAGTCGCAGCCAGAATTACTTTTTCTACGATAATTTTGGCCGCTTTCGGGTTTTCCTCGAGGTAGTTTCCGAGCGCTTCACTCACAGCCATATCCACAGATCCCATTACCTCGTTGTTGCCCAACTTGGTTTTGGTCTGACCTTCGAACTGAGGTTCAGCCACTTTAATCGAAATTACAGCTGTCAGACCTTCACGGAAGTCATCCCCGCTGATTTCCACTTTAACCTTCTCCAGCATTTTGCTGTCCTCGGCATATTTTTTCAGTGTACGGGTCAACCCACGGCGGAAACCGGCCAAGTGCGTACCACCTTCGATGGTGTTGATATTATTTACATAAGAATGGATATTCTCATTATAAGAGGTGTTGTAAGTCATGGCAATTTCCACCGGAGTACCATTTTTCTCCGTGGTAATGTGAATCACATTTTCAATCAGTTTTTCGCGGGCCTCATCAATGTACTCAACAAATTCTTTCAGACCTTCTTCCGAATGGAAAACCTCAGACTTGAATGAACCATCTTCATGAACAACTCTTTTATCCGTCAGCGTCAGTGTAATACCTGCATTCAGGTAGGCCAGCTCGCGCAGACGGTTGGTCAGAATTTCATTTCTGAAAACCGTTTCAGTAAAGATGGTGTCATCAGGCATAAAAGTAACAGAAGTCCCTGTGTTGTCGGAAGTGCCGATTTCTTTTACATCATGCTTAGGAGCTCCACGCTCGTATTCCTGCATGTATAATTTGCCATCGCGTGAAACTTCCACGCGCAACAAGGTCGAAAGCGCATTCACGCACGAAACCCCCACACCATGGAGACCGCCGGATACTTTGTAACTATCTTTGTCGAATTTACCTCCGGCATGCAGTACCGTCATCACCACCTCTAACGCCGATTTACCTTCTTTTTCGTGAAAGTCAACCGGAATACCGCGACCATTATCCACAACGGTAACGGAATTATTTTCATTGATAATTACGTCAATTTTGTTACAATGACCCGCCATGGCCTCATCAATCGAGTTATCCACCACTTCGTAAACCAAATGGTGCAATCCCTTCAAACCAATATCGCCAATGTACATGGCCGGACGTTTCCGAACCGCTTCAAGACCTTCGAGAACCTGAATGCTACTTGCACCATAAGAGGCGCCGTTCGTCACTTTTTCTTCTTCACTCATTTTATTTTCTATCTTATTTGAATTCAATTAATTGCAGGCTGTTTTTGTGGGTGTTGCATTTAACCCGTAAATGAATACCCGCCTGCTCAAAAAACAGACAAATATAGCTGAAAAAGTTGGGATTTCAAAATTGTAAAGACGCGATTTATCGCGTCTTTACATATTCGTTCATTTCTATTACGTTATTCAATATTGTAGAATTTATCTTCATGCCATTTTATGGGGTTATTCATAATATATTCAGCAATTCGTTGGTATGATTGTTCATTGCGAATGATGTGTTCGTAATAATTACGTTGCCATAATTTTCCCATCATTTCATTTTTTGATTTAAATATTTTCAAACAACCATTCGATACCAACGATTTATATGCCCCAACAATATCCGATACCCCCGTACCCGTACCCGTACCCGTAGGGGCAGGGTTCACCCCTGCCCCTATGGTATCATGGGCAACCGTATCCCCAATAGGTACAACCGCATCCCCATCATGGGCAACCGCAAGGGTTGCCCGTACAGCAGCAGCATCGGCGGGATTCGTCAATGATATGATGGCATGGATATGGTTTGGCATTATTTGAAACACGTCCAATTCAAAATTTGGAAAACGTTCGGGTAATTTCATCCATTCATCAAATGCAATTTGCCCGTATTCATTCAATATCATGGCATCATTTTCAACGTGTCCAAAATGACAAAACCTGTCCTGACAACAAATTGTTATAAAATATAATCCCGCCTGCGAATAATCAAATCCTTTCAACCGTATAGACCTGCGGTGATGGATATGTGGATTGAATTTAGGTTTGTTATACATAAAATTTTCATTTGTAGGGGCAGGGTTCACCCCTGCCCTAATCATGCCATTCCCTGCCCTAATCATGCCATTTCCTGCCTTAATCATGTCACCCTTGCCCAATAATAATTTCATTCCCAATTGTACATCCATATTTTTAACGGATGTAATGATGTTTCAATTTTGTATAACCGTTTCCCGATTGGTGTGATGATATTACCATTAGGGCGACCAAATTCTCATTTGACAAAATCGCATTCCCAATTGGTTCATCCGGATTGCCAATTGATATATCCATTTGGTTCACCGGTATATCAATAAATGGTAACCGTATTTCAAATAGGGCACGCGCATTTCCAATAGGTTCATCCGGATTGCCAATAGGGGCAAACATATTTCCATTAGGGGCAACCGCGAGGGTTGCCCCTACGGTGGCCGCGGTGATGGATATGGGTTTGTTGTTTATATGGGTTATTGTTTTGAATGCAAATTTAAACAAATTAACCCAATACATTATTTAGATGATGTTTTAAAATTTCTATTTTTTTATTCAGAAAATCTAATGATTATTCAGATTCCTGCTATGCTAAATTATCAGTTTGATCACCTAAATTGTTTTCAATCAACTTGTAAATTTATTTTTAGATCCCTGCTTTTTACATATATTTTGGCAAACAAGAAATTTAGATCTGGATGGTTATTTTGTAATTGTGTTTTTCTTTATACATTTTGAATATATGGAAAGATTTTCCAATTTTCTTTACATGTTTTCCTGGTATGTAAAGGATATGCAAATTTCTTTACATGTTATCATCATCATTGGACGGGCTTTGGGAACACTCTCACCACCCACTATCACCCAATCGATACCGTTCAGGTCAAGTTTACCCAATGCATTAATCAGAGTTTTGCATGACGTTTTCGAGCTTAGCGAAGGTGGCGATTTTAACCACAAAACTTCATACGAAGCACGAAGCCGTCACTTTTGCCAAACTCGTGTTGGGCGTTAGTTTTTTTTTATCGTTCGTTGTTGTCTGTCTCATTTTTTGTTGTACTTTTGTAACCGTTGTATAAGGTTAAATAACTTGGTTATGAAAGAATACTTGTCGCTTTCTGAAGCATCAGAACTTATTGGTAAAAGTAAAGAAACGCTTAGACGTTGGGATAGGGAAGGTAAGTTGTCCGCTGTCCGTGAGCCTATGAGCAACTACCGTGTCTATAAGCGTGATCAAGTCGAAACTCTTTTTGCTGATTTTTTCAGTCACGATGTAGCAGATACTATTTCCAACCATGTTGAACCGCAAAATGAATATACTGTCATAGAATTGTTTGCCGGAGCCGGTGGTTTGGCAGTTGGTTTGGAAAAAGCCGGGTTGAAATGTGTTGCATTGAATGAGATTGATAAGTGGGCTTGTCAAACATTGCGAAAAAATCGTCCAAACTGGAATGTTTTGGAAGGTGATATTAAAGAATTTGACTTTACAGAATATCATAATTCAGTTGATGTTGTAACTGGTGGTTTTCCTTGTCAAGCGTTTAGTTATGCAGGAAAAAAACATGGTCTTGCTGATGCAAGAGGAACTTTATTTTATGAGTTTGCAAGAGTTGTCAAAGAAGTTAACCCACCAATTTGTATTGGAGAAAATGTTCGCGGTTTACTTAGTCACGATAATGGGAAAACTTTGCAGGGAATGATTTCAATTTTAGATGAAATTGGATATAATGTTGTTCCTGTACAAGTTTTAAAAGCCATAAACTATAAAGTGCCTCAAAAACGTGAGCGTTTAATATTAGTTGGTGTTAGAAAAGATATTGATTTGAAATATGAATATCCGAAACCACACAATAAAATCTACAATTTAAAAGATGCTTTAAAGAAAGGTGAACTTTACAATACCAATGTTCCAAAGTCGTCTGGTGCAAAATACCCACAAAGCAAAAAAGCTGTCTTAGATTTAGTTCCACAAAAAGGATATTGGCGTGATTTACCGCTTGATATTCAAAAAGAATTTATGGGTGGAAGTTTTCATTTAGGCGGTGGCAAAACTGGAATTGCACGTAGAATTGGTTGGGATGAACCCTGTTTAACTTTAACTTGCAGTCCTGCTCAAAAACAGACTGAAAGATGTCATCCTGAAGAAACTCGACCTTTTACAGTTCGAGAATATGCTCGTATCCAAACCTTTCCCGATGATTGGGCATTTGAGGGTTCTATGGCTCAACAATACAAACAAATTGGAAATGCTGTTCCCGTTAATTTAGGCACAGAGGTAGGTTATTCGATTGTAAAGTTTTTGAATCAATACTACAACTTGTCAAAACCAAGATAGTAGCTGTAATTCTCAAAAGTAATCTGGTCTAAAACTGTTCTTTTGCTAGTTTTAGTTTTTGATTTAATTTCTTCTAATGCCGAGTTTTCAGCAATTTCTTCGGTCTCTTCAACTGATTTTAGATAGTCTTTGATTGCACTTGGAAGAGCTTTGTACAACTGAAACATAGCATCTTGTTTTCCTGATAGTAAAGCATAAAATTGGTCACCAGAAATTTTATAAACTCTGCTATGGCTGTATTCTTTTCCATTTATGTCACCGCTCCACAATTCACAAAAGCTACCTTTAGCAAGGATTTGCACCCAATAACATTTTGCTTGTTTGTAATCGTCTGCATATCGTTTTAACTTCTGAAAGAGTGCTTCAGCTGCACTACTGTTCATAGTATTGTGTTTGTTTTTTATGTCTGCAAATAGCGTGTTGTCAGTTGCTTTGATATCATAACCGCTCAAATTTCCTGCTTCAAAGCCTATTATTCCGCCCAAAATTTGTTCGTGAAAAGTTCCGATTGAATTATTGATTGATTTGTCAATCTGTCTTAAAATCTCTGATTGAATTAACTTTTCTTCGTCAATGTCATTGAATTTTGAGTCGAAAGTCAGTTTGATTGTGTCGACCTTGTTTGAGTAGAAGTTTTTCTTTGTAATGTTGTTTTTTGCCTTCAAATATGCGTTGTGAAGATTCCCTATACAGGTCAACAAATGTTCGTCTGATATAAAGTTTACGTATTTATTTTTCATTCAATTGTGTCATTTTTAAAGTGGCAAAGTTAGTATTTATTGTTGATTCTCTGACTGGGGTGCGGTCTCTTTACAATGACGCACACCGCCTAACTATACGAACCCCTTTTCTGTCTGCTAACCAGTATTTCAAATACATCCACCTTATCATTGATAAAAAAATCATCAAATCATTATAAATGAATGAAATAGAAAATGACGAGAAAATAGTGGAGTTTCGCATACAATATTTCAATTTAATGTAAAAAGCAGTTGAAGTGTTCAAAATTAACCCCAAAAATAATAACAAAATATGAATTAACAATATATAATATTATCAAATCACAAGAAATGCCATCCTGTTGAAAGCAAATTTTCTAACTAAAACCTTTGCTGAAATTAAATCAAAAAACGCCAAAACACTTTATTCAAAAGCTTTGTAAAACTTCCATCGTTTAAATTTGAACCTAAAAACCAAATGAGTTAAACCAAATTAACCAACATTATACGCTACGACCCATGTTATATAATGTTTACCAAACAATGATTATATACAAGAAAACCTCAAACCAACACAATTTTATAATAGCCAAAAAGCTATGTTCTTTATTGCCGCTTCGGGGATTTAATTTTACGCCCTACATAAATTCAATTTATGCCCTACATAAAATCATTTTACGCCCTACATAAATCTATTTTATGCCCTACATAAAATGAATGCATTTTGCATTTTTATTATTCATCGTAACTTTTCCTGATTTTAGTAGACACTTTAGAATTTGTTATACTAAATAAATAGACATTTCCGGAAAAGGGAGGGGCTTCTGCATGTTATAAATAATAATAGCATAAATGCTATCACAACAAAACGCAATTAACTTACCCGTCAACGACCAAGCCCTGTACACAACTTACCCAACGTTTATTCAACACAAGCATCAGGCAGAACAAAGGAAAGTAAGCCTTACTTTTCGGCTTAACATCGTCAGGTAAACATGCTTTGACGGGAAGACATTGCAAAAAGCTCAGAGCTTTTTTTGTTTCACAGGGAAGAGATAAAGAAAAAGCCCTGGGCTTTTTGTAGAAACCTCAGAGCTTTTTATAGAAACCTCCGGGCTTTTTATGAAAACCTCAGAGCTTTTTGTTGGAAACAAGCCATGATCTTATGTTACAAGCAGGACTGAATAGGTTGGTTATCGGCTACTTTTATTCAACGACGGTTAAAACCTGCTTTAAGGCTCCGCTGCATTTTATACTTTGATCGCTGTTGCTGGTTTTTAGTCTCAGGATGTAATTGCCTGGTTCTAACCGGGGATTCATAAAAATGGTTTGATTGAAACTGTATTTCGTAAAGGATAATGCCCTGATTGCCCTTTTGGGATGATGCACATCACAAAAGAAGACTCCCTGCTCCGGATCTTCGGGGTCAAACTGCAGGTTTTCTCCTTTAATTATTGCATTTCCTCCCGGTGTGATGATGTTGTTTGTTTCCTGGCTTACGCCATCAAAGTATGTCTTGATTTCCGGTAAAGTCGATTTGACTTTCTTCAACACAATGTTGGCAGTAACCGGTTTCAGGCGTTGGCCGGCACACATGGTGTAACTTATTTTTTGTTTCCTGGGATCAAAATAGTCGTCTTCTGTTTCGAATACGCCCTTGATGGTGGGTCTTACTTTGAAAAGTGGTGTGTTGACGGTGCAACCTTCTTCCAAAAGTCTGTTGACGGATTGTATCAGTCGCTCCATGACAGCTATTGCCTGTGGACGGGTTATACCGCTACCTTCTTCTACCATAATGTTTAGCAGGTCATCGAAGGTTGTATTGTCCATACAACTTACATTGGCAACGTAATTTGGCTTGTTTTTAGCCAATTGATTCTTAGCTAAGGCATACTTTATCATAAACATACAAATTAAAAAATGAATAATCAGGTTTGGTGTCGGCAATTACTGATTGGTGTAATGCGTTTGACAGGGCAAAAATAATATTTTTATTTGGGAAATTAATGGGGTTTCTGACCCAATTTATGGTCGAAATGGGACAAATTTTAATTCGTCTTCCTGTAACTCAGCACCGCCCACCCGTTAAACAACACCGCGAACCCGCATAGCGCTGCAAAGTGCCATTTCAAATCGAAGAAGTTGCTGCCTTTGAGGAAGATGAATCTCAGGACTTCGACCATGTAGCGCAGCGGACTGATACGGCTTAATGTTTGAGTCCAGCCGGGCATGCTGCTTACGGGGGTGTATAGTCCGCTCAGAAATATGAAGGTGATTACAAAGAAAAACATCATGAACATGGCTTGTTGCACCGTGTTCGCGTAGTTTGAGATGACCAATCCGAGTCCGGAAAACGCGAGGACAAATACGGCTGCAAAAAGATAGATCTGTAAATAGCCACCTGCCGATATCATCCCGTAGAACATCCAGGCAACTAAGAAGCAGATTGTCAAAACAATAAAACCAATCACCCAGTAGGGAATCAGTTTGGATAAAATCAGGGTGAATTTGCTTACCGGCGTTACGTTTAATTGCTCGATGGTGCCTTTTTCTTTTTCGCCCACGATGTTCAGCGCCGGCAGAAAGCCACTCAGCATGGCAAGCATCATCATCAGGATAGCCGGAACCATGGTGTATTTATACTCTAAATGGGGATTGTAATCGTAACGGGGAATGATTTCGAGGGAGTTTGCCTTTAATATGCTGTTGATTTGCAGGTGCTTCGCTCTGATTTCAGCTGAAAAATCGCTGATGATTCCCGAAAGATACATGCTGCTGAGTCCGCCTTTCATACCATTGACAGTATTGGTTGAAATTAAGACTTCAGCTGGTTGATAATTCATCAGGTTTTTCTCAAAACCGGGCGCTATTTCCAGGATAACGTCCGCATCATCCTGTTCGATATGATGAAGGGCGGTTTGGTAGTCGGCAGTGGTTCTGGTCAGGTGAAAATATCCTGAAGAAGCTGTTTTTTGAATCAGGCGAGCCGAGAAGCTACTGTGATCATTATCCACCACCGCCAGATTGATGTTTTTAACTTCGAAATTAGCAACTAAGGGAAACAGAGCAAGCGCGACGAAGGGTAATATGAAAATCATCCTCGGCATGAATTTATTCCTTTTGATTTGAAGGAATTCTTTTTCTAACAGATATTTCAGTGTCATAAGCTTACTCCAGTCTGTATTTGAATTTTTTTATACTGATGGCGATTAACAAAACAGCCATACCAGACAACACAGCCAGCTGTGGCATGATGGCAGAAAAGCCCAGTCCCTTGATCATGATTTTCTTAACGCCAATGATATACCATTTAGCAGGAATCAGCTGCGATATCCACTGAAAGAACACGGGCATATTTTCGACCGGAAACATCATACCCGACAACATGATGACCGGGAGCATCAACACCATTCCTGAAATGAGCAAGGCGGTTTGCTGGTTATTCACAACCGATGATATGACCAAGCCGAGCGACAGGTTTACAAAAATATAGACCAATGAAAGTACCAACAACCACAGCAAGCTACCGGCCACGGGAACTCCCAGGATAAAAACTGAAATCAGCAGGATGGTAGTCAGGTTGATAAGCGAAATGAAAAAATAGGGAATTGCTTTCGCGATAATCAGCATGGCCGGTTTCACGGGGGATACTAACAAAACCTCCATCGTCCCCATTTCTTTCTCCCGCGCGATGGAGATGGAAGTCATCATGGCGCAAATCAACATCAATATCATGCCCATAACACCCGGTACGAAATTGTAGGCTCCTTTCATTTGCGGGTTATAGAGCAGTTTTATCTGTGTATCTATTTGAAACGGGATTTGTTGTAGCTGTTGAGATTCCATCTGATAGCCGGCAATGATGGCAGTTGCGTAATTTACAACCGATTTGGCCGAATTCGGGTCGGTTGCGTCAGCAATCAGGGCAATTTGGGCATCGCCGGAGTGCAAGAGATTCTCATGGAAGTTTTCACTGAAAGCAATAACCATTTTCACCTCGCCACTTTTAAATTGTTCGCTCATCTCCTGTTCATTTTTCAGCATCTTTACAACAGAGAAATACTCACTTGCCTGCATCTTTTCGATGATAGCCCGGGTATAAGTGTCATTGGACGGGTCGTACACCGCGATTTTGGAGTTTTTCACTTCTGTATTGATGGCGTAACCGAACAGTAATAGCATCAGTACAGGCAGGATGAGCAGGATCGCCATGGTGGTCCTGTCCCTGAAGATATGATGAAATTCTTTTCTGACAAATGATATAAACTGTTTCATCTCAATCGGCTTTTCTGGATGCATTACGCGCCAAGCGGTAAAATACCTCATCCATATTGTTGGCATCAAATTCCTTTTTCAGATTCGCAGGTGTATCTAATGCGGCAATTTTACCGTCCACCATAATAGAAACACGATCGCAGTACTCGGCTTCATCCATATAATGAGTCGTCACGAATACGGTAATTCCGCTGTCGGTTGCTTCGTAAATCATTTCCCAGAATTGGCGGCGGGTGACCGGGTCGACGCCTCCGGTAGGTTCATCCAAAAATACAATTCCCGGATGGTGGAAAACTGCCACCGAAAAGGCTAATTTCTGTTTCCAGCCCAGCGGGAGTGATTTAACCAAACTGTCCTTCTCGTGCTCTAATCCTAACCTTTCGAGTAGTTTCTGAGTACGTGGCGCAATTTCTTTTTCAGGCACCTGGTAAATGCCGGCATAAAACCGGATGTTCTCAGCGACAGTCAGGTCTTCGTAAAGAGCAAATTTCTGGCTCATATACCCGATGTTCTTTTTGATCATCTCCGGTTGCGTGCGAATATCATAACCAGCTACAAGTGCTTTTCCGGATGTAGGGATGCTCAGTCCGCACAACATCCGCATGGCAGTTGTTTTCCCGGCTCCGTTTGCACCCAGGAAACCAAAAATCTCACCTTTCTCTACTTCAAAGGAGATTTGATCAACTGCCTTGAAGCGGCCGAATGCTTTCGTCAGATTTTCCACCACGATGACCTTTTCCATCTTTTATAGGTTGTTTTTAGACAGTTCCATGAAGCAATCTTCAATTCCGGGTTTAATTTCTTTTATAATAATATTGAGGTGGTTTTTTGCTTCAAGCGTCACCTTCAAATCATTAATGATAAACTCTATTTCGTTATCCTTCTTTCCCTTTGAATCCGAATGCTCTTGTTCATATCTTGAAGTCCTGTTTTTCAGGGTAATGTGATGACTATCGCCAAAAGCATAACAGTTTTCTACTTCAGGAATTGTTCTTAAATCGGTTAATAGCAGTGACATGTTTTCAGCTGAAACGGAAAGTAAGGTCTTTTTAAAACCGTCAGCAATCTTCCCCGGACTGTCAATGGTTAACAATCTTCCTTTTTGTATCAGCGCTATCCGGTCGCACAGACTGGCTTCATCCATGTAAGGCGTTGAAACCAGGATGGTGATTCCCTGTTGCTGAAGATTTTTCAACATGCCCCAGAATTCTTTTCTGGAAACAGGGTCAACTCCCGTCGTCGGTTCATCTAAAAAAAGCACGGTCGGCTTATGGATTAACGCACAACTCAGTGCCAATTTTTGTTTCATACCACCCGATAATTTTCCTGCTTTTCTGGTTTTAAATGGTTCTATTTGCTGATAAATATCCCTGACTAATTCATAGTTCTCCTCAACTGTCGTGTTAAAAACAGTCGCAAAGAAATTCAGATTCTCTTCGACCGATAAATCCTGATACAGGGAAAACCGTCCGGGCATATATCCAACCCGTTCCCGTATCAGTTTATAGTCGTTGACGACATCTAATCCATCAACAGATGCAACGCCCTCATCAGCCAGTATTAAAGTGGTTAAGATCCTGAAAAGCGTTGTTTTACCGGCGCCATCCGGACCAATCAGTCCGAATATCTCACCCGGCTTCACCTCAAAACTGATGTCGCTGAGTGCCTGAACTTTTTTATACTTCTTGCTGATGTTCTTGCAGCTGATCATGATTATTTAATCTTTAAAAAACCATACTGCCCGATTTTCAGGTATCCGTCGTTTTTCACCATCACTTTCGCGGCATATACCAGATTCGCTCTTTCGTTTCTTGTTTGGATGGTTTTGGGCGTAAATTCAGATTTTGTCGATATCCAGCTTATTGTACCCTCATAGCATTTGTACTCCTCTTTTCCGAAATCGGCACAAACCTGAACCTGCTGACCGTTTTTGATCTTTGTAAGTTGATCCGCTGTGATGTATGCCCTGAAAATCATGTTGTTGGTGTCTCCGATTTTGAAAAGGGCCTTACCGGGTGAAGCCAACTCTCCTTTTTCTGCATACTTAACGAGTACAGTGCCGGTAATCGGACTGGTAATATGGCACTTCTGAAGCTGGTCTTCTAATTGCAAAACCTGAATTTCAAGAGCTTCCTTTTCTCCTGAAATACTTTGCAGCGATGATTCAAGTGTTGATTTTGTCGCGGTTAGTTGTCGCTCCAGCATCGCAATCTGCGCATTCAGGTCGTCAAGTTGTTTCGTGGTAGCCGCGTTTGACTTGAGCAAATTTTCCACCCGTTTCTTTTCGTTACGGGCTGTTGTAAGTTGCTGTTCCAGTGTCCCGAGTTGTTTTTTTAAATCGGGTCGACGGCTGAGCAAGGCGTCAATGGATGCCAGTAATTGACGTTTTTTCAGGTACAGTTGCGTGCTGTCGATGTAACCGACTGTTTCATTCTCTATTAGCGATTGACCTTCAACTACATCGAATGTCCTGATTTTACCAGCCGCTTCTGCAGAAACAATGATTTCAGTCGTTTCGAATGTCCCCGAAGCATCGAAGTCGGAATCGGTATTCCTGCAAGAAGAAAACCCCGCGATCAGGATAAGCAAAACATAAATTTTATACCTTTTCATATCCAGTATGTTTACAGATTATTTGTATTTGTTTTTAACTGATAAATGGCCATCAGGAGTTGAATCTCGTGCAATGCTTTTTGCTGACGGGCAATGTGTTCTGCATTGATTTCCCTGAGTAAGTCGGTGACCGTAATGGTGCCGTTTGACAAGCGGGCTTCAGCAGTTGTCTTTATGTTCTTCCTGAGGGATATAATTTCATCATCACTTTTCAGGTTTTCCCTGAGTTTGTCGATTTCAGTCTGATGTTGATTTCTTTCCAGTGTGTTATTAAACAGGAAAGTTTCTTTCATGACCTCTATTTGCTGCCTGTTCAACTCAATTTTTCCAAGATTTGATTTCAGGGAGTAAAAGTTGCTCAGGTTCCACGACAGCCGGATTCCTCCGATATAAAAGGGAGAAAAATCAGTAGTAAACATGTTTAAACCTGGTCGGCCATAACCCCCTTGTACGAAAGCGCTGATCTTTGGCAGATTGGATGCGTGGAGAGCCTTTTCCTGATTGGATAGTAACAACTGTTGAGCCGCAAAAAGTTTTAGCTCCGGACGGTAGTTGATTGCTTCAGCCGGTTCTGCTGCAACCGGTTTCTCCAATGGTGTTTTTTCATCGATTACAAGTCCGGTAAAAGCCGACAAAATCATGCAATAGTTCTTTTGCGTACTGCGCAAATCATACATTCGTTGTCTGGCCTGAATCATTTCAACTTTGATGGCATCCCCATCGGATGGTAAAGCAACTCCATTTTCAACAAGTGAAAGTACTTTTTTGTGATTGGCTGTCAGTTCATTCAACAAGATATTTTGTAGCGTAATTTGTTCGTTTAATAGCATGATACCAAAATAAAGCTGGTGTATTCTTTCATTCAATGTATACAAATCAACTTCGGTTTTTTGCTTGTCAATTTCGGCTGATGCTTCCAGGCTTCTTCTTTGAGAGCTGATTACGCCGCCATCCCAGATTAATTGATTAACTTCCACAACCGCCTGATACTGATCTTTATGCAGAGATGGCATACTAAAAGGTTGTCCGGTAATAGCAGAAATGGCATTGCCGAGCGCCGCCGGGATTTCGGTCACATCCGACTGGTACGTTGCCCTTACACCAAGACTAACCTGAGGTAGCCAGGCTTTCGATACGGTCGACAGATTAAAATCGCGCGTTTTCTCTATCAATCCATATTGTTTTATCAACGGATAATTATTTCTTGCCCTGATGCTGCAACTATCGAGGGTAATGCCGCTCAATGGTGCAAAACAGATCATCAGAATGATATTAGCAATCCAAATCTTTCTTTTCATAACATCAAGTAAAATTAGTCTTAAAATTAACCACTAACCACTAACCACTAACCACTAACCACTAATAATTGCGTATCTCAAGCGTTCATGCGCGGATGCTATGTAAAATAAAATCCACATTCGCATTTCTCCTGTGCTCAATCAGATTTTTCTTTTGTCCCTCGTCCATTTGCAACACCTGTTCGACCACAGGCATCATCACGAACAAAGCCACATTCATCGAAATAGCAGGTATCATGATGTCGATCAAACTGACTGGGCGAACCCTGCCGGCTTTTATTTCTGCCTGCAGGTCATCGTTCAGTGCCGCAAAAAGCTTCTCAGGTAATTCCCGCAGTTTTTCCCGCAACAAAGCCACTTGTTCGGGTTTCCGCGATAACTCCCTGATTATTAAAAGTGGAATCTGAGGATTATTTTCCAACAGGGCAAAGTGAGAGATGATTAAGTGGCGGATTTTTTCTTCAAACCCCATTGATTTAACCCCTTCGATGTTAAATAGCTGTTGAAAGAAGAGTCTGAACTTTTGTTCGAAGATTGTATTGAAGAGATTATCCTTAGTACGGAAATAGTAATGAATGAGTGCCTGATTACAACCAACTTCTTTAGCAATCTGTGTGGTGGACGTAGCCTCAAATCCCTTTTCAAGAAACAGTTTCTCAGCCGCTTCAAGAATGGCTTGTTCTGTGGGTTGGTTTAATTTTTCTTCAGCCATTTATAAGCTTGTTTAATAATTAAATTTAATAGACTTATTAATTGAACGCAAATTAAATTATTTTATTTGAATTGAGCAATTATTTCGTAAGAAATTCACAGCATCCGGATATTTTATGAGGAGAGTATTTACTCCCTGATTCCTTTAATTAAAATTATATTTCGTATTTTTGCACACTTTTAGATTCAAATCTTCATGAGTGTGATAGAAAAAATACAATCAGCAGGAGGGAAAACGGCTTTTTCGTTCGAGTTGTTGCCGCCTTTGAAAGGAAATGGTATCGAAACAGTGTATCGTACAATTGATACTTTGCGTGAATTTGATCCAAAGTATATCAACATTACGACCCACAGAAGTGAACTCGTTTTCAGAGAAAAACCGGGAGGTTTATTTGAAAGGGTGGCCGAACGTCACCGTCCCGGTACGGTTGCAATTGCTGCTGCTGTACAAAACAAATACAAGATTCCGGTGGTTCCGCACATCATTTGCAGCGGTTTTACCAAAGAGGAAACCGAATATGCGCTGATAGATTTGCAGTTTCTGGGGATAACCGATCTTTTGTTGCTCAGAGGAGATAAGGGAAAACACGAAAAAGAGTTTAGTCCCACCGGTCACCGTTTCGCGACCGAGCTTCAACAACAGGTCAATAAGTTCAACCAGGGATTCTTTTTAGACGGTTCTCAGATGAAATCGAAGATTACACCGTTTTCTTATGGTATGGCATGCTATCCGGAGAAACATGAGGAAGCGCCCAACCTGGAATCAGACTTGCAATATGCCAGACAAAAAGTGGAAGCCGGGGCTGAATACTTAGTTACACAAATGTTTTTTGACAACCAAAAGTATTTTGATTTTGTGGCAAAATGCAAGGAAAACGGCATTCATGTGCCAATTATTCCCGGAATCAAGCCCATTACGCTGCAAAATCAGATGACCGTTTTACCCAAGATTTTCCACACGGATATTCCCGAAGCATTTGCGGCTGAATTGCGCAAATGTAACTCCGATGCGGACGCTGTTGAGGTAGGAGTGGAGTGGTGTATTCAGCAGGCTAAGGATTTGATCGCGCACGGCGTACCGAGTATTCATTTTTACAGTATGATGGCAACTCAAAGCGTTAAAAGAGTGGCACAAGCGGTATACTAAACGTTGTAAAAATAAAAAAAGACCGGGAGGACTAAATATGTTGTCCAACTGAAACAAAAGTCGTATATTCGCAAAAATTTTTATCGTACCCGGGAAACATTTTCGTTAATTTTAAAAGAAGTGGTTATGGAAGAGAGAACAAGATACTCCGACGCCGAATTGGAGGAGTTTCGTCAGATTATTATCGATAAACTCGAAAAGGCACAGAAGGATTATGAGATGTTGAAGAATGGTCTGACCAATCTGGACGGAAATGACGTGATGGATACTTCCCCTACATTCAAGGTGTTGGAAGAAGGTGCAGCTACGCTTTCGAAAGAAGAGTCGGGTCGTTTGGCACAACGTCAGATGAAATTTATTCAGCACTTGCAGGCTGCGTTGATTCGCATTGAAAATAAGACTTATGGCATTTGCCGTGAGACGGGCAAGCTGATTCCCAAAGAACGTTTGCGTGCCGTACCGCATGCAACGCTGAGCATTGAGGCTAAAACGCAACAGAAATAATCAAAATGATCACATAGGCATTTCGGCAAAAGGCTCAGGATAGTGACTTTTTGCCGATTTGTTGTTTAATAAGTAAGCATGTCAGTAACACAAAAATCCGTATGGTTGATTATTCTTGTCCTGCTCATCGACCAGGTCAGTAAAATCTATATCAAACTCAATTTTGTATTGGGAGAGTCAGTGTATGTTTTCGACTGGTTCCGCATTTATTTTATAGAAAATAACGGGATGGCTTTTGGTATGGAAATCATAGGCAAGTTATTCCTCACTATTTTCAGGATTATTGCTGTGGGTGGTTTGGCGTACTTTATCCATTATTTGGTTAAAAAACAGGCACGTCAGGGTTTTATTCTGTCAGTTGCCTTGTTACTTGCCGGAGCTGCGGGCAATATTCTCGATTCAGTATTTTATGGGGTGTTGTTTTCAGATAGTTATGGGCATTTAGCCACATTCTTACCAGAGGGTGGAGGTTATGCTCCCCTGTTTTATGGGAAAGTAGTGGATATGCTTTATTTCCCGATTATTAAAAACAGTGCAGGTGAAACGCTGTTTTTCAGTCCGGTTTTTAATATTGCAGATTCAGCTATTTCTGTTGCTGCCGGTATCATTCTGATATTTTTCCGGAAGGACTTGAATGAACACCTGGAATCAAAAAAAGAAAAGAAATCGAAGGAAGAAAATGCTTAAAAAAGCAATAAAATGGATGTTTTGCTGCGTGGTGCTACTTCAATTTGCCTGTAGCAGCGGTCACGATGACGTCCTCAGCCGGAGTGAGATGAAGTCGTTTCTGACGGATCTTCACTTGCTGGAAGGTGTTTTCTCGTCGGATGTGACGATAAGTGAAGATGAAAAGGTGTTTTACTATCATGCACTTTTTCAAAAACACGGTATTTCCAAAGCTCAGTTCGATTCTTCACTCGTTTATTATACGCGGAATCCCAAGGTGTTTGAACGCATTTATGCCGGTGTTAATAAAAATCTCGAAGTATTGAGAGCTGAGGTGGAAGCCGGAAAATACACGCCAATTCTGCCAGACTCAATCAGGCTTAAACCACTTGAAATCAATATCTGGAATCGGGATACAGCTTTTACTTATCCGGATGACTCAACAAAAAATCATTCCGGCTTTAGTTTGGAAAACAGTAGTCTCCTGACGAAAGATATATACAACTTTTCTTTCAGGATGCGGGTTTTGCCACACGATTCTGTAAAAAGCGGATACACAACATTCCGAATTCATTATGCCGACGGAAATGTGGACAGTTTGTGGCATGCAGTGAAAAACGACAGCGTGTTGCGCAGGTATAAATTCCGGTTTAAGGCTTCCAGAAACATCAAAATCGATTCTCTTTCAGGAGTTTTCTATGCCAGTCCAACACGACAGGACAACATTAGTTTTGTGGTCGACAGTATTTTGTTGTTAAGGAAATACAAACCTGCCTTACAGGATAGTTTGCGTATGAAGCTGGACACCATACCGCTTATCAATCAAACAGTCGATTCAATAAAAACGGAAGACAGTATTCCCCCCATAAAATCTGTGTCAGCAATTAAAAAGGAAGCATTGAAGAAGAGAATTTAATCAGTCCCGTTTTAAGATACCCTGAAATTTGCAGATTTCACCGTTTTCGCTTACGCCCTCCAGCTCTACCCGATAGTCATTGGGTTTGTCTGCGGTGTAAAACTTCAGCCAGATGTTGCCGTCTTCATCAGTCTTTGCCTCCGGAGTCCAATATATAGTTGTACGTAAATCTGGTTTTGACTGACTTCTGATGCTGTCAACATCATATTTAGGCACATAAAACTCAACCGGTTGTTGATACCCCAGTGGAGTATACCGAACCAGACTGGGTGGCGTAATGCTCTGTAGTATTGCGCCTTGTTTAAGCGTGATGGCAATTACGCCGTTTCCACCTCTTGATCCAAACAGAGAGGCGGAAGCTCCTTTGAACAAAGAAATCTCCTCAATATCAGTAGCATTCAGAAACTGTAAATCTTCAATTTCTTCAGTTTCTATTCCATCAATCAAAAATAGCGGGTTGCCGGAGGCACCTCTGATTGAAATTGATTCTCCTGATACCTGGACTCCCGGAAAGGTCCTGATGACATCTAAAACAGATTGACTTCCGAATGACTCCAGTTTTTTGGAATCTATTGAATTGTCGGCTGCTCCGGAATAATAATATCCGGCTTCTGTTTTCTTTGTTTCGCCTTTTACTGTAAACTCATCCAGATTAATTACCAACATCCCGCCTTCATTGTAATATCTTTCTTTTGACAGGTTAAGATAATCGTCCGGAACGACAGTCTTGTCATCGTGATTAAATGGAATGACAGACTTGTAAGCGGGAAATACATCTTTGTCGGGAATTAGTTCTACATCAACAATTTTGCTACGCGATTTTGCTTTCAGTATAATTTGTGTGCTGTCGGGGAACTGAATGCCATCAATCAGAAACAGACCTGTACTGTCGGTTTTCGCGGTGTTTATCTGATTTTTATAGTTACTGAAGAAAATAACTTCTGCGTTTTTGGCAGGTTTGTTAAACAGGTTCAGGACTCTCCCTGAAATAGCCTGCCCGACCTCCAGATAATAGTTTGTTCTGGGATAGATACCTTTGATGATTTCTCTTGTGTTGAATCGTCGCCAGCCCTGTGTGAGCATCAGCAAATCGGTTTTTTCCAGCGTCAGCCATGAATTATCCCTGAAATACTGCTGTGGTTCTTCAATGTATCCTTTAAGATCCGAACTTAATAGCAGATAACTCAGGATATCATTGTTGATGCTGTCATTTTTAACCAGTAAATTATCGGTTACACTCACAGAAAAGTTCCCTTTAGCCGGAATAGTATCCTGAGTAAGTAATTTAAAGTGAAGTTCAACCGGTTCTCTTTTACCGTACTTCAACTTATCGCTTTCCATGGTTATCACCGGAAAATTATTATTACGAATAAAACCGATTCTTTCACACCAGGTGTTCCCCGTCGAATCGATGATGCTAAAAGTGTTGATTCCAGAAGGGAGCATATTCTCCGAAAGAAACCCTTCTGATTCAGTTAGCGGAGTAAGCAGGTAGACCATTCCCCGTGAGTGAACCAGCATGAATAAGCCTTTAATATCAAGGTGGCTTTGGTTTAAAACCTGAAAAAACACTTTTCCTTTGACTGTTTTTAGTTTCATGCTGACTCCGGTAGCGGACGTTGCCGGTAAGTCAAATTTCTTTTGCAGACCGTTCTCTGTTTGTACAACAGCATAATAGTTTTCCTCAGGATAGGTGTGCATGATTATTTTCCCCATCCCTTTATTGAGGGTGTTAAGTTCACAGATTTCCTGATGCTGTTGATTGTATATTTTACCGGAGACATTGACTGACAATCCGTCGGAACCGATAGCCTTGAATGCAATGGTTTGGATCTGGTTGTCTAAGAACACACCACTTTCAGGAAAGAATTGTACATCATAATCGGATCTCAGGTCAGGGATCTGAATTTTTCTGTTAAATGAAAGTCCCGGTTCGTTCAGTGTGATTTCCAGCAATCTTTTTGCATCTGGAACAGTGTCGGATTCTATTTGTAAATGTATTTCACCTTGTTTATTGGTCATCAGATTAGTTGTTTTCCTGTTTTTGGGGATGTAATGATGCCTGATTTCGACAGTTTTACCACTGAGAGGCATTGAGAAGGTGTTTTTAAAAGTAATAGTCAGTGGTATTTTTCCGTTTTCAGGAGTCCCAAAACTCGTACTGATGCGCACCCTGTCATCAATCATGTTCCCGATGTGAATTTTCTTGTGGAAAAAGAAGTCATCAGCGACATTCTGCATCCAGTAAGTGTAAGACCTGAGTATATATTCGCCGGGAGCAATCTCGGGAGATAATGTGATTTTTCCGGAAGCCCCTGACCCGTTCCGTTTGATTTTCACCCTCGTGATCACGGAATCAGATTTGTCAATTAACTCGACATAGACAAACTGGCTGCGCGTGTCCGGTTTATGGGTGGTAGCATTGACAATGTGAGCCCTGAACCAGATGTCTTCACCTGCACTGTAATAGAATGGTTTGTCGGTATGCAAATAGACCTTTTCCTGTGGTGCTTGTTTCCAAATGCCCGAAAACCGGTGTATCGTATGCTGGATTAAGTCCGGTGTTACCGCATACGCAGATACGCTCAGGAGCAGAAGTAGTATTTCGGCAATTCCTGTGCGTAACAGCTTATTCATTTGGGTAGATTTGTGTGGGGTGGATGAAATGAGGATTTAATTCCCAATCTCCGATAAGAATTTGATTCTAACCAGCCTTACTTCAATTTCGCTGAAATCGTCTTCTCCAAGTTCTTTTAATGCCGGAGGAATTTTATCGGTTTCTGCGGTGCTGAAGTATTCGAAGATTTCATCCACATGATCGGGCTCCATGACTTCTTTCAGGAAATAATCGATGTTGATTTTTGTTCCCGAGTAAACGATAGCTTCAATTTCATCCAGTAACTCAAGCATGTCGAGTCCTTTCGATTCAGCGATGTCATCTAAAGCTATTTTTCGGTCAATGGCCTGGATAATAGAGACTTTTAATTTGGATTTATTGGCGACAGTCCGCACCCTGAGGTCTTCCGGACGGGTAATTTCATTTTCTTTGACATGTTCCTTGATGACTTTGAGGAACTCATCACCGTATCTTTTAGCCTTGCCTGCCCCCACGCCCGGGATATTCTGGAGTTCATCCATCGTAATCGGGTAAGTGGTAGCCATGGCTTCAAGCGAAGGATCCTGAAAGATTACAAATGGCGGCACTTCTAATTTTTTCGACATTTTCTTTCTCAGATCTTTCAGGATAGAGAAAAGCACATCATCGGCAGCGCAAGTCCCGCCAACAGATTTTACTGCCGTTTCTTCTTCATCTTCATCAAATTCATTGTCCTTTACCACCGGGAATGCGCCGGGTTTTTTCATGTATGCTTTGCCGGCAGGTGTTATTTTCAGCAAACCGTAGTTTTCTATGTCTTTTGAGATGTACCCGGCAATCATGGCCTGCCTGATAATCGCGTGCAGCAGCTTTTCATCTTCATCGGATGCCGCTTCGAAATTCTCCAGTTCATCGTGTTGATAGGACTTGATGTCCGAGGTGCTATTCCCTTTCAGGATATCAACAATATGTTCAGCTTTGAATTTTTCCCTTACTGCAATAATCGTTTCTAAAATCAGGATTAAAAGTTCCTGTCCTTCAATTGTTTTCTTTGGTTTCATACAGTTATCACAACTACCGCAGTTATCGTGTTTGTATTCCTCTCCAAAATAATGGAGTAAGAGCTTTCTCCTACAAATCGATGACTCAGCGTATGCTTGCGTTTCTAATAATAATTGGTTTCCTATTTCCTGTTCGGCAACCGGTTTGCCTTGCATAAATTTCCTTAACTTATCAAGATCCTTGTATGCATAGAATGCAATACACTGACCTTCTCCACCGTCTCTGCCTCCGCGACCGGTTTCCTGGTAGTAACCCTCCAGGCTCTTGGGCATATCGTAATGAATAACATAACGAACATCCGGCTTATCGATTCCCATGCCGAAAGCAATGGTTGCCACGATAACCTGTACTTTCTCCATCAGGAACTTATCCTGATTTTCGGTCCTGACTGCTGAATCCATACCGGCATGGTAGGGTAGGGCAGAGATCCCGTTCACTTTTAATGTCTCGGCAAGTTCTTCTACCTTCTTACGACTCAGACAATAAATAATTCCTGACTTATCCTTCTGAATGCGGATGTATTTGATGATTTCCTTGTCAACATCCTTGTTTTTACTTCGAACCTCGTAGTACAGGTTTTCCCGGTTGAAAGAAGACTTAAACACTTTCGCATCCAGCATGCCTAAGTTTTTCTGGATGTCGTGCTGTACCTTGGGAGTCGCCGTTGCTGTCAGTGCAATCAGCGGTGCAACGCCAATTTCATTGATTATCGGCCGTATTCTCCTGTATTCAGGCCGGAAATCATGTCCCCATTCCGAAATACAGTGCGCTTCGTCAACCGCGTAAAATGAAATTGTTATTTGCTTCAGGAATTCAATATTCTCCTCTTTCGTAAGCGATTCCGGTGCGACATACAACAACTTGGTTTTACCGGAAAGAATATCAGCCTTTACAGCATCAATGGCTTGTCTTGTAAGAGATGAATTCAGAAAATGAGCAACCCCGTCTTCTTCACTGAAATTGCGCATGGCATCAACCTGATTCTTCATCAGCGCGATCAGGGGAGATATGACAATAGCTGTACCTTCCATCAATAATGAAGGAAGTTGGTAGCATAATGATTTTCCACCGCCGGTGGGCATCAGAACAAAAGTGTCGTTCTTATCCAGCACATTCTGAATAATGGCTTCCTGGTTTCCCTTAAAGGTATCGAAACCAAAATGCTCTTTCAAATGGGTGGTTAATTCTGAATGAGTTATCATATCTAATACAATTCAAAACCGGATGGCGAAGTTAGTATTATTTCCCGAAGTATTTGCAAGATTATCAATCTTTTTTTACTTCATTTTCTCTTTTTTTTAACCCTTTGTATAAGATTAGGTAAAGCAAATTTAAAAACAGATTTTTAATATCCAAGTACTTTGCGAAAAAAAAACAGGTTAAATGCATTTTTTTTTGCAAATAACCTGTTTTTCTGTAATTATGTCGCTGATAATGATTATTTTCTGAATATTTAAGCGATTTTTAACCGGTTGATATTCGCTTTCTCTATTTTCGTACGGGCATAATCCAGCTCGATGACTAATTTGGTTTCGTTCTTCGACGGCATCTCATACATCTTGTCCATGATGATGGTTTCGGTAATTGACCTTAATCCACGGGCGCCCAATTTAAACTCGATAGCTTTATCAACAACATATTCCAGCACTTCTTCCTCGAAAACAAGTTCAATATGATCCATCTTAAATAATTTGACATATTGTTTGATGATCGAATTTTTCGGTTCCGTAAGGATTTTTCGCAATGCATTACGGTCGAGGGGTTCCAGATAAGTCAGAATAGGTAAACGACCGATGATTTCAGGAATCAGTCCGAAGGATTTTAAATCCTGTGGTGCGATGTACTGCAACATATTCTTCTTGTCGATGAAGTCAGTTTCAAGCGTTGCGCTGTAACCCACCACACGGGTGTTGAGTCGGGCCGCTATTTTTTTCTCGATACCATCGAATGCGCCTCCGCAGATAAATAAAATATTCTGGGTATTAACCGGAATCATCTTCTGATCGGGATGTTTTCTGCCTCCCTGGGGTGGAACATTCACAACGGATCCTTCTAATAATTTGAGAAGCCCCTGTTGCACACCTTCCCCGCTCACATCACGGGTGATGCTCGGGTTATCACCTTTGCGGGCGATCTTATCAATTTCGTCAATAAAAACGATGCCTCTTTCAGCTGCTTTTACATCATAATCAGCCACCTGTAGCAACCTGGTCAGGATGCTTTCGATATCTTCGCCCACATAGCCGGCTTCGGTAAGTACCGTGGCATCAACAATGGTAAACGGCACGTGCAGTTTCTTGGCAATGGTTCTGGCAAGCAGGGTTTTTCCGGTGCCGGTGGAACCCACCATGATGATGTTTGATTTTTCGATTTCCACATCGTCATTTGTTTTTTCCTGCATGAGACGTTTGTAGTGGTTGTAAACAGCCACCGAGAGGAACTTCTTGGCTTCATCCTGTCCGATTACATACTGATCGAGGTACTTCTTTATTTCCACAGGTTTGGGGATATCCTCTTTCTGTAAATGCGGTAATTTGGACTTGCTTTCTGTATTTTCCTTTACAATTTCAGCGGCCTGTATCGCGCATTCGTTACAGATTTGCGTGTTGTCCTGCCCCATGATGAAAAAATCCACCTGAGATTCGGTTCGTCCGCAGAAAGAGCATCGTCTGAGTTGTTTAGCCATTATTTATTTTTCTTCTCATTAATCAAGATTCTGTCGATCATCCCATATTCAAGGGCTTCCTGTGAAGTCATCCAGTAATCCCGGTCCGAGTCTTTTTCAATTCTATCAAAAGGATTTCCTGAATGGTCGGCGATGATTGTATAAAGCTCTTTTTTCAGTTTTTGGATTTCGCGGGCAGTGATTTCAATATCAGATGCCTGTCCCTGAGCGCCACCCATCGGTTGGTGAATCATCACGCGGGAATGTTTCAGTGCAGAGCGTTTGTTTTTTGTCCCGGCAACTAATAACACGGCGGCCATCGAAGCAGCCATGCCGGTACAAATGGTTGCAACATCGGAGCCAATAAACTGCATCGTGTCATAAATTCCAAGTCCGGCGTAAACCGAACCCCCGGGAGAGTTCAGGTAAATCGAGATGTCTTTTCCCGGATCCGAGGAATCAAGGAACAGCAACTGCGCCTGAATTACGTTGGCAGTGTAGTCGTCGATTTGTGTTCCCAAAAAGATGATGCGATCCATCATCAAGCGTGAAAACACATCCATCTGGGTTACGTTCAGTTGTCTTTCTTCCAGAATTGATGGAGAAATATAGCTACTGGTGATACCTATGTATTTTTCTAAAGCCAACCCATTCATCCCGAGGTGTTTGGTGGCGTATTTGTGAAATTCGTTTTGATTCATAATTTTTGTATTTTAACCATATAAGTCATATAAGACATTTTAGTTTAATTCAATTGCAAAAATAACTAATATTATTGAAATCGGTTATAAATAAGAAACAGCAAAGTGTTATTCTGTATTTTTAACAAAACAACACTTTGACTATAAATGAGAATGGGTAACTTAAGATTAAGAGCAAAAAAATCTTATATGTTACTTATATGACTTAGATGGTTTTATTCAAACATCTTATTAAATTCCTCTATCGAAACCTCTTTAGTATCTACTTTAACTGCATTTTTAATGATGTCGAGCACCTTATTTTCAGCAACTTTGTCGATGATGTTTTTGAGTGTTTCTTCTTTTTTGAGCATATCTTTCACATAGTTGTCGAGGATGGCATCGTCCATACCAATCATGCCATACTGGGCAAACTGGGAGCGGGCAATTTTACGACCGAAGTCTTCCACGTCATCCTTCTCAACTTTGATATCGTTTGATTTAGCAATTTTATCTTTAATTAACTGCCATTTCAGGTCGGCAATCATTTTAGGATAATCAGCTTCCAGCGTTTCTTCTGTCAGATTCTTGTTCGAAGCAAGCAACCAGCGTTTCAGGAATGCATCCGGGAATGCCAGACTGTCGTATTTTTTTACCAGTACTTCACGTGCATCGATACCAAATTTGTATTCGCTGTCCTGAGCCAGTGTTTCCTGAATATTGGCCTTGATTTTTTCGGTAAATTCTTCCGCTGACTTTACAACGCCTTCACCATATACTTTGTCGAACAATTCCTGATCGATTTCTGCTTCGTGGTAACGGGTGATGCCTTCGATGGTAAACTGAAAATCAGCAGTCACCTCAGCAACCTCTTCTTTTGAGATTTTCAGCAGAGAAGAAATTTCCGCTTCGTTTTCGAACGCTGTTTTCGGGTTGAAAGTAATCACATCGCCTACTTTAGCGCCGGCAAACAAAGCCTTGCTGGCTTCATCTTTCATGTAAGCAGGTGTCAAAACAGCATCCTGTACCTGGATACCACCTTCTTTTACCTTGCCTTCTGCCAGTTCTGTCAGGGTACCCTTTACCATGTCTTTTTCCTCAACCGACTCTTCCTGCACATATTTGCCATAGCGACCGGTGTAAGATTTGATCTGGTTATCAATCATTTCTTCGCTCGGAGTAATCTGATAGTATTTTACTTTGTCCTTTTTATTCAGTTCAACTTCAAATTCAGGAGCCAACCCAAGGTCGAAAACAAATTCGAAATCTTCCTGCGTGCTGAAATCAATATCTTGCTGATCAGTTTCATTCGGGAGAGGTTCACCCAGCATGTTGATTTTATTATCCTGAATGTATTTGTATAGTTCATCCGACAGGATTTTGTTGATTTCTTCTGCAAGGATTGATTTTCCGTACATTTTTTTCAATAATCCGAGAGGAACCATGCCCGGACGGAAACCCGGGATATTCGCTTTTTTGCGATAATCACGCAATGTTTTTTCAACTTTCTCTGAGTAATCTGCTTTCTCGATGCTGATGGTGATGGTAGCATTCGAGCTGTCGATGTCTTTTCTGACGATGTTCATTGTTATTATTTATGCGATTTGTTTTTTATTTAATGTCTCCAGTCTCCAGTCTCCAGTCTCCGGTCTCCAGTCTCCAGTCTCCAGTCTCCAGTTTTTCGCTTTTCGCTTTTCGCTTTCCGCTTTCCGCTTTCCGCTTTCCGCTTTCCGCTTTCCGCTTTCCGCTTTCCGCTTTCCGCTTTCCGCTTTCCGCTTTCCGCTTTCCGCTTTCCGCTTTCCGCTTTCCGCTTTACGCTTTTCTCTTTTCTCTTTTAGCT
>JANJVQ010000005.1 GCA_024710005.1 Paludibacter sp. | reverse complement strand
CCTGAATATCTTCAAAACTACCTGAATGAATTCTGTTACAAATTCAATAGAAGATATTTTGGAGAAAATTTATTCGACAGGCTTATGATAGCCTCGGTTACATATAAAAATCAATTTAGGTAATACAACGGATAATCATTTTTTTTAATTATTTTTCTAAAGGTTATTTAAACCTGTACTATCTAATATAAACAGCGTCTGATGTCTGGAGTCTGGAGTCTGGAGTCTGGAGTCTGGAGTCTGGAGTCTGGAGTCTGGAGTCTGGAGTCCGGAGTCCGGAGTCCGGAGTCTGGCGACCGGCATCTGCCGACATTTAAATATCAAAAACCATCATGTCCTCCGCGAGGATAGCATTTTCAAAAACGGCTTTGGCTTCATTCAGCAGGATTTGCTGATTACTGTAACGGGCCGAGAAATGCCCGAGGATGAGTCGGGATACATTGGCCTTCAGGGCAATGGTGGCCGCCTGTGCAGCGGTACTGTGCATGGTGGTTTTAGCCCTGCTTTTTTCCGACTCGGCAAAAGTGGCTTCATGATATAACATATCAACCCCGTTGATCAGCGGGATTATTTTCTCCGAATAAGCGGTATCAGAACAATAAGCATAAGAAATCGTTTTGTCGGAAGGAGTCGTAAGCGCCTCATTGGGAATCACATTGCCTTCAGAAGTAACAAAATCGGCCCCTTTCTTAATCAGATTTAGCTGGGCGATGGGCACCTGATAAAAATCAATCATATCGCGGATAATGTGTCTTTCTCCCGGTTTCTCACGAAAAAGAAACCCACTGCATGGAACACGGTGTTTAAGTGGAATAGTCGTGACCTCAACAGAGCGGTCTTCGTAAATAACCGCATGCTTTTTCGCGTCAAATTCTTCAAAAATCACCTTAAATGGCATGCCTTCACAGAAAAAACGAAGTTGGGGTTCAAACAAGGCAGCTATTCCGGCGGGTCCGTGTACATATAAATCAGCCGTGCGGTTGAGCATACCGAAGGACGAAATGAGGCCAATCAGACCAAAACAATGATCACCATGCAGATGCGAGATGAAGATATGTCCCAGCCGGTTGATTTTCAATCCCATCTGCCGCATGCGAATCTGGGTTCCCTCGCCACAGTCAATCATGAATTGCTTTTCCCGCAACTCCAGGATTTGCGAGGTCGGGAAATTATTCCGGGTCGGTAACGCGGAACCTGCACCTAATATGATTAACCTGGCAGACATGAATAGTGGTTAGTGGTTAGTGGTTAGTGGATAATTACCTTTAATGGTTTTGTTCACAAATTCGATTATTTCTTTCTCATCATCCGGATGAAACCAATGAATATCCTGATCGCGGTTGAACCAGGTTAATTGACGTTTTGCATACCTGCGCGAATCCTGTTTTATCTTTTGCACCGCTTCTTCGAGACTGCATTTTCCATCCATATACTCATACAGCTCTTTATAACCAACCGTATTGAGGGCATTCAGGTGTTTATAGGGATAATATGCACGGGCTTCCTCCAGCAAGCCATCCTGCATCATAAGCTCAACCCGTTGATTGATCCGCTCATACAATTCAGGTCGGGGACGATTCAAACCTATCTTTATTATATTGAAATCGCGCTGTTTCTTCTCACCTGTTCTTAATTCAGAATAAGGCCTGCCGGTCATACTGCACACTTCAAGTGCATGCAATACCCTTTTATAATTCTGCATATCAACTTCACTTGCATGTTGCGGGTCTAAGCGTTTCAGCTCTTCCTGAATGAAACTTAATCCTTTCTCGCGATAAATATCCTGCCAGTACTTTCTGGTTTCTTCATCCACCGTAGGGATATCATCCAAGCCGTTGCACACAGCATCAATGTACATCATCGAACCTCCCACCAACAATACAACACGGTGTTTTTTGAATAGTTCATTCAACAAATCGAGTACATCCAGTTCATACTGACCGGCATTGTAAGCATCAAAGATAGAATGAGTACCAATAAAGAAGTGTTCAGCCTGAGCGAGTTCCTGTTCAGTAGGAGCTGCAGTCCCGATTTTTAATTCTTTGTAGATCTGGCGGGAATCCGAAGAAATAATGGGCGCCTTAAAATATTGGGCTAAAGATAAGCTGATGCTTGTTTTACCCACCCCGGTGGGACCGGGCAAAACAAGCAAAGTGTTGCCATGAGGGTATTTTTTTGTTAAGCTTTCAGAATCTGTCGTCATTAAACAAGCTGCTATCATCAAAATTCATATCTCCGAAACCTTCTTCATCCAGTTCATCCAAATCGAAATCCTCATCACCGTAGAAGTTCTCATCAATAGTCAGTTTACTGCCTCCTATCATTTCATCTTCCGACAAAGTTTGCACAGGAGGTTCACCTTTCGACAATACACATTCGGGTTTACTCATACGGATACCCGGAATAATTTCAGTCAGCTCCATGAAAAACGACCTTTCTGTCATCAAATCAAAAACATACAACAATTTCTGTTTTTCGTCCGAAAGCAGTTCTTCCAGTTTGGTGTCTTCCATCACCAGGTTATCATACTCTGAACTGGACTCCATTTCGATGAGGGTAACCTCCTGACCTTTTTCCCAATCATCAGAACAGATGAAGAAAGTAGTCACAAGATTCTTCTCGTATTTCGCCGATTCAAGAATGGCATGGTGCAAATCCAGGAACGTTGCCTCTGAGTCAATGGAAATTACACGTACAAAATTATCTGCTTCATCGGAAAGTAAGGTAAATTTATAAACCATAGGATTGTGTTTTTAATTTCGATGTAAAAATAATATATTTCGGCGAAATAAGAACAATATTTTTAGCGAATAGTGAATAGCTAATAACGAATAGCGGAGAGCGGAGGTTGCTTCGCTTCACTCGCAATGACGGCGGAGAGCGGAAAAAATGAAGAACGAATAACCACTGCTGATTATTCGTTCTTAATACTTTTAAAAGATATATCAAAAGCTCTTCACTATTAGCTATTAGTTATTCGCTATTAGCTATTCGCTTTCCGTTTTTCGCTCTGCGCTTTCCGCTAAAAATCACCCCTTCAGCTTCTCCTCAATCTCTCTCACGCTGGAGCGGAAGTTTTTATCGATTTCCATCAGGTCGCTCACAATCTTGCAGGCGTGCAGTACTGTTGCATGGTCACGCTGACCGATCAGGCTTCCGATGGATGACAAAGAATTTTTGGTCATTTGTTTCGACAGGTACATGGCAATCTGACGGGCTTGTACCACTTCTCTTTTTCTGCTTTTGGTTGAAATGGCATCGACCGACAGTGAGAAATGATCGCAGACAATGTCGCGGATTCTTTCCACGGTGTTGACTTTGGGCGTAATGCTGACAATACGGCTAACTACCTTTTCTGTCAATTTCAGGTCGATGGCGATATTGGCAAGGGTTGAGTGAGCAAGCAGCGATACGAGCGTACCCTCCAGGTCACGCACGTTATCCGTCACATGTTCGGCAATATAATTAACCACTTCTTCCGGAATTTCCAGTCCGTCACGGTAAATTTTATTTTCTAAGATGGCCTTTCTCAATTCGAAATCAGGCTTTTCAATTTCAGCTGAAAGACCCCATTTAAAACGGGTAAGTAAGCGTTGTTCCAATCCCACCAACACCAACGGCGAACGGTCGGATGTAAGCACCAGCTGTTTTCCGGTTTGATGCAAGTGATTAAACAAATGAAAGAAAGTATTCTGCGTGGCTGTTTTACCGGCCAGTTCCTGTATATCATCCACAATCAGCACATCAATAGTCTGATAGAAATTCAGGAAATCATTTACCGAATTACTCCTGACCGCATCTGTATATTGAATCTGGAAAGTATTGGCCGAAACATACAACACACGTTTCTCGGGATGCAACTGCTTCGTCATAACGCCGATAGCATTGGCTAAGTGCGTTTTCCCCACACCCGACTGTCCGTATACGAACAAAGGGTTGAAAATAGTTTTACCCGGTTCATTTGCAATGCTGATACCGGCTGTACGTGCCAACTTATTACTCTTTCCTTCAATCAGGTTATTGAAATTGTAGGAAGGATTCAATTGAGGATCGATTTCGGGCAGTCTTGGTTTGTGATACGGACTGATGTAATTAGATGCCGTATTAACTGCTCCCGGTTTCTTTTCATTTCCCTCACTCGGAATCCGGGTTCCGGTTCCGGTTGCCTGATCAATGAGCACACGATACTCCAGTTTTGTTCCATCCCCAACCACACGGTACAAGGTCATGCGCAACAAATCAATGTACTTTTCTTCGATATACTCCACAAAAAACTGACTGGGAACCTGCAATACAAATATATTCTTTTCATACTGCAATGGAATGATGGGAACAAACCATGTATTATACGATGCTTCACTGATGTTATCCTTGATTACTTCCAGGCACTTGCTCCACAATTTTTCAGGTAAATGAGACATCATACTAATAACGTAAATAGAAAAAATTTAGTGATTTTAATACTTTAATATACTTTTCAGAAAATAAAATCAGTGCTGAAAATGCATGTGATTCTTTCTTCGCCAAACGCGGGGATACAAATTTCAGAAAGTTTTTTGAAATAACAAAGGGCTATTTTTTTTCGGGGCGTTTATACCTTTTGCACCATGCTAATTATCAACACATTACAAATAAACATTGATATTCAGCAACATAGTTGAGATATTTTTGTAATACAGTTGAATATAAGCAATTTAACAATTTATCACGAATTTTACTTTTTAACTATATTATTTCAGCCAAAGTCCTGAACAGTCAAGCTTTCCCCCCATGAAAAACAGTAATCAAAAAAAAATGAAATTTAAATTCTATTTAGAATGGATTTAAATTAAAAGCTACTTTTCACGCGTTCCGAAAAGAGAAAAATGAACGTATCTTTTGGGTGTCTTTTTCAAATCAATCAGCAGTTCATCCGCACTATTCGACATATTTACAAGGTTCATATACAAATTCTTATCATTCAGAAGCAAGCCAACACTTCCCTCTCCTTCATTCATCTTCCGGGTAATCTGATTCAGGTCTCTGATAGTTAAATCGACTTGTTGGAAGGTAGAAGCAAAATCAATTTTCCTGAGGTTTCCGCTCACTACTTTAAAGTCACCGGTCAGGGTGTTCACATTGCCGATAAGTTGAGGCATATCATATTTCATCAGCTTTTTAAGCTGAGCGGAGCTCTCAGCCAAATCGGCAGTTGTTTTTTCAATTGAACTCAGGCTGTTCTGAACACTTCCACCATCGACCAACAGGCGAACCGAGCGTAATAATGAATCGGTTTGATCTGCTATGCTTTCAATCTTCGGCATCAGGTCACCGGCAAGCTGATCGAGCAATCCCGATCCGGTAGAAGATTGCAGCGTATCGCCCGAAGCACAGAAAGCAGTGGAAGCATTACGGGGAGCGTATAATAACTGCACCGCTTTACCGCCCATGAGTCCATCGTCGAAAAGCTCCAGGGTGGTTCCCTGAGGAATATTGATATCCTTACTCACCGAGATTTTCACGACAAAAGCAGTTTCTTTCAAAAAATCATACTGAACTTCTTCCACCTGTCCCACCTTGTATCCTTTAATATATACGGGCGATGAAGGTACCAGTCCGTCGATTTGCTCATAGGTGGCATAATAATAATTTATAGGGGAAAAGATGTCAACTCCTTTCAGAAAGTTCAATCCGAAATATAAAACAAAAATGGCAACGATGGTCATGATGCCAACACGTACTTCTCTTGATAACTTAATTCTTTTCATTTATGCTGTAATTTAATGTAGCCGGTCCGTCATTGCGAAGCAATCTCCTCGAACCCGCACCTGGCTTTTACACCTTTATTTAATCATTTTCAACGCTTCCTGAACCGGGACTTTTTTATCACCCACGAAAGCGATGATAAATGCATCGGGGAATCTTTTCTTCAGGTCTAATCTGATCTGGTTTATTTTATTATAATCGGTTTCGGCTCCAACCGTATATTTATAGTATCCACCTTCCTGGTAATAATCCAGGTCTTTGAGGTCTTTCAGACTGGCGTGATTACTACTAAGTTTGGTTGCCGAAGCAGTGACCTGCAATTTGAATACCGGTTGTCCGCCTGCCACCTGCTGTTGTACCCTAACTTCAGTTTTCGATTCCTGAACCGGATCAGCAGGTTTGGTTGTTGTTTTCTCGGGTTTTGCCGGTTCCACTGTATCCGCACGAACCATCTCAATCTCTTTCACGTCACTCTGCGGGCGACCCATCTTCTTATCGTAGCTTCGTTTGTACTTCACGAAAGCATTGTAAATGGCCAGCGATAATTCACGCTGTCCGCTCGTACTCGCCAAATAAAGTTCTTCGTTGTAATTCGAAATAAAACCCAGTTCGATCAGCACACTCGGACAAGCTGAACGGTGCAGCACCCAGAATCCTGCCTGTCTCACACCTCTGTCGTATCTTTTTGCCGCTCCTGTAAACTGATTTTGAATATAGGTTGCAAAATAAATACTGTTATCGAGGTATTTATCCATCATAAATTCAAACATGATGTAGGAATCCACCGAATTGGGATCGAAACCGCGATACCTTGTTTTATAATCATCTTCGAGCAGGATAACCGAGTTTTCAGCCATGGCCACGTCCAAGTTAGCCTTTGTTTTCGCGAGACCGAGGGTATATGTCTCTGCTCCGTATGCTGCTTTACTTTTCGCGGCATTCACATGTATGGATATAAACATGTCGGCATGATTATCGTTGGCAATGGTAGCACGTTGTTCGAGGGGGATAAACACATCGGTTTTACGGGTATAAACCACTTTCACATCCCGCATGTTTTTCTCCACCAAATCCCCTACCATCCTCACGACAGTCAGCGTAATATCCTTCTCCTTCGAAATCCGGCCTACAGCGCCCGGGTCACGACCACCGTGACCGGCATCAAGTACCAGCACAAAATCTTTTTTCTGCGCATACGTTACCGGCTGTGACAAAAGAAAGACACAAAAAATGAGCACAAGGTACTTCATCGGACTATTAAACTCCATAGGCGTGTTATTATGAATTTAATTCGAAAAAAGCTATGCAAAAGTACGATTTTATCCTGTTTTAACCGTACCGGTAGCGGTAATATTTCAAATTTATTATAAAAAAAAGTTATTTAAGCTGTCTGCTACTAATTTTTGACTAATTTTGTAGTTTGATAAATATGTCGTTACCGACCGGATGAAATCTTCTAAAATACTGATTTTTAACTCCTTCAAAACAGTCATTCTACTATTTAGTATGATGGCTTTTTCTTTTTCGGCATACACACAAACACCTGTTCAGGTAAACGACAGTCTGAACAGCACCAATCCGGCTAATCAAACCGACAGCATTAACGCTGCAAATCAACCGGCAAAAGCCACACAAAAACCAAACCAGATAGAAGACATCATCAAATACAAAGCAAACGATTCGATTGTTTTATTTGGCAACGGAACGGCATTTTTGCATGGTGATACTGAAATTAATTATCAGCAAATCACGCTGAAAGCCGATTACGTAAAAGTAAAAATCGACAGCAGCATGGTATATGCCAAAGGAACTCAGAACGAAGAAGGCGAGATGATCGGAGAGCCTGTTTTCAGCGAAGGTGAGGCTTCTTACAATTCCAAAGAGTTGAGTTATCATCTTAAAACAAAAAAAGGATTTATCCGGCACGTGGTGACACAGGAAGGTGAAGGTTACATCATCAGCGAGCAAACAAAAAAATCACCCGATAATCTTTTCTGCATGACAGGCGGAAAATACACAACCTGCGAGGACCACGACCACCCGCATTTCTACCTCAGCATATCGAAAGGAAAGGTCAGTCCGGGTAAATATGTGGTTACCGGACCGGCCCACTTAGTCATCGCCGATGTCCCACTACCGGTTGCCATCCCCTTTGGGTTCTTCCCGTTTACCAGTAAGTACTCATCGGGTATCCTGATGCCAAACTTCACGGATGAAATGACCCGGGGGTTTGGACTCACCAACGGGGGATATTATTTTGCCATCAACGATTACATGGATCTGGAGCTGAAGGGCGACATATACACCAAAGGCACCTGGGCATTGTCGGCAGCTACCAGTTATCTCAAAAAATACAAATACAGGGGTAATTTAAGCATCAGTTACCGCGAAGATGTCACGGGAGAAAAAGACATGCCCGACTACAGCAAGGCCAACAACATGAGCATACGGTGGTCGCATTCACAGGATCAGAAGGCAAATCCCAACTTTACCTTTTCATCGAGCGTTAACTTTTCGACCAGCGGATACAACCGGAGCAACGTGAACTCCTATTATCGGCCGGAGTTGAACTCGGAAAACACCAAAAGTTCGAGCATCTCCTTTACCAACCGTTTTCCGGACTTACCGTCGCTCAGTTTATCGGGAAGTGTAAACATCAATCAGCGTACCAAGGACTCGACCATCAACCTGAGTCTGCCGAACATCAACATAGCCTACAGCCGCTTCTATCCTTTTAAGCGAAAGAATCCAATCGGGAAAGAACGTTGGTACGAGAAAATCTCGATGTCTTATTCCGGCGCTTTTGCCAACAGCATCAATACCAAGGAAAACAAGCTGTTGACTTCCTCTTTTTCGCGTGACTGGCAAAACGGGATGCGCCATTCAATTCCCGTATCAGCGAGTTTTAACGTATTGAAATTCATCAACGTATCACCCAGTTTCAATTATACAGAAAGATGGTACCTCCGTTCGATTGAAAAGTCGTGGGACAATACGGCACAACGGGAAGTCAGAGACACGACCGATGGCTTCTACCGGGTATTTGACTTCAACATGGGGGTTTCGGCATCCACGAAATTATACGGTTTTTACATCCCGATTCGTTCTATTTTCGGGGATAAGATAGACCGCATCCGGCACGTCATCACGCCCAGCATCGGCTTTGGATACACGCCCGACTTTGGCGACCCCAACTGGGGATATTACGACACATACACCAGAAGCGTCAGAAGCAGCTCCAATCCTGATGTATACACCGATTCCGATATCATTTATTCAAAATTCGAAGGTTCCCTGTATGGTTCGCCGGGACGGGGAAAATCGGGTAGCATCAATTTCTCGCTGGGGAATAACTTAGAAATGAAACTGAGAAACGACAAGGACACCACCGGCAAAGAACCATTCAAAAAAATCAGTCTGATCGACAACCTCAACATCGGGGGCAGTTACAACTTAGCTGCCGACTCGATGCGTTGGTCGAATTTCTCCACCAGCTTACGACTGAAACTTTCTCAAAGCTACTCCCTGAGTCTGAGTACAAGTTTTGACCCCTACATGTTTGCCCTGAACAGCTCCGGGAATCCGATCAGGGTGAACCAGTTGCGCTGGAACAACGGTAAATTCCCGAGATTCCAGGGAACAAGCACCAGTTTCAGTTATACTTTTAACAACGATACTTTTAAAAAACTGTTTGGAAAAGACGACGGCAGTACAACGCCAGCCGGAGAAGGCGAAACATCGTTATCCGGTAACGGGGAGGATGATGGCGGGGAAGAGACCTTACAACCGGATGCAAACAAACAGGATCAAAAACCACTGTTGGCTTCTGATGATGGTTACGCGAAAGTAACTATCCCCTGGAGTCTCAGTTTTAGTTATTCAGTGAGATACGGGAACACGAATGTGTTCGACAAAGATAAAATGGAATACGAGATGGATTTCACCCACAACCTCAGTTTGAACGGCAGCATCACGCTAACGCCCAACTGGCGCATTACCGGGAATTCGTCCTACGATTTCAAGGTTAAACAGTTCACCTACACCAGCATTTCGGTCAACAGAAGCCTGCATTGCTGGAACATGTCGGCAAGCATCGTGCCCTTCGGGGTTTATAAATCCTACAATTTTCATATTGGTGTAAATGCCAGTATGTTGTCGGATCTTAAATATGATAAAAGAAGCGAATACGGGGTGAACAATATCACGTGGTATTAGGTTATATACTAATGTCGCCGGACACCAGACACCAGACACCAGACGCCGGATCGGGGACTGGAGACCGGAGACCGGAGACCGGAGACCGGAGACTAAAGACAATTAAAAACAAACATAAACAACAAAAAATGAAAATTACAGACAACAAATTCGTAGCAACATCGTATGAATTATTCGTTGACGGCGAGAACGACGGCGAATTGGAATTAATGGAAAGAGCAACTAATGAACAACCCATGAAATTTGTATTTGGCGTGGGTATGATGTTGAAAAAATTCGAGGAAAACCTGTTTGGTCTCGAAGAAGGTCAGAACTATGAGTTCACCATTCCGGTAGAAGAAGCTTATGGTGAGTATTTAGATGAAAATGTAATCGATCTGGATCGTTCAATTTTCGAAATTGATGGTAAATTAGACGAAAAAGTTATCTTTGCAGGAAATGTTGTACCTTTGATGGACTCTGAAGGCAATCGCTTAAACGCCCAGATAGTAGAGGTAACATCAAGTCATGTAAAGGTTGACCTGAACCACCCGCTGGCTGGTGAGAACCTGCATTTCAAAGGTTCTATCTTGGAAGTACGCAAATCTTCGGAGCAAGAACTGATTGAATTGCTCGGAGGTAGTGGCGGCGGTTGTGGCTGCGACAGTGGTTGTGGTTGTGGTGACTCAGACGACAAACATGATCATGGTGGTGGTTGCGGCTCAGGTTGCGGTTGTCACTAATCATTTTCGAATTTTAATCAGTAAAACATGTCAAATACAATCGGTAAACTGTTTACTTTTACTTCCTTTGGCGAATCGCACGGCAAAGGAATCGGAGGTATCGTGGATGGCTGTCCACCGGGTATAGCACTGGATGAGGATTTTATCCAACAGGAGCTCGACCGGCGCAAACCGGGACAATCGGCTATTGCCACACCCAGGAAAGAGGATGACAAAGTTGAATTTCTATCCGGTGTTTTCGAAGGTAAAACCACGGGGACACCTATCGCTTTCATCATCTGGAATCAGAATCAGCACAGTAAGGATTATGATCACCTGAAAGAAGTTTACCGACCCTCGCATGCCGATTATACGTATCAGCAAAAATATGGTATCCGTGATCACCGGGGTGGCGGGCGCAGTTCTGCGCGCGAAACCGCTTCCCGGGTGGTTGCCGGCGCCATTGCCAAATTGGTATTGCGTCAGGCTGGTGTCGATATCCGCGCGTTTACTTCGCAGGTCGGACCGATTGCCATGACGCAAACACTTGATTCGGCTGATTTATCGCTGATTGAAAGCAACATCGTCCGCTGTCCGCAACCCGACGTTGCACAGCAGATGATAGACTATATTGCGGCGTTGAAAAAAGACGGCGACTCGACCGGCGGTATCATTTCCTGTGTCATCAGGGGTGTACCTTTGGGATGGGGAGAACCGATTTTCGATAAGTTGCAGGCTCGTCTGGCTGCTGCCATGATGAGTATCAATGCTTCGCATGGTTTCGACTACGGAAAGGGTTTCGAAGGTGTGGCGCTGAAAGGCTCGGAAATGAATGACTCTTTCATCCGGAAAGAAGACAGGATTACCACCCGAACCAATAATTCCGGAGGCATCCAGGGGGGCATCAGCAACGGGGAGGACATTTACTTCCGGGTATTGTTCAAACCGGTAGCTACCATTTCCAAGAAACAGGACACCGTGGACACCTCATTAACTGAAGTGGAGCTGCAAGCCCGCGGACGGCATGATCCCTGCGTATTACCGAGGGCGGTGCCCATCGTGGAAGCGATGGCGGCACTTACTTTAGCAGACTTATACCTGAACGCAAAAGCAACATCATGAGTCTGGATGACAAATGGGCGGTGATCATCAACCTGAAATCGGGCAAGAAGAATTTCAGGATTCAGATGAATTATCTTTTCAGGAAACTGAAGGATGCCGGTATTGATTACGAGCATCGCATCACGGAGTTTGCCGGACACGCGGTACTGATTGCCCGTCAGTTTACCAAAAGGCAGTTTCACAATTTCCTCGTGGTGGGTGGCGATGGCACCATCAGCGAGGTGATTAATGGTATTTTTGACCCTTCCATCGAACATGCACCCAATCTGAAAATCGCGCTAATCCCGAGGGGAACGGGTAACGACTGGGCCCGGTTCTGGGGTTTGTCACGCGATTACCACCATTCCATTCAAACTTTTCTGGAAGGAAAATCGCGTAAGATTGACATTGGCCGGCTGGACTTTATTTTGGAAGGTGAACCGCAAAGTCGTTTTTTCATCAACTCGGTAGGTTTCGGTCTGGATGCCCGGGTGTGTCACAACACCAACCGGCTGAAACGTTATGTGGGTAGCCATGCTTTCTTGTACTTCATTGCTTTACTCTGGGCAGTCTTCAAATATAAGCCGAAGATGGCTCACATCAACGCTGCTGAAAAAGAAATTGATGATACGCTGTTCACGATGAACATTGCCAACGGTTGTTACAGTGGGGGCGGCATGAAACAGAACCCGGATGCAGTGCCTTACGATGGCGAACTCGACCTGATGATGGCACGCAAACCTTCCTTCAAAGACATTCTCACCGCCCTGCCCTTAGTCTTCAATGGCAGCATTCTGGAGCATCCGGTAATAGAATCTTTTCGCACACAAAAATTATTGTTGAACACGCAGAACGGACGATACTTCGAAGCGGATGGCATCGTGGTGCATTATGCGCCGCCTGTGGAGGTTAGCATCATTCCCGATGCGATTGAGATGGTGGTGCGATAATATAGATACATCTATATTTTACTGTCATATTTGCACATTTATATAGATATACCTATATTTGCAAAACATAAAATAACAATGCTATGCACAGTACTTTATATGAACAATCGGGCAGTGATATAATACGGCAATTAGGGAAACGCTATCAGGACTATCGCAAACGAATGGGATTCAGTCAGAAAGCCGTTGCCGAAAAATCGGGATTAAGTATATTTACCATCAGTACGTTCGAGAATGGTTCTTCAACCGGACTCACATTGGCATCATTCATTCGTTTGTTACGGGCTATTGAATGTTTGGATGAAATTGACAAACTATTACCCGAACTTCCGGTTAGTCCCAAAGCTTTGTTTAAACAACAACAGAAAAGTAAATTACCATGAATTCAAATGTTGTGCTTGTCAAAATATGGGACCAACCTGTCGGATATCTTTCCTGGGATAAAAAAAACGATATTGCCGTCTTTGAATACGAAGAAAGCTTTATCGAAAGGAATATTGATATTGCACCATTGACCATGTCCATTCATGCAACACGTAGTCGCAAGGGCATTCCATGGACTGGCAATAAAGAAAAGTTATACCTGGGACTTCCTCCTATGATTGCCGACTCATTGCCTGATAAGTGGGGACAATCGTTGTTCAACGCATGGCTACGCGATAATCATATTCCGGTAAAACAAGTATCACCGGTTGATCATCTTTCTTTTATAGGCAGTCGGGGCATGGGTGCTTTAACTTATGAGCCTGCCCGGAAACTTGGAGATGACACTATTTTTCCTGTAGAAGTTCAGCAGTTATACGCCTTTGCAAAGCAAGTATTAAATGCCAGGGAAACAACTGTACTGAATGAAGCCAACTCTATTCTATGGCAGGATTTAATAAAAATCAGCTCATCACCCGGCGGGAAACGACCTAAAGCCATTATTGCACACAACAAGGAAACAGGTGAAGTGGTATCCGGACAAAGCAATGTACCCCAAGGATTTGAACATTACATCCTAAAATACGACGACAACACATCTTTCCCTTTCGCTGCAATAGAATACATTTATTACCTGATGGCGTTGGATGCCGGGATTACCATGATGCCATCTGAATTACGCTCATACGGTGATATGACCCATTTTTTAACGCGTCGATTTGATCGTGTAGGCAACGAACGTGTACATACACAGACATTGGCAGCGATGTCGCCGGGCAGTGATAGTTATGAAGATTTGTTTGCTGTGATACGGCGGCTAAATCTTCCTTATGAAGACAGTCGCCAACAATACCTGCGGATGGTTTTCAACGTGATGACACGTAATGTGGATGATCACAATAAAAACTTCAGTTTTTGCATGACACCTGATGGAATTTGGCGCTTGTCACCTGCTTATGATTTGATTTTCAGTGTAGATTTGTCAGCACCAGCTTATATAAACAGACATTCGTTGACAATCAATGGAAAAAATCAAGACATCACGCTTAAGGATCTGGAAATATTTGCACAACAAAATGACATACAAGATTACAAGCATTTGATTGTTTCTGTCAGCAATGCAATGAGTAAGTTTAGTGCTTACGCGAAAGCATTCGGCATTAATCAGCAATTGATTGATACAATTGAAGGAGACTTTGTGAAGTTTTAACAGGACAATGAGCGAAGTGCAGATTCCAGACTCAGGTGTTGCGCATTGTACTGCGCCGGTGTGGTGTATTGTACTGCACCGGTGGAGGTTAGCATCATTCCCGATGCGATTGAGATGGTGGTGCGGTAACACCATGCAATGACGCAGGGCTTCTCATCCACTGAAGTTATCAGTGAAAATCCCGAAGCAGTTATGCCCCGGGATTCCCTGATGAATATCGCTGATATGTTTATATCCCGATGCTGATTACATCACTACTTTCGCAGACTTTCCTCCGATTCTCACTACCATCATGCCTTTAGCTTTCACCGGAATGATATTCAATCCGTCGGTTGCCAGTGTGCTGATGATTTGTTGTCCGATTACAGTATACACCTCTACGGTTTGACCGGCAGTGGCGTTGAAGCGGATGGTTCCGTTCACCGTGTAAACATCTGTTCTCAACTTCGGATTCTGAACTGATGTCCACAAAGTATTCTGAGGAGTCGGAGTTACCACTTCAAAGTCATGGCCAATATTTTGTGAGTAGGAATAACTACCACTTATTAATTTTCGACTGGCAGAAGTAGCATTAGCAGTACCGGCCGACATGGCAGCTCCCCACACAGGAGTAGCAGTGGTTCCATAAGGCACATAATCTTTGAAGGCTGTATGGCCGGTGATAGAATTAATATCAGATATAGTATTGTCCACATCACTGGTATACAGAATCACCTTACCTGCACTTCCCGCAGCTGCGATTTCTGATACCGCATCAGGACTCACCAGGTCTTCCGTACCACCTGTTCCGGCAGCTGCCTGAATCAGGAAATGGGATTTACCAGGAATACGACTGCCTTCCGGCAATACAAATTTATTGGTTGGCGCCGAAAGCGTTGTTCCTGTTGCCGAAAAATACTGTACACTCCAGCCACTGATATTTACTTCCGAAGAAGTTGTATTGTACAATTCAATGAAGTCATTTTTAAGCGTTGCGCCCGAATTACCTCCGCCACCATATACTTCGGATATAATCACATCGGGAGGTGTCATTTGCACGGGAGGTGTAGTTGCTGTACCGGTAAGCGAACGGGTCACACTGATAGCGCCGGCACTGCTCACGGTGAGTGTAGCCGAATGCGATCCCGCGGCAAGCGGAGCATAGGTGATTACCACAGCAGCATCAGTAACAGAACCACTTACAGCAGTTAAAGTTGCAGGATTTGCCGTGAAGTAAGCTGCATTGGTACCACTGATTTCAATTGAAATGTTTTCTGACAGGTTTACACCACTGACAGTGATCGTCTCCGTATCCGACTGACCCACTTCAGCAGACATAGCCGGAACACTCACCTCAGTAACAGTTATCGAAGGCGCATTGGGTGCCTGAGCTACGCTTACGCTGGCATTGGTGATGCGCCAATCTGAATAATTGGCTTCTGTATCATAAACCAGAGCAAGGTGAACCATACCCGACACCGGGATATTGATATTTCCGGAAGCTTTTACCGTATAATTGTTATCCTGTACTTCCGGAGCAGCAATAGAAGTCAGATTCACCCAGGTTGCAGCTGTCGGATTACCATAACCACTGTAATTTGTTGAGTATTTAACCAACAAAGGATTGCCAGGGTAACGGGACGCATAATTAAATGTGAAAGCCAAACCGGCAAGCGGGGATGTAAACTGAGGAGAAATCAACCAGGATTCTACATCACCTCCACCATATCCGTTAACAGTTGCACCATTAGCTGATGGCCCCCATGGTTTAGCACCGGCCACCTGGAAGGCATACCAGTCACCCAGGGTATTATTAAAAGCCTCAGTATATGGCACTGTGGCTGTTGCAGGCGCCACGATTGTAATTGTTCTTTCCGAAATCGCACTGTTATTCATGCCGCTTTTGACTGCAATTGCTTTAACCGTTGTAGTCGAAGTAACCGGGAAAGGCGCTGAAAACATTGTAGAAGCAGTCGTCGGAGCATCCCCATTTAATGTGTAATACACGGAAGAACCAGCAGTTGCAGATGTTAATGACACCTGTGCGGAGTTGTAATACACGTTAGCTGACTTTTCAGCACCGGATACAGTAATTACGGGAGCAATTACCGTATTAGGATCAGCAGTAGTATAGGTCACTTCAATCGCGGTAATACGAAGCTGTGTATTCGTCGTATTACCATTTCTAATTTTCAGACTTGCAGCAGCAGCAACACCAGATATCGTATAGGTCGTTCCATCGAGTGTTGCAGTACCATCGCTACCTCCATCCTCGTTATATTTTACGGTAGGAGTATAACCTGTAACAGCAGTAATCTTCACTTGATTAATTACTGCACCATTAGCCGGAATCAAGGTCACCGAACAGCCATCTCCATTCGCACTGTAATACAACCTTAACTGCGTATTAAATGCAGGAACAGTTGCCGAACTGTTTTTTTCTGTTGTAAAGGAGATATTGGAATCAATGGATCCACTTGTCGCGGAGAAAGTATGGTTCACTGTCGTTGCCCATACCCCCACACTCCCTACCAGCAGCATCACAGCTGCGAGCATGGTTTTAAAGAAAGTAATTTTTCTCATGTTGATTGTTTTTAAATGTTACGATTTATATATTTTTTCTGTTTTACTGTTAATCAATCAATTCTTTAACTTTATTCTCTAACTCCCTTTTATCCGGCAAATATAGTTGATATTTTGAAATAAATATATGATTAGAAATTCCTCCAATCGCATATTCAACTAAAATATCATCTTTATCTGCACCTAACACGATACCTATTGGAGCATTATCATTTTCTGTGTTTTCCTCTTTTTTGAAAAAATTGAGGTATAAATTCATCTGACCAATATCATGATGCTTTACATGCCTGGTTTTCAAATCAATCAGTACAAAACACTTTAATATCCTATGATAAAACACCAAATCAACATAAAAATGTTCACTACCTATCGTAATTCGGTATTGTCTTCCAACAAACGAAAACCCTTTGCCTAATTCCAGCAAAAACACCTGTAGGTTATCAATAATTTTTTGCTCCAGAGAACTTTCTGTCATCCTAAGTTCCTCATTTATGTTGAGAAACTCTAAAACATAAGGATCTTTTACCAGATCTCGGGGTTCAGCTAGCTTTATTCCCTGTTTTGACAGTTCGATAATACCAGCTTTATCCTTACTTAATGCTAATCGCTGAAACAGGGAAGAGTTAATTTGTCTTTTTAGCTCTCTAACGCTCCAGCTCTCATTTTCACATTGTTTTAAATAAAAATCCCTTGAATTATCATCTGTTACACCTAAAAGCTCTGCATAATGCGACCAGGATAATTTTCCAGACAGTGTCTGGAAAATTGGAAATTTGATAAAAAACTGACGCATAAGGTAAACATTGCTTTTGCTAAATCCCTTGCCAAACCTTTGTTTTAAATCTTTTGACAAATTCTCCAACAAAAAGCTTCCATACACTGCTTTATCGTTACCATGCTGTTCATATTCAACAATGAATCTGCCGATTTCCCAGTTGGCTCTTAACAATTCGATATTTATCGCCTTAACAGCACGTCTTCTTGCTTCCTGTAAAGCTGTTCCAATAGATTCTAATAATTGGCTGTAATCTCCCCTTGAATCAACAATATTCATTGAATAAATTATTCTGGTTAGTTGGTTGGTTAAATATATTTTACTTTTTACTAGTCAGTCATAATGAAACCGGCATTTGGCAATTTGAATCTCATCATCCACGCACCTGTATATCAGTCGGTGCTCATCATCAATTCTTCTGGACCAAAAACCCGAATACTTATGTTTCAACGGTTCAGGTTTCCCCAATTCCTCAAAAGGATTTCTTGCAATATCTTTCAACAACTCGTTAATTTTCCTCAGTTTCTTTTTATCGGTTTGCTGCCAATATAGATAATCATCCCACGACTCTTCTACAAAAACGTATTTCATATTACTTTTCAATCAGGTCTTTTGTAAAAGTCTTTCCACCTTTTAATTTTTCAATGGCGGCATCCAATCTCATTTCGTTTTTCCGGGATGATAATTCATAATTTGTTGCCACTAAGGAGTTGTATTCATCCAATGACATCACGACAATACTATCATCCTTCCCGCGATTGATAATCAATGTTTCAAAATTCTTCGCCACTCTGTCGAGATACGATTTAATGTCTTTTCTGAAATCAGATACATTTACTTCTAACATAACTTTATAAAAAACAAAGGAGCCACCATGACACGCACAGCAGCTCCTTACTATCTAAATTTACAATATCACTTTCGCCAAACGGCTTCCTATTTTCACAATCATCACCCCTTTAGCGTTCACGGACAATTCGTTTTGTCCGTCGGTTGCCAGGGTGCTGATGATTTTCTGACCTACGGCATTGTACACTTCAACCCTTTCGCCTGCCGTTGCAGCGAAATGGATTTTGGCGTTGTGGGCGTAGATGGAGGTGAGAGATGATGGGTTGTCGGTGCCAACACCAAAACTTGTTACAACAGACATTTCGTTGGAAGCTGCTGATTCAACATTTTCATTTGCAGCCTTAACGGTGTAATAATAAGTTGTTGATGGTGATAAACCGGTAATGGCTTTGCTGGTTCCGTCGGTTACGGTGAAAGGAGAGCCTGAGATGGGGTTTGAAGTCGCAGTCTCAAATGTTAGTTTAATATCATCCAAATAAAAAGTACATCCACTGTATGTCCTAAAATTCAACACTAACACACTTGCCGAAGTTGTAAATGTTGTTTCAACGTATTGCCATGAACCTTTTGTATTAAAATAAGTAGTACTACTAGGTAAATTGATAGTTGCACCACTTGTAGTCCAAACTCTAAAACCATTACCGGTTGAAGCATCTGTTATATAATACCAAAATGAAAGTTTATATTCTTTCAGGTTTTCAACATTAATCGTTTGATTTAAGTTTTTCGTTGCCGTTACAGATGTCCTAAGAGCATATGTACCAGACTTAACTATATCAGAAACAATTTGTTGATTCATAGCTGACTCAAAAACCCAAGGTGAAGTCTCTCCAGTTTCAAAGTCAGAATTTACAAGAAGATTTGCAGACTCTGATATTTGTTTTGTATATACATTCAACTCATATTCTGTTGCACCTACAACTGCCTCCCAGTTTGCAGTAAATCCAGTTTGATTAATTCCTGATGCTTCAGTTGCGACTGGTGCTGCCAATGGTGGCCAGGTTGCAGAACCACTTAAACTTCTCACCTCATCTTCAGCACCAGCACTACTCAAAGTTAAAGTTGCACTATGCGAACCAGCAGCAGTTGGGGTGTAGGTAATGGTTACTGACTCATCTGTTACACTACCCTCAGTTGGAGCAATTGAATTAGTTGACAGTGTAAATAATGAAGCATTAGTTCCGGTAACGGCTAATGTGATGTTACCAGTTAAATTTAATCCATTTACAGTAATAGTTTCAGTGTCTGTATTACCCACAAGTGCCGACATGGCGGGAACAGCTTCTTCTGATACCGTAATAGTGGGTGAATGCACGATAGTATATACAGCTGTAACAACATCACTCGGATCCATATCTATTTTAAATGCCTTCGCCTTGATGGTTGTAGTTGCACTTACAGCAATTGGTGTTGAAAATACCGTACTTGTTTCATCCGGATCATTACCATTGGTTGTATATCGAATAGTCGCACCTACTGTTTCTGTTGAAATTGAAACATTTTGGGTTTCTGCATACGTTCCGGCAACGGGGTCAAAGGTTGGAGTGTCAACTTTTGGAGCTCCGCCAATTGTAGCAGGGACAGCATTGTAAACTACAACATCATCAACGAAGATATTTGCAGCGTTTGAAGTGCTGCTTATTCCAATAAATGTTGTACTGACAACATTAGTATTATTTGGCAATGCTGCTTTCGACAAATCATCTCCTACCAAAACACCGTTTATGTATAAATCAAATTTATCAATGGCAACAGTCTTTGCATCTCCATTATAGGTATAATTAATGGTTCCTGATGCTTTGTTGTTCCCGATAATTTCGATGGTATAAACAGTTCCCTGATTAAATGAAGTTGATGTTAAGCCTGTTGTAACCCAACTTCCTCCTCCTCTATAATTTAAATTTACAACTCCACTTGCTGCATAAGTGAATCTTACACTGGCAAAAACCTGTGCGCCAGCAAAATCATTTGCATCTGAATACATAGCACCTGTGCCCTGATAAAAAGTCCAAGAACCAGATGTAGCTGTTGTACCCGCCGAAGCATCCCCGAATAACACCTTAAATGAAGTATAAAACTCTGTACTACCTGTATATCCAACAATAGGGGAAAATTTCGCAACCGATGTACTGGTAGATGCAACCGCTCTGACATAGGTACCGTTAGTTCCCAACGGATTAGATGTAGTAGCCATTACAATTGGCGCATTTGGCGCTGTTGCACCAGCTCTTGCCCAGGTTGTACCGGATGTGGGATTTGGCAAATAAGAGTTAGAACCGGTTGTACTTGTATGGGAACCTGTTCCTGTACCAAAATTCTGTACCGAGGTCTGCCCCATCGCACTCCCACTACCAATCAGCAGTGCTACCAGCACGATCAAATTTCTCAAAAAAGTAATCTTTTTCATACGTTTATATATTTATAAAATTAATATTATTTCAATTTGTCAATAGCCCTCAAATTTAAACTTATTTTTTTTCTCAGGCAAATTTTGTTAATAAAAATTGTATTAAAATACCATGACGAAAACACAACACCCGCATTACAACAACTTACTCATACTGAATGTTTATGAAGCAACAAAAAAGATGAGGGTGTATCGAAGTCTCGGTAAGGTTATCAGCAGTAGCATTTATTTTGAAAGTTTGATTTTCAGTTCGAGTCTACCCCCGAGACCATCTTCCACGATTTTCAGCAAGCTGGAAATGCGGATATCTTTGATATCGTTCTCGACTTTGGAAATATAGCCTTTGTTGGTACCGCATCGTTCAGCGAGTTGTTCCTGCGTGAGACCTTTTTTGAGTCGGGCTTGCTGAAGGAGGGCGCCAAGTCTGAAGGTTTCAAAACCTTTTTCAAATTTATCCCTGTTGGGTGTACCTTCTTTTCCGTATTGTTGTTCGATGAAGGTGTCGAGGGATTTAAGCGTGTTGTTTTTCGGATTCATATTCATCTGTATTCTAAGTTTTTCATACGGATGCAATGCAATATTAGTTGTCCGATAAAACAACTTCTTATTTATTAATATGTAGAGGTTTCTTGTTTGTCCGATGCTTATGGGGGGGGGGATCTCCCAGCACTGAAGTTGCTTGTTGCAATCAAGTTGAGAATCAAGTTAGGGGTATGTCGAGTATGGCGGGTTCCTGTCACGCTCTTCTCACTGAAGTTGCTTGTGGCAATCAAGTTGAGAATCAAGTTAGGGTATATGAGGTATGTCTGGTTCTTCTCACTGAAGTTGCTTGTTACAATCAAGTTGGAAATCAAGTTGGGTGTAGGTCGAGTATGGCTGGTTCCGTCACTAAAGTTCCCCGTTACAATCAAGTTAGGAATCAAGTTGGGGTATGTGAGATATGTCTGGTTCTTCTCACTGAAGTTGCTAGTTACAATCAAGTTGGAAATCAAGTTGGGTGTAGGTCGAGTATGGCGGGTTCCGTCACTAAAGTAACTCGTTTCAATCAAGTTGAGAATCAAGTTAGGGTATGTGAGGGATACCTGTCTCGTCAGCACTGAAGTTGAGTGTTGGAGATGAAGTTCTGAATCAAGTTGGGTTATGTGAGTCGGTGCAGACTCCACGTCCACTGAAGTTGGGTATTGGGAGTCAACATCTGAATCAAGTGACTGCACACTCGACTTATTATAGCATTTCATCATACAATTGCATTTCATAACTTGATTCTTAACTTGATTGTAACGAGTTACTTCAGTGCATTCAGTGAGAAGATGTACCTCCAAGACTCACCCCAACTTGATTCTTAACTTGATTGTTACGGGTAACTTCAGTGCTGAGGAGACCCGCACAGCCTCACATACCCAAACTTGATTCTTAACTTGATTGTAACAAGCTACTTCAGTGAACTGCCACGGGGAACTTCAGCGCATTCAGTGAACTGCCACGAACTACTTCTGCACTGAAACATTCATCTCCTCCAGAAACTGCCTGCATTCTTCCTGAAACGAAATCTTCCTGTGATGCTCTGCTTGATTCCGGATGTATTTTATCACCCTGGGTACCGCCGATTTTGACACCGTAAAAGCTGAACACTTCTCCTGCCAGGCGAATGATTGTGGTAGCAACTGATTTTTCTTAATAAATTGTTCTGTAGAAAATGCCACATGATTAATCAGTTCGTTCGCAGATATAGCAGGTGATATGGATATTAATATATGCACATGTTCGGGATTGGCATATATCGCGTACATTCTCGAATTGCAATTCTTAATAATCCCGCTTATGTAGCGCTCAATCCTGGGCTTTGCCTTTAAAGTAATTAATGGCAAACGGTGCAAGGTCTTCAGCACAAAATGAATGTAGAGATTATGGTATTCAACGAGCATATTTTATCAGTCTGAGTGTTTAGTATTCAATGACCGTTCTAATTGCTCTATAGATGGCAGTTTCGATTTAACATCATCAGGAATATAAGCATTCAACATATACTCACTTACACCCATAGGTTTTTTAACATCTCTCAGGCTATATTCAACTTCAATCTTATTTTTTCCTTTGCAAAGCAAGATCCCAATTGAAGGATTATCTTCCGGCATTTTTAATTGTGAATCAACAGCTGACAAATAGAAATTAAGTTTACCTATATACTCAGCTTCAGAAATATCCTTAATCTTGGTTATTATTAGCCTGTTATGTCCCCACGGAATTTGTGCCACAAACTGTGGCACAAATTGAAAATGCCCGCTATAAAATCTATACCACTGTCTGATAGCAAACAAATTTCTACGTGAAAACCCTTTCATATCAGGGAATTCTATCCTTAATTCATCAGCAACTTGTTCAATTAAATTACTTCCCCAAGCGGCTTTCTCTAATTTATCCTGTAGTTCACGTCCTATTTCCCAATACAACTCAATTAGCTGAGAGTTTATCGAAAGAGCAACTTTTCTTCTGGCTTCGTGTATTTTGGTTTTTATCGTAGATATCCAATCACCAAAATTCAGATTATATTCACTCAATAACATAACATTCAAATTTTATCATAATTAAATTATATGATTATCCGATATTTCGCCTATAATGATTATCTTTGAAGTAACTAATCAGAAACGGCATGAATTTATTAAATTTTGTTGCGCAATACCCAGACGAAGCAAGTTGTAGAGTCAAATTTAAAGAGTATCGAGACCAGC
>JANJVQ010000024.1 GCA_024710005.1 Paludibacter sp. | reverse complement strand
CCGTTGATACTTGTACGAAGATTAGGCAGATTCAGATTAACTGAAACACCATTAATTGATAATTTACATTCTGATGTTTTAGAATCTGCCCAATCAAAGGTTAAGTCATACCACTGACCGGGTGTAAGTTTCACATTATTTTCCAAGTTACCATCACCGGGAATTTTAAGAACATACATCGAATAATCAGCTACAACCGGATCTGTTGGGTTAAACCAACGATCTACAAGGCAGATTTGTGCACCACCTCCTCCGGAAGAAAGTTTTATTCGAGTCTTAAAAGTTCCGTTAATAGCCGAAGGAAAATTCCAAACTGCTCCATCTTTATCAAAAACCAAATTTGGATCTAGCTGATGACGAATTTGTAAAACTTTAGCTCCTGATTTGTCCGGATGTGAGATTAACTTTGCACCATCAGTCCTATTGTAGGCACAATGACCCACATATCCTTTAATATATTTAAATGTGCTCCAATCATCCAGATTATTTTCAAAAGACGACTTCCTTCGCTCTTCATAAATCCAATCTGCATCAAAAATTACCAATGCTCTTACAATTTCATCTTGTCCATGAGCCACAAGAATCTTGTTGTCTGGCAACTCTAGGGCTTGCCCCTGATGAACGCTAAAATCAGCTTTTGCTAAAGCACCAAAATTAGGAGCATTCCTGTGTGGATTCAATCTTAATTCACGAAAGCCCATCCAGGTCTTACCATCATCTTCTGATATAGCTACATGGTAGGCATCCCGGTTAGTGAACACATCTTCTGAAAGTCCATTTTTAACATTTTGAGAAACAGGTAAATTTGCAAGATCTGCTTCAGGGAGCGGAGTAGTATTTGACCAAAACAGTACAATCCGCCCATCTTTCAATCGTAACAACGTGGGCATTGTAAGCGTACCATAAAATCTTGATGGTTGCCATGCTGACCATGTTACTCCTAAATCGTTTGAGAAACACTCATAGTGTTCATCCTGAGAAGTCCGGGCAAGTAACCACAATCGACCATCATTCAGTTCAACAATGGTAGGTTCCAGGCACCAGTTCTCCCATCTTGTACCTTTATGAGGAGGTGCTACAACAAAAGCTGGTCCTAAGGGGAGTACTGTGGTAGACCACGTTACACCGTCATCGAAAGAACTAAACACAGCAATTTGAAAAGGACGACCTGTTTGTCCTGCAACAATAACAGCCCTACCTGAAGGTAAGAAGTAAGCTGGCCTTATCATACTTATATTGACGTCACTGATTTGCGTACTGACATACTTACCCTCAACGCCATCCACTGAACGTTGAATTTTGGTACCATTACCACTTACCACACGTATGCATGTTCCTGTTTTGGGATTCATTGCCAATGGGCGTTTTCCTGTAAAGTTTACACCTACATTATCTGAGAAACTCCTATTCCGCCATGTTCGACCATCATTTTTACTGTAAAGAAAACCATCATCGGAATAATGTCGAATTTCTCCATCACGCAACATAAAAAGACTATTGTATGGATTTACTGTTGGAACTCCGACTATTGTCGGTTCAAAGATTTCATCAGGGATACCATTTTCATCATCATCAATTGGAGGATTGTTTGGCTCACAACTCCAGATTAACAAAGGCATTACAATTATTATAAGCTGATATACAATTATTTTAACTGATTTCACTCTCATTTAATTACTATTATTGTTATTAAGATATTTTCACTCCAAACTTAGTTTTCTCTTATCATTGTGCAGACCATGGATAACCACACTTTGCTTCCCATAAGACATCAAAATCCGGCGCTTCGTTAAGATATGAGATCTGGTTTCGAACATTTGAACCATCTAGCTCATTTACAGGAATTTTTTTATCTAAACATAATCCAGCAGCTATTCCTGCAGCCTCCCCAATACCATGCATTGTAGCCATTACCCGAATGGCTGCCGAGGCTTCATGTGTAGCCGACAATGCACGGCAAGGAATCAATAAATTGTCACATTCAGACGATACAATACTACGATATGGAACTTCATAGTAATCTCCGGGTTGTGGACCAAAATCATGATTCAAAGCTCCTGATTTTCCTTTTAGCTGTTGTACATCATGAGCTCCTTTAGGATTATGAATATCAATAAAATACCTAGAACGAACAATAGCATCTTCAAACTTAGTCCCATTTCTAATATCATCTTTTGTCATAATATAAAGACCCTTAATGTGCCTCGTCTCTCTTACTCCAACCTGACAAGCTATTTTTTCAATGGATGATCTTTTAAAATAAGGTACATTTTTAATAAGCCATTCAGCAATTAAATACGCCTGCCTCCTTCCTTCTATCTCAGATTTAGTTAAATCATTAACCGATAATCCGGAGACCTCATTTATTCTCGTCATGTTAAAATGTAATACCCCTTCACGTGGATAATCATAAAAATGAATAAAAGGCCGATAAGGATAAATCAAAGTGCCATTTGACAGTGCTTCTTGAAAGTATGGTTCTACCAATGCTCTTGCTTTTCGTATGTGCCCGGTAGCTATCATATCAGCTTTATCTACATTGGCCATTCTGAAGCTTACAGTCATTGCTTGTGTCAAACCATCTTCCGGCCTTCCTATACTAAATTTCAAGCCCGCTTTGGCTGCTATGTCGCCATCCCCTGTTGCATCAATAAACATTTTACCGAAATACTCTTTTACACCTTCTTTACTGTACACCTCAACTGACTTGATCTCTTTATTCTCTGTCTTTATTGATTTTATGCATGAATGATAGTTGATCTGCACTCCTGCTTTGAGAAGCATTTGATCGTATATCAATTTGAGCATTTCCTCATCAAAAGCAGCTGGAGACAAAACAGAACCATAACCTCCCATGTAATTCAAGTTTTGGATAATTTCTTTAAAAAGTCCACCTATCAACGAACCATTCTTGGTGCCATCGGCAGTGGTGAATTCGTGTCCAGAAAACGGATTTACTAATGCTGCGGTAGCCATTCCGCCACAAAAGCCATAGCGTTCAATCAATAAGGTTCTTACTCCTTGGCGTGCTGCTTTTATAGCTGCAGTGACACCTGAAGGGCCTCCTCCACAAACAATCAAATCAAATCTATTATTTTCTATCATAATTTATTACTAATTTAATAATTCGGATTCTGAATCAAATTTGAATTAATTTTTATTTCTTTTGAAGGAATAGGCCATAGATATTGCCTTGACGCATCAAATTTTCTTGAGGTAATCAATCTGATGAGTCCCTGTTCATACATGGAATCGAAATTAGCAACTCCATCTTCATCTATTTCAGGAGTCATGGGGAAAAACCATAAACCCTTACTTATTACTTTATTACGTAAATCCGAAATAGGATATAAAATACCATAATTATTTTTATTCAATACTTTCTCAGCCAACCTCCACCGAATTATATCCATATATCGAAGTCCTTCGTTGGCAAATTCCATCCGTCGCTCAATACGAAGTGTTTTCCGAAGTTCATTTTGACTTTTCATTGTCACAGCAGGATATAATGATGTTTGTGAAACATTTACTTTATAGGCCCTTGCTCGTACTGTATTTATTGCATTCAATACAGATTCATCAAGTTCGCCCAATTCGATTTTCGCTTCTGCGTACATTAAGAGAACGTCTGCATAACGAATAATTACTTTATCAGGATCAGCAGTAAGATCATCCGTCCAAGTCTCATCAATCCCTTTCTTCCAGCATAATCCATTATAAGCCGCATACTCTGAATTAGTAAGACAATCATTATTCTTAATCTTTTTCCCTGTTAAATAACTGTAAACCTGCAGTGTATCTGGATGCGGCTGGTACCTGACACCCAAAAAGTTGGTGCCAAATTCTACAATAGTTGCTGTACAACGAGGATCCCTGTTCTTAAACGGTTCTCTAGGGTTAAACAACGGTGATTCGTCAATTGGCAACCCATCTGTACATAAAAAAGCACTAAACAAATCCCACGAAGGAATATTTTGTACAAATCCATTTAGGTTTCTTGGTAAGTAATGTTGTACAGACAGTGGTTGTAACCGCTCTCCTGATAACAACTCTACTAAATTTGCGCCAGAATTTTTCAGAAAAATCCCTAACTCAACTGAACGTGGTATCAAAAAAATTGACTCACCTGCTTTCTTTGTCAAAAACATATTTTGAAAATCCGGATTCAGTTGATAAATATTTAAATCCATACAGGCCTGTGCAGCATCTCTTGCAGTTATATAATCACCCATATAGAGAGCTATTCTTGCTTTCAGTGCCAATGCTGCTCCCTTGGTTGCACGACTTGGTCCTGATTCGGCATACGATGTTTTTAATAGTGATGCAGCGCGATCAAAATCCTCATAGATTTTTTGTAATATTATATTTTTACTTGTACGTGATAAGGTGTAAGCTTCCTCTATATCGGGAGTGTTTTCATAATATACCACATCTCCATAATGAGATACAAGAACTGAATACTGATACGCCCTTACAAAATGAGCTTCTCCTTTAAATCTGTCCAATTTTTCTTGAAGTATTATACCATCTTCCAACTTTTCCATCTTCGAAATAAGAATATTTGCAGTTGCAATAGCCTGATATGCCAATGCCCAGGTGTTTGCGCCATACGAAAACTCACTATCTATAGTTCCGCCTGTAATAGCACTCAACGTGTTTCTATCCATCCAATCATCAGTCCACTGATCTTGATCCGTTCTCCAAAAGTTGATATAATACAAACTCTTGACTGACATCTCTATTTGTTCTTCATCAGAATACCAATTCTCGCTGGACGCTTCGGAAAGAGGATTTAAATCAAGATCAGCACATCCCGTTGAAAAAATAAATCCTGTAACTAGTATAATATATATTATTTTCTTCATGATTTTCATAATTTTAGAATTTTACAGAAATACCAAAAATAAAAGAAGCTGTGATAGGATAACCTGCATCAGAGACTTCCGGGTCCCAACCTTTAGGATAATTATTAAATGAAAAAAGATCAACTCCAGTGATATATAGTCTTATATCCTTTGTCTCTATACTTTCTAACCAGGAATTTGGTAAATTATATCCTAATGTAACATTTTTCAAGCGAAAATAAGCACCATTAAACAACCAAAAATCTGACATTGAATAATTATTGGATGAGCTAGTAGCAGACAGTCTGGGATATTCCACAACCATATTCTTTTCGGCTGTATTATAAACACTCCAATAGTTATTATCAATAAATGCTGGAAAGTTTCCATAATCAGAACGAAGAGGTTGAACCATAACGGTTGTTTTTCGTGCATTTTCCTTTCCTACTCCCTGTACTGTCAAGGATAGATTGAAATTTTCATATTCCAGATTAATATTTCCACCATATAGATATCGAGGCAATGATCCTCCAAGTAAGGTTCTATCATAATCTGCAGAAATAATTCCATCTGGAATTCCATCCGGGCCACTAATATCTAAAAGTTTGATATCCCCCGGTTTGACATTGGCATTCAATTTTGGTGAATTATCGACCTCTTCCTGTGTTTGGAAGATTCCATCTGTTTTATATCCATACCATTCGTTAAATTCACTCCCTTTCAATTTCACCTGACTCCCAAGAAATTCAATACCACCTAAATCTCCCATTACCGATCTAAAATCGGATAAATTAGCAGATATTGAATATTTGAATTTACCTATTTGATCGTGCCACTTAAATTCCATTTCCCAGCCTTTTGTATTCATAGTACCTGCATTTTGCTGTGGATTTGTAAATCCTATGTAATCCGGTATTTCCAATGCCAACAACATATTTTTGGTATTCTTATCATAAATATCGCCAGATAATTGTAATTTATTATCGAAAAAACTCATATCAAGTCCAAGATTCACTGATTCAGTCGTTTCCCAGGAAATATCTCTTATTGCATAAGCTCTTTGCCTTGCTGTTTGTGATGAGATAACATTATTTCCTGAATAAAAAAGAGCATTATCAAATTCAATTTTTGTTTGATAAGGATAGTTTCCTATCCTTTCATTACCTAGTTGCCCCCAGGAGACTCTAAGTTTCATAAATGACAGCAATGGAACGTCTTTCATAAATGACTCTTCTGACAGAACCCATCCGGCAGATAATGACGGAAAAAAACCCCAGCGAAAATCGCTATTAAAGCGGGAGGAACCATCATACCTTGCATTACCCTGTAAAAGATATCGATTATTGTAACTGTACACAACTCTACCAAAGTAGGAGTTGTAGGCATTCTCGTATGCATCACCAGAAACAGTAATAAAGTTCGTATTTGCCAGATTCAGATATGGAAAGGCTGAGAATTGCATTTGGTTACTTGAAGCAGACATGCTCTCACTGTAACCTTGATAACCTTCAAACCCTGACATAAGATTCAGACTATGACGTCCAATCGTTTTTTTGTAATTTGCTAAAAACTGTGTTGTTAAACGATAGCTATCAGGTCTGGATTCTTTAAGACTATTACTCGTTGCACTACTTATATAGCCAATATATGTACTGGGATCATCATAAAACGTATATTGAATCTTATTCCTCACTTGTTTTTCTTTATTATTATTAAGTAATGAAGAGACAATGAAAGAAAAATCCAATCCTTCTATCGGCGTGAAAGTCAATGATGCTTTACCCCCAAACTGGTTATATGTGGTTTCATCGTAACCACCATACATTAACCGGGCATAAGGATTTTGTGATCCTTTTCCTTCTGCAATCAAACCATTTGACCATACAGCTGCGTATATTTCCGGAAAAAGTCGCATCTCGCTCATCGGATTTATACTGGGATCATCATACATCGACCTTTTTACAAAAAAATCTACAGAAGAAGACAAGTACTTATTAATAGTTATATCATTATTTACGCGAGTGGTAATCCTTTCATATGATTTTCCTGCATATAATCCATCAACGTTATCATATGCCAATGATATTTTACTTTGAAGGCTTTTGTTTCCTGCAGTTATACTTATATTATGACTTTGTTTTGGAGCATATTTTTTAAGAATAAGATCAGTCCAATTGGTCAGTGGATAACGATCCGGATTTTCTTGATGAAGTGTCACATAGTTCTCGATTAGCTCTGGTTCATAAAGAAAGTATTCAGCCCCTGGTGTATTGTTGTTGTCATTCCACCTTAATTCATTGACCATTTCCATATATCTTTGTGCCCCTGCGTATTCCGACAGAACTGTCGGTTTCTCAAATCCAAATTCCGCATTATATTGAAGCGTAACACCACCTGCCTTTGCTCTTTTAGTGGTAATCAATATAACTCCCGCCGCTGCTCTAGCTCCGTAAATGGATGCAGAAGCAGCATCTTTAAGCACTGATACACTTTCAATATCATTTGGATTAACATCATTAATGCCCAGAATAGGAACTCCATCAACAATTACAAGAGGATCATTTTCACCTATTGTGGTAATACCTCGAATTCGAATTGTTGAAGCCGCTCCCGGAGCACTACTACTTCGCGTCACCATAACACCCGGTATGGCTCCTTGCAATGCTTGTGATACTTGTGTTGACTGAGAACCCTCTATCGCAGTTCCACCAATCGAAGCAACAGCTCCTGTTAAATCACTTTTCTTCATTGTCCCATAGCCAACAACAACCAACTCATCCAGCAATTCAGTCTGTTCTTCTAAAGTAACATTTATTACATTCTCATTTGGTTTTAACTTAATCTCTTTTTCAGTATATCCAACATAACTAAATTTAAGTATAGGCTGACTTTCTGAGAGTGTAATTTTGTATCTGCCTGTATTATCAGTCATAGTACCATTTTGCGTACTTAATTCTAATATACTGACTCCAATTAGCCCTTCACCGTTTATATCAGTTACCTGTCCTGTAATTATTCTTGAAGGTGCCTGTCTTGTGAGATTCTGAGATATTAACAAATGAATATTTCCAACACAAAAAGTAATAAACATTACCAGTAACATAGTTCTTTTGTTTCTTTTCATTTTATTAGTTTTAATTTTTTATAATAATATATGGAAAGGTATAATCAAATTGTTCTATAATATTCTTCCATAGAATGAAATGTCATATAATTCGCATCATGAGCTCTATGTGCTACACCTTCTTCGTCATCAAAAGCCGTACGTGACACGAATACAATACTATCCCCATCAAATACCCAATCAATGTATTGAAATGCATGATTCATATAATCAGGGTGAGAAAGTAATGATTTCTCAACATTCCACTTTTTTAAATCTTTTGAAGATATCAGTACTGCTTCATTTCGTATTCTGTCAAGTGTTATAGCGCCTTTATTCTCATCATCAACAAAATTTACTATACTCCAATATTTATCTGTTCTTTTATCATATCGAATAGTAAACTTTTTTGAAGCTCCGGGCATTTGATAAAAATTATTTTTATCAAATTTTATTCTTTTTCCGTTATTACTTAAATCTATTGACGCATAGTATTCTTTATATAAATCCGGAGTATGAACTCTAAGTATATTTAGCAATTTTCCATCTCTGCTTACCACAACATTCCCTTCCAACCATGCTCTAAATTCTCCGTTGAGATATTCCGGATTAAATGACAACTTATTGGAAGCTCTCCAACTCTTTGCATTAAGCAAATCAGCATTAACCGGAGCTGATACAACCATAGCACTGTACCTTTCACCCCATTTAGTCGTTTTTGCTGTTGCATATTCAACTGCTCTCCAGATTCTACCTTTATGTATTACGACAGGTACCGGAGCGGTGTGGTATTCTCCTTCAAGTAATAACCCATTTTTATTATCATAGGGAATAGTCCAGGTTTTTCCTCCATCCAATGATTTTCTAATCACCAGATTTCCATGATGTTTATTAGTTCCCATGATGTACAATACTTCATTGTGGACAAAGAGATTCGACCAAAACTGACCATTTATTCTTGCAATTCTTTCCCACGTGTTCCCTTTGTCTTTTGATTTAAAGATATTCGTAATTGCTGATTTATATTCAGTAGACTTAGGCCCAAACTCATCATGTGAAGCGATATAATCTCCATTAGGTAAAATGCATATGGATGGTGATCCAATGTATTTCTCAGCTGATTTAGGAATATGATTAATGACCACTCCCGGAGGAGATTTTTCTTGTGAAACTGCCTCAATCAGTGGAAGTAACACAAAAATCACTATTAATAATTTGCACTTCATGATTATTCTGAATAATTTATTTTGAAACAGGTATCTTCACCACAATCTTCCTAACCACCTCATTACTATCTACTTTCATGCAAGGTTTATGTCCATCCGAAGGAAATAAAACCAAAAAATTCTCAGATGACAACAAATGCTTTGAATAGTTATCCTCATCAAAAAAGGTGATGTCTTTCGTATCATCATAAGGAGTAACTTCTCTGTTTCTTTTGTTATCGATAGGAGTAACATAAATATACTCTTTACCCTTTGCCAAATACTGAATATCTATAAACTTTCTATGTGCTTCAAAGTGTGCCGTATCTTTTGTCAAATACTCTTCAATATTAGCATAAGTCCCATCATCAGCCAATTCGTATCGTCCCAGCTTCATTGAATTGAAATCGCTTTCCTTCATAAACTTCAATGCAGCCTGCCAACTGGCTGGATTCAATATGTTTTGTTCCACGAACAATCGTTTATTGATACTTGAATCAGGTTTCATCGTTAATTGAACCCATTCCGATTGATTGAACCATTCATTAATCTGACCATCTGTCCATTTAGAAACGTCATTTTTCGTATTACAAGCCATAAGCATGGGTGTCAACAATATATATATAATTGTTTTGTTCATTTTTATTGATTTAAACCACTGACCACTATCAACTAACCATTATTTATACATCGCCCCATACGTTTCACAAGCCCTGTAATCCGAACCTTCAGCATCCGAACCAAATGCACTCCATACAGCAGGACGGAAAATTTTAGCGTTATCCACATTGTGCATGCAGACAGGAATAGAAAGCATGGAGGCCAGGGTAATTAACTCCGAACCTATATGTCCAAAACTGATGGCGCCGTGATTAGCTCCCCAATTATTCATAACACTGTAAACATCGGTAAATCTGCCCTCACCTGTCAGGCGGGGTACAAAGAAAGTCGATGGCCAGGTCTTATCCGTTCGTTTATTGATGACATCGAATACCTCATCAGGGAAACAAGCGCTCCAGCCTTCAGCTATTTGCAATACAGGTCCAAGTCCTTTAACGAGGTTTAACCTGCACATGGTCAAAGGCATACCCGGACGGGTCAAGAACTGAGAAGAATAACCTCCTCCTCTGAAATATTCAAGAGATGCAGGATACCAGGTCGTTGCGTCCAACATTTTCTCAACTTCCAGATCTGTGATTTGCCAGAAAGGTTTCATCACCGGATTACCTTCACTATCGGTTTGCTGTCCGGTTCCGTCCAGGGTACAGGCACCTGAATTGATTAAATGTATTGCACCATTTTCCAGCATACCGGTAGGTTTCCAGCCTGTTACCCGCTCAATGGCTTCCGGACTCCAGTACGTACGCACATCCGCGAAAATCTGAGCCGTATTTGTCAGCAAGTTACCAAACAACATGCTGATACCATTCAGGTGGTCGTCTTCGGTAGCAAAAGTAAACGGTGTACGAATACCATTCCAGTCGAAAGAAGAATTTAATATCGCTTCTGAGAAATCCCCATTGGGCAGGAAATCAGTCCACTGACGCTGCCCCTGGAATCCACCGGCTATCGCATTGTGCCCCATAGCCTCTTCTTTATAACCCATTGCCGCTAACTTCGGATTCCCTATCATTAAATCCCGCATGATGAGTGTCATTTTCACAACAAACTCCCAGTCTTTTTCTTTTTGTTCACGGGTACGTTTCAGTTGAGTCGGATTATAATCATCGCCTTCGTTCGTCATGCATTTTGCTTTGGTCCACTGCATGGCTTTTTCAAACTCTTCTTTATCGTAAATTTCTTTTTCGATACGTCGCAACATTTCGACTGTATCCACAAATTCCGCACGAATTCCAAGATATTCCTGCAAAAACTCCGGATTGATGATTGAGCCTGCTATACCCATTGAAACGGACCCAATTGCCAGATAGGATTTGCCACGCATGATGGCTACAGCAAGACCGGCTTTTGCAAATTGCAGCAGTTTTTCTTTTACATCAGCTGGTATTTCCGTTGTTCCTACTTCCTGCACATCATGTCCATATATCCCAAATGCAGGTAGCCCCTTCTGATTGTGCGCTGCCAACGCAGCTGCCAGATAAACTGCTCCTGGTCGTTCAGTTCCGTTAAAGCCCCAGATTGCTTTGGGAATTAGCGGATTCATATCAATTGTTTCAGAACCGTAACACCAGCATGGAGTAACAGATAAACTCACTCCAACATTTTCTCTTTCGAATTTGACAGCACAATCGGCTGCTTCTTTCACACCACCTATACATGTGTCTGCTATAACACATTGCACGGGACTTCCATCCGGATATCGCAACTCCGATTCATACAGTTTTGCGACCGATTTTGCCAGATTCATGGTTGTATCTTCCAATGATTCTCTGATGCCGCCACGACGACCATCTATAATCGGGCGAATGCCTATTTTAGGATAATTATTGGTTTTCATGCATCTTGATTTTAAGAATTTAAATTGTTGATTTCAGGATTTTACTTATTTATCCGCTTTCTCCAATGCAACACTATATGTATTTACTTCCGATCCTAATTCTTCAATAGCTCTTTTGATTATTTCTTTATGTTCCCCATCAAACTCACGATACGGACTTGCCAACACATCACTACAGATACCTACAACCGATAAAGCCGATTTCAGCCCTTTTAAATAACTTGACCCGTATTTCCCATTGCTATAGATTGTTGCACAAACCTGCATCACTTTCTGTTGCAATTGTCTTACTTTATCCTGATCCATTGCTTTGGCGGCATGGTACAAATCAACATAAAGTTTCGGAAATAAATTAGCTCCTCCGTTTACGCCTCCACTGGCACCCATCATAACTGCTTCTGCCGTCATTTCTTCCGGACCGACAAAAATCGAGAAGTCGCTGCGGTCACGCATGGCGTACATTACCGACTGAAAATAGGATCCATTGGCTGAACTATCTTTAAATCCGATTACTTTCGGATTCTGAGCTAATCTTTTAATTGTTTCAACACTAAAAGAAACCTTGGTGTGAGCAGGCATATTATATAAAAACAGGGGTAACTCCAACTGAGGAATAAGCTTTTCATAATACTCGGCTAATTCAGGTTGACCCGGCGCAAAATAATAAGGTGGTGCAGAAACAACAGCGTCAGCATCAAATTCGTATGCTTTCTGACTCAAACGTAAACTATCTGATAATGAGGTATCAGAAACCCCAACAAGTAAAGGCAATCTCCTTTTCAACAAACGACTTGTCTGCCGGATCATTTCAACCCGCAGGTCAAAACCAATACTTTGAGCCTCCCCGGTTGTACCCAATATAAAAATCCCATGTACCCCACCGGCAATTACATGCTCTATCAATCGTTCGAGTCCATCAACATCTAAAGTGTTATCATTCAGTAACGGTGTTACCAGTGGCGGTACAATTCCTTCAAGCTTATTCTTTATCATACTGTTATATATCTTATTTTTGCTTTATCGTTTTAGCTAAATACTTAAAAAAAATCTTTTTACTTCAAATCTACTCCTTTTTAGGTGTCGATGCCCCCACGATTAACTGTGGTTCTGAAAAAGACATCGATTTAATCTCCAGTTCGCTGTGATTGATTTTATCTACCAGGATATTCACTGCCTGTGTTGCGATCAATTCCAACGGCTGCCTGATGTGGGTAATTGTCGATGGATATAGATTAAACACATCATTCCGGTTAAACCCAACCATCGCAATATCTTCCGGAATACGAACCTGCATATCTTTCAAACAATACAATCCCGTCACCGCCAGCATATTTGTCAGAAAAATAACGGCCTCCACCTTCCTTCTATTTACCAGTACATCCAGTACATTATTCATCTCCACTTTCGTATTCATCAAATTCACTTTCTTCACCTGAATGTATTTGCCTAATCCTGCCGCCTGCATGGTTTCTTCATAACCCCGGATACGATCCAGGATGTGGTTCATGCCAGTTTTATATCCAACCAAAGCGATATTTTCATATCCCTGCTCAATCAAATGCCGGGTAGTCAACTCAGTCGCCCGGAAATTATTCAAACAGGAAAAACTGATGTCTGTCTCCGGGAAATTCCGGTCAATCAATACCAAGGGTGTATTGTTCTCATGAATTGACTTGATTAAATCTTCTGACCCGTCACATGGAACAACGATTAAGCCATCAACACCTTTGTTCATCAACACATCAATCAACCTTTTCGTATTATCCAGATCTTCATCCGAGCTACTAAATACCACCGTATAGCCCAACTCGTTTGCTCTGTTTTCCACAATTCTGGCAATCGCTGAATAAAAAGGGTTCGAGATATCCGTTACAATCAGCCCGATTAACTGCGTTTTACCTCCTCTGAGGTTTCTCGCGATTAAATTTGGAGAATAATTCATCTCCATTGCTGCCTTGATTACCTTTTCGACCATCTCGTCAGCAATGCGGTATTGTTTTGCTTTGCCATTCAGTACAATGGAGACCAAAGTGGTCGAAACTCCCACTGCATCAGCAACATCTTTAAGTAATACCCGCTTTTCTTTTGCCATTTTTCACTATTTCGTGGGACAAATATATAACTAAATCGGTTTAGCAATGTTTTAGCGCCTATTATTTAACGTAGTTTAACTTTTACCGAAGTGTTTATGTCATATAGCGAGTCTAAGTGTCTGCAAATTATTAATAAAATTCTGGAGCTGCATTTCGGATTAATTTTACACAAACTTCATAATGAAGCGGAATGACTCTGACATATCCATCTGTCCTATACTACATAAACCTCTCACATGCCAATCATAAAAACAATTCTCCCTATAGGGTAAATTCAATTCAGCCTATAGGCTAACGACAATTCTACCTATAGGGTAAAATAAAATCAGCCTATAGGCTAAATTGAATTTACCCTATAGGCTGATTTACATTTATGTCCTGCAGAAACTAATAAACTGTTATATGATCCTCGAGTAATGCCGTGACTTTCTTCCCTGAAACCGGGGAATTACTTTTAAAAACAAGCTTGTAAGTCCCCTTTGACAACACCGGAACTACAAAATGCACCTCCGAAGGTTTGATGCCGGAATACACTGAAGCCCGTAATTCCAATTTAGGATTTGTATCTGAGATGAAGAATATACCCTGACTCTGATTGTGCTTATCAAATTTCAATTGCCTGCCTTTAATTGTGGTCAGGTTGCCTGAACTTACACAGCTGTTTATTTCATCTGTCACCGAATCTATCACTTGATAGATTTCAGGAGAATAAGCAATTGCGGATTGTTTGCTTATATTCGCCACCCTCTTTATATTACGAATTCGACTTCCGGGTGTGGAACTGATTTTAAAGAACTAATGTTTCCTCATGTCCTCCTAATGAGGTTTAAGAATCATTCCTCCCCGAATCCCATTTCTCCACCACCGTTATTATCCCGTTGCTGCGTGGTTTTCTTCGGCTTCATATTTCCGAAATTATACGTGGCTGTCAGACCAATCATCCGGCCGGAAAAATAGCTCTCGGAGCGCTGGTAGAAACCATCACCCCAGGTTACTGAACTTCTGCGGCGGGTATTGAAGAGGTCGCGTACCATGAAATTTAAACTCAGTTTGCGATCGAACAAAGATTGACGTAAACCCAGATCAACCGAGTAACTGGCTGTTTCTTTTCCCTGGGCAATCAAACGCGGTGCCGAATACTCTCCGGTAATTTGTCCGAAAGTATTTTTTCCTAAAATAACATTCCCGATGATTCTACTACTCCAGCTGAAGTTTTCCTGTTCGGGTATTGTTTTTACAACAGCCTGATTATAGGGACTGGTGTAAGTTGACGCATATAACCTGCTGTGATACAAATTAACAGAAGAAGTCAGGTTCAGAATCTTGAACAGGTTGTTTTTTACCACCAACTCAAATCCGGTATTGGCCGACTTGGTCACATTCATATAAGTACTTTCCAGTACACCGTCGTTGTTCATGAAACTCACGCGTTGAATTACATCATCGGTAAAACGATGATATATCGTAGAAGACAAAGAGTGATTATCCCAGGTTTTCAGATAATTAAATTCCATTGCTGCTGAATACTCGGGTGATAACTCCAGATTTCCATAAGAAATGTTGGTAGAGTCGGAATAATCGCGGAAAGGATTAAGCTGACTGCCCCGCGGGCGACTTACCCGGCGACTGGCATTAAACTGGATTTCATTATTTTTTGGAAGTGAATAGGATGCAAAGAAGCTTGGGAACAACTGAAGTTCTCCTTTGTCGCCATAATCACTTTTAGTCAAAACACCATCAATAATGGTTGTATTGAAAGGATGTCTCCAGTAATACTCCCCTCGCAACCCTCCTTGCAAACTCAGGTTATTGAATCGGTTTCCGTAGGTAACATAAGCAGCATGTACCTGCTCTTGGTGTTCAAATTCATTGTAATAAGCATCAAGAGGTTGATTTGTCAACAAGTCAATTGCCGAATTAGGACCATAACGATCTTCTAATGAGGTATACAACCCAGCTTCTAATCGATCGCTTTCCGAAAACTTCTGCGTATAATCAATTTTCAGTTCCCATTCCTTGTTTTGTCCCTGATTTTGTTGCATCAGGAATGATGTGGTATCAGCACCGGCATTCTCTCGTTGCTGGTACGTTTCATCACTATATCTTTTGTGCGTGGAATAAGAAAGCGTCGACATCAGATTGGAACCTTTGGAATCAATCTCCCATTTGTAATCGAGGTTGATATTCATACCCGGACGGCCCCCATCACTGAGGTTATACCGGTTGTAATCCCGGAGCACTGTGTTTTGCTGATAATCTGTCAGTCTGTAATTAATATCATTCCAGCCACCACCGGTACCCAACATGCCGAATCCGGATATTCCCACCGAATGTTTATCATTGAGACGGTAATCAATTCCTGCCCGGGTAAACAATCCGCTGTAACCGAACATGCGACTATTATCCTGATGAAGCAGACTTAAGGTATCCCTGTTATTATTCAGCGAATAACGATCCGACCAACCTCCACCGGCAAAGTTCATCGCGCGGTAGCCCATGTTGATATAGGCATCGTATCTGCCACTGCTGTAGTTATAATTGACACCGGCACTAACACCCGGATTAGCACCCTGCGACCACATTGTTCCGAGCGATGCGCTTCCGTAATATCCACCTTTGCGGTTTTTCTTCATTACCAGATTGATAATTCCGGAAGTACCTTCAGGATTAAATTTCGCGGATGGATTAGTCATGATTTCTATCGACTCGATACTCTCGGCCGGCATTTGCTGTAAAATCTGCGCCCTGTTCTCAACTGTCAAACCGGAGGGTTTTCCGTTAATCCAGACTTCGACATTGGAATTATTGCGTAATGACACATTTCCTTCGTTATCCACATCGACCGAAGGAATATTCTGCAACACTTCCGTTGCTGAACCTCCGGCAGAAGCTATATTCTGGTCTACGGAGAAAACCTTCTTATCAATCTCAAAACGCATCTGGGTTCCCTGACCCACTACCTCTACTTCTGAAAGCCTTTTACTGTCTTCTTCCAACTTAATCATGCCCATATCCAGTTCTTTATCACTCACTTTCAAAGGTAGTTCGATGGTGTTATAACCCACAAAACTGATGCGCAAGGTATATTTCCCGTTCGGTACCCGTGGTAGTTCAAAATGACCTTTTTCGTCGGAAATAACTCCGGTTGTTGGTGTAGCATCTGCATCCCTCAGTAGAGCAACATTTACAAAGTCAAGCGGTTGACTTGTTTTGCCATCCACAATACGGCCACGTATCGTTTGCAACGCAAATACCGGAACTACAAAAAAAGCGAGTAAAATGGAAAATAATATTCTATTCATGATAATAATAAAAAAAGTGCATACGGATAGATAGACAAATCCGCACGCGAAAAGTTTAAACCTTAAAGGCTAAAATCCGTTAAGAATGTAGAATAAAAATAAACCATATAAGTCATATAAGGTACATATAAGATTAATGTAATTATTTACAATTAATGCGAATCAGGAGTTAATTAACTCGCATTTAGAATATTAATAAAAACAAATCTTATATGTTCCTTATATGACTTATATGGTTTAAATTAATCATTATTCGAAGTTCGGCAGCAAATACTTATCCCTCGATTCCAGGATCTTATTTACATTATTGACTTCTAAGAAAGTAGTCCCGAAGCCTTCTCCGAAACTACCGCTGAGGTAACATACCAAACTATCGCTTTCAATCCAGCCCCATTCTAACAGATGCTGTAAAGCTTCAATGAAATACTGTTGTGTATTCCCTTTACCTTCCTGATAAATAGGCACAACACCGTACGACAAAGCCAGTTCGCGGGTAGATCGATCGTGATAACAGATTGCCAACACCGGAACCGTGCCGCGGTAAGCAGCTAAGAAACGGGCGGTACGACCACTGTATGTGTCCGTGATGATGGCTTTGGTTCCCAGCTTGGTACTTGTTTCGACGGCTGCATTACTCAGGAAGGAAGTCAGGTCGTGTGTACTAATTTTAATAGGAATATCATTTTCAGCCATTTTCGTTTTCTCTGCCTCCTTGGCGATGGTAGCCATGGTCCTTACTGCTTCAACCGGATATTTACCGTAAGCCGTTTCCCCACTGAGCATGAGGGCATCGGTACGATAATAAATGGCATTGGCAATATCGGTCACTTCGGCACGCGTTGGCCTTGGATTCTTGATCATTGAATGAAGCATCTGTGTGGCAACGATTACCGGTTTACGGGCCTGCACACATTTACGAATCAGTTTGCGCTGGATTCCCGGTATCTTTTCCTGTGCAACTTCAATACCCAGATCTCCCCGGGCTATCATCACCCCATAGGTATGCTCCAGAATTTCATCAATATTATCTACACCCTCCTGGTTTTCGATTTTCGAAATAATTTTAATCGGGCTCTTATGTTCATCCAGGATTTGCTGGATATCCATCAAATCCTGCTTGTTGCGTACAAATGAATGGGCAATAAAATCAATATCCAACTCGATGGCAAATAAGATATTTTCTTTATCCCGGGCTGTCAACGATGGTAAATTGATGCGAACTCCCGGAACATTGACACTTTTCCGGCTTCCCAGCGAACCATCGTTCATCGCTTTACACTGCAAAAAGCCATCTGCCTTCGCTTCTACTTTTAAATCTATTTCTCCGTCATCGATGAGGATATCATCTCCCACCTTCAGATCCCGCACAAAATGTGGATAGTTGACATAAATCTCTCCTTTTCCGGATACCTTATCGGGGTCGCCTTTTACTTTGATGATATCACCGGCTGTAATTTCGATGTTGTCGTTTTCGGCGATGGTTGTGCGGACTTCCGGTCCTTTGGTATCCATCAAAATAGCGATGTGATTGCTCACGGCACGTACATTGTGGATGATTTTCAGGAAACCCTCGCGATTAAGGTGTGCCGAATTCATGCGCACGACATTCATTCCCTCGATATACAGTTCACGTATAAAATCCACATCACAGCGCTTGTCGCTGATGGTGGCTACAATTTTTGTTGCTTTCGACATAAAAAAATAAAATTATATAAATGATTCAATAGCCAAACGGTAGGAATCGAGTCCGAAACCAACTATACACCCCTTACATACTCCCGAAAGATAGGAATGATGCCGGAAAGACTCCCGTTGATACACATTGGAAATATGAACTTCGATAACCGGACTGGTAATCGAACGGATGGCATCGGCAATGGCAATAGAGGTATGTGTATAGGCGCCCGCGTTGAGGATGATGCCATCCACATCAAACCCAACTTCCTGGAGTTTATTTACCAACTCACCTTCTACATTCGACTGAAAATATGTTAAAGTTAGTTCCGGGAATTTTACTTTCAACTCTTCCAAATAGGATTCGAAAGTCTGATTGCCATAAACAGAAGGCTCTCTTTTGCCCAACAGGTTGAGGTTCGGGCCATTGATGATCTGAATGCGCTTCATATTTTTTGATTGAGTATTTGGGCGCAAAAGTACAAAAAAAAACTGAGAGAATGATTTGGGTTCTAATGCATCAATTGTTTTTATTGTTTTTGTAAATAGTGAGTTAAAATAAAACACCTCACTATAATCTGACTATAGTATGTTCAAAACCTTATTTCTAACCTTATTTTCTTACAAAAAACAACCTTAGTAGCCGATATTCAAGCCCATCAGCCCTAACCTTATTACCTTATTTAGATTTTTATATTAATTTTGCAACGAATAAAAATTATAACTATGAAAATTGAATACAACAATCTGTATACCCATTTTGTATTTACTACTCTAAACCGGCAACCAGTCATTCTAGAAAAATTCAGGTTGAGGATTGAAAAGTATATTACCGGCATTGTGAATAATAATCACTGCAAATTATACGCAATTTATGCTAATCCGGAGCATATTCATTTGCTTGTTTCGCGTTCACCTGATTTGGACGAAGAAAGTTTGGCAACAATCATTGCCGATAGTTCTGAACGTTTCATTAACGACAATAAACAATGTGTAGGTATGTTTCTGTGGCAAGATTCATGTGCGGCATTTTCTGTTTCAAAAGGTGATGTTGACAAGGTTTGTAAATATATTCTAAATCAAAAAACACATCACCAACAACATAGCTATCAGGATGAACGAGATGTGTTTGTTAAATTCTATCAACAAACAATTGATGTGAAATCAAAATAAGGTAATAAGGTTAGGGCTGATGGGCTTGAATATCGGCTACTAAGGTTGTTTTTTGTAAGAAAATAAGGTTAGAAATAAGGTTTTGATGGTGAGGTTGGATTAATTGTAACGTAATAAAACGCATATCTATTGATTTACAGAGATATAACCACCTACAATTTCTTTGATATCTGTCAAATCCGAATAATCATACTGATGAATCCCATCATCCGCTATCATCATCAGGACATTATTATATGGGATAACATCATAACCATCAAATCCATTGCTGAAATGCTTTATCAGATGCTCGTCAATTTTCGTTACATCGGTCACATCATATACTTTCAAGCCATTATCACAGACAAACAAGGTCTTTTTGTCGATCCCGAGTCCTTTGGGACTGGTCATATTATACGATTTTATCATTTTCGGCTCTACTTTATCACTCACATCTATCACTATGAGTTCATTCGTATTTTGTCCACACAAATTCCCCGAACGAACTGTAACATAGGCAATATCGTCGGCCACCACCACCGGGTCACAACCATAGGCATGCGTAATCGTTGATTTCCAAACCGGTGAAACCGGATCTTCCACCGAATAGATTAGCATACCCGTTGGGGTGCCTAAAAATAAATGATTGCCGTAACTGAAAATGGTCTCCACATTGAATCCGACAGGCAAATTCTCGACCACCCGTTCCGGCAACAATCCTGATAATTTAAAAACCTGCATTTGGTTGTTGATAACCACATATAAATTATCCAGATACAATGCAAATCTCGACATCGAACCATTGATGCTGTTTCCTCCCGTGTTTACATCAATATTTGTTTCAGGTGTTGCATACACGTCTCCCTTCAACCACCTCCAGAACCATCCCTTATCAGAATCACCCACATCTTCTGTCCTTTGTACTTTATTCCAGCCAACCACAACTTTATCCTTATCTCTGTAGGTATAAGTCATTTCGTAATCGATGCCGAACTCATTATCCACCAAGGGAACAGCCTCCGGAAAAACATTTTCCAAGCGACCACTAAACACAGGTTTGGCCGGATTGCTTACATCGAACCAAACCAAATCAATATAGGAATCGGCATAGAGCACATGATCCCGTATTGATAAATCGGCATTTCCCATCAGTTCGATATAGCCAACTATCACAGGTTTTGAGGGGTCCTGGTTATTGATGATGTGAATCCCTTTTCCCGGCTCCGACATATACAGATAACCATTGTAGAAACTGATTTTGCCATAACCGGTAATTTCGTGGCCAACCTGACTGACTTTCACAGAATTTCTGAATTCAGCAACATCCATAAAAACCGGCTCATTCACCCAGAAAGTAACTGTCTGGGAAAGCCGTTCCTCGCAGGAAGTCAGCACAGCCAACAACATTATGACATAAAAATGCAGCCTTTTCATCTGTTTATATTTAATTCTCCCGGGTTCTCCCATGATTAAAATGACATCCTTAAACCTGTATTCAAACTAACCAGCACAGGTAACTCTTTCCGGATACTATAAGGTTGATCATTCTCAAAATAATACGATACTTTCGGGTCGAAAAACAACGCGATATTTTTTTGCAACATATACCCGATGCCCAATGTCCCGTTCAACGACCACTGAACCCCATCCACATCGGTATTAGCCGAGGTATTCATCTCCACATCATCCCAATTCTGATATTGTTTAAATTCAGTCCGGATACCTTTTTCTAACATTCCGCCACCGGACACATACAGTTCCCACTTACTCTGTTTGAAAAACGACCAAACCAAATCTGTCGGAATGCCTAAATAATGCAGGTTCACTTCGGCCCGGTAATCCCCCGCGTTGCTGCCCGACAAACGGGTCATCAGATTTGTATACATCATCCCCGATTTAACCGCGACATCCTCACTCAGCGGTATCTGTGCACTCAAGCCGGCCGTAAACGGAGGCAAATAGTCTTTATTCCTAAAATGATTAGGGGTAAGCACATTAGCTGCACCGGTAGGCAAACTCACCAGACTTTCGGAACGATAGGCTCGGGATCTGCCCGGTACTGACACGGATGAGCTGGCAACGCCAGAACCGAGTTCCAGTGCCAGTGAAACTGATTTCTTTTTCTTCTTCATTGCTGATGTTGTCCAGTCGGCATGCTTTTCTTCAGGCAGGGTAAGGGTTCTGACAGGCTTCCTTTGCCCTGTTTCAGTACCGGCTGCCGGGTCTGGTACAACTTCCGTTACTTCTGCTTTTCTCTCAACAATTGCTTCTTGTGGAGTTACTGAAGCAACCGTGCTATTATCCGGCACTTCTTCTGTCGAAACTGGTTGTTGTTTATCGGCAACAGCGATTTGAACCGGTTCTGACACCGGCGCACTTTTAGCAACTGATTGCTGAACACGCGCCGTACTTTGTTTCGGAGTCACTACGTCGGGTTGCTCGTCAACAGACCTTTTCTGAACCGGTTGCTCCGGAGTTACGACAAACTGCTGTGTTTCTTTCCTGTGTTGCGCGATTTCCTCCGATACAGGAATCAAATCATCCCGCAGGTAAATAAAATTGCCCACTGAGAACAGCAGGGCCAGTCCGGCCGCTACCGCCACAGACACATACAACCACGCCGGAACAATGCGTTTCGGTGCAGCCATACGTTTCTCAATTCCCTTCCAAACATCAGCATCTACCGGCATCGCATGATTTTCCAGTTTCTGTCTGATTTTTTCAGAGAATAAGTCGGGATCCTGATTATGTTTTACTTCTTCCATTTTGACTCAATAATTGTATTGCATGTTGCAGCGTTTTTCTGGCCCTCAAAAACAAGGTTCTTGAATTAACCTCCGTAATATCCAGTATTTCTGCAATTTCAGCATGTGTATAGCCTTCCAGTGCGAACATGTTAAAAACCATGCGGGAAACATCCGGTAACTCCGCGATCAGCGCCATCAGTTCATCAGCCGATATTTTATCAATCACGCTGACATCACTTTCAGGCAGGTTGTATTCCGAATCGTCAATCGGATTACTCAGTCTCAACGCGGTCTTCTGTCGGAGATATTCTAAACAGGTCGTTACAAAAACCCTCCGCACCCATCCGGCAAAAGCACCCGTTCCTGCATACATGTCGAGTTTGGTAAACAACTTCACAAAACCATCCTGCAACAAGTCTTTAGCCGTCTCCGAGTCACCTGCATATCGCCAGCAGACGCTCATCATGGACGATGCATAGGTCTCGTAAATTTTACGCTGAGCCCTCGCGTCTCCCTTCTTCGCTGCTGCTATGATCTGTAGTTCCTCTTCGAAGCGGTTATCAGACATTTACCCTAAAGATGATTAAACGGTGTAAAATGTTGCAATTGATTAGAAAAAAGAATATTAAGCGGATTATTTCAGCCACTTATCGAGCCAGGCGGCAAAGGTTCTTTGCCACAAAATACCATTTTGCGGCTTCATGATCCAGTGGTTTTCGTCGGGATACACGAGCAACTGCGCAGGTACGCCTCTCAGTACCGCGGCATTGAAAGCTGCCATGCCCTGCGATGCCAGGATGCGATAATCTTTTTCTCCGTGTGTAACTAAAATCGGGGTATCCCATTTATCGACAAACAAATGCGGAGAATTGGCATAAGTACGCTGCGCCACCGCATTTTCTTTGTCCCAGTACGGACCGCCCATATCCCAGTTGGCAAACCACATCTCTTCGGTTTCAAGGTATTGCTGTTCCATATTGAATATACCCGCATGGGAGATGAATGCTTTGAAACGCTTTTCATGATGGCCGGCCAACCAGAAGACGGAAAAACCACCGTAACTGGCTCCCACACAACCTAAGCGGGCTTCATCCACATAGGGTTCTTTTGCCACAGAGTCTATGGCTGAAAGATAATCCTGCATGTTTTGTCCGCCATAATCGCCACTGATCTGTTCCAGCCATTCCTGACCAAAACCCGGCAACCCTCGCCGGTTCGGAGCCACGATGATATACCCGTTTGCTGCCATGGTCTGCAAATTCCAGCGGTACGACCAAAACTGACTCACCGGCGATTGCGGTCCGCCCTGACAATACAATATAGCCGGATATTTCTTCGCAGGATCAAATTGAGGCGGATATACCACCCAAACATGCATTTGTTTGTTATCGGTTGTAGTTACCCAGCGTTGTTCTACCCTGCCCATCTCCAGCTTATCCAGTATTTCTTTGTTTTCGAATGAAAGTTCCTGTTCTGAACCGGTTTCTTTGTTGACTGCATAAATTTCATGCGGTTTACTCATGGAGCATTTGATTCCTATCAGCACATCATTAGCAGGATATACGGATTTATAATCGTGCATTCCCGATGTCAGTTGTTTGATTTCTCCGCTCTCGACATCGGCACGGTAAATTTGAGAGACAGCATGCCATACGCTTACGAAATAAATCGACTTACTGTTCTCGGACCAGGCCAGCGACTCCACGTTTTGATCTAAGCTCACCGACAAATCTTTCTTTTCGCCGGTGGCGATATTCATCAGGAACAAGCGGTGTTTATCTGCTTCGTATCCATCGCGCTCCTGACTTTCCCAGGCCAGCCACTTTCCATCGGGAGAAAACACCGGGTTCATATCATAACCCAACATCCCTTCAGTTACATTGATGGTTGTTCCTTTGTCAACATCATAAAAATAAATATCGGAATTGGTTGAAACCGAGTACGCCTTACCTGTTTTCTTACGGGAAGTATAAGCAATTGTTTTCCCATCGGGACTCCAGGCTAATTGTTCGATACCGCCCATGGGTTTAACCGGACTCTCATAAGGTTCTCCTTCGAGCAAATCTTTCTCACCGGAGATTTTCTCTCCGTCGAAATCGGCCACAAAAGGATGAGGAGCTGAGCTTACCCATTCATCCCAATGCTTGTACATCAAATCATTGGCAATGATACCCGTCGCCTGAGGCAAATCAGGATGCATATCGACCACAGTAGTTTTCGTTTTCACATCAGCAACAAAAAGAATGTTCTTTTCATCGGGAGCAAACATGAAATCACTGATCCCTCCTTCCCTATCGGTAATCTGCCTGCGCTTTTTGCCATCTTCACGCATGATCCATAGCTGCGAACTGCCACTCTCATTGGAAAGATAAGCGATGTGCTTGCCATCGTTCATCCATTTGGCAGCAGTTTCGCGGGAAGCGGTTTGTGTCAGTTGTTTTTTGTCCGACCCATCAACATGCATGACAAATATCTCGGTATTGCCTTTATTTTCCTCAACATTATAATAAGTAACAGTATAAAGCAATTTTGATTTATCGGGAGAAAGATTCACACCTCCGATACGACCAAAAGCCCACAAAACCTCAGGAGTCAGGATGCCATTTTCAATCTTTGGTTGCTGTTTACCGATGATATCTGATTTTTTGGAAGAGTCACACGATGATGCAAGAAGGGTTGCAGCCATAATAGAAATGATTAAAAAACGATTCATAAAACAGGAGTTTGAAAATTTAAACGCAAATGTAATGAATTTCCGCAGAAAAACATATATCACATTTGTCACAAAGCAGTGAATAGCGAATAACTAATAGCGAATAACTAATAGCGGAAAGCGGAAAGTGATACAGGAGTTAATTTTTGTTCAAAGTTGCATTTTTCTGCTAAGCCGCGCAGCGGCGAGATGATTCATAACCGTAGGTTTAGCGAAGCGTAACCTACGGAATAAAGGATATAGAAAAGCTATGTAGCCCCGCAGGGGCTCGATTATTAATTGTAAGCATATTATCATCTCGCCCTTACAGGGCTTTAGATTCAGGATTGTATCTAATGCCGTAAGCTGCGGCTGACGCCTTGCATACGGTTATGAATCATCTTGCCGCTGCGCGGCTTAGAAAACAATAAAAGTTTAAATGGATTATCGCTATTACTTATTCGCTATTTTGCGTTTTAAGAGATGTATAATTATCTTTGCTTCGAAAATAAAATAATATTATGACAGACCACTTTGCACACCGGGCGGCCGACTGGGATCAGCCTTCAAAAATAAAAATGACGGATAAGTTTGTTGAAGAACTGCTACTTAATCTGGAACTCAAACCTGACTGGAAAGCGATGGAGATTGGCGCAGGCACCGGACTTGTCGGGCTTAAACTGCTTCCATCGCTTAAGGCTGTGGTTTTCGAGGACACTTCTCCGGCCATGCTCGAAGTGCTGAAATCAAAGTTAAAGAGAGATGAACCGGTTGAATTAGTGCAGGGCGAAATCTTCGAATACCGGCAACAGGACATCGACCTCGTGTTTTCCTGCATGGCTTTTCATCACATACCTGATTTGGACAAAGCCCTGTCACATCTGGCATCTGTCACAAAAAAGAATGCTTATGTTGTTATCGGAGATTTGATTGAAGAAGATGGTTCTTTTCACCGTTTCGAACCAATTCCACACAAAGGTTTCGATTTGAAAGCATTATCCGGAAAATTTAAAGCTGCCGGATTCGAGGTGAAGAATGCCTACATCTACGACACCCTTGAAAGAGAAAGAATTGAAGGAAAAATATCAGCTTATGAGCAATTTATATTGATTGCGCAGAAAGCATAAAACAAAACAGGTTACCATCAACGGCAACCTGTTTTCTTTTGATTCTGAACCACAAAATAACAAGTCTATTCTTCCTCTTTCTTCGATGCTTCGTATTCTTTCAGCAACTTATCCTGAATATCCATCGGAACGAGTTCATAGCTGGCAAATTTCATGCTGAACGAAGCACGACCACCGGATAATGAACTCAAAGAAGTAGAATAACTACTCAATTCTTTCAAAGGTACTTTGGCCGAAAGTTTTTCAAATCCTTTCTCACTTTCCATACCCATGATTACACCACGACGACCTTGCATGTCGCTCATCACATCGCCCAACCTGTCGGAAGGAACATGAACCACCACATCATATATCGGCTCCAACAATTTCGGACCCGCTTCTTTAAAGGCCTGGGCAAAAGCATTTCTACCTGCCAGGCGGAACGAAATTTCATTTGAATCCACCGGGTGCATCTTACCATCGTACACGATTACACGTACATCGCGGGCATACGAACCGGTCAGCGGTCCCTGCTCCATGCGGTCCATAATTCCTTTTTGGATGGCCGGCAGGAAGCGTGTATCAATAGCGCCACCCACGATAGAATTGATAATGACCACTTTTCCACCCCACTCTAATTTAATTTCCTGGGTGTCGCGAACCGATATTTTGTATTCCTGTCCACCGAAACGATAGATTTCCTGTGGCGCTACACCTTCAAAATACGGTTCAATAATCATGTGTACTTCACCGAACTGACCGGCGCCACCCGATTGCTTCTTGTGGCGATAATCGGCGCGGGCCATTTTGGTAATCGTTTCCCTGTATGGTATTTTGGGTTCTTTGAACTCAATAGCCAATTTATCATTATTTTCGATTCGCCATTTCAGCGTACGCAGGTGGAATTCTCCCTGTCCGTGCACGATGGTTTGCTTGAGCTCTTTCGATTGCTCTACAATCCAGGTCGGATCTTCTTCACGCATACGGGTCAGGATTTCACTCAGTTTTTCTTCATCCGATTCAGACACAGCCCTGATGGCACGGCGATACTTGGGAGCAGGAAAATCAATGTCTTTAAATTCGTATTCGCAGCCTTTGGCATTCAGGGTATTACCGGTACGGGTATCTTTCAGTTTCACCGTAGCGCCAATATCACCGGCAACCAGCATATCGACATTCGTACGAATCTGTCCGGCAACTGCGAACAGCTGACTCAACCGTTCTTTAGAACCACGGCTTATATTTAACAAATCATCACCAGCTTTCAGTGTACCACTCATTACCTTGAAATAGGAAACTTCACCGATATGTGGTTCTACGCTTGTTTTAAAGATATATATACTGGTCGGTGCAGCCGGATCAGCAGTAACCTCTTCACCACTTTTAGTCTGCGGTTTCACAGTTACATTTACATTGGGCACCACGTTCCCGAGGAATTCCATCAAACGGCGAATGGCCATATCTTTCTGGGCACATACGCAGAATACCGGGAACATGTCGCGATGCAATAATCCGGCACGGATACCTACACGCATTTCTTCTTCATCCAATGATCCCTGATCGAAGAACTTTTCCATCAACGCTTCATCATGTTCAGCGGCAGCTTCTACCAGGGCATTGTGTAATTCCTGCGCTTTATCCATTTCTTCGGCAGGAATATCTAAAATTTCAGGAACACCCCCTTCGGGTTTCCATTTGTATAATTTCATCTTCAGGACATCAACAAGGGCGTTGAACTGTGGTCCTACATTCACCGGATATTGAATTGGAACTACTTTATTGCCGTAGTTTTCCTTCAATTGTTCCAGGGTACGGTCGAAATCAGCTTTCTCCTGATCCAACTGATTTACAACAAAAATAACCGGTTTGTGAAATTTATCCGTATAACGGAAGTGGTTGTTGGTGCCGACTTCAACTCCGTACTGAGCATTGAGCAATATCAGCGCGGTGTCGGTCACGTTGAGGGAGGTAACTACTCCACCGATAAAGTCATCCGAACCCGGGCAATCGATGAAGTTTAATTTTTTTTCAAGCCATTCCGTTTGAGCAATCGTAGAAAAAACGGAATAACCGTAGTCCTTTTCAACAGGAAAATAATCGGAAACTGTGTTCTGTGCGTCTACAGAACCCCTGCGTTTTATAACACCACTCTCGTAAAGCATCGCTTCTACAAGAGTGGTTTTCCCAGTGCCGGAACTTCCCAGGATTGAGATGTTCTTAATAGCATTTGATTGATATACTTTCATACATACTAAAATTAAGAAGATTAATATTTAAGTCTGTTTTTAGGAGCGGCAATGTATGAAATCTACCTGAAATTTAAATTGGTAAATGTATGTTTTACAACATTATTTTTATTTGGCGGGTTAAATTACGTTAATGCCTGCCCTGTAAGGGCATATAGTCGATCTATTATTTCCGAATAATTTTAAAACCTTTGATGTCGTAATTATTCCAAATCCATTCATTGAGTTTGTAGCTCAGAAAAGCACTTCCGGCACCCAGCGCTGCACCGGCCAATACATCCGTAGGATAATGCATACCAAGATGCATGCGCGAAAGACCGACGGATGTCGCCCAAACATAAGCCGGAACCACCACATACCATTCGGGATATTTCAGACTCAGGGCGGTGGCGGTGGCAAAACAGCCGGAAGTATGACCGGAGGGCATCGCGTAATCGGTTTTGAGTTTATACATGGTGATATCATTCGGATAGGTATATCCGGGTCGTTCCCGTTGAATACTTCGTTTCAGTATTTCTGTCATACCCAGGTTTATCCCCGAAGCCATGGCAACGAAAATCGCGTCTTTAATCAAATCTTTATCCTGATTAATCAACCCGTAACTTCCGATGGCGACAGGCACGGCGAGGTTAATCGGCACAGCTGTTTCGGACAGGAAAACGGATACCGGCTTCAAACCAGGCGCAGCATAGTGTACCCTTTTTAGCAAATCGATATCAGCATTTTGTGCCGGCACGACAGAGCTGAAAACAAAAAAATTGCTCAAAAGCAGAATAATTATCGTAAATTTGCGCATTGTATTTGATTTGTGACAAAAGTAATAAAAATGTATAAAATAGCGGTAGTCGGACCGGAATCAACGGGAAAGTCTGTTTTGTCAGCAAAATTAGCCCTACATTACGGTTCTCCCTGGGTACCGGAATATGCCCGGGCTTACATCGAGCAACTAACGCGACCTTATCATTTTGAGGACATTTGTCACATCGCCCAACAGCAAATTGAGCAGGAAATCTCCTTCGAGGGAAACAATCCGGCTCCTTTTGTGTTTTTTGATACAGATCTGATTATTACGAAAGTCTGGTTTGCATACTGCTACCAGCAGGTTCCATCTTTTGTGGAAGACAGATTGAAAACCGGTTTCTTTGATTTATATTTGCTGTGCGAACCCGATCTGCCCTGGGAACCTGACCCGGTGCGAGAACACGGTCATGATCGCGGATTCTTTTTCGATTGGTATAAAACAGAAATAGAGAAACTGGGAAAACCATTTGTACTTATCAACGGAACCGGTGAAGACCGTATCCGGCAGGCAATTGACAAAATAGATAATTTCATAAACAAGACAATAACAGGCAAATAACCTGATGACATTATGAACTCAAAAAAAACACTCGAAGCCATCAAGAAACTGGCTGATACCGGCAACATACAAGAGGTTTGCCACAAACAGACACACAACAATCCCATGCCTTCAGTCGAAGTGCTGAAAGAGATCGTCATGTTAATCCGTTCGGTTCTTTTTCCGGGCTATTTCGGCGATGCCGGGGTTAACTCCAAAACGATGCTGTACCACATCGGTGTCAACATCGACAAGTTACAGCTTTTACTACAGATGCAAATCAAGGCAGGTTTGTGCTTCGAATCCAGATCGGAAGAACAGATCTGTGCCGAAATCGAACGCATCGCCGAAGAAAAAACGATTGCATTCATCTCTCAATTACCTGAAATCCGCGAAAGGCTCTATACCGACATTATTGCAGCCTACAACGGCGATCCGGCCGCCAAAAGCTTTGGCGAAGTGATTTTCTGTTATCCCGGCATCCGGGCCATCAGCAGTTACCGCATTGCCAATGCCCTGTTGCATTTAGAGGTGCCGCTCATCCCCCGCATCATCAGCGAGATGGCGCATTCGGAAACGGGTATCGACATTCATCCCGGGGCTACCATTGGTGAGTATTTCACCATTGACCATGGTACCGGCGTGGTAATTGGCGAGACTTCCAGAATCGGGAAAAACGTGAAAATGTATCAGGGAGTAACCCTCGGCGCCAGAAGTTTCCCGTTGGATGAACAAGGCAATCCCATCAAGGGCATCGATCGTCACCCTAAGATTGGAGATAATGTCATTATCTATTCCAACTCAACCATCCTGGGTAACATCACCGTGGGCGATGGCGCCGTAATTGGTGGTAATATCTGGGTGGATCAGGATGTGAAACCCGGGGCTAAATTGGTACAGAAGAAATGAACCAACAACAATACATCGCCAAAACCCTCAAAGGTCTGGAAGAAATCCTGGCAACCGAACTGATTGCACTGGGGGCTGATAATGTCGAAATACAACGCCGTGCCGTGGCATTTACGGGCAACAAAGCTTTGTTGTACAAAGCCAACCTGCATGTACGCACGGCCTTGCGTATCCTGAAACCCATCGCGTCTTTCAATGCCGGTAAACCCGATGAGATTTACGCGGAAGTTAAGAAAATCAACTGGGAAGAACACATGGATCTCAACACCACTTTCGCCATCGACTCCACGGTTTATTCTGAAGAAATTACACATTCGAAGTTCGTGGCATACCGGGTAAAAGACGGCATCGTGGACTGGTTTAGGGAAAAATACGACAAACGTCCATCGGTGAAATTAGACAACCCGCAACTACGCTTCAACGTGCATCTGTCGCATAACAACTGCACCATCCTGCTCGACAGCTCGGGCGAATCGCTGCACAAACGTGGCTACCGCGCCAACCAGACCGAGGCGCCCATCAGCGAAGTGCTGGCTGCCGGCATGCTGCTCATTGCCGGGTGGAACGGGCAATGCAACTTCATCGACCCTTTCTGCGGCTCAGGTACGTTTTTGATAGAAGCTGCTTTGATTGCCCTGAATATTCCGCCGGGACTTTATCGTCCGTCTTTCGGCTTCGAAAAATGGAAGGATTTCGATCAGGATTTATTCGATGAGATTTATCAGGACGACAGCGGAGAGCGTGAATTCAGCTATAAGATATACGGCTCGGACATCTCCCGCAGGGCCTTACAAATTGCCGAAGAAAATGTAAAAAGCGCCGGACTGAACAAATACATTCAGCTACAGGCAAAACCGGTGAGCGAATTAGAAGCTCCGGAAGGGGAAAATCTGATCGTCACCAACCCGCCCTACGGCGAACGCCTCAACCCGGACGACATTGTCGAAGTGTACAGCGCACTGGGTTCTGTACTGAAACACCGTTTTCCGGGGACATCAGCCTGGGTGATTAGCTCGCAGGAAAGTCTGCTCGACCAAATCGGGCTGAAACCTTCCAGAAAGATTCGACTGCTGAACGGTGCGTTGGACTGTCAGTTCAACCGTTACGATATTTTTGCCGGAAAACGAAAAGAGTTTTTATCGAAATCCTGAATAAGCAGCAAACAAAATTACCCTTATTGTTTTATCAGGGAATAACACTGATGCTGAACTTTGACGATATAATACCCTTTTTTCAGGTTCGACACGTCAAGTTCTTTGCTGAATGCAGCCGGATAATCTTCTTTTAATACCATTTTTCCACTCACATCAAAAATTTCAATCTTGTCGAAGGATTGCTCCGATTCAATCACCATCCTGTCTGTAACCGGATTTGGATATATCCTGAAAGTAACATCATTCACCTTTTTCAGTCCAGAAGCAGCTGAAGGAGCAATGGTCATCGAATTGATATAAAAAAACTTGTACTCATTATTATTATTTGCCCCTGCACCCATTTTAATTGTCACGGTTCCATCATCGGCAGGCAAAATATTGCTGAATGAAGCCACCGTATTCGTATTATTCGAGGCATTCAGCAGCAGGGTTTCTGCCGTTTTACCGGTTACAGTAAAATAAGTTTCCCGGTTATCACTCGACCCTGTTCTGGAAGCAAACAGGTGAAAATCGTAAGTCTGTGACGATTTCAACCCACTAATCAGGAACCCGCCGGTTCTTTCCGATTTGTTTGAAAATACACCGGCAGCATTTCCCCAGAAACTATCGCGGGTTGCATTGCCCGGCAGGGACAAAGATGTTGTGGTGGATGTGGGACCATTAGAATTGATTCCGCCAAAACTATCATTGATTGTAATAGATACAGAGGTCACGTTGCCTTCCATGTCTGTCAACCCGGTTAATGATGTTCCTTCAAGGGTTGCCGAAAGATTATTCCAGGGCGAAGGAGTTGCTGTGGAACCAAAATCGATGTTCACCGGATAGTTTAAATCAACCGCAGCAGGCGGCTCGATGTGAGCCAGCGAGGTAGTATCATTGGGCTTAATCACCGCATAATGAGCGGCATACTGCGCAATCTCAACTTCCACATCCGACATGCCCACGGGTTTGTAGCTATTCCCCACCACCGACCTGTTGAGGAGTTTTTCATACCAGGTACAGGCAGCGGTATATCGTCCGATACCATAACTCAGGTGGTAACCATCGCGACAAAAATTATCGCCGACATAACTGCTTCTTGCATTTTGAATGGCAGTCCCTGCCGGGATAACAATATCAATACCCACCTGTGCAGCAGCATTATTTACCGTCTCAACGATGGCCCGGTACATTTGTTCCTGATTCTGGTTGTAATTTGCAAATCCCGAATGCGTAGAGTTGGAAGCATACGCCCAGGTCTGATGCATGGCAAATTTCACATTGGGATTGGTGGCAAGACTTTTTACCTGTTGAAGCAGGTTGGTCAGGTAAGGGAAATAAGTGCTTAGCTGTCCCGAGCTATGACTAACCTGTTGAAAGGTAATAATATCCCAATCTTCGTCGGCAATGGCAGTTTTTAAAGTCTGGCTGGCCAGGACGACTGTATCTCCTTCCGTGATTTTACGGTACGAATAGGCGGCTAAATTGCCCAGTGCATTATTCCAGTGCGTTTCAAGCGAACATCCCCCGATATACATATTTCCTACAATGAGCCGGACTCCATCAGCCTTAGCCAAATCATCGAGGTACGACTCGGCAGCATCCTGTGAAAAACTATTGCCAATGGCCAGGATGCGAACTACTTCCTGCGCACTGAGCGGGGTTGAAACGAGGGTGAGAAAGCCAAATACTGCAAATACTACGAAAGAAGAGATACGTTTCATCATGATTTATTCAATTTTTATTTTAGCGACTAATTTCCTGATTTCACCTTCCCCGATGAGCGGGGCATGTGCATCTTCCGGGAATGCAATCAGGAAAGTTCCCGGCTCAATGGTGAAATAAGACGATGGAATATCATTAAATAATGCATAATCTTCTTCCGCATTATACGCTGACTTAACACCCAAGCAAGTCGCTGTCGGTTTCCATCCGATTATTTCATTTCGATCCAACGGAATGTGCACATCAATGTATTGCTCATGCGATTCGAGCACCTGTTCATCTTTCTTTTTCAAAGATACATGAACATTATTGATAAACAAATTTTTTCCATCGATTTCAATTTTACCTGTTTCCATCTGTAATAAATTGCTATTTTTAACATAGTCGAATAAAACCTTGAACCCGGGATGTAGCGACTCAATGGTATGACTGTTTTCTAATGAAGATATGATCATAAAATATAATAGATTGCTGAATAATGACGTTTAACAAACAAATTTCCACATTCCGGTTATTCCATATTATCAGTTTTGGGGCGCAGGAAATACAACTGCATTACCAATGCGACAAAAACCAGGATGGCCAGCAAGGCAAAATCGCGGCCTAAATGACCATCATCCGTTGACTTCCCAAGCAGCGAAGTTACCATGGCACCCGCAAACACACCGGTCATATTCATTAAACCATAAGCAGTTGCACGGTATTTTGCTGAAACAAACTGGCACAGAATAGGCATATTATTCGCATCGAACATGCCAAAACCAACTCCAAAAAGTAAAGCAGCTCCAATAACACTAATAAAACCATTCCCAAAACCAAGTAATAACAGTGACGGGATGGTGAGTGACAATCCAATTGCGCCGGTATAAACCCTACCCTTGATGTTCCGTTGCACCCATTTATCCGATAAAATACCTCCTATTAAAACCCCAACAAATGATGAAACCGCAATGGTAATGGTAGAAAGCGGTCCCGCTTCAGCCATCGGCATGTTTAAACTTTCGGAGAAAAGTGTCGGGAGCCAGTTTTTCGTTGCCCAACCCGGGATACTCGGTGCGGCAAAGTAAAGCAGAATAATCCAGAAATAAACAGTCCCGAACAACAACCCGAGGACCTTAAAAAAGTTCCTTTTCCCTTCAGGTGCACCACCCATAACTTCCATCTTCATCCTGTCTTTTTTTTCACGAAGGAAGAAAACCAATAAAAAAGAATATACTATCCCTATGATTCCAAACCAGTGGAAAGTTGTATGCCATGTGAATTTATCCGCGATTGTAGCTCCAAATCCACCGATTGCCTGTCCCATATAAAGTCCGGTCATGTGTATACCAACTGCCAGCGAACGTGATTTTCCGGTATGATAATCCGCGATAAGCGAAAGACCCGCCGGAATATACATCGCTTCACTTACCCCCATCAATGCCCTTAACCAATAAACCTGCTCGAAGGTTGTGGCATATCCCATGGCGTAAGTGACACCTGACCAAACAAACAAACTACCAACAATCAGCCATTTGCGGCTTATCCTGTCAGCAATAGCTCCTGCAAAAGGACTCATCAGTCCGTATATCCAAAGAAAAATTGCCATCAAACGACCAAAGTTCACAGCCGACTGCAGTTCCGCAATATCGATCATCATGGCTGATTTCATGGTGGACAACATTTGTCTGTCCATATAATTTAACAAGGCAACAACCCACAGCAAGGCAACGACAACCCAGGGATAGATATTCTTTTTATTCATAAATGTAAAAATACAATAGATTTATTAAAACACAAACAGCTTAGTCACCTCTTCGCAACTAAGCTGTTTAACAGTGGTTACCTGCTTATTTTAACTGTATGTGAGTTTTTGTCTGAACTTACCTTAACGAGATATATTCCCTTACTGAGTGATTCGATATTAATTTTCTCTTTCAGGTCAGATTTCAACATCAAAGCACCCTGTATGTCATACACGGCTATTTTCCGTACATTATCCACATTTTTTATGTACAAGTTCGTATCATCCGTATAAATATTAACTTTTTCGAATTCCGGACTGTAAACATTATCCAGCAATGAGGCACTTTCGTACATGGCCAGGTAAATACTATTTACTGTACTTGTATTTGTCAATTCGACTGAAGCGTTCAATTTACAGTTTTCAATAAAATGCCCAGCTGTTACCACATTTCCTTCATGAGTCAGCGCACACGTTACGTTGTAAATATTCCCGTTCCCAGCGATGTGATTTCCCCAGATAAGATCTCCTCCAGCATTGTATTTTGCCACAAAAGCATCACGGGAATAACCCGATTCATCAGCATGCATAGTACTGGTAAATACAGCTTGTTGTGTTCCGGCAGGATCCAGATTCACATTTTTACCTTCGAATGAACCTGTCATAAAAATATTACCCGAAGCATCTATTTGCATCCCTCTTACTTCGTCATAATTACCAAAGACAGGTGGTGACACTACAGAATCCTGTCGACTTCCAAAAGTTTTAACATAATCGAAATCACCATTTGCAAGATATCGGGCTACGAAGGCATCTTTTCCATTGATATCCAGTGCAGCTGCTGAACGACCATCGAGATTTGCAGAACCATTTATATTTCCGGCGATGTAAAGTCTGCTTTGCGCATCAACAGCCAAATCCTTTGCTTCATTGTCGGCCCAACCACTTTTCCCAATTAGCTTTGACCATTCAAATGAGATGGTATCACCCAGGTTCTTATACTTGGCAAGGAAAATATCACGCATAGCTGCAGTTGCAGGTGCTGTCGCATCAACTGGACCGCCACCAAAATCTACCTGCCCTCTCATGATACCTGTATAGTAAATATCATTTCCAGCCAGTATTATCTTGCGCCCCTCAATTACCGCATTATTCATCAGATTCTGACTTTCATAAAACCAGATACATTCTTTAGTAGTTGACATGGCATATTTTGCAAACCAGGTAAAATTATAGCCTGAAGGAGGACGGGTTCCCCACAACTGAGGATGACCTTTGGGGTTGTAATTCAACCGTCCCCTGTGTCCACCACAAATATAAACATCACCTGCCGCATCAACAGCGATGGAAAATGCATTATCAGCCGACCCGTCGGTCCCGATATTAAAAGCCTTCATAGGTTCATACCAGAACTCGTCCGAAGGATCCTGATCATAACGAACGATGACAATGTCCGAACCTTTTCCGCCCGTCAGCTGAGTATCCCTTAAACCGGGAACTGTTAATACCTCTCCGACCGCATCAGCAGCAATTGTGACCGATACATAAATTGATTTACCATCGCCACTCACCGCTATTGCTCTCGCATTATCAAGTCTGGCTGCACCTGATAATGTGGTTGGATTTCCCAATTGAGTTGCAAATACACATTCGCCTGACACGTTAAACTTAGCAATAAAAGCATCTCTGTCATTGTCGTCAGCCCCCAACAATTCTATCGGCATCGTAGAACCGGGCCAGTTGTTCCCAAATTCAACTCTTCCGGTAAAATCACCTATTACATAGGTATTCCCGAGATTATCAGTCGTTATACCCACAACTGCTAACGCTTTGTCACTTTTGATTGCCTTACCCCATAAAAGATTTTGAGCATTCACTTTTACAGAAAAGGCAGTTGCCAATAACACAATACATGAAATTCTCATGCTGATACCAAAAAAATGGAAATTTTTTCTCATGATCTTGTAAATTTTTACGTTAATACTAGAAATTTAAAGTTGTTTATTAGATTTTACTTGTTGCAATACTGATTGAAGTCCATCTTTTCCAACAATTGAGTAAGTTCGGCATATTGGTCATTGGTTAGATTCATTACCGGCAAACGATGTTTTCCCAAATCAAAACCAATACTTTTCATAAATGCCTTACCACATCCACCACCGAATTTATCAAGCAACTGTATAAAACGAATCGCCTGTAATTGCATTTGAGCAGACTCTTCAAGTTTATTTTCCTTAAAAAGAGCTATCACTTTCAGATAAACCGGAGTCATATACCCATAGGTACTTCCAACCGCACTAACCGCACCGATCGACAACGCCGGTAACAACATTTCATCTCTGCCCCACAAGATATTGTATTTCTTGTTTTTGAAATTCAGACAAAGCTGATAATCCATCATATTCTCATAGGTATATTTAATCCCTGCAAAATTGGGGATCAACTCATCTGCAATTTCCAGGAAGTTTATCATCGGAAAGTTTACACCAGTAAAAATGGGAATATGATAATAATAAAAGGGCATATCAGGTACAGCAGAGGCTACTTCCTGGCAAAAAAGAGCAAGAGCATTCACATTAGCGGGTTTAAAATAATATGGTGCTGTGATAGAAACAGCATCTAAATTACATTCCTGAGCATATTGGGCCAATTCCCTGCACTCTTTCACACACGTACCACCCAAAAAAGCAATTACTTTAAACTCCGGAGTTTTGTACTCAGACCATTTCTTAAAAAGTTGCTTCTTTTCAGCCATTGTCAAAGCTGAACTTTCTCCTGTAGTTCCACAAATAAAAACCCCACTCAAACCATTCCTTTTGTACATGGCCTGCTGTTCTGTTACCATTTCGAGGTTAATTTCATTGTTTTTGTCAAACGCTGTAAATGGTGCAGCAATAAGGCCTTTAATCTTTTCTATGTTTTTCATTGTATCTTAAATAAAATTTTAAATAATCTGGCTGCAAATATATAGAAAATATTTTTATGTACTACATAATATCCGCATTTAATTTTATTTAACACTTAAGTCGCATATGTATTAGACGATATTTCACATCAGAAAACATTCAGAACCACATCTGACAATAAACGTATATTACTATATTACTGATACTTAAAAAACAACTAATGACAATTATGACAAATATAAGCTTTAACACTTATACGCCACCACACCTCGATAAAAGGCTTTTTTATCATACAAATACACACATAATACATATTATATCAATGTTTATCAGAGCTTTAAAAACACTCAACAATAACAATCCGCATTTTAACATAAAAATTTAGCTGTTATGTAATACATATTAAAAATATATGTATATTTGCACCATCTAATATATCATTGAATCAAAGCAAAAAAAATGAAAACAATACACACCACAGACTATCGGAAGGATCGTTCATTAGTAGAACAAACCCAAAAAGACCTTCTGACTTACATTGCCAATCAAAAATCAAACGACAACTCACATATGCCCAAAGAAAATGAGATGGCCGAAATTCTTGGTGTTAGCCGTGTGGTTGTAAGAGAGGCTCTGAGCAGACTGCGGGCAATTGGCGTTCTCGAAACCAAAAGAAAGAAAGGGACTGTATTGGTTAGTCCTCGCATTTTTGGTTCTTTAAAACCAATTATTGAATCGGGTCTACTCGAAAGAGACAGTTTACGTGATTTATATGAACTAAGGCTGATGTTGGAAATTGGGATGGCTGATTTTATTTTCAGACAGAAAACAGAAAAAGATATTGAAGCGCTGCAAGAGATTATTGAGAAAGAAGAAACAGCTAAAACAACAGAAGAATCTATCGCATTAGATATTCAGTTTCACAGCTATCTTTATTCTATGACAAAGAACGCCAGTCTTTCTGATTTTCATTTTTTACTGGAAAAACTCTTCGCCATGTATGCACCACGCACCAAAGACTACAAAGTGAAACAAGTGATTTCACACGCTGGTTTGGTTGAGGTATTGCGATTCGGCTCTCCCGATTCTTTCAGAATTGCCATGCGTTTACACCTGAACACCCAGTTCGAGAATATGGAAAAGATATTAGACAGAACAGATACGAACGGAAAAGCAAAAGCTAACACATGAAACACCTGATTTCCATCATACTCATTATTGTTTCCGTACAAATACAGGGCAAAAGCAGCAAAACTATTGCCTGTAATATTTATGAATCTATTCCTGAAACGGAAAACAATAGGGGTTATGGAATTTCAAGTGCCGGTGTTGGCATACTCAATGATAAATTAATCCTGATCGGAGGATCAAACTTTTCCGAAGCTTATCCCTGGGATGGCGGAAGAAAGGTCTTTCTGAACGACATGCTCATTGCTGAAAAAACAAACGATGATTCAATAGTCTGGTTAAAACAACCTTATCAATTTCCTGTGAGAATAAGCAACTCCATTGCGATCGGCGACGGCAAAACACTTTACATACTAGGCGGATTGAATGATGCAGAAACTAATAAAAAAGTTTTCAAACTATATTTCAACAACAGTGACTCGTTGATTACAGAAACTTTTTCAACTCTTCCTGACCTTTTCACACCAACAGGAGGAGCCATCCATAATCAATTACTGTATATTACCGGACATGCTGCCACGGAGAATGTACTTTACATATTTAACCCCGCAACTGGCTGTTGGAGTAAAAATATTGGTTTGCCAGGAGGCATCAGGAGTGACGCATTAACGACCATACAATATGAAATGGGAGATTCTTCCAAAATTTACATTTTTGGAGGAAGACATATTGATGACAACAAGTTAATCATTTACAACGATTTCTGGAGCTATTCCTTTGATAAACAGCGATGGAATCACGAAGGCATAATGGGTGTTCCCAAATTAAAACCGCTTATCATGATGGCTGCTCCTGCAATAACATCTACAAATGGCGAAATATACTTCTTTGGAGGAGATGAGGGAATTCGACTTAAAAGAAGGTTTGAACTGGAAAAACGAATTACGAAAAGCCACGGAAAACATAAAGAAAAGTACATAAAAAAGTTACGACGTCTATACGTAAAACACTCCGGATTTTCAAATACAATCATTTGCTACAACACCAATCTGAATTCCTGGAAAGAAGTTGGCAAAACTAACATTAGAAATTTACCAGTTGCAACAACTGCCATCTGGTGGAGAAACAAAATCATACTTCCTGCCGGTGAACTTAAACCGGGCATTCGATCAAATAATATTTTAGAAATCGATCTCAATAAATAAAACCTGCTCTTTTAACCCTATTTCTTGATTCTGATTTTCCCTGCCTGTTATTTACAAAAATTATCGAGTAACAAATTAGTGTTAACCCCTAAAATCAAATGCATTATGTTGTATTTAAAGAGTCTTAACTCAAAAATGTCTTACCGGCATTTATTGTTTTTTTCTGTATTACTGTTTTTGCTTTCCGGATTTATCAGTCCGGCACAATTGCATGCACAACAGAGCAGACATCAGGTTTCCGGGATCGTACTGGATGAAAAAGGAGAACCCGTACCGGGTGCTTCGGTAACAGTATTTAATTCCAGTATCGGAACTATTACCGATCTGGATGGAAAATTCAAATTAAATGTGCCTGACAAATCAACTGTCACAGTTTCCTTTGTTGGCTATGAAAATCAGCAGTTTACCATCTCAAAGAATGCTGAACTGAGAATTACACTGAAAGAAAACACCATTTCACTCAACGAAGTTGTCGCCATTGGATATGGCAAACAATCCAGGGCCACTATCACCAGTGCCATTTCAAAAGTTCAGGCAAAAGACCTGCCTATTGCCAGTGCCGGTAACCCGCTGAGTTTATTAAAAGGTAAAGTAGCCGGCCTGGAAGTTCGGGTAAATTCAGGTCAGCCTGGTTCCGACCCGCAATTAATTTTGCGTGGAGGGACATCCACATCCCCGGAGTCAGACAACCCACTGGTCATCATTGACGGAATTATCCGCTCAATGAAAGACGTGAATATGCAGGACATCGAATCTATCGAGGTATTGAAAGATGCTGCATCTACAGCCATTTACGGAGCACGCGCCAACAATGGCATCGTGAACATCACAACCAAAAAAGGCAAGGCCGGCAAAGGCAAAATCAACGTAAGGTATGGACTCAATGTCGACAACCAGCCACAACGTTATTCACTTGCATCCGGCAGGGATTATCTTTATGTTTCCCGTTTATCTGCCCTTCATGCCCTCAACCCCCAGAATTATCTCACCGGCTCTTTCGCGATGAGCACTTCCAATCCCAGAAATTCGCTTAACACAACTGCATTTCTGGATGAATACGTAACCAACTATGGTCAGGATTACGTTGATGACTTGCTATTTAATCAGGGCTGGGAAACCATGGAAGATCCGGTTACAGGAAAAACCCTTATATTTAAGGATACTGATTTTCAGGATAGATTATTCCAAACAGCAACAGGTCATGATATCAATGTTGATTTCAGTGGAGGAACCGATAAAAACACCTATTTTGCCAGCATCGGCTACCTGGATCAACCGGGTATCGTGAAAGGGACAAGCTATAGTCGCATGAGTTTATTGTACAACAACTCCTACAAAATCAAAGACAATCTGAAAGTAAATTCTTCGTTAAATTATTCGCTTCGGGAGTATATTGATTTGGGGAACAATGAAAACAGTGTTATGTCGAGAGCAGCCCGTATGCCACGCACAGTACGTGATTATTTTGAAGACGGCAGACCTGCTCCTGGTGAAATCCGGAACGACTTCCGCACAAGGGATCATGAATTGTATTACAGAACAAACAATAATTATGTAAGTCGCACCAACATCAGTTTGGGGCTGGAATGGGAAATCCTGCCGGGATTGAAGTTTGAACCGATTTTTTCTTTCTACAACAACGAAGGATTAAGCAACTCTTTTGAAAAAGCAAATGAGATTTTTGCCGACCGGAGGGCTTCTGCTTCGCACAACATGGATTTACATTTCCAATACGATGCCATCCTGAGCTATGTAAAGACAATCAAGAAGCACAACTTCTCAGCCATGGCCGGTCTGAACCAGACAAATGACCATTCCTATTCGATGTCAGGATCAGGTAACGGCGCCCCGACAGACTACATTCCAACTTTGAATGCCACCACACAAGAATCTCAAAAAGTATCAACTACATATTATGTAGATAAAATGACCAGTATTTTCGGTCGTTTCACTTACGATTTCGACAAAAAATACCTGTTCTCAGCCAGTATCAGACGGGACGGCTCCTCACGCTTTGCTGCCAACAATCGCTTTGGCACTTTCCCCGGGGTATCGGCTGGATGGAACATGCACAACGAAGATTTCTTTCAACCGGCAACCCGTTTAATCAACAACCTGAAACTTCGTTCGAGTTGGGGACAAACCGGTAACAATACGCTTGCTCTGGCAGACACGGAAGGTAAATATAATCCGGGGTATCTATACAACGGAGAAGCCGGCTTATTGAATACTGTACTTGCCAACAACAACCTGCTTTGGGAAAAAACCAGTTCTGTTGACCTTGGATTTGACTTAGGGATGTTCAATAACCGCTTGAATATTTTATTCGATGTTTATTCAAAAATTACCAAAGACAGATTGATGTCACAAAGAATGTGGGCTGAATCAGGATTCTCTTCCATCAAAAGTAATTATGGGGAAATGATTTCAAAAGGTTTTGAAGTGGAAATCTCGGGAACACCGATTAAAACAAAAGACTTCTCGTGGAATGCTTCATTTAACTTTGCTTTCAACAGACTTGTCTGCGGTAAACTTCCCGACAACGGCACTGAGAAGAACAGAACAGGAGGTGGATTGATTTACGACACTAAACAGGGAAAATATGTTTATGCCGGCGGTTTTGCAGAAGGAGAAAGACCAGGAGCACGTTTTGCCTTTGAATCTTTAGGCGTTTATGCGACCGACGAAGAAGCTGCAGATGCACCGTACGACGAACTGGTTGCAGCCAGCTCAGTAGGTTTACCTAAAGTAGGTGGCGACACCAGATGGCGCGATGTGGATGGCAATGACACCATAAATTACAAAGACCTTGTTTTCGTTGGCTATCTGCATCCCGACAAAATGGGAGGTTTCACGAATACTTTTACTTACAAAAAATTCACATTGAGAGTCGTAACTGACTTCTCCATGGGAAATGTGATTGATAACATGTTCCGTGCAGGCGCTAATTCAAGCGGAAGGAACAATATTGCTCCCACAACCGACATCATCGGTCCGGACATCTGGAAAAAACAAGGTGATATTGCAACCATCCCACGTTACGACGTTGAATCCGATTGGGACTTTGGGAAACGCAATCATGCACGTCCGAATTCCCCCACCATAGGGTTCAATGGAGGTTCAGCCAACACCCTGTACATCAAAAAAGGAGATTATCTGGCCTTCAGAGAGGTATCACTCTCTTACTCCCTTCGTGGCAGCTGGCTGGATGATTTCAAAATGAGCGGAATTGATTTATCATTATCGGTTTTCAACCTTGGCTACCTCACCGGCTACGACGGACTGACTCCTGAGGTCATAGGCGCCGATGCAGGGAAATTCCCGCGCCCGCGTTCCGTTATTTTTACAGCCAATTTAAGTTTCTAACCTCTGTTTAATCGAAAAATATAAGAAAATGAAAAAATATATTGGGATACTGATGATGACTGTACTTGTATTTACAAGCTGCGAGTCATGGATTGAAGTAAAACCTGTATCGGAAATTACTCGCTCAAGTTACTGGAACAAGGAAGGTGATGTCAAGGGATATCTGACAGGTATGTATGCGAACTTCAGAGACATGGTCAACGAAACATATTACAAAGAAGATCGTGGTGACGCACTGGACAACGGGATTGTTGGAACAACCTCCAATGCCTGGGCCAATACCATGAGTGAAACCGTGGCTCCGAACTGGATTAAGTTCTACACCCACATCCATCATTGTAATCTATTGATCAAATACGGAACACCCATCGAATTCAACAAAATTGAAGACAAAAACAGGGTATTGGCCGAAACTTATTTCCAACGTGCGTACACTTACCTGATACTTACCCAGTCCTTTGGTGATGTGCCGATTGTATTGGTTCCAACAGAAAGTAGCAGTCAGGAACGCCCATCGAGAAGTCCGGCCATTGAAGTAATCAATCAGGTTATTGCCGACGCCGAAATGGCCCTTTCGTTATATCCGGAAAACGGCATCGTAAGTCGCTTCAGGTCTTCAAAGGCAGCAGCATTAGCACTGAAGGCGGAAGCAATTGCCTGGAAATATCAGGTACTTAAAAGCGGCACTACCGATGACATTGACGAAGCAATTACAGCCCTTGAAACAGCCGAAACCATTAGTAACACAAGCATTGGCGCTCCCGGAAGTTATGCCTCAGTCTTTTCAGACAAAAACAGTCCGGAGGTTATTTTCTCTGTTTTCTTTGGTATCAATGAAAAAGATGGTATGTTTGCTTCCAAGCTTACTACAGCACAGACATACATTTCGGTTGCAGTGAACAAAGAAGACATACCCTACACAAAATCCGGGATCGCGGTACACAACTTTGCGCCGTCAGCAAAGCTTAAGAAACTGTACGCGACAAATGACAACAGAGCTTCCATTGCATATATTGAGGCCAAAAGGTCAAACGGCAGGGTAATCCTGACAACCCAGAACAAATACAGAGGTACAATATATCCTGATGGTGATCGTCACTTCGACAACAACATCATCATATACCGACTGGCTGACCTAATATTACTAAGAGCTGAACTGTTAACGCTTCGCAACAGGCTGCCCGAGGCTGTTACACAACTCGAAAGAACACGTACCCGTGCCGGAATTGGTCCGTATACAGGTGAAGTATCTCAAACGGCACTTGCAAAGGAAATTCTGGACGAACGTGGCCGGGAGTTATGTTTTGAACTTAAACGGTGGCCGGATTTACTCCGGGCGCATTTCTCGGGCACAATCAATGTTTATGATCTGGTACCTAACATGTTCGGTAAGAATGAAGATAGTTGCCCTCTCTTCTTCCCGATTCAGCGTGCGATGATGGACGACAACCCGAATCTAACGCAAACTGAAGGATACAACTAATGTCTAATCAAAAAACGTTGTTTTGAAATGTTACCCGCATGTAAATATCAGTTTTCAGAAATATGCAAGCATTTACATGCGGGTTTTCTATTACGAATTAAACTCAATGACTTTATGAAGCCAAAAAATATTTTCCTGTTATGCCTGCTGATGCTTTTAACTCCGGTAGTATCATGTAAAGATCCCGTTGATTCGGATATCAACGGATATGAAAAACCTGACATACCTCCTTTGGTTCAGGACACAACCAATTATTCCACTTCAGAAAATCCTTTTATCTGTGGAACTGAAGGATATGTCTGCTATCGCATTCCAACACTTGCCATTTCCAAACAAGGTACCTTACTCGCCTTTATTGAAGGTCGACGCAATAGTTGTGAAGATCAGGGCGATATCGACATTGTACTGAAGCGTTCTGCAGATGGCGGTAAAACCTGGAGCAGAAATATCACAATCATCGACGATGGCATCAACCGCTGTCAAAATCAATGTCCCGTTATCCTACCCTCAGGACGAATTCTGCTGGTATATTGCTGGAATCCCGGAGCTACAGGGGCCAGATCGGTATTTGTCACTTACTCCGATGATGACGGATTAACCTGGTCGAAAGGAAAAAACATCACTTCGACAGTGAAACCTGCAGGTTGGGGATGGTATGCAACCGGACCCGTACACGGCATCATCAAAGAACAAGCACCCAATAAAGGGCGAATCATCATACCCGCGAATCACGGCCTCGGCAGCAATGGATATTCTCATATCATTTATTCTGATGATAATGGTGAAAACTGGTCGCTGGGAGGTATCGTTCCCTACGAAAAAGGCAACGAAAGTACTGTTGCTGAATTAAGTAACGGTGACCTGATGCTGAACATGCGCAATTCAGACACCAATTCAAATCATTACAGGGTTGTTTCCATCAGCAAGGATGGAGGAAAAACCTTTCCTGAATATAATTTTGATTACGGTCTGATTGAACCGGGAGCCGGTTGTCAGGGTGCCTTATTACGTCACTCCATAAACGCAACCACCGGCAAAGCCAACATCATTTTTTCTAATCCCAATCACGGTACCAGCCGTAAAAACGGAACACTCAAACTCAGTATTGATGATGGTAAAACCTGGTCCAAATCATTCATGTATGCCGATAATATCGACGACAACAACTGGTACACAGGCTATTCCGACATGGCCGTAATGAGTAATGGTGATATCGCGGTTTTGTACGAAAAAGGATTTAAATACTCCAGAGGCATCTGGTTTAGAATCGTAAAATACAGCGAATTATTTGGAACTGCAAGTGCTGTAAAAGAAAACAAAGAAGATATTGGATATACCATTGAGGGTGACATGCTGAAAATGAAAGAACCATTTATGACCAATATCCGTATATTTAATGCTTCGGGGATGCAAGTCGCTTCTTCAGATAAAGATTCGGTAAATATCAGGCATTTAGAGACCGGTATATTTTTGGTTCATGTGGGTAATGAAACATACAAGTTAATCAGATAATTCTTATTATAAAGATGAAACCAATCAGGGTAATTTTATTTTTTTCAATCTTACTTTATATTTCGGATACTTCAGCAACACAGCATGTTTCTTGTCGCAAAGACACGATTACTGATCAGATTTCAGCATCGGTAACACATCAAATCATTCCGGTTGTAACACGGGTTGAACACAATGCAGTAATGAAAATCAGGCTGACTAATCTATCCGGCAAACCAGTCTCATTGTATGATATTACATTATCACTGAAAGGAACTTCTGCCCTCAAAGACATCGAAAGTGTTTCTGTATTTCATGCAGATGAAAAAGGCAGGTTAGACTCCCGAAAACAGTATGGGCAATCTTTAAAACCTGCAGAAAAATTGACATTCAAATCAAAGCTTATAATTGAAAAGCCGGAACAGTTTTTTTGGGTTAGCATCAAATTAAAAAGCGAAGTTGAACTGACCAACACCATTCATATCAGCTGTACGGAAATAAAAACCAGTCAGGGATATTTACAGGTTCATGCAACAAAAGCAGCTCCTGATTTGAGATTGGGAATTGCATTGCGCCAGCACAAAGATGACGGGATACACACTTACAGAATTCCCGGCTTAGCCACAACTAAAAAGGGGACATTAATTGCGGTGTACGACGCCCGGCATAATTCAGCCCGTGATTTACAGGGAGATATCAACATTGCCATCAACCGGAGTTTCGACAGAGGTAAGACCTGGGAACCACTACAGACTGTACTCGATATGAAAAAATGGGGCGGTTTGCCTGAAAAATTCAACGGAGTGAGTGATGCCTGTATCCTGGTAGATGACGTAACTGGAGAGATTATCATTGCCGGACTGTGGATGCATGGTCTTCTTGATGCTGAATCAGGAAAATTCATTGAAGGACTGACAGATGACAGTCAGCTATGGCTCCATCAATGGAATAAAAAGGGATCACAGCCTGGTTTTGACGTAAAAGAGACCTCTCAGTTTTTGATTACACGAAGTATAGATGACGGCACCACCTGGAGCGAACCGGAAAACATCACCCGACAGGTAAAAAAAGAGGAGTGGTGGCTTTTCTGTCCTGCACCAGGAAGTGGCATCACGTTGAATGACGGCACATTAGTTATGCCAACACAAGGACGGGATGAAAAAGGAGAACCTTTTTCGAACATCATCTATAGTTTAGACAGAGGCAAAACATGGCAGTCGAGCAATCCGGCCTACAGCGGCGTGAACGAATGTATGGCAGTACAGCTTACCGATGGCAGTATCATGCTGAACATGCGAGACGGAAGAAACAGAAATAATACTGAAATAAACGGACGGGTAATATGTACAACAAATGACATGGGTGAAACCTGGACAGAGCACCCAAGTTCACGAAAAGCATTGATTGAACCTACCTGCATGGCCAGCTTATATAAACATGCATACATTTCTAAAAATGAAAAAAAACAAGTACTTTTGTTTTGCAATCCCAATTCCATTTCAAAAAGAAACAACATTACACTGAAAGCCAGTTTCGATGATGGTGCAACCTGGCCCGAAAACAAATGGATACTGCTCGATGAACTGAGTGGAAGGGGGTACTCCTGTATCACATCAGTTGATGAGGAAACAATCGGGGTTTTATACGAGAGTAGTCAGGCTGACATGGTATTTCAGAAAATAAAAATTAGTGAAATCATAAAATAAAATCTATAGCATGGGAAAAACGAAGGCATGTTGGGTTGTAGTATTCATTTTGTCAATATTTTTTTTCCGCATTGATGCAAAAGCACAGGGAAACGATTGGGAAAATCCGGCAGTATTTCAAATCAATAGGTTACCTGCCCGTGCCACATTCATGTATTATCCTGAAAAAAATGCAGCTATACAGGACAATTATGAGCTTTCGCCCTACTACCTTAGCCTAAATGGTCAATGGAAATTCAATTGAGTGCCGAAACCGGCAGACCGTCCCGTTAATTTTTACAAAACAGATTACAACAACAGCAACTGGAAAGAAATCTCAGTTCCCGGCAATTGGGAGTTAAATGGGTATGGCACTCCCATTTACACGAACATTACATATCCATTTCCGAAAAATCCACCTTTCATTCCGCATCGCGACAATCCTGTCGGCTCCTACATCAAAGAATTTGAACTACCTGAAAACTGGAATGACCGGAAAGTATTCCTGCATTTCCAATCAGGACTCGCTGCCATGTATATTTGGTTAAATGGCGAAAAGGTGGGCTATCATCAGGGAAATAAAAATCAGGCTGAATTTGATATCACTCCTTTTGTTCGAAAGGGTAAGAATAAAATTGCTATCGAAGGTTATCGCTGGAGCGATGGTTCTTATCTCGAAGACCAGGACTTCTGGCGTTTATCCGGTTTCGACCGCGGCATTTACCTTTACAGCACCAATCAGGTTCGTGTGGCAGATTTTTTTGCCAAGCCGCAGTTGGATAAAAATTACAACCATGCTGATTTAACTGTGGAAATCAAGGTGGAAAATTTCAGCAAGCAAACCCGTAAAACGACTATTGAAGTCGAACTGCTTGATGCCGCTGCAAAAACAATTTCTAAGAGCAACTCAAAAGTTGAACTGTCTCAAATTGGTATAACTCCGATAACAATCACGCAAAAAATAAAAAAACCGGCTTTATGGAGTGCTGAAACACCACATTTATACACTTTGCTGATCAGATTGGCTGATGAGAAAAATCAGACCTTTGAATATATTTCACATCGTATCGGCTTCAGGAGTGTGGAAATCAAAGACGGGGTATTGCTCGTTAACGGCAAATATGTACTGCTGAAAGGAGTCAACCTGCACGAGCATCATCCTGTCAACGGACATGTGGTCGACAGAGAAACGATGATTAAAGACCTGCAACTGATGAAGCAGTTTAACGTCAACGCCGTTCGCACCAGTCATTATCCACAACAGGAACTTTGGTACAAACTCTGCGATGAATATGGGATTTACCTTATAGATGAAGCCAACATCGAGTCGCACGGCATGGGTTATGGGAAAGAGAATATGGCTTTTGACCCTATCTGGGATGGAGCACATCTCGACCGGACATTCAGTTTGGTTGAACGAGACAAAAATCACCCATCAGTAATCATCTGGTCACTGGGCAATGAAGCCAGCAATGGCTATGTGTTTAAGAAAACCTACAAGTGGATAAAAGAACGTGATCAAAGCAGACCGACCCAGTATGAACAGGCTGGCGAAGGAACTGAAACAGACATTGTTAGTCCCATGTATGCCACTATTGAAAGAATTGCCGCCTATGCTCAAAAACCGGATATCTACCGCCCGCTTATTCAATGTGAGTATTCACATGCCATGGGCAATAGCTCAGGCAATCTGAAAGAATACTGGGATACCATTCGTGCACATAGGGCCTTACAGGGTGGGTTCATCTGGGACTGGGTGGATCAGGGGCTGCTGACGAAAGACGAAAACGGTAATCCCTATTTTGCTTATGGAGGCGATTTCAATGCAAAACATTACCATCACGACGAAAATTTCTGTATGAATGGCGTAATCTGGCCCGATCGTCGTCCGAATCCCCAACTTTACGAGGTAAAAAAAGTGTATCAGGACATCCAGATTAAAGCGGTAGATTTATCAAAAGGAATCATTTCACTCACTAACGAGTTTTGCTTTACCAATTTGAATCAATTTCAATTTACCTGGGAACTTATCAAAAATGGGGAAAAAGTAAGCGACGGGGATTTCACAATTGACGTAGCTCCTCTTTCTTCCAAAGAAATCAGGTTGAATATCCCGCAGGTGGCGATACAGGCAGGAGAAGAGTATTTCCTGAACATCTATGCATTTACAACTAAGGGCACCGATTTGGTTCCTCAGGGTCATAATGTGGCTTACGAGCAACTTGTATACAGCAACAACCAGTATTTCACTCCGATTAAACCGGAAAAATCAGGAGGGAAACCTCAGTTAACAAAGAGGAATAATATCCTGGAAATTAAGGCCGGTGATGTGATTGCGATTTTCAACACAGATTTGAATCCCAACGAATCGCACAAAACCGGTCTTCAGCAATATGCTAAGAACGGCAGGCAGGTACTAAAAGAAAACCTGCAACCCAATTTCTGGCGGGCACCCACCGATAATGATTTTGGCGCTCAGATACAACGCAAACTCAGTGTATGGCGTGCTGCAGGATACAACCGGATATTGAAAAATGTTGCAATAAAGGAAGAAAACAAATCTATCTCTGTAATTTTCTACTACCGGCTTCCCGATGTGGCTGCCGATTACGTCCAAAGTTACACGGTACATGCCGATGGTTCGATTCTTTCAGATATAACCTATACTACTGACAATAAGGATTTGACTGAAATTCCGCGTTTTGGATCCGTGATAACCCTTCCGGTCGCATTCGACAATTACGAGTATTACGGTCGTGGTCCCGTTGAAAATTATGTGGACAGAAAAGATGCTGCCATGCTGGGAATTTATCAAAGTAAGGTACAAGACCAGTATGTCCCTTATCTTCGTCCGCAAGAAAACGGGAATAAAACCGATGTGAGGTGGCTGATATTAACGGACGATGACGGCTTCGGACTGAAAGTGGAAGCGCTACAACCCATGGGAGTTACCGCTTTGCACAATGCTTCCGAAGATTTTGATCCGGGCATGACAAAAAAACAAATGCACATCAATGACATATACCCGAGAAACGAAGTCATACTGAGTCTTGATTTATTCCAACGCGGATTGGGGGGCACCAATTCCTGGGGTCAATTACCATTGGATCAATACAGATATGCAAATAAAGCATACCGTTTCAGCTATCAATTATCGATTGTTCAGTAATGACATACAGCTACATTTTCTTCTGAAATTTAATTAACCGGGGCTCCGGTCTCAGATATTTTAAATTTGCAGCAAAGAATTTCAATCAAAACCTTGAAAAATTAAAAAAAACTATTACCTTTGCACCCGCTATAACGCCCAGATGGCGGAATTGGTAGACGCGCTGGTCTCAAACACCAGTGGATTCACTTCCATGCCGGTTCGATCCCGGCTCTGGGTACTTTCCAAAGAAAATCCCCTTGTAATGAGATATTTACAAGGGGATTTTTCTTTTGTGTTGAGAAAAAATTAAGGATTTGCCGAATCAATTGGGATCAATCACCCAAAAATCCACTTATGCAATTCCCCGTAGTTCTCCTGATACATTTTATACGCATCATCAATGATTTTGAGCGCGGTTTCTTTATTAAAAAACTTTTCCACGACTACGGTTTTATTTTCCAGTTTGGTATAATCTTCAAAAAAACTCATGGTCTCCTGCATCATGTGTGGAGGAAGATCGGACACATCGTTGAAATGATTTACACTCGGGTCGCCGGCAGCCACCGCGATGATTTTATCATCGGCTTCCCCGTTATCAAGCATGCGCATCACACCAATCACTTTTGCCTCCACGATACACAAGGGTACCACTTCGATACGCGATAAAATCATGATATCGAGCGGGTCATTGTCTTCGCAATAGGTTTGAGGAATAAACCCGTAGTTATGCGGATAATAAACGGATGTATATAATACCCGGTCTAAGCGCAGCAAACCGCTTTCTTTGTCTAATTCATACTTCGCACGACTGCCTTTGGGGATTTCAATGATGCCTTTTACCACTTCATTGTTACTTGTCTGTGGCACTACCTGATGCCAGGGGTTGAAATTACTTCTCATAAGATTTGCGCGGCGTGGTTACTGGTTTTCACTTCTTTCGGACTGATAATCCTTTCTATCAAACCTTTTTCATCGATAATGAAGGTTGTCCGGAACATGCCCATGTATTTTCTGCCGTACATGGATTTTTCGCCCCAGGTACCAAACAGCGTAGATAAGGTTTTTTCCGTATCAGCAATTAAATTAAAAGGCAGATTTTGTTTGGCGATAAATCCCTGATGCGATTTCTCACTGTCGGCGCTCACGCCAATGATTTCGTATCCGGCTTTGCGTAGCTCGCTGTAATTATCGCGCAGGTTACAGGCCTGAGCCGTACACCCGGAAGTATTGTCTTTCGGATAAAAGTATAATACGATTTTCTTCCCGGCAAAGTCTGATAATTTCAGTTCTTTGCCATCCTGATTGACGCCCAGTATTTCGGGGGCTTTGTCTCCCACTTGTAATGCCATAATGATAGGTTTTGTAAATTTTTATACAAATGTATTGAATTATCACGGGATTGAAAAATATTTTCGAAACGAACATTTTCAAACGCTCAATTTCCCCCGAAATCCCCGCACGGCATAATACGATTCAGCGCCATTGTGATACACGAAAACATGGTCGTATCGCCGGTCACAAAACAGCGCTCCGCCTAATTTTCTGATTGCTGCTGGAGTTTTTACCCAGCTGGATGTCTTGGTGTCAAATTTTCCCAACTGCTGCAAATTGCGATATTCTTCTTCGGATAAGAGTTCTATCCCCATCTCGTTGGCCATGCCGATTGCGCTGTGAGCCGGTTTATACTCTTTCCTCGACTCCAGGGCCTCGGGATCGAAGCAAATGCTCCGGCGACCTTTGGGCGTCTCGGGCGAACAGTCATAGAAAATAAACTCTCCAGTTTGGGCATCGTAACCAACCACATCCGGCTCTCCACCGGTTGCTTCCATCTCGCTCAGCGACCATAACTTCGAAGGGTTTGCTTCTAATTTCGCCTGCACCTGCACCCATGCTATGTCTTTGTGGCGTGATATGTTCTTTTCAAAACGGATTTGCAGGGTACGGAGCAGTTCCTTGCTTGTTTCGGGTGGTAATTGTTTTTTTGTCATAAGCAGTTGATTTTTGTTTTGATGCTTATAACAAATTGGAGGGGGAAAGGTTTGATACAACACCCATTCTTAATCAAATCACCCTCCCCAAATACTCCCCCGTAATCGATCGCTCGCATTTCACCAGTTCCTCAGGTGTGCCCTGAAAAATTAGTTCGCCCCCGTTCTTGCCACCTTCGGGTCCCATGTCGATAATCCAGTCGGCATAGCGGATGATGTCGAGGTTATGCTCAATGATGACTACCGTGTTGTGGTTATCGACCAGGGAGCGGATGATGCGGTAGAAATTGTCGATGTTGGACATGTGCAGTCCGGTGGTTGGTTCATCCATGATGTAGATATTGCCTTCTTTTTTCAACTCATTGGCTATTTTCAGGCGTTGCGATTCTCCGCCCGACAAAGTACTGAGCGATTGCCCGAGTTTCAGGTAACCCAAACCCACCTCCTGCAAAATATGCAAATGCTTTTTAATATTGGCTGATTTGAAGAATTCCGCTGCCTGATTGATGGTCATATCCAGCACATCGGCGATGCTTTTTCCCTGGAACTTCAGCTCCAACACTTCGGCATGATATCTCTTTCCATCGCATTCGTCGCAGACGGTTTTTACTGAGTCTAAGAAGTGTAGTTCGAAGGTCAGCACGCCCTGCCCGTTGCATTTCGGACAAGCGCCTTTGGAATTAAAACTGAACAGGGAAGCCTCCGATTGGGTCGCCGCTGCAAATTCTTTTCGTATCAAATCGAATACGCCGATGAAAGTAGCCGGTTCTCCGTTATACACAACCTGACCACCCAGTTTCCCGGCTTTCGGCCCCATATCCACAATCCATTCCGCTGCGCGGATGATGTCGGGGTCATGCTCCACCACGAATACCGAATTACCTTTTTCTTTCAGCCGGAAAAGGATTTTCAGCAGGTTATCGGTATCCCGTGGATGCAGTCCAATTGAGGGTTCATCGAGCACATACAGCATGTCCACCAAGTTGCAATCCATCTGTTTCGACATCTTGACCCGTTGCGATTCACCACCCGAAAGCGTACCCACTGCACGTTCGAGCGATAAATAACCGACTCCGATTTCGATGAGTTGCTGCAACAGGAAACGGGCTTTCCGCAGCACCGGCCTGGATATTTCATCATCAACATCCTGCAGGAAATCAAACACATCAACCAACTCTAAGCTGCAAACTTCCGCGATATTCAATCCTTTGATGGTCACGCTCCTTGCCCGCTCGTTCAGGCGGGTGCCTTCGCAATGTTCACATAGCTGATAACTGAAATACCGGGTATAGGCATTCTTCTCTTCTTCGGCTGATTCATCATCGGCACGGGTGGTAACCGCTTTCTCCAACTTCCGGGCAATACCCTCGAAAGTCCGGTTGTAAGACAGTTTCTCTTTGGCATTTTTTATTTGAAAAGGCTCCGAATACAAGAGCAAGTCCAATTCTTCCGGACTGAAATCTTTCAAAGGTTTTTCCGCATCCACGATGCCCAAATGCACCAACTCCTTCCATAAAAAACCACCGGGTTTGTAATGCGGATGGGTAATGGCACCTTCACGTATCGATTTCTCCCGGTCTAAAAACAAATCCAAATCGATTTTGATTTGCTTTCCGAGTCCGTTGCAATGCGGACACATGCCTTCGGGATGATTAAATGAAAAATAAAAAGACGGGCCGACAAACGGTTTTCCCACGCGGGAATAGAGCAATCGCAGGTAAGTGTTAATCTCGGTAGCTGTGCCGACCGTACTGCGCAGGTTATTGCCCATACGCTTCTGATCTATCACGATGGCCGTCGATAAGTTCAGGATATCATCCACATCCGGACGGGAAAGTTTGGGCATCTGGGTACGGGCAAAAGTGGAAAAAGTCTCGATTAACTGACGTTGCGCTTCGACATAAACCGTGTCAAAAAGGAGGGATGACTTCCCCGAACCCGACACACCCGTGAAAACCACCAATTTGTGTTTGGGAATTTCGATGTCGATGTTTTTGAGGTTGTTCGCGTGGGCATTTTTAACGATAATCTGTTCTCTGTCCATGTTGGTTGGTTTGATTTGTGAATAGCCTGCAAAATTAGCAACAGTCCGGCTTGCAAAATTGTATAAAAAAAGACAAAACAACCAACAGAAACTACACGCAATCCGCCTGAATATTGAATTCCGGATATTTCGCGAAAAATTCTTTCGGAGTGTATCCGGAGAAAGATTTAAAATCACGGATAAAATGCGACTGGTCGAAATACCCGTTCCGGTAAGCATATTCCGTCAGGTTGATGTGTTTATTCATACTGAAATCCTTCAACGTTTCCTGAAAACGAATCAATTTGATGAATTGCTTGGGTGTTTTACCGATTCTGTCCGCGAATTTTCTTTCCAGACTCTTCGGGGTGACAGCCAATCTCTCAGAAAGTAAATGAGCAGATATCTGTCCCCTGCTCTGTTTGATGATTTCAACACCCTTGTGAATCAACAAACTATCGTAAGAAAAAACCGGCTTAAACCTGCCTATGAGAAAACTTTCTATTACAACCTTCTTTTCTTCCATTGAACTTGTCTGAAAAAGCTTTTCCTCCACCTCCCTGATTTCAGCATTAAAAATATCAGACAAATCAACATCCATATTTTCAATTTCAGACAGCGGAAACGGGAAGAAATGACAGGCTCCTGCCGGATAAAAACTGACAAACACGACTCCTGCCTCCCCCATCGTTGTAACATCGGCGTAGTTATTCGATAGTCCGCTGATAATAGAACGGGGTTGCCGGATGACTGTCAGGTCCGGTTTATGTACCTCAAAAGGATTTCCATAGTGAAACATCAACTGCACGTTCTCAGTCGGGATAACCCTTTCCATGATGTTGCCTTCCGCAGCACCCGCTTCCATAAAGCAATAATGCCGGATGTAGTTTCGGAGGAATGGGGATGGTTGGAGGATGTGGAAGTGCATGGAGGACTACATTTTTGCCGGATTCAACTCAACCAAAACATTTTCGAGTATGGATTTATATTTATATTTCGTCAAATCAGATTTATACAAACAATAAACGAGATCATTCAGCACATTAGTTTTTAGCGTATCAAGTAAATTCGGATTCAATTTTTCTAATCGATCACATTCATAATCTCTAAAGCATGTGTTTGACAACAAGAATGTGTCTTCCCAAAAACTAAAACCATTTATACCTATAATAAAATCTGCAGGAAAACAAAACATGAAATTAGATTCGTTCAAGTAAGCTAAAGAACCATATTTGAGGTTAATTGCGGACAAATCAAAATAAAATCCTGACTTATTGGTGGTTGTCATAGCCAATAAGCTATACAATTTATCATCTATGCAATCAATTACAATAAAATACTTGTCCTTCGGTCCCTGTGGTAAAGGAAATTCTTTTATTTTGATAATTGAACCCCGAGGATATATCATACTTTACAAGCAAGATCTTCTCTGGCTATAAAATATGACAAAGACTTCATAGTATCATCTTTTATCAGGTCTGCAAAATTAATTGAGTAAACACTCGTGGTATTTTCTTTTGAAAATTTGATGTTTTTTGTTTCAACAATATTGCTCCATAATGAACCTTTGGCATGGGTCAATTCTATTAACTCATCAGATGTTTTTTTTCCGTACAGATCAATTACATGATCAATAATTTCGATGTCTTTTTTACTGAACTCTGATTTGTCAAAAACCTGTTTAGGTATTATTTGATATGCATTATTATTTTTCTTCGAAATGGTGAAGTAAGAATCAAAGGGGTTGCAATTATCCACTTTTGAAAAATAAATTTCCTTAGATACAGGACCTTTCCCCCATACACTGTATTCTAACCAGGTAATTGGAGAACCTTTCTCTTGTACTGCAACTTCATCAATAAAATACAAAATTTTAAGAAGTTTCGTGTGATACAAAGGCTTGCATTTATCAGCAATATAGATAATCAGATTGCCAATAAGATCTTTATTTGCAGTCATCCCTAAATCCATAACAACATAATTTAGTTTTACTTTATTTTGTCAAATTTACCGGCGGCAAGAAAATAAGACCAATACCAGCTTTTACAGCAAGATTTGTAAAGTGCTCTCTGATATATGGATAAATCATTGCAGCACCATTTACCTTCCCAAATTGTTCTAAATTAAGCGGCGAATCACCAAATTTTTCAAAGACACCAATCATGCTAATCTTAGCCGAAACCTGCTCAATTTCATTGAGCACCTGCTTGTATAATAAATTTACCGTAACAGAAACAATATTTTCATTAATCGAAACATTTACTTCAACATTCGCTTCCTGTTTAATGTCAGGATTGTCGAATATAACTGTAAGAATTCGAGAAAACGAACTCTCGATTAACAGAATATTCTGAATACGGAAACCTGACTCTAATTCTTTTTTTTCTTCCATATTATGCGGCTAAGGGTAAACCATCATTACAACTAACACGATCTGCATGAGTTCCATTAGAGAGCGTATTAATTACTTCAGATTTTGATTCAAAACAGAAACTGACATTGTGTAGATCAGCTCCTTTTACAAAAGAGCTTGCATGTATCCAATCATCGAGCAATGACATTACTCCTGAATTAACTGTAAATGGTGAAACAAATTCTTTTCCATAGATTTCAAAATCGATATTTTGCAAACCTACAATCGCATCATCAGAAATAAAACATACATTTTCTGAAGGGAACAAATTTATAAAATTGTCAAAGAAATTACATTCCCATTTTACATAATCAGCATCCAAGTGATAAATTTGATTTGGAATAACTTCGACAAAATGTGTCTCAGAAGAAAGATCATGTTCGTAACGGACACGGGTCTGCGGAAAATCATTAATAAATGATTTCAGTTCAATAACGATATATTCTTTGGGAGTCATCTTAGTATCTTTTTAAAACAGGTCTGATTAATTTTGACAAGTATATTGATTTTTCGCTTTCCTGAAATGAAAAGCCCACATCGTCATAATCTGCAGAATGTCTTAATCTTTTTAGTTGCCCAATGTTATTATTAAAAACACGAAAATCACCTTCATTGTTCAACTTTATGTGTGTTGCTATTTGATTTATCAAATCATCGTGGCTGCCTTTTTCCACAGCTTTGTTGTCTTTGAATGATGCAATTAATTGCTTCAATTCGCTTTCGGTTTTACCTAAAGAGTTGAGCCAAATATGCCTTACCAACTGAAAACAACTATAATAAGAGCAATGAGCTACCGATGGATAATATCCTTTTGTATGTAAAACTTCAGCAGAATCAAGGTTTATCTCTGCTTTACTTTGTAAACTTCTCATAAACGGACGCAAAGGTAATATTTTTTCCAAAGCTATGAAAATATTCTTGAAGAACAATAATTGAATTCAGCTTTTCAATCATTTTATCAAATGGTAACGTTTCTTTTAGTTAAAATGGGGGGGATACATTACATTTTATGAAATGCTAATTTGTAACTGTTCATTTCAAATTTACCAACGATTTTGACTTTTAAATGTAAGACTATCTTTATCAACATCTTCCAATAATTCGTCTTTTGCATTTATAAATGGGTCATACCAATCAGCTTTTTTACGTGCCCATTCAATCCAGCTTTGTTTTTCATCAGTTAATGAATTATTTTTTATTGCATTTTGCTCAAAGACATGAATGTAGTTCCGTAAATCATTGGCTTTCTGATAACGATTAGCAAGTAGAAATGTATCTTTGAAGTTTTTTAGTTCATTCTCTTTTCTTGCTTGTAATTCTTTTATTATTGCTTCAAGTCGTCTTTGCTCTGCCCTATACTTTTCAAGCTCTTCTCTTTCATTTTTCTTTTTAAGGGCAATTAATTCGAGAGTACTGATTATATCTAATAAACGATCTTCAATTAAAACACTGTTGTCGACCCATTCTTTTCCATAATAACTTTTTTGGTATTTCAAAACAAGTTTGCCGTTAGGTTTTAAGTCGGTATGGTTCCAAGATTGACCGATTACAGTTATTCGTGTTGACTTTTCTCGTAGTGATATTTCTAATTCTTCATTATTAATGACAGCATAGGTTTGATTGTCTTTCACAACTACAGCATATCCACAAGCTTTCATCATGTGAATAAATTTGCTCATAACTTCGAGAGCCCTCGGTAGTATATCTATAGATACAGAAATATCAAGCGTATTCTTCCTTAAGTCATAAATCCAATTTCGATAATCATTTTTTTGACTAAGATATTCTCTGGTTCTTACAACTAATGGGTCTGATATAAAATTTGTTGCCTTGAAATCTAAAGATTTGACTTTTTTTGAGATTTCTGACTTATTCTTCATTTTTTGAGCGACATCCGTGAAGTAATACTCTTCACTATCCTCGTCGCTTTTCAACCATAATGAGATTTCTTGTTTTCCATTTGACGTTTCATTGAAATTGTATACCTCAACCGGTTTCCCGAATTTTAATTTAGACCAATATCCATTTGGCGGAATAGGAATTTCCATCTCTGTACAGACTTCACGCAGACAAGTATAGGAAATATTGTATTTTCTTGAAATTGCTGCCAACGATTCAGACCAAACAAGATCATAGAATTGTTTTCTGGTGAATGTGGTTTTTGGCATATAAAAATGAGTTTATTGGGCTATTGTAGCAAACTAAATTACAAGAACTTACAACGTTTATCTATGGTAGATATAAGATTGCTTAATGAGAAACATCACATAATCTATATCTGTTTTATCATCAATTATCACATAATAATCTCCATTACCCCAGTGTCCTTTGCCATCGTAGGTATTTGTCTTATTATCAGGGTCGTTAAGACTGCCGCTTTTCATATTTATAACAGTATAAACTCCTTTGTTGTACAAAATTAAATCAACAAAGGGCGATTTTGTTCTGAAACTGACGTATTGTGCTGTATACTTCACTTCAACATCCCCTAAACTCAAAATTCGTTCTTTCATTACAAAATACAATTCATTAACCCATGCAAGTCTATTCTTTGATGAGTTTAAATGATATTCTTCATCATATACCTTTACCTGTTTCGATACTTTTGAAACAATATTTTCGGGACTATCTGTCACAATCGAGATACTTTCATTTGAATTACTCTTGTGTTGAACCATACCCACCAGATTATTCTCGTATCGCTTAATCTCCCACAATTCAAATGGTACGTCTTTAAAATTGACAGAATGTTTTTGAAATTCAGTAAATTGTGTTGAAATAAAAACAACTTTTGATTGCGACCAGTCAACATCATCCTTTTTCAATTGAGTAGTATTCTTTTCGTTATACTCCAAAATGAAATCCGCTTTATTGTTCAGCATCAACGACATATACGTATATCCCTGATCAATAACTGAAAAATTTGATCCTTTTTTATATTCAACAACCACAAACGACTTGTTTTCTGTATCGAATGCCAATGTGTCAACTCTGAAGTTCTTGATGGAGAATTCACTTTTTACGAATTGAAGGTTAAACAGAACTTCAAGATTGTTTTCGACAAGTGTTTGTATTTCCTTTTCCAGTTTAAAGGAATCTATCGCTAAACTCTTTAATTTAGAATTGTTAATCGAATATAGTTTCATGAAATGATATTATTTTCTTTAATTATTTACCATACTTTTCCCCCGCCTCCGCCGCCATCAAACTTTCCACTTCTCCTTCATAACCCAAACCCACCTTCACCTGCCCATTCATCAGCATTGGCAACAACCAATCACGTAGTGACGAGAGTTGTTTGTTTTCTTGTTGTATTAAGTTTATTTTACCAAATATTGGATCAATAATTTTATTAAATTCTGTAATAGTTTCATTATTAGTTGGTAATGCGATCTGAAGTGCATTTAAGGTTCCTTGGTTTACATTTTTCATTATAGTTCCTCCAGAACCATTTTGAATCTGCTGCTCTATTGATTTTAAAAAGAAAAAAATGGGTATTTTTAAACTCAAATCTATTAATTCGTAATGAATTGCAAAACCACAATACAAAGTGTTTATAGCAATATCTGATATCAATCTGGTGGCACCTGGGATTCCACTTCTTGCAATTATTATACTTCCTTCGTGAACAGCATATTTTCTTACATCGGAAGCCTTAAGATAGACTACATCTAAATCTTCATTTTTTAGGAAATAACTGCTAGCACTAATGTTTCTTACATTAATTATTGGACAAGCAACATCGCCTGGGTTTGATGGGTCATAATTAACTCCATTTTTGAAGTTTCCTAAACTTTCTAAGTTTTTTATTTTCCACCCCTCCGGCACCTTTCTCTTCAACTCCTCACTCCAAACCATTTTACCACCGCTACTCTTATACGGTTTCCCTTCGGTACTTGGTTTACCCTGAGCGAAGTCGAAGGGAAAATCAAACTGCACAAACCAATAATCATACACCGTCTTCGCCATCGCTTCTAATTCGGCATTGATGCGGTTATTCAAGACAATTTTGTAGTCTAAGTTAAATAATATATTACCAATATTTTCTGTATCTAAACCAGAATCATAATATGGTAACCTTCTAATATCATCCAATCCAATACATTTATATGCAGATCCTCCAATTTTACTATATAATTTTTTCTTCAAGAACGGAGACGAAAGATAATAGTATAGATATTTACTTTTTGAATATGGGTGTATAATTGCTATATTTTGACCTAAACAGAATTTTTCATCAGTTTCTACATAACCCAACATACCAAAAGATCCAACTCTTGTAATTATAATGTCTCCTTTTTGTGGTATATGATTTTTATTGTGTTTATTAAATGTGACTTCATCTACCTTTAGGCATTTATCTAACTTGATGAATTCGTTATTTACATCTACAACTCTTACCATCGGAAAACCTGCTTCAGAATATTCAGGCGTTGAATGTAAACTATCAATTACAGTAGCAATATCTGTGATAACTTTACTCATACTTCAACCCTCCCAACTGCTTCTGAATCTCCTTTTCCAACGCTCTCGATTCCGCAAAAAGACTATTTAAATTACTTTTAAACACCTCCATTTTAGCCGCAAACTCCTCAGCGGTAATATCCACATATTCTATTTTCACTTCGAAATATTGCCCGGCACTAAACGAGTAGTTTTTTTCTTTGATTTGGTCGTACGATACCACTACCGAGAAGTCTTCTTCCGCTTGTTTGTTGTTCATTGCCGAAATAATCCGTCCTTCTTCGGTTGGCGATAATAACGTGCGTTGGTTTTTGCCATCTTTCACGGTAGTGCCCAGTTTGGAGGCATCTACAAATACCACTTGTTTGCTGTCGGCTTTGGCGTCTAAAAACAACACACTCACATTGGTACCCGTACTGGCAAAGATATTGCTCGGCATACCTACCACACCGCGCAGAATATGGCGTTTTATCATGGCTTCGCGTATTTTCTTTTCTATTCCGCTCTGAGCTGTGATAAAACCGGTGGGTACTACTATGGCTGCTTTACCTTTTTTCTCGTCTAAGCAATACATTATGTGTTGGATAAAGAGCAGGTAAATCGACATTTTGTCCTTATCCTTGTTGGGTACTTTGGGTACACCCGCGAAGAAACGCTCTTTGTCTTTTTCTACTGTATCCCTGTATTCCGAGAAATCTAATTTAAAGGGAGGATTGGAGACGATATACTGAAATTTCTCGTTGAGATATTTCGATTCCAGTATGGTATTTCCCTTAATTACATTGGGTATGGATTGCGACAGGTTATTCAATATCAGGTTCAACCGAAGCATATTCGATGACTTTTGCGAGATATCTTCCGAAAAAATGCTGCAATTCTGTTCCCCGATAGCATGTGCCAGGTTCATTAACAGTGTACCCGAACCCGCGCTGGGGTCGTAACATTTTACATTGTGCAATTCCTCTTCGGTGTTTACCAAAATAGCCGCCATAATACGTGCCACAGCATGAGGGGTGTAGTACTCGGCATATTTTCCGCCACTGTCGCTGTTATAATCTTTAATCAGGTATTCGAATATGGTGGCAAAGAAATCGTATTTCTGCTTAAACATATCTTCAAAACTGAATTCCACTAATTTGCTCACCAACGCCCGGCAAAAAGCATCACGTTGCGAAGGGTCGGATATAAACTGGCTCAGTTGATCGAACATAAGGTCTTTAGCGCCCGAAGTAGATTTAATCGAGAACAACACGCTGTTTTCTTCGCTTATGGCGCGCAAGGTAGGATCGAAATAAACGGCGGCAAAATTGTCGACATTCAGTTTCCCAAACAAATAATCAATAGTTTGTTCAGGTTGCAACCGGGGCGAACTGTTACCAATACGCCGTACCATAAATCCGTATTCTTCATCTGTAAGACTTTCTAACGCTTCCTGAAAATTATCGGCTTGCTTTAATTTCTTTTCGTGCTTTTTGGCTTCGTGTCTGAATTTATCGTTGATGTATTTATAAAGAAAAACCTGCGTAATGATTTTAAATTCATTACCGTCATTTCCCAACCCGTAATTGGCACATACGCTTTTCAGGTTGTCGATGAGCTCTTTGGTTTTATTTATAAAAAGTATATCTGTCATAATCTTATTCCTCTGTAATCGTTGTAATACTCATTCACTATCAGGTGATTGATTTGGTCTGTTGTTTTTACATCGAGCGCTATCCGGCTCTTGTCAATAAATTGCTGTATGACATAGGTCATCAGTTCGTTTTTAAAATACGCTTCGTTTCTCAATACATTTTTATCCCTCAATAATCGTTCGTCTGTTATATGTTTTACTTCTATCAATGCTTCGTGCAGTTTGCGCTCTGTCTCGCTAAACTTTTTACTTTCCATCAGGCGTTTATGTACCCGCACATATTTTTCATCATGCTCATACTTGGCCTTTAACAGATTGTTTTCGCGGTTCAGGCGGCTTACCTCGTTGTAAATATCCTGCAATAAATGGATATTCTCGCTCATTTCTTCCTGCGATATCTCGTCTAAATTCCGTTTTTTGAACAGCCTTTCCAGTTCTTCTTTCAGCGTTACAAACTGTGGGTCTTTGGTGTCAAAGTTATCCAGCATGGCTTCGCGGGTGCGTTTTAGTTGGTCGCGCAGGGCATCGGCAATAATCAGTTCCTTTTCTGAAATCTTGGTAAAAGTAAAAATCACTTCTTCCAAGGCTTCGTTCAGCAGATTGGTAATGTCGGCTTCGTTCTGAATGGCATCAATCAGATTCAGTTTATCCAACTGCGCCTGTGCTGCCAACAGTAATTGACCCATTTTATTGAAATCAAGCTGTTTCAGCAGGTCATCCAAGCCCTGAAAACGAATCAGGTTTTTCAGCTCTTTGGCATTTTGCAGCGCTTTTATCAGGTCGAGCATTGTCCTGCGGTCTTTGATATCCGATACCTGTGAACTGAACAGTTCTGCATTCTTCGTATCAAACCTGAACAATGTATCTTTTATTTCTTCAATTTCGGTAGCAATTTCTTCTTCGCTTTTAAACAGATTGCTGTAACTTTCCATTTCGTCGCCCAGTTCGCCCTGCAATTCTTTCAGGTAATTGTAGTTGGCTTTCTCGAAAGCCGAAGTAATATCGGCAAAATCCACCACATAACCGTACATGTACTTTTTATACGGGCGGTTGACACGCGTGAGTGTTTGCAACAGGTTATGGTCGTTCACCACACGTGCCAGATAGAGTTTTTTCAAACGCTTGGCATCAAAACCTGTCAGCAACATATTAAACACAAAGAGAATGTCAATCTTGCCGGCTTTAAACTCCTCAATCCGGTCTTTCCGGTATTGCTTGTCGTTTATATCGTGCAGAATCAGTGCAGCCCTGAGTTTCTTTTTCGGAATGCCGTATTCCGGCTCCGGTTCAGCAACCATGTATAATTCCTCTTCCTGCTTACCATAGATTTCCTCGAATCGGTTAAACAGCGCTTTGGCTTGTTTCGAACTGTCGCAAACCACCATTCCTGCCAGCGAATTGTCCCGTTCAGTATGTCTGAATTGCTGCAAATCGTTCAGGATATAATCCAGCATGGGGTACGCAAACTGTTTATGTGCAAATATCTCACTGGTCGAAATATCGCCTTTCACAACCATTATCTGCTTGATAATGTCCTCCATTTGCATTTTATAATTCGTGTCAATAGCTTCACGAATCAACCGGCGGGTATAACCGTCGGCAATGGACATATTGTAATAATACTTGTGGATATAGTCACCAAACAAGGCTTTGGAATCAAAATCTTTGACCACATCGCGCAGCAAGGGCGTACCTGTCAACGCAATCTGAATGGCGCTTTTATCAGAATTTACCAGATTGGCTAAGTAGTTGCCTTTCGGGTTATAACTTCGGTGAGCCTCATCCAGAAAGTAAACGCGTTGTACTTTTATGTCATAATCAATATCGTTGCGAACTACTGATTCTTCCGTAAACTTCTGTATGTTGATGACCGATATTTCCGGCTTTCCGTGGTTGTTGTGTATCGGTGCAATCGTTTTTATATCCTGCAGAAATTCGGTGCGGGAACTTACCTTCTTGACTATCAAACCGCGTTTGCTAAATTCGGTTGTCGCCTGATCGGCCAAATCAATACGGTCAACAATAAAATAAAACTTGGGTATAATATTTTTCTTCTGGAAATAATCCGTCAGAAACCGTACGTTGTAGTATGCCAGCGCTGTTTTTCCGCTACCCTGCGTATGCCAGATAATCCCCTTTCGCAGACCTTCCTCCAGCTTTCGTTCAATGGCCTTAGTAGCAAATATCTGAGGATAACGCATTACATGCTTATGTAAAACTTTTACTTTATTTTCCTCTTCTTCCACATAAGCAATGGCATATTTCAGCATAAAAGCCAGTCGTTCTTTACTGAGTAGTGAGGTAATAAGCCGGTTGGTGGGTTTGTTGTAGTCTTTATTGGTTTTAAACTCGTCGGAATACTTGATGCTGACAATGTTATTGTCTTTCAGAATCAGATTTTCCGTTTGTTCATTTTCCGGAGCAAGTAAAGCCGTAAGATTCAGTTTTTCTTCTTCTCTGAAATAATTGAAATGTATATCAGAGTAGGCCGATGTAGCATAATATGCACCCTGCACAGGTTCTATCACACCATCTTCGTATTCCATATTATTGGAAAAAATCATCAGCTGTGTGATATTGGCAAAGCGTTTAAATCTCTTATTGGCAAAACGTTCGTTCATTCGCTTCCGCTCTGCCAGAATCCCTTCTTTATTGTTGGGTTTCTTCACCTCGATAAACACCAGCGGCATCCCGTTAATCAACAGGGTGATGTCCGGTCGGAATTCTTCATCGCCATTCTTACAGCTTAGTTCAGTGGTAACATGATAGCTATTTTTCTCAGGATGCTGAAAATCGAACAATTTCCATCCAGTGCCAGCCGACAAAGTCTCATAGAAATCCCTTCCCAAATCATCAAAGTCCAACTTCAAATGGAGGTCACTGTAAAGGTTATCTAATTCAATTTCAGAGATCCCGGGATTCAGTCGGGCCACACTTGCTTTGAAAATTTCCGGAAATATATTATTGTCTTCATTGCGATTTTCATGTTCATCGCGGGGAATATAGGAATATCCCAAACGCACCAAATGTAACAAGGCGGGTATCTTCACACGGGCATCTTCGTTAAAGTGCATGGACTTGGTAATTAGTTGTTATGTTGAATTACAGATCCGGTTAACGGGGTAATATTTCTCTATCTTTTTGAAAAGCACAAATATACAGATTTTTAGTTAAAACTTTTTACCTTTTGCATGATTTCCTTTACAATTTGCACACTTCACCCACTCTTTCTTTCAATCTCAGGGAGCTATTTCATCCTACAGTCGATATCCTCCCCACTTTCAGTCGATGTCCTCCTTACTTTCATTTGAATTTGTTATAAACAGACAAACCTGACAGGTTTTAAAAACCTGTCAGGTTTGATTAACGCTAATTTTAAAGTTTAATACAAAAATATTAAGATTGCTATCCCCTACTAATTTTCCGGGTACCTGACGGTTGTTCCGTTAGGCTCATCGAATGCTTTGATTTGACCTTTTTTCACGTCTATACTTTTTGACCCATCTTTCGTTTTAAAGGTTCCTTCAAATAACACTTCTACATCTCCCATGAAAAGCGTGTACTGCCCATATCCGGAGAAACTCCAGATTTCAACAATTTTATAATCGCCTTCGAATTTTTTTATTGTTATCCGGCATTCACTGTCAGGTATCAAATCCTGTTCCCGATAACCATAAGCATGTGATGAATATGCATAATACTTTTCACCTTTATAAGTCAGGAAAACATTCAGGTAAGCATTGTTACCTTCTGTACCATTTGCCGGACCAAAATTGTAACCACTTTTGAAGTTTCCAGTCTTTTTGGGTAAAATAATGCCCCCACTACCAAACCCTAAATCCAGCGATAAATACAAGTTATTGTTTAAACTATTTAGCATACGTAGATCTCCTGCTACTGTATCTTCACCAACAATAAATTGGTAAGTATTGTTAGTAGTCAAGGTATATTCATGTGCTACACTACCCGAACCATCACCATTTTCGTCAACTAATCCGTCTTCTGAACATGCTACAAACATAACTAACATAAAATGCAGATAAATAATGTTGAATTTGCTTTTTCTCATTGCGTTGTGTTTTAATTTATAATCAATTTACGTTTTTTCATAACAAACAGCAGCTTAAGAATGTTCATGTCGGTTAAATCAGTAGCATACAAAGAATTTAAACAGTGAAAGTGTCTATAATTTTAGTTGAAAAACTTAGATGTGTCTATATTTTCAGTACAACTATTCCAGAAGTGTCTATTTATTTAGTACAACCAATTTAAAAGTGTCTACTAAAATCAGTAAAAGTCAAGCAAAAGTACGAAATCAAAATTTACGCCCTTACTAATTGAAGTTTACGCCCTACATAAATGAGTTTTACGCCCTATATAAATGAATTTTATGCAGGGCATAACGGGCATCGTGCAAGTGCGTTCAAGGGAGCTGAGCTACTTAGTTCGTGTTTGTAGTGCAAGTTCGTTCGATGTTGTAGAGCAAGTAGGCTCTCGGGCATAGAGCAACGTTGCTCTTTTTTATAGAGCCACATTGCTCTTTGATGCTGAACGAGTAGGCTCTATAGGATGGTTGGACGGAATTTACGGATAAACTTACCAGATGTGAAACCTGATTTAAACACTAATTCAATGCGAATGTAAAACGAGTTTTTGACATACCAAAATTTTAAACAATGCAGTTCGTAAATAAAATCATGCAACTTCACAATTTCTTTTATTTTTGATACCTTTGCACCTCATTCACACATTAACGTTAAGTATTATGCTCGATTTTTTACTTTCCCGCCGCACCATCCGCAATTATACCGATGAAGGTATTTCTCCTGGTTTAATGACTGAATTACTGCAAGCTGCTGCTCAATCGTCGAACACCGGTAATATGCAGGCTTACAGCGTGGTGGTTACTACTGATGTAGAACTGAAGAAACAACTCGCTCCGGCGCATTTCAATCAGCCGATGGTAACCCGTGCTCCGGCGGTGCTGACATTCTGTGCCGATTACAGTCGCTTTTCGCAATGGTGCAAACTCAGAAAGGCAGAACCAGGCTACGATAATTTTCAATCGTTCATGGCTTCGGCTATTGATGCAATGATTTTCGCGCAGACTTTTGCCGTGGCCGCTGAAAGCAACGGACTGGGAATTTGCTACTTAGGAACGACAACTTATAATGCGCAGGAAATTATTGAAACATTGAAACTTCCCAAATTAGTGGTGCCCGTAACAACCATCACGGTGGGTTTTCCGGCTGATAACCCGCCAATAACCGACCGTTTACCGCTCGAATCGGTGGTACATCATCAAACTTACAAACCTTTTACAGAGCAAGATATCAACCAGCTTTATGCTGAAAAGGAAAATAGTGCTTTCTACCAGCAATTCACGGCTGAAAACAACAAGGAAACGCTTGCGCAGGTATTTACAGATGTTCGTTACACGAAGAAAAACAATGAATTCTTTTCGGAGAAATTTTTAAATGCACTAAAACAACAAGGATTTCTAAACACATAACAATTCACACCCAAATTCACCTATTTCTTGCACTAACTGCAATCTGCTTCTCAAAGACAACCAAAGACAGAAGTTCAGCATCATAATATTTACACTGATAAAAATATTATGATGTAACTTATTTTTCTCGGCCAAGCTTTGAAATGAACAATTACATGGTCTATCTTGTTGATATATTGAAAAATATAATTTTATCACCCAAAAGAGTGATAGAATATCAGAATGTAATATGAAACCATAACAAATTGTTTTACTCTTAAATTCATGTTTAAAATGAAAAAAGCTCAATTATTATTAGTGTTATTTCTGTCCACAACATTTATTGGTTCGGCAGGTGATTTTGGAGTCTCAATCAAAGGTTCTACAAATGGTCTTGGTGCAGATGTGTATTACAGGCCCTTCAAGTCTTTGGCTATCAAAGCCGGATACGAAATTATTGATGTGAATATCACATCACAATCTTTGCAGCCTTTGGTGGGCGATGCATTGTCTGTTTCTGTTCCTATGCCTTCAGGCGGAGATCTGGGCTTTGACCTTGGTGCAAACTTTAAAACCGGAGGTATGTCGTTTCAGGTCGGATTTCAGCCCATCGGACTATTTTATTTAACTGCTGGTTATGGAACATTTTTATTGGACGCAGCGGTTATCGGTTCTCCAACTTCTGATTTACAGCTTCCCAGTCAGAATGTTAATGGAAATACGGTCAATCCTTTTATTCCGCAGGATAAAATTGGCGACTTTGTCATCAACATAAAACCCACTTCAAAAACTGCTCCGTATGTTGGGGTCGGTTTAGGTAGCTTTGTTCCTCGTAAAAGTGGCGTTTCATTCGGACTTGAAGTGGGAGCATACTATACCGGGGCTTTTGTGATGTCGGCTCAATTACCAAGTGGTTTTATAGCTGATAACATCGACTATGGAGGTGCGACACCTTCCACATCGCAAAAACAACAGGTAGAAACCGAGATGAACAATATACGAAACGATTTGCAAGCAAATTTGGATACACAGATGAATGATCTTAACAATCTGTTAAAACCATATCCTTTTTATCCGGTATTGAAATTAACTATCGGGATAAGGCTTGCTGAATTTGGAAAAAAATAGTTTATCTACTAACTAACATCTCACATTTCACACAATCGAATTTGAGTTCAAACCGCTGTTCTTTGTGTTGCAGATAATAAGGCTCGGCGAAGGGGGATTTTCCTCCTTCGCGGGGACACCAGCCCATTTCGTATTTGATGCAGTGTTTGGTGAACATGAGCGGCACTCCCTTTTCGGCTTTGATTTCAAATCCGGGGGCAATGTCGGTTACGCCACAGGATTCATAAAACTGCCGGGCTAAGCGGTTGGTCACATTGCCGGTATAAGTAAGTTGTTTCGATGGATATTCGGGATTCTTTCTGGTGGCCGGTTGTTCTCTTTCGTACGACTCCTGTCGGGCCGTTTCCAATGCATCAAAAGCCATCCTCCGCCATTCGTTCAATACCGAAGCCGGAAAAAACCAGGGTTGCTGGATGTTGATTTGAACATCTTCCACCGAAAAAATAGTCTGACCGGTTTTGGACAACTGTAATTTGATGTTTTCAAGCACTTTCTCTGTTCGTCTGGCCAATTGTTTCTCACATGCAAATTGTCTGGTTACGCACACACCATCTTCATCCTCCAACTGTATAGAGAACCCATCCGTTATCTCTTCGAAACGCACATGGGCTGCAATCTTCCTTTCCGAGGTATTGCCTTTCAGCAATTGATCAAATGCCTGGTCGAAGTTCCTGTAAATCTCCGTTCCGGGCTTGATTTCGGGTATTTCCATCAGAAAAATACGATTCCCCTCTACCCTGTTGATGCGGAAGCCTTCCAAAACTCCTTTTTCATTGATAAAACTGATTCCGTCGCCATTGTGCAGTACCGCCGAAGTTTTTACTTCTAAGTAATTTCTGCCAATTCCTGAGATGATGCCTATTTTCTCTCCGGTTGACTTTGGCGTTTCGGGTTGAATGATGCCATTGTGACGACCCAGCAAAAAATAATCTGTTGATGATCGCCTGAAACTTTTAACCGGATTGGGTTCAAAATGGAAAGTTGTTGTACCGGAGGATGCACGTTTATATTTACCTTTCCCGGAAGTATTCAGTATAGCATCTATCTTTTTACGGTAATATGCCGTAATATTCTTCACGTAATCTTCGTCTTTCAATCTTCCTTCTATCTTGAAGGAAGTCACTCCGGCATCCATCAATTCTTCGAGGTGCGCCGACAAATCTAAGTCTTTCAGCGAGAGTAAATGTTTATCCTGTTGCAAGACTGTTCCGTTTGCATCATACAAAGTATAAGGTAACCGGCAGTATTGCGCACAAGCGCCTCTGTTTGCACTGCGGCCTGTCATCGCTTCACTGATGTAACACTGTCCGCTGTAACTTACGCAAAGGGCGCCATGTACAAAAACTTCCAGTTCAACCTGCGTTTGAGGAGCGATGGAACGAATCTGCTCTAAGGTGAGTTCACGAGCTAAGACTACCCGCGATAAACCGGCATCCTGTAAAAACTTTACTTTTTGCACCGTGCGATTGTCGGTTTGCGTGCTGGCATGTAACACCACCGACGGAAGTTTCATTTGCAGAATACCCATATCTTGTATGATAATCGCATCCGCACCAATCTCATGCAACTCCCAAATCAATTCTTCTGCCTCCTCAAGTTGATCATCCGTCAGAATAGTATTGAGTGCAACATACACCTTCACCCTGAAGCGATGTGCATATTGAATTAATGTAGCAATATCTTTCACCGAATTACCGGCTGCTGATCTTGCTCCGAAACGGGAAGCGCCAATGTATATGGCATCCGCCCCGTGATCTACTGCTGCAATGCCACAGGCCAGGTTCTTTGCAGGAGCCAGCAATTCAATTTTCCTCATAAGTTCTGTTATTCAATCTGGGATAGATCGTACGGTGTTTCCTGATAAACGAAGTAGTTCAACCAATTTGTAATGAGCAGATTGGCATGACTGCGCCAACGTACCTGCGGACTCAAATCGGGGTTGTTATCCTGATAGTAATTCAATGGCAAATCGATGGGTAATCCCTTTGCCAAGTCTCTTTTATACTCCCCATCTAATGTCAACGGTGAATACTCTGAGTGACCGGTAACGAAAAACTCACGACCATTTCGTGCCATTACCATATAAACACCAGATTCTGGCGATTCTGACAGGATGGTCAGTTCCGGTACCTTGAGGATATCTTCTGAACGTACTTCGGTATGCCTGCTGTGAGGTACATAAAACACATCGTCAAATCCCCTGAAAATAGGATTCTGCGGATTATGGATATGATGCTCGAACACACCGAACATCTTTTTATTCAACATGTATTTCGGTATGCCGTAATGATAGTATAAGCCGGCCTGAGCCGCCCAGCAAATAAAAAATGTGGATGTCACATGCTTTTTAGCCCAATCGAAGATTTCCGTCAATTCATTCCAGTAATCAACATCTTCGAAAGGCAAGTGCTCTACAGGAGCGCCGGTGATAATCATGCCGTCGTAATTACTCTTGCGAATTTCATCGAAATTCTTGTAGAACGTCATCATGTGTTCCACGGGTGTATTCTTGCATTCGTGACTGTCCATCTGCAACAAATCAAGTTCAATCTGCAAGGGTGTATTCGACAGCAGACGGATTAAATCGGTTTCTGTTGTAATCTTGATGGGCATCAAATTCAGAATCACTATTTTTAGCGGACGAATCTCCTGATGAGATGCCCGGTCAGAATCCATTACGAAAATATTCTCATTCCTTAATAAATCAACTGCAGGTAATGTAGCGGGTATATTTACTGGCATAACTAAATAAGTTTATAGTGGTTAGTGGTTAGTGGTTAGTGGTTGACTAAAGTATTTATTGTAAATCGTCGCAAATTCTGCTGTTCCGATAAACCCATCCAGAAATGCATTCAGGCGTTTTTGCAACTCCGGGGATTTTTTGTTTACCGTCCAGGTTAAATCCTGTTTAAAACTGAGAGGAACACTGAAATCAACATCAGCATACCGGGCTTTAAATCTACCGGTCAGGTATTCGGGACAAATTGTATATTTTATTTGCTTATCATTTACTAATTTGACAATTTCATCCGGACTATCCACTGCAATATCATTTATGGTCAGGTTGATTGCCAACTCCTCAGCCAGATATCCCAGTCTGACCATAAAAGGCGAGTTCTTCATCACGGTCAGGGTATCACCATCCAACTCATACTGTTTACTGATAAGCAGTTTTCCTGTAGAATCTATTTGTTGCGCAAGCATCAGCCGGGTTGACAGTATCGGATTCAAACTTACAACCGACCTGACAGAATCAATCATTACCGGTCGCAGGGAAACCAGTACATCACAGGCTCCGTTTGTAAGTTCACGCATGCCGTCCCTGGTTTTATCCTCGTTAATAACAACCAATTCAACACCCAGCGAATCCGTAAATCTTCTGATCAGTTCATACTGAAAACCATACACATGCACACTGTCACGCGTAAAGCCATGTTCGCCCGACTCAATCAGCACCGACATACGACCCTCTTCCTGTATTTCAGGCAAATCCCTGACTGATCCGGTTTTCCCGAACCAAATCAGCAGTACCAGTACCAACAGTACAGCAATTATCCAAATGACAGTGTGTTTACGCATTATTTTAATGAAACAATTCTTCATTGCAAGATGTTCAATCATAGAAATTCCAGGTCAACCCCATTTTCAGTGTAGCCGGGTTTATCGGGTAATACGGCATCGAATAATAATCACCCTTCATAAACAACTGATTCAGGTGGTAATACTGTACAAAAAAACGGGTTCGTTTCAGATGGGCGTTGATATATACATTCATCACCGGATAATTTCCTGTTTTCATCTTGTCCTGCACAAAAAACTGTCCGGTTGCCGGCATATACGAGGGTGCGTAATACGCTGTATGATAACGCACATCAGCGCCTATCTGCATGCTAAGCACCTTGAACCACAGTCCATGATAATATAAATTGTGATACAAGGCAATCTCGGGCAAAGGCAACACCGCCTGATTGGAGCTTAACTGATACACTACGTTGTTCTCAAGCGCGAAACTTCCCACCCGAAAATCCTGTTTCAGGTTAGCGGCCACTACCTGAATATTACCATTATACTGTTGCGGTAAAGCATCTTTATCAAAATAAACCATATCCGTCAGGTTATCAACCGAAAGATTGAAATCAAATCCGAGTGTGGGAATGGCGAATGTTCCACCGAGACGAGTTTTGTACATGGCTGCAAAATTCCGTTGCCAACGGAAGTGGTTGGAATGATAAAAATTCAGGAAATCTGACGGATTTTGTCTTTTTACATACCCATGTGCAATCAGGTTTATTTTTTGCTTAAACAAATTGAAATAACTGCTCAGGTTTCCGTCCAGCATCATATCGCCGGCTTTGGGTCCCAGGAAGGTCAGTTCGCCGGTGATGTTATAACGTAATAAATCTCCCTGATTTTTCGACAACACCCCTCCTACCCGTGTATTCGACTGATTCCTGTGTGTTAACACACTATCAACTAAATAACCATACCTTAGATAATCATTTTCGATATAGGCGGTCAGTCCGAACTTAAGCCATTTATTAAACTCTTCAGCCATACTTACAGAAACGCGGTTACTCAGTTTCAACAGAGATGCCGTATCGTTGGTTTCAGTATGAGGCAGGTATGTATTGGCATAAAAGTCTTTTTCAACCGATTGCTCATAATAGCGCTTCCTCATGTCATCCAACCGGACGGTGTGTGCAAAAATTGTGACAGGCACATATTCCATGTTAACCGAATCGGGGTTTATGCGTATTGGTCGCTCAATGCCGATGCTATATTGATGGTTATAAAAAGCCTGATTATGCTTGAAATTCGCATATCCATTGATATTTACCGGGATGTTATACGAGGGATATTGAATGGAGCCATTGATATAGGATGTATCCTGAATTCCGCCATTCTCGTAATGGCTGTGATTGTTCGCACTAAAAAAAGCAGTTGCTTTGTATTTTTTTCCATCGTAGGTTCCGAATAAAGACCCTGCAAATCTTTTTGCAGCCAGGTTAGCGTATTCTCCCCTTGCATAAATATAATCGAGCGTGGTACCGATATTTAACTTTTTGTTGGCATTGGCCGAAAACAAGAAGCGGATTTGCTCGTCTTCGTAATAATTGGTACCGCCGGTAAGATAATACAGACTTGAAAAAGGAGTCGTGGTGTTATAAAATGTAGCTGACTCAACCCTACGCATATAGGGATAATAGGCATCAGCAAAAATAAACTCATCCTGCTCAGGTCTATCGAAATAAACCTTCGGTTGAATAGGAGAACCCAAATTTCCACGAAATGCATTGGAAATACTGTAACGGTCGATGTGGTTATCGTTCTGAAAATTCAGATGTAAGGTGTCGACAGGAATAGAATCAACTGTCGAGAACGCATCCATGATTCTCCATGTTTTTACTGAAGCTTTCACTTTTTTGCCAACAACATCATCATTGCCCGATAATACAACCGGGAACAACATCAGTAAAAACAATATGTGAAAATCCTTCAACATGTAAAATCAATTTATTTAATCCAATCCAACTACGCACAGTGTCTGGTGTCTGGTGTCTGGTGTCTGGCGTCTGGCGTCTGGCGTCTGTCAACCTCACTCATTCACCGGAATCACTCCCTGCGTTTGTTTCACCTGATATTTCGTCATTTCCTGATTCGATTCAAAGCCCTTTCCGATGATGATATAATCTTCCTGGGTAATTTTTATCAGGCTGTCAGAATAAATTTTCTCCGTTTTTTGATTCCAGAAAAGTTGTTCCGTTTCAAATAATTCACCTTGAATATTGGTTGCCCTCACGTTTCCTCTCAACTCCCAGATTTGCTCATTTTCCAGGTATTTCGCATACTCACTGTGGATATTGGCATCAATTACCAATTGTTCGTCGAACCGTTCGAAATGTACACCATACGGAAACTCCCAGTAAGGCTGACTCGACCGGTCGTAGATATCCCATTGAGGAGTTACGATGCGATACCTCGTGATACCCGAATCCGAGATCACGGTGCTGACATCCATTGAATGTAAACGAGGAAAATCAGCCCGGTTTTGCACCGGGTCTATTTGTTCAGGGACATTGGAAGTGCAGGAAAAAAGCAAAAAAAGCACAACAACCACCGGAAGGGCGGTTGTTATACTTTTTACAACATATTGCTTTTCAGCTGTTTTCAATGTTTATCTGCAAATTGTTGATTCACCAACCCAACCACCCACATAGAATGATTTTCCATCCTGCAATTCAGGTTTAAAGAAAATATCTTCCTTTGATGGGAAATGACGACTGTAAGTCGAAATCAGTTTATCCACATCTTCAGCTAATGACGGATCAACTTGTTTGGCTCTTACCAGTCTGTCAACAGCAACCCAGTAAACTGTTTTTGAAAGTACAGGATCGTCAAAAATTCCTTTAGCGCCGGCATAAGCCAGACCTATAATCATGTGCGCCTTTCCGTTTGCAGAATTGAATTCAAGCGAGTTAAGCGCATGTGTTTTCGTACGGGGATAATTGCCCAGCTTCGAATAATAGATCTGTGCAATGGTATATTGATAATCTGCCTTATCCGCATTTACTTCACTCAAACGGGTCGCTTCTTCGTAATAATTGATTGCCTGCTGATACTTCTCCTGATTAAAAGACATTCCGGCAAGGGCATTTGCCGATTCGGCAGAAGGTTGGATTTTATGTGCCATTACCGCTGCATCGAAATACACTTTCGAATCTACACACCTTACTCTTCTGAAGAAAGAGATAATTTTATTCAGATAAGCTAAATCGTTGCTGTTTTGACCAATTTTATCCTTATACAGGTTTTCAAGTGTTGTACAGTCGGCTGCTCCACTCTGGGCAAAAACGATATCCAATCCGTTTTTATACTGAGCTGCCAGTTCAGCATTCGTGCCTTCAGAACTGCTGATGATTCCTTCCAGAATTTCATTGGCTTTCAGATAGTCAGCGATATATTTTTCACCATGATTCTTATCCGTAGCATAAATTTTATCTGATAATACCACAAACTGACGGATAACTTCAATTTCAGCGTTAGTACCCAGACCATCGATTGATTCTTCCATCCACTGATAAGCAGGTCTTTTCAGTTCATCATTTTTAGCATAAACCACATAATCCAGGGCTTTTAAACCTTTAATCCATGGAGTAGGATAACGCTGATCGTCACCGAAATACTTCATGCGCTGATCGAACATGAACATCAGTTTTTCAAATAATTTCTGATACGTTGCCTCATCTTTTGCCTGACTCAGTTGCCAGTGCAAAATGTTACGACCGTGGGTATAAACGGCACGGTTGGCATTCGGGCAGTTCTCAAACACCTGATTCCATGAATTTACGGCATCGGCATACTGTTTATTTTTCGCCGATTCATTAAACAAACTCAGGTTGACCAGACATTCTTCTGTTACAACAGGCACCTCCGGCTGTTCGGCTGGCTGTGGCGCCACCACTTCTGTTTGCGGATCCACTTCTTCTTTAGCGGCTTTTTTAGATCTTCTCTGAGCATAACAGTTCGTTAAAACAACGATGCTCAACATCAATACAATTAGCTTCTTCATATACTTTTTTTATTTCTCAAATTTTTATAATTTCCTCTTAAAGAACCAGTTTTCATTGAATGTTGCATTCAGTGTAAATTTAAAATAATCCTCTCTGAATACGCTTCTTTCACCCGACTTCCCATATTCGAAGGAAGCATTCACCATGGTGTTACTGGTACGCAACGGCAATCCTACGCCAAAAGTTATACCAAAGTTTTTAACCGGATTCGTACCGGGTATTTTATAATATGGATCATGCAGGTTTAATCCGGCACGATAGCGCACCCTGTCGGTATAATTATTTCCCCTTGGATCGGGAATGTATTCCACACCCACAGCCAGTTTGGTTCTGTTGCTTAAACTGTCGGTCTTGCCGAAAAACAATGCATTACCCCATTGTTGCATCGAATAATCGGCAGACAAGGTCAGTTTCTTGTTGAAAGTATAATTCAACCCCACTCCGAACACCTGCGGCAATTCAAAATGATGACCGTAAGTAATTGTATCAGCAGGAACAGCCAGATTATACTGAATAAATTTACCATTAAACGGTGCTTTATTCTCATAAATCAATCCCAGTGTTAGTTCATGCTTATCTTTGAATGTATGAAGAAACTGTGCTCCATATCTAAACCTGAAGTTACTTACCGAGATTGCATTATTTTGAATGGACGTCGAAGAACTGAAACCATCATTGGAAAACACAACTGCCCGGCTGTTTGTGACATCTCCAAACATATAATACGCATTTACTCCCAGTGACATAAAGTTAAACAATTTCAGCCCGATTCCGGAATACACCTGACTGATACCCCCTGTACCCGTGTATTTCCGGGCGTAATAAGCATAAGCAGGATCAGCGCTATTTCCCGGCATCGACACTGAATCGGTATCATGAAAATCATATCCCGAAAAAGAATAAGGCAACATACCGGCACTAAAACCTAACCATTTGGTAATCGGAAATTGCAAGTTCACATATTCCAGGTTCGAATTAAAGCTTGTTTTGCTTCCATTCGGATCGGAGAATCTCGAAAACAAGCCGGTCAACCCGACATCAAACATGAAAGTGGTAGAGTCCACCGCACTGTAAGATGCAGGATTGGCGGCGTTTATTGAACTTCCGTTTCTCATCCCGATAGCTGTTCCTCCCATGGCACGTTGTTCCGCGGAATTGACATCTACCAGCTCTCCATAACCGTAACGCGTATAAGGTGAATTGGTATTATTCTGACCAACAGACAATTGAACAAAGAAAAGAAGAAAAACCAATAAAACCGCTTGTATTTTATTTAACATTATGTTGTAATATTCGATTGAGTCCTGTTAATACTAAATTTTTATCTGCAAAGATGCGACTTTTTAACTTGTTATCAAAGAGAACGGCACTGCCTCCTGTTAAAAATACTGAAAGTTTAGGATATTTTAGCATAAGCCGTTCGATATATCCATCTATCTCTAACACAATACCATACAAAACACCAGCCTGGATAGCTGATTGCGTATCCTTACCCAGAAAATCCACGTTGGTATCAATTTTAACTAACGGGAGTTTTTGTGTAAAAGTATGCAATGCTTTTAATCTCATCTCTACACCCGGGGCAATATTGCCTCCGTGGTAAACACCTGATGCATCAATAAAATCATACGTGACAGCTGTACCGGCATCGATGACCAGAATATCCGTATCAGGTTGCAAGAAAGCTGCTCCCACTACCGCTGCCAGCCTGTCCTTGCCCAGCGTACCGGGTGTCCGATAGGTATTCCTGATGGGCAAGGGTGTCAGATGGCTCAGACTGATAAAATGCTCACAGGTTTGACGCAACAATTGCTCCAATGCAGCGTTATCGTGTACCACACTGGAAAGAATGGCGCTTTCAACCTGAAAATCATGGAGTATGCCGTTTATTTTATGTTCGCATTCCGTTTGATCAAAAGCAGCTTCATATACCATATTATTCCTGTCGAAAACAGCAATCTTGGTACGTGAGTTTCCCTGATCAATGCAAAGGTTCATGACAATAAAATGCTACAGAATCATTTTTTCTATCGGCACAACGAGAATGCCTTCAGCTCCCAGATTCTTGAGTTTACCAATGATATCCCAGAATTCTTTTTCACTGATTACGGCATGCAGCGAACTCCAGCCTTCTTTTGCCAGCGGCAGAATGGTCGGACTCTTCATGCCTGGTAACACTTCTGTTATTTGTTTAATATTTTCTGACGGCACGTTCATCAGCACATATTTCTTATCTTCAGCCAGTTGAACCGCTTCGATTCTGAACAATAATTCTTCGAGGATTTGCTGCTTCTCTTTTGAAAGCGACGGATGCTGAATGAGCACAGCTTCAGATTTCATCAACACCTCCACCTCCTTCAGGTGATTGGTAACCAGGGTACTACCGGAACTAACGATGTCGAAAATAGCATCGGCCAATCCGATGCCCGGTGCCACTTCAACCGAACCGGTAATTACATGCACATCAGCCTTCACATTACGTGCGCTCAAATAATCTTTTAAAATCTCCGGATAAGAAGTAGCTACCACTTTACCATCAAACCACTGAATACCGGGATATTCAATCTCTTTGGGAATAGCCAGCGACAAACGGCACTTACTGAATCCCAAACGTTTAGCAATGATAGCATTTTTCTTTTTTTCAGCAAATTCATTTTCACCTACGATACCCACATCGGCAACCCCATCGGCAACCGACTGCGGAATATCATCGTCACGCAGGAAAAGCACTTCCAACGGAAAGTTCCGCGCAGGGACCAACAACAACCTTTTTCCAGACTCTAACTTAATACCTGTTTCACTCAGCAAAGCCATCGTTTCTTCAAACAAACGACCCTTAGCCTGTACTGCAATTCTTAATAACATGTCGATATTTTTTTTATGGAATGCAAAAATACAAAAAAATCGCTGAAATCAGTAAAAACAAAAAAAGTCCGTTAAAATAACGGACTTCCTTTGTTCTTTTAGCGATAATTACTGTTGAGCAGGAGCTTCTTCAGCAGCAACTTCAACTACAGTTGTATCAACAACAGCAGCAGAGTCAACAACTACTTCTTCTACAGCTACAGTATCAACAGCTTCTTCTGTAGTTTCAGCAGCTTTAGGTGCACATGCAGCGAATACTGCGGCAACAGCAAAAAATAAAATTACTTTTTTCATTTTAAAAATCTTTTAAAAAATTCGACATATTAGTTTGCAATTCAAAATCGATGCAAAATTACATCTATTTTTTATATTGGAAAAACTTTTTGAATGTTTTTTTTTATTTTTTTTCAACTTTTTTTCACAATTCACACAACAGCCTGACTTTCAACACCCTGCGCTTTGCTAAAAGCAGTGGCATATAAATATCTTTTGATGCTTTTTTTCGGTGTTTTCTCAAATTCATTGGGATATAAGTGAATTTTGGCAATTGATTCATAGGAAGCTACGATATTATTCAACGCCACTCTGTTTTCTTCCATCACCTTTTCCAACTGTTTTTGATCCAGTTTTTCGAGGTCAACGGCCTCATAATCCGGATAAACCAACGCATGCAAACGACCGTTATTTTCAACGACCAGACTTTCCATCACGAAAGGCATGTTATTTAATTTGGCTTCTATTTCTTCCGGATAGATATTTTGTCCGCTGGGACCCAAAATCATACTCTTACTTCTCCCACGAATGAAGATAGTCCCATCTTCTTCAATCATTCCCAAATCGCCGGTATGCAACCAACCTTCTTCATCGATAATACTATCGGTTGCCTCCTGGTTTTTAAAATAACCGTTCATCAAATTTTCTCCTCTCACGCATATTTCTCCGATACCGGTATTCGGATCAGCATCCATAATTTTGGCTTCCATCTGCGGTATGACAGCCCCGGCAGATTTTGCCTTAAACTGATCGGCTGCTGTAAAGCTGATCAACGGAGCACATTCGGTCATACCATAACCCACCGTATAAGGGAATTTGATTTTCTGCAGGAACTCTTCCACCTCGGCATTCATGGGAGCGCCTCCGCAAACCAACTGGGCAAACTCACCTCCGAAGGCATGAATCAGCTTTTTACGAATCGTCGACAAAATCGTCTGATCAAGGAAAGGAAGTCTCAACACCCAGCGAATGGTCGGCTTGGCAATCAGAGGTTGAATCTGTTTCTTGTAAATCTTTTCAATGATTAGCGGAACAAGGAAAATTACATTCGGCTTTATTTCAGCAAATGCTGTTAATAAAATCTTCGGCGAAGGTATTTTACCAATGAAATGCACGTGACATCCGCGGCAGGTTGAAGTCAGAAAATCAAAGGCACAACCATAAGCATGTGCCAACGGTAAAAACGAGATAATTTTATATCCTTCCTGAATAATGCCTGTCCCGATGGCAAAAACAATATTGCCGGCGAGGGCATTTCCACTGGTCATTACGCCTTTACTGAAACCTGTTGTACCCGACGTGTAGTTAATCGACACCAGCTCGGCATTCGATTTATCGATGTAACGCACGTGGTCTTTGTGGAAACCATGCGGATACTTCGAACGGAACAAGGTATTGATAACCTCGGGTTTAACCTGATTTCGCTCAATGACCGGTGCAAAATCATTTTGCTCTTCTTCTTTCCTGTCAATAATGGTTAAGCAATTGAAATCGGTGAGTGAAAAAACTGCTTTTACAGTTGTCAACTTTTCTTCTTCCAGATTTTCCCAGATATTATCACTGGTAAACAGCAATTTCGACTCGGAATGGTTCGTGATGTGATGCACATCATTGGCGTTAAAATCCTGTAGAATAGGAACAATAACGGCTCCGTAGGTCACTGAAGCTACATAGGTAATTGCCCAATTCGCATTATTTCTGCCTATCAACGCGATTTTGTCAAATGGCTGAATGTTGCATTGTTCGAACAGGATGTGCAATTTAGCCACCCGGTTGGCCACATCTGCATAAGTCAGGGTGATGTTCTCCCCATAATTACTGTAAGCAGGCATGTCCCAATACTTACGGAAAGCATCCTCAAAAAGACGGATAAAATTTTCTTTTATCATGTTCTGTTGATTTTAATTAACCACTATCCACTAACAACCAACCACTAATTAAACGTTGTCGGCTGCAAAAATAATTATTTTTTGCACACTTCAAAACTTTATGTGAATTTTTATTTAATTCAGCCGACAGTTTTCCCCTTTCCGTTTTCACTTTTCCGCTAATTTCCTTATCTTTGCCGGTCAATAAAAAAACACATCCCGTCATGAATATTTCATATAATTGGTTAAAGCAATACATCAATATTGATCTTCCGGCTGAAGAAACCGGCAAAATACTGACCTCCATCGGATTGGAAGTCGGAGGTGTTGAAAAAGTTCAAACTGTGAAAGGTGGATTAGAAGGACTTGTAATCGGGGAAGTGCTGACCTGCGACAAGCATGAAAATTCAGATCATTTGCATGTAACCACGGTAAACATTGGTTCCGGTGAACCTTTACAGGTCGTATGCGGTGCACCCAACGTAGCTGCCGGTCAGAAAGTAGTATTTGCCACTATCGGCACGGTACTCTATGCCGGAGAAGAAAGCTTTACCATCAAACGTTCTAAAATAAGGGGCGTTGAATCGTTCGGGATGATTTGCGCGGAAGATGAAATCGGGTTGGGTACCAGTCACGCCGGTATTATCGTATTACCGGAAAACGCCCCGGTGGGCATGCCGGCGAAAGAATATTACGGTATCGAAGATGATTATCTGATTGAAGTGGATATCACACCGAATCGCATCGATGCCGCTTCTCATTTCGGGGTTGCACGTGATCTGGCAGCTTATTTCTCCTTCAGAAATCCGGAAATCAAGCTGAATAAGCCTGCGGTCGACAATTTCGACGTACAAAACACCAACCTCAGCATCCCGGTTAGCGTCGAAGCTCCGGAAGCTTGTCCCCGTTACTCCGCAGTCACCATTTCGAATGTAAAAGTAACCGAATCGCCCAAATGGCTGAAAGATAAGTTACAGATTATTGGGTTGCGACCTATTAATAATATTGTAGACATCACCAATTACGTGCTGCATGAAATGGGTCAGCCACTGCATGCTTTCGATGCCGATAAAATAGGAGGAAAAAAGGTAAGGGTACGCACCCTGCCAGAAAATACACCTTTCATCAGCTTAGAAGGTACAGAAAGGAAACTAAGCGCCGATGATTTGATGATTTGTGATGCTGAAAAGCCGATGTGTATCGGGGGTGTGTTTGGCGGACTGGATTCGGGTGTGACTGAAAACACGACGAATGTGTTTTTAGAAAGCGCTTATTTCAACCCGGTAAGTATCCGGAAAACAGCCAGGCGACACGGACTGAATACCGACGCTTCCTTCCGTTTCGAAAGAGGTTGCGACCCGGCCAATACCATTTATATACTGAAACGTTGCGCCTTGCTGATACAGGAAGTGGCCGGTGGAGAAATTTCCAGCGAAATTGTGGATGTATATCCGCAGGAGGTAAAACCATTTGAAGTGGAAGTATCCCTGCAAAAAATCAATGCATTGATTGGAAAAGCCATCGGAAGAGAAAATATTGAAACGATACTGACGGCGCTGGAAATGAAAATCGTGCGCAAAGATGAAAACGGATATTTGCTGCATGTGCCTTCTTATCGCGTGGATGTGCAACGGGATGTGGATGTGATAGAAGATATCCTGCGTATTTATGGTTATAACAACATCGAAATCGGTGAAACGCTGAAATCGACTTTGAGTTACAGCAGTAAACCCGACAGTCATAAACTTCAGAATCTGATAGCGGAACAGCTGACTGCACAGGGTTTCAATGAAATACTGAACAACTCACTAACTAAAGGAGGATATTATGAAGGACTCAGCTCCTTCCCTGCCGAAAACAGTGTAAGAATACTGAACGCGCTCAGCAGCGATTTGAACGTGATGCGTCAGACTTTGCTGTTTGGCGGTCTCGAAAGCATTGCTTACAACATCAACCGGAAGCATGCCGACCTGAAATTATATGAATTTGGAAATTGTTATCAGTATCATGCTGAAAACAAAAAAGAAGACGAAACCCTGGCGGCTTATAACGAAGAATTCCACCTGGGCATTTGGCTGACGGGTCAGAAACAGGCTCCATCCTGGGCAGTTGCCGAAGCCAAAACCAGCGTTTACGAACTCAAGGCTTATGTTGAAAATATCCTTGCAAGAGTTGGCGTGAACCGCTCCAAACTGAGCCTGGTTGAATTTGAAGATGATTTATTGAGCGAAGCCATTGCCATACAAACACAATCGGGCAGGAAATTGGCTATCTACGGTATCGTCGGTTCGAAAATCAGAAAAAAAGCAGACATCGAACAGGAAGTATATTATGCTGATTTATATTGGGAAAACATCCTGAAAGAAATCAAACGGCACCACATTCAGTTTGCCGACATTCCTAAATTTCCGGAAGTAAAACGCGACCTGGCCTTGCTGCTCGACAAAAACATCAGTTTTGCCGACATCGAGAAAACAGCCTTTGAAACGGAGCGCAAGCTGCTGAAGAAAGTGACTCTGTTCGACGTGTACGAAGGAAAAAACTTAGAAGCTGGCAAGAAATCTTATGCGGTGAGCTTCATCATTCAGGATGAAACTAAAACGCTTACCGACAACCAGACTGACGCCATCATGAAAAAGCTGCTCTCGAATTTCGAGCAGAAACTGGGCGCCAAACTCCGGTAGAAACCACTGCACACGGTGCAGTATGTAAAACCTTTATCCGCAGAAACAATGGAAGAAAAAACAGGTTTTAACAAACAGGCCATCCATGCCGATGGGGTTAAAAAAGACCCTTACGGGGCATTGAGTGTGCCGGTTTACAACGCGGCAGCGTTCGAATTCGATTCGGCCGAGGCCATGGAGTTGGCTTTCACGGGCAAAACCAACGATTTTGTGTACGCCCGCATTTCCAATCCAACCGTACAGGCCTTCGAAAACAAGATAAAAGCATTAACCGGTGCGCACAGCGTTACGGCGCTAAACTCTGGTATGGCGGCCATTAGCAACGCCCTGATGTGTGTTGCCTGGTCGGGCTGCAATATTGTGACAACAAGACATTTATTCGGCAACACCTATTCTTTGCTCGATTCAACCCTGGCCGCATTTGGCGTGGAAACCCGTTTTTGCGACCTGACCGACATCCGGGATATTGAAAAAAACATCGACGAAAACACCTGCGCTGTTTTTCTGGAGATTATCTCGAATCCACAATTAGAAGTTGTCGATTTAAAACTGATATCCCGACTGACAGCAGAAAAACACATCCCGCTGATCGCCGATACCACGATTATTCCTTTTTGTAATTTCAATGCCGGCGATTTTGGCGTGGATATAGAAGTGGTTTCCAGCACCAAATACATTTCGGGGGGAGCCACCAGTGTAGGAGGACTCATTCTCGACTATGGAAAGTTTGACTGGCTTCATTCGAAAAGACTGAAACAACTGGCTTCAGAAAAAGGGCACGATGCTTTCACATTCAAACTCAAACGTGAGATACATCGTAACCTCGGAGCCTACATGACCCCACAGGTCGCCTACATGCAGAGCCTGGGACTCGAAACACTGCAACTGCGCTATCAAAAAGCATCGGCTACGGCAGCAGCCCTGGCTCATCAATTAGCTGACCTACCGGCAGTGCAATGCGTAAATTACCCGGGATTAGCAAGTAATCCTTTTTATGCCGTGAGCAAAAGTCAGTTCGGCTCCAACCCGGGCGCCATGCTCACCTTCGATCTGGAATCGGAAGCCGCCTGCTTTGCCTTTCTCAATAAACTGAAACTAATTAAACGGGCTACCAACCTGTTCGACAACAAATCATTGGCCCTTCACCCCTACACCACCATTTACGGCAACTACAGCAAAGAAGCCAAAGCCCTGATGCACATCCACGATACGACCATCCGGCTGTCGGTAGGGTTGGAGGACGTGGAAGATTTGATGGAAGATTTGGAGCAGGCGAAATAAAAAATCTCCGGCAGAAGCATTTCCACCGGAGATTTCAAAACTAAATTATTATGCTGTTTGGGTGATATTACATCATCCCACCCATGCCACCACCCATTGGCATTTGAGGAGCAGGATTATCTTCTTTCTTTTCTGTGATGACACATTCTGTTGTCAGGAACATACCGGCAATGGATGCGGCATTTTCGAGGGCAACGCGTGTTACCTTGGCAGGATCCACCACACCGGCAGCTAAGAAGTTTTCATACTGATCGGTGCGGGCATTGTAGCCGTAATCGGCTTTGCCTTCACGTACTTTCTGAACAACCACAGCGCCTTCTTTACCGGCATTGGCAACAATCTGACGCAACGGTTCTTCGATGGCACGTTTCACGATTTCAATACCGGTTGCTTCGTCATCATTTTCTGCTTTCAGTGAAGAAAGCGAGTCGATGGAACGGATGTAAGCCACACCACCGCCGGGAACGATACCTTCTTCGATAGCGGCACGTGTTGCGCTCAACGCGTCATCCACACGGTCTTTCTTTTCTTTCATTTCCACTTCTGAAGCGGCGCCTACATACAATACGGCAACACCACCGGCTAATTTAGCCAGACGTTCCTGCAGTTTTTCGCGATCGTAATCGGAAGTTGTAGTACCAATCTGCGATTTAATTTGTGCCACACGTTTTTCAATGTTTTCTTTCTGACCGGCACCGTTCACTATCACGGTGTTGTCTTTATTCACCGTAATTTTTTCTGCTGAACCAAGCATCTCAAGCGTAGCTTGTTCTAATTGAATACCTTTTTCTTCCGAAATCACAACCCCACCTGTCAGGATGGCAATATCTTCGAGCATTTCCTTGCGACGGTCGCCAAAGCCCGGAGCTTTTACGGCACATATTTTCAACGATGCGCGCAGGCGATTCACCACTAAGGTTGTTAATGCTTCCGACTCAACATCTTCGGCAATAATCAGGAACGGACGACCGGATTGTACTGCCGGTTCAAGTACCGGTAACAGTTCTTTCAGGTTGCTTATTTTCTTGTCGTAGATAAGGATATATGGTTTTTCCATCTCTACTTCCATCTTTTCAGTGTTGGTAACGAAATACGGAGAGATGTAACCCCTGTCGAATTGCATACCTTCCACCACGTCGATGTGGGTGTCGGTTCCTTTGGCTTCTTCGATGGTAATCACACCGTCTTTGGTTACTTTTCTCATGGCATCGGCAATCAATTTACCAATTACGGCGTCGTTGTTAGCCGACACGGTAGCCACCTGTTCAATTTTGTTATAGTCGTCGCCTACCGATTTGGCCTGAGAAGCAATGTTTTTCACCACTTGCTCCACAGCTTTGTCGATACCGCGTTTCAAATCCATCGGATTAGCACCGGCGGTCACGTTTTTCAACCCAACTGTTACAATCGACTGTGCCAGAACAGTAGCAGTAGTCGTACCATCACCGGCATCGTCGCCTGTTTTGGAGGCCACTTCTTTTACCAATTGTGCTCCCAGGTTCTGGAATGCATCTTCCAGCTCAATTTCTTTGGCAACTGTCACACCATCTTTGGTGATTTGCGGCGCACCGAACTTTTTCTCGATAATCACGTTGCGACCTTTCGGACCCAGTGTTACTTTCACCGCGTTGGCGATGGCATCCACGCCCTTCTTCAGTTCATCGCGGGCATCAATATTGAATAAAATTTCTTTTGACATAATTTCAATTACAATTTAACTAATTACTAATTACAATTAACTAACCCGATGATTATCAAATGATGGCAAAGATGTCTGATTGTCTCATGATGAGGTATTTCTCTCCATCCAGTTCCAGTTCTGTACCGGCATATTTACCGTAAAGCACGGTATTGCCCACTGCAACTTCCATGGTCTCATCCTTGGTTCCTTTACCTACTGCCAACACTTCACCTTTCAATGGTTTTTCTTTTGCTGAATCCGGAATAATGATTCCACTCACGGTTTTTTCTTCAGCCGGTGCCGGTTTTACCAACACGCGGTCTCCTAATGGTTTGATGTTCATAATCACGATATATTTTTAATTGTTTAAATTTTTAATTAGACGTGTGCAGTTAATCAGATTTTGTGCCAAAGCCGGATAAGGCCTGATTTGTCATCATTTATCGACCATATACATGTAATTCAGACATTCAAACTGTCATCTTGTCAGCATTAACCTGAAACTTACAAAGCAGGAGCAACTTATAAACATCATAAATAAATAAATCCGGATGCATCCCTGTCAAATTCTTTTCCATTAATTTTCTGACAAATACAAATTTCAAAGCAGCAAGCTTTGTCAGATGGTATTTCTTAAGTCGCAGAAACATCCGCAGCAGTTTCGATTCGTCTGCCAGAAAAGGATACTTCCCGGAGTTGAAAAGTAAATACAGGTTCCGTACGCTTTCGGCTGTTTTTTTCAGGTAAGTCCGGTTGTCATCCAGTCCTTTGTGAATTAACGGGTTATCGATATGCTGAAATATAAACCCGGCTTCATGCAACGCATGACCGAATAAGGTATCTTCGTGTCCATAGCCTGCAATTGATTCATCAAATCTTATTGTACTGAAAATTGATTTGGAAATCAGAAAATTAAACGTCGCAAAATTTTCCTTTTCGTGATGTTGCAACAGATAAGCCAGATTCGACTCTCTTTCACGACCATATTTCAATCGCAGGCTAAACGCCGGATTATGACAGTCCGGATCGTATGCCGTTCCGCCAATCACAATTACTTTTCCTTCACAGAAAGGAAGGTATCTGAGGAGATAATCTTTATTACAGACAGATGCATCACAATCCATAAAAAGAAGGTATGGAAACTGAGCCTCATCTGCCAGCCGGTTGCGGATAGCAGATCTACCTATATTATCAGGTAGTGCAATGTAGCGGCAGTGATTTAATAAACCGATTTGCTGATTGGCGACGAGAAATTGATCCGAACCATCCTCCATAACAATTATTTCATACTGAACACCCAATCCTTCAGCCTGAGCATGCAGGTCCTTTACCAGTTGAGAAATGTCGTAATTGTATGTAGGTATCAGTATGGAAAGCATCCTTTATTTTAATTCTTCATCAATGGCAATGCCATAAGCAGCTACACCGGCTGCAAAATACACAATTTCCTTGTCAACATTGTTACTTCTGGACAACCGTACCGATTTCACACCGGTACGATGTGTTGGGTTCGCCTGAAAATAACTTTCATTCAGCGCATCAGGAGCTCGATAGGCCCAATAAACACGGTTTGTAACGTGGTCGACTACAATTCCGGTTATAAAATCAACCGGACTGTTCATTGGTGCATTGTCGATGCGAACAGCATTTGTTCCACTAATATTAGCAACCCAAAATCCTATCGATTCTGCCGGAGCTGTAACAGAGAAGTACACCTTCTGATTGAGCGGATCGAGCGTAAAAGAACGAATGGCAAATTCATTCAGAATAGAACCTGCTGCCGGAGGCACCCCTGCTCCCGTAAGGTTCTGACTCAGGATATCCGTTCCGGTAAATCTGTAAATTCCTTTCCCGGTTCCGCCTTTTGACCAGAAATAATGATTATCGTAATTGCGGATACCGGTACTCAGTTGGTTTTTACTTAACCCGTTTCCGAAATATCCCAACCTGTCTGTTTTTACCATATAATAACCTACCGAAGTCTGCAAATCTTCGTCCCCCCTCCAGTCGAATGCTCCCAGCACGCCACTGCTTACCGGGCTTTTGTACACAAACTCACTGAAATCCGTCCAGTAAATATCATCACCATCTACAAAGCCGTTGTAAAAACCATGAATGGCAGCGGTGTTTCTGTTGTGAATAATTTCGGTTTCATTTCCTGTAGCAAAATCAATCACCCGTATATTACCATCACCTGTTTTGCCGTCGAGTTCCGACTTAACCGAACTCACATGGGTTCCTGCATCAAAAACATACAGTTTATTCGACAGTGCCTGTATGTAAAACGGATGTTTCCCGGAAAGGAAACTAGTTTCTGTATACGTTTCCAATCCCTTTTCGAACATTCTTTGTCTGAGAATCTTACCATTCTTTTGAGCCATCAAAATACTGCGGGCAGGCACATCTTCGATATAAAAGATTTTACTGATTGTATCAATTTTATCTCCGACCGCAATAATTAGATTTACGGTATCCAGTGTGTTTTTATGACTAAAATAGACCGACAAAGATGCTGCTGTCGACTTTCTATCCGTAATTTTCTCACTATGAGCATTCGAAGAAAAAGTCCATTCATAACTTACATCATAACTGTAGGGATTATACACCAACACACTGAATGTTGCCGGTTGATAATACTGAACTGTGTCACTTTCCAGATATATTGACGGAATGGTATCGTAAATTGTAATCTGTTTTGTCCTGACATAATTCTTATTAGAATCTGCCATCAGTGTTACATCATAAACTCCGGGTTTCTTGAAAACATAAGTTGGATTTTTCGCGGTTGACTTTCCTCCGTCACCAAAAGTCCAGTTCCAGTATTCAGCTTCTTCTGTCAGATTGGTGAAAGTCACCTTTTCTCCGGCTTTGGGCATTTCAGGCGAATAGCTAAAATCCGGTTCAATAGGTGTTTTACAACTGGTAATAAACACTGAAGCTAACAATATATAAAACAACCGGTTCAATACTAATTTCATATGTTAATAATTTATTTTTAATTGTCACATGGAACTCGCATGCCGGACTCTCATCAACGTTGGTGAGTACCCGTAATCATGCTCGTCTCATAATCAATTGTATTTGGACTTAAATTAAATAATCTTTACTAAATGCTTTTTCAGCATGCAAATATAAACATTTATTACAGAAGATTACTGATGCTCAACTTGTGAAAATTAGTATAATTTGTTAATTTATTATTTTAAATGCGTATTTGCATACTTATACTGCACTTTTTTGTAATTTTGGAGCCCGTAATAAAAAGGGATTATATATAATCATCAAGCATGTCTGTTTCCACCGCCACAAATAAACTCAGTACTGAGAAAATCGGAAAACTGATCTGGCAATACTCTATCCCATCAATCGTGGGTATGATTGTCATGTCACTATATAATATTGTCGACCGTATTTTCATAGGTCAGGGTGTGGGCGCTTTAGCCATATCGGGGTTGGCGCTGACTTTCCCTTTCATGATATTACTGATGGCATTCGGCATGTTAATAGGAGCCGGATCTTCTTCACGTATTTCAATCACATTGGGAGAAAACAATATTGAGAAAGCTGAAAAAATACTGGGGAACGCACTGACGCTGACCATCCTGATATCAGGGGTTGTATCCATACTTACCTATATTTTCATGGGTGATTTATTGCGCTTCTTCGGAGGAACTGAAGAAACCATCGGTTATGCCGAAGATTATATGCGTATTATTGTACCTGCATCCATTTTCTCGGCGATGAATTTCGGGTTCAACAACATCATGCGGGCAACCGGTTTTCCACGGAAAGCCATGTATACGATGTTAATTAGTGCCGTAATCAATGTTGCACTGGATGCCCTGTTTATTTTCGTCTTCGATTGGGGAATTAAAGGAGCTGCCTGGGCAACAGTCATTGCCTACACAACGGGCAGCATTTGGGTAATGAGTCACTTCTTCCTGCCTGTCTCACAAATCCGGTTTAAAAAGGCGTATCTGAAACTTGAAAAAGAAATAGTCCATGCCATCGTGAGTATCGGCATGTCACCTTTCAGCATGCAATTAGCTTCGAGTATGGTGATGGTTATTGTTAATGCCACACTCATAAAATATGGTGGCGATCTGGCTATTGGTGCTTATGGCATCATTAACAGTTTGCTGATTTTGGTTATTCAGGTTGTATTAGGCCTGAATCAGGGAACACAACCGGTTGTCGGGTTTAATTTCGGAGCAAAGTTATATGACAGGATGTTTAAAACGCTCAAAACAGCTATCATCATCGCGACTATACTGACCAGTGGAGGCTTTGTTGCCGGATTGTTCTTTGCTGAATTCTCCGTGAGCATGTTTACATCCGACAAAGAGCTGATTCAGATTGCCTCCAATGCGTTACGCATAGCAATCATCATGTTTCCGCTGGTAGGTTTTCAGATTGTCATCAGCAACTTTTTCCAGTCAATAGGCAAAGCCAGAATTTCCATTTTTCTAAGCCTGACACGACAGTTTATATTTCTGGTTCCGGCCATACTCATCCTCCCTCCTCTTTTCGGATTGAACGGAGCATGGGCTGCTATTCCAACTGCTGATGGACTCGCGGCAATTGTTGCTGCCATTACGCTTGTGCGCTTTACTAAAAACTTTAAACGGCTTTAAAACTCATATCCAGACTTTTAACGGAATGAGTCAGTGCTCCGACGGAAATATAATCCACTCCGCAGGCTGCATAAGTACGCAAAGTATCGAAAGTGATTCCGCCCGATGATTCGGTTTCATATTTTCCGCCGATAATTTCGACGGCTTTTTTAGTATTTTCAGGCGTAAAATTATCAAGCATGATGCGGTCGACACCACCGACTTCCATTACCTGAGCCAGTTCGTCAAAATTCCTGACTTCAATTTCGATTTTGAGATCTTTGCCCTTCTCTTTGAGGTATTCCTTTGCCCTGTTAATGGCATTGGGAATGCCACCGGCAAAATCAACATGGTTATCTTTCAACAGAATCATATCGTATAAACCGACACGATGATTCACACCGCCACCTATGCGAACGGCTTCTTTCTCCAACAAGCGAAGCCCCGGAGTTGTCTTGCGGGTATCCAGCACCCTGGTACGCGTACCTTCCAGCGCTTTTACATATTGATTGGTGCGTGTAGCCACCCCACTCATCCGCTGCATGATATTCAGCATCAGCCGTTCGGTCTGAAGCAATGATTGTATTTTCCCTTCCACCACAAAAGCGATATCACCCGGCTTTACATGCGCACCGTCCTGTATAAAAACAGTCATCATTAGTTCCGGGTCGAAAGCATTAAAAATACGGCGGGCAACTTCTACTCCCGCCAAAATTCCTTCTTCCTTGATAATTAACTGAGATTTTCCTTTTGCACTTTCAGGGATACAGGATAAGGTAGTATGATCCCCGTCACCGATATCTTCTGCAAACCACAGCGATATCAACTGTTCAAATTCGTTAGTCATTGGATGATTCTATTCTTAATTGCTGAATTAACTGTCGAGTTGAGGTTTTCCTCACCAGAACATATACCCGGTAGGAGGCATTTCCGGCTTTCATGGTACAAATGGAAAACGCGGAAGTATCTTTTGTTCCTTTGTGTAATACCTGAAATGAACTCACTTTATTTCTGCGGAAAAAATCGCTGATAATACCTGTAGCCTGTTGTTTACTGAAAACATCATTAGTTGCTCCTACGACCAATTCCACATTATCATTGAAAAAAGAAGAAAGTGTAACAGCATCCCCACCAGCAAGTGCGTTTAAGATATTGTCTGAAACATCCTGCTGGGCGCTAACGATGCCGAACGAACAAATTAACATTAAAAAAGATATCAGGGTTTTCATTGTTCTGATTTTTAAAAGTTCACAAAAACATGCCTTTACAGGCAGGATATCTCGTTAAAAAGTGCCATATTTGCACCTTATTAAAGGTGAAGTTCGGGGCAAAAATACATCAATTATTTAGTCAGAGCAAAACTTTTATTTTATTTTATGTATTTGCAGACAAAATTCAATGACACTCAAAAACTGAAATAAATCCGTTTTTTGTTTAACAAATAACAGACCATGAATAGTTAAACCCGATGATTTTATGAAATTCGTACTTTTGATGATAGGAAAAACCAACAGTGAATCATTACAAAAATTAATTGATGATTACCAAAACCGGCTACTGCATTACCTGAGTTTTGAAACAGTTGTTATTCCTGAATTAAAAAACACGAAAAATTTATCAACACAGGAACAAAAAGAGAAAGAAGCAGATTTAATATTCAAACAAATTGAAAACCAGGACGATGTAATTTTATTAGATGAAAAAGGCAAACAATTCAGTTCCGTAGCATTCGCCGGTTTTCTGGAAAAGAAAATGCATTCTTCTGCAAAAAGAATGATTTTTGTTATAGGTGGTCCGTTTGGATTTTCACAAAGAATATATGATAGAGCCAACGGTATGATTTCCATGTCGCCGATGACTTTTTCGCACCAAATGATACGGTTGATATTCGCAGAACAGCTGTACAGGGCTATGACCATCATCCGAGGCGAAAGCTATCACCACGAATAAGTTTATTATATGAGGTTGAAAGGTAAATATAAAATACTTCCGGCGGTATTCATCATCTGTTTACTGTCGGGTTTTCTGGTTGAATATCTGTACCACCAAACCCTCACCCAACCTTTTTCAGCACAAAAATTTAACAATACCCTGCATCATACCATATCAAAATCCGACCGGCTAATCGCTTCATCAGGACTACCGGGGACGCTACATGAAGAAGCTTTCCTACAGGATCTAATCGACCAACAGAATCAAATTGCCTTTTATGTTTTTGAAAAAGAACAACTTACCATATGGAACACCAACCGCTTTGATGTGGAATTTGAACATATCATTCAGGACGAACGATGGCATTACATTAAGCTACCCAACGCATACGGCATCTACAAGTGGTATAATGTAAGAGAAAATGCTGCTGTTGTAGCCTTCATACCTGTCAGGATGGATTTTCCGTACGAAAACGATTACCTGCAAAATGATTTCCATCCACGTTTCGACATCAACAAAAATGTAACCATCGTTGAAAATAAAAATCCGGGAGCAGTCGAAGTCAGCACAGAGGAGGGAGATTATCTCTTTAGCCTGATACCCGGCCCCAACGACAATAAAGCGCTCCGGGTCGCCGGCTTCATTATCTTCAGTTTCTCGTTTTTACTGTTTATTTTTATTTATTTCAACATCAACCATTTCTTTCGGGTTAAAAGGATTACACAAAGTCAGTATGTTGCAGTTACCCTGCTATCAGGACTTACCATCTTAATATGCAGCTATGCCGATTTTCCGGGCCTGTTTTTTTCCAACCAGTTATTTTCGCCCAATCATTATGCAACGAATCAACTCATCGATTCATTTACACATCTTTCTGCTGTTTGTCTTTTTTTAGTAGCCGCCCTGCTGGTCTATCATCTGAAAGTAAATTTCACTGACAATCGTTTGTGGCTTAAGAAATCAGCCTTTTATCTTTATATACTATTCTACTTTGAAACACTCAAAAGCATTGTTCTGAATTCGAACATCAGTTTCAATATAGCAATCCTGCGCGACATCCATTTTATTAATATCTGGGCGCAAACAATCATCTTTTTACTGGGGACGGGGATTTTCTTCTTTCTGTTGATAATAAACAGGAAAGAAGACTACAAAACAAAACCGGGAAAAAGTACAGGTATCGAACTGATTTACATAGCCGCTGTCACCCTTTTACATGCACTGATATTCAAGGATTTCACCTGGCTGTTTGTCGTATTACTGATTACAATCCTGATTTTTGATTCCATCAGGCGCATTTTCTTTAAAAATAAATTCACTTTCAACACTTTTGGGCTTTTTATTTTTATAATCAGCATCATTTCTTTTTTCAGTTCCTATTATCTGTCAGAACATAAAAAGCTGATTAAATATAAAATTCAGGCAGAAAATATTCTGGTTAACGGTAACGCTGATAACGACCCGATTGCCGAACTCTTACTGGAAGAACTGGATAAGAACCTGCGAAAAGATGAGGTACTCAAACAACTCATGCTGGATAAAGCCGACACCGACTCGGTCAACAAGCACATATACCAGAAACATTTATACGGATTCTGGAACAAATACAACGTACAGATTTATCCTGTATCGGGCAATGCTCCTGAAACAGATTATTATGTCCGCTTTCTTGAATTTACGGGCAAAAGACTCAAAAACACCGGTTTTTACAGTTTGCCTGCATCCTTATACGATATGAGTTTTATCGGTTTGGTTGACCTTGTCCGTGAAAACCCGGAGGTACTACATACTGAAAAGGAAATACTGGTTTTTGAATTCCAACCGAAGCGGAATTTCAGAAGTTACAGTTTTCCGGACCTGTTAATCAGCAAAGAGTCGGATGCATTCAAACAATCCAATATCTCAATTGCAAAATATGAAAAATCAAATTTGATTTACAGTGACCAGAAATTCGGGTGGAATGAATCGGACATCCTGTTTCACGGTCTGGATGATGGATTTACCCGTATGAGTGATGAAAACCGCGAATACTATGTCTATACCAAAAACGACGTCCGGATTGTCATTACTGAAATTGTTCGCACCTCATTCCGCAACCTGATTTTTTATTCTTTGTTTATCATCCTGGCTTATCTGCTGTTTGCAAGGGTGGTTTTCTGGCTATTCGGACTGATAAAAAACAAAAGAACGTATGCACTCGGACTCACATCCAAATTTCAACTGGTATTCATATCACTGCTATTTGTGAGTTTCATCAGTATCCTTATCTTCTCCGTGAATTACATCAGAAGTAATTACCGGCAGGAACAGATTGCCGAACTTGAAAAGAAAAAGCAATACATCCGGAACTCGCTTCAGGACTTGTATTATTGGACTGAAGATATTGCTACTGTTGATGAACAAAGTCTGAATACCAACTTACAGGAACTGGCATACAGATACCAAACCGACATCAATATTTATGATAATGCAGGAAAACTCAGGGGAAGTTCTCAATCGCTTATTTTCAGCAAGAACCTGATTAGTGGACTGATGTCGCCTGAAGTGTATTTCCCCGACCGTACCACGGAAAATCAATACGAACAAATCGGGAAGTTGGCATATCTGGCTGCCTATTCCGACCTCGTCAACGGTGACTACCTGCAAATCGGTTATATTTCAATCCCCCAGTATTTCAGTCAGACCGAAATCAACGCGAAAATAGAGCAGTTTCTGGGAGCAATCATCCAGATATACCTGATTATCATTATTCTTTCTATCATCCTGATACTCATTGCAGGCCGGCAACTTGCGGAACCCTTGCATCAACTTGAAAGCAAACTGAAATCCATGCGATTGGGTGGTAAAAATGAAAAAATTGAGTACAAATCGAAAGATGAGATTGGTCAACTCGTTGAACAATATAACCGTACGGTTGACGAATTGGAGAAAAGCGCCCAGCTTTTGCTGACAGCCGAAAGAGAATCGGCATGGAGAACCATGGCAAGACAGGTTGCGCACGAAATCAACAATCCCCTGACACCGATGAAACTAACCATACAGCAATTGCAACGGACAAAGAAATTGGATCCGGAGCAGTTCGACGGTTATTTTGAAAAAGCGGCGCACACGTTGGTTGAACAGATTGATAATTTATCGCGCATTGCAGGCACTTTTTCACAATTTGCCCGTATGCCCGAAACAAAATTCACAGACGTGGACATTGCCGGGAAGCTGGTATCTGTGGTAAATCTGTTTCAACATAACTACGAGAACATCCGGATCAGTTATACCGGGCCCGAAAAAGACATCATCGTATCCGGTGATCCTGAACAAATCATTCAGGTATTCAATAACATCCTGAAAAATGCCACGCAATCAATCAAAAAAGGGGTAAAAGGTAAAATTGATGTCACCCTGGAGTTTGAGGAAGAAACCGTAATTATCCGTTTCACGGATAACGGAGCTGGGATTTCCGAAACCATCCGAAACGAAATTTTCAAGCCCAACTTCACCACCAAGAGTGCCGGTATGGGATTAGGATTAAGCATCTCAAAAAGTATCATCGAACACATGGGAGGTCACATCTCCTTTATCACCAAACAAGACGAAGGAACTACATTCGAAATCAGAGTAAACAGAAAATCAAATAAATAAGGAAGTTGAAATATGAAAAGCAAAATTCTTTTAATGCTGCTGATGATGATCACATGCACAACCAATGCAGATCAATTTTTATACGACATCACGGATGGTAAATTCAGGCCGGAAAAGAGCCAAATCCCTGTTTCCATGAATGATGGGGAACATTACACTCTGATGGTCGACAGCCAGACCATTGTAAAATACAGCTACAAATCAGGAGCTGCCGTTGACACTTTGTTATCAATCAACAAGGTGAAAAATAAACTGATTGACTCATTTTCCGGCTACATATTAAGTCCGAAAGAGACCAAAATACTGGTTTACAAAAATATTAAAAAGCGTTACCGGCGTTCCTTTACAGCCGAATACTACATTTACGACATCAAATACAAAGAGTTTGATCCCCTGTCATCCAAGACACCCCAGGAGGCTCCTGTTTTTTCGGCAGATGACCGGTATATTGCTTTTGCTCACGGGAATAACCTGCACATGAAAAAGGTTGATTTCAAAACAGATATCCAGATTACCAAAGACGGAGAAGCGGGAAAAATCAGTAATGGCATATCGGACTGGTTATATGAAGAAGAGTTTGGAATAACCTATCATTACGACTGGTGTCCGGACAGCAAGCTGCTTGCATTCATCAAATTTGATGAAAGGGAGGTGAAAGAATTTTCTTTTCAAACTTTCTTAAATAAGGAAGAATCCGGATTCCTGCTTTATCCGGAAATGACCCGGTTTAAATATCCCAAAGCCGGAGAAAAGAACCCCAAAGCTATCGTTTGCATTTACGATGATTTCAACAAAACCACGCGCGTCATCGACCTGAAAGCGCAGAACGACTACTACATTCCCCGAATCAAATGGACCAGCAACGCGAGCCAGTTGGCAATTTTCTCAATGAACAGAAACCAAAACCGCCTGGATATGTATTTCGCGAATCCCAAAACCGGTATAGCACGCTTAATCACCCGGGAAGAAAGTAAAACATACATCGATTACCAACATATTGATTTATTGAAATTCCGCAAAGACAATACCGGCTTTTATGGCGTAAGCGACCGCGACGGTTACCTGCACATCTACCAACATAGGATGGATGGCACAATAGCACGACAAATCACAAAAGGAGAATGGGATATCACTGATTTTTACGGCATTGACGAACGCAGAAATATTGTATATTATCAAAGTGCTGAACTTTCGCCCGTACAAAGAAATATTTTTTCTATAGATGCAAAAGGTAAGAAAGTGTGTCTGACTGATGCAAAAGGTAAAAACAATGCCTGGTTCAGTTCGGGATTCAACTACTTTATGCATGAGTTCTCCAGCGTCACAGAGCCTGAGAAGTTTGTAATCAGAAGCAACAACGGGTCAAAAATAAGAGATATACAAGACAATGCTATTCTTGCATCTAATTTCCAGACACTTAAGTTAAACAACAAAGAATTTTTCAACTTTACCACATCTGACAACATCAGGTTATATGGCTGGATGCTCAAACCTTCCGGTTTCGACCCCGGTAAAAAATATCCGGTTCTTATGATTCAATATTCAGGCCCCGGATCGCAGGAAGCGCTCAACGAATGGAGTGTCGGATGGGAATATTATCTTTCTCAGAAAGGTTATCTGGTGGTGTGTGTAGATGGCAGGGGAACAGCCTCAAGGGGAGCGGCTTTCATGAAATCGACCTACAAACAATTGGGCGTGCTGGAAGCCAGAGACCAGACTGAAGCAGCAGAATACCTGGGCAGTCTGAGCTACATTGATAAAACAAGGATTGGCATCTGGGGCTGGAGTTACGGAGGCTCAGTTGTTTTATGGGCAATGAGTAGCGGCGAAAAAGTATTTAAGGCCGGCATATCAGTTGCACCCGTGACCGATTGGCGTTTTTACAATACTGCTTATACGGAAAGATTCATGCAAACTCCGGAAGAAAACTTCTCCGGATATGAACAGACATCCGCAGTACTGAAAGCCGGCCAGTTGGAAGGAAAGTTGTTGATTGTGCATGGCACGGCAGATGATAATGTACACTACAACAACACCCTGATTTACACCGACAAATTGGTTGAAGCAGGCAAGCAATTCGAAATGCATATTTATACAGACAAAAACCACAGTATAACAGGAAAACAAACAAGAAGGCATTTATACAAACGAATGAGTGAGTTTATATTCAGAGAGTTATAAAAATATGTTATACAACAGAATTAATCTTTGAGAAAATTGTGGTTAAGCCATGGAAAAATTGTATTTTTGTGCGTTTTTATTAACAAGTAATCTATCAAACTAATAATAAACTAATAAATCTATTAACAAAATGAGTACACAAACAAAACAAGGCAGCAATGTCATTGCCATTATTGTGATGATATTCCTCTTCGGGATGATATCATTTGTAACAAATCTCGCATCTCCTATGGGAGATATTCTGAAGTTTCAGTTCAACGTCCCGAACTGGATGGGTACACTTGGGGTTTTTGCAAACTTCATAGCTTATGCTGTGATGGGATATCCTGCCGGGAACTTACTTCAGAAATTGGGTTATAAAAAAACTGCCCTGATTGCAATAGCTATTGGCTTTACCGGGGTGGGCATTCAAACACTTTCAGGGGCAGTGGGTAGCTTCGGAGTATATTTGCTTGGAGCTTTTGTTGCCGGATTCTCAATGTGTTTATTAAACACTGTCGTTAACCCGATGTTAAATACACTCGGAGGCGGTGGAAATAAAGGAAATCAGCTTATCCAGATTGGTGGTTCTTTCAACTCGTTAAGCGGTACAGCTGTTATCGTGCTAACAGGTATTCTAATCCCTGCAATTGCAGACGCACGAATCAGCGATGTCTTTCCTTTGATGTATGCAGCATTGGCAATTTTCGCATTTGCATTTTTGGTAATCTCCCGTACTGCCATTCCTGAAAAAACGAAAGAACAAAAACAGGCTTCAATAGAAAAATCTGCACACAGCGCTTTATCTTTCCGTCACTTTGTGCTGGGTGCAATAGGTGTTTTCGTTTATGTTGGCGTTGAAGTTGGAGTTCCCAATGTATTAAACAAATGGCTACAGAATCCCATCGGTGACGGAGGGGTTGGCATCGCTGAAGCGGTTGCAGGTTCAGTTGCCGCTACGTATTGGTTGTTGATGCTTGTCGGTCGTCTGTTAGGAGCTGCCATAGGAAGTAAGGTTTCTGCAAAAGCTATGCTGGGTGTTGCTTCGGTTGTAGGTTTGATACTGACCTTAGCTGCCATGTTTGCGCCTACCGATGTTTTAGTTAATTTACCCGTATTTACCGGAGGAGCTGAGTTATTTGGTTTGGCAGAAGTGCCTGTTAACGCAGCATTATTGGTATTAATCGGGTTATGTACATCCGTGATGTGGGGAGGTATTTTCAACCTTGCTGTTGAAGGTTTAGGAAAGTATACAGAAAAGGCTTCCGGTATCTTTATGGTACTTGTTTGCGGTGGTGGTATTTTACCATTACTTCAGAATGCTATTGTAGATGGCACAAGCAATTACCTTGTAAGTTATTGGGTAATAGCAGCCGGTCTTGTATACTTACTGTACTACTCCCTTATTGGATCTAAAAATGTAAACACAGACATCCCTGTGAAGTAAGATATGAGTTATTAATCATTTGTTTATTAAATAATTTCTAAAAAACCAAAATATGGATAAACCTTATGTAATTGGCATGGATATGGGCGGAACCAACACCGTTTTCGGTATTGTTGATGCCCGTGGAAATGTATTATCAAAATCTGCCGTAAAAACCGGAACTCATCAGGACATCAACCTGTATATTGACGATATATATGTTGAGCTCAACAAATTGATTGATGATGCAGGAGGCATCTCAAAAATCAAAGGTATCGGTGTTGGTGCTCCAAACGGGAACTATTATACAGGGAATATTGAATTTGCACCCAATTTGAACTGGAAGGGAGTAATACCATTCTCAAATTTAATGTCCGAAAAATTCGGTATTCCAACTGTGTTAACCAACGACGCGAATGCCGCTGCCATCGGTGAAATGACATATGGCGCTGCCCGTGGGATGAAAAACTTCATCATGATTACACTGGGAACCGGTGTGGGAAGCGGAATCGTTATTGATGGAAAATTGGTTTACGGTCACGACGGTTTTGCCGGGGAGCTCGGACATACTTGCTCCGTACGCAACAATGGTCGCCAGTGTGCCTGCGGTAAAACCGGCTGTTTGGAAACTTACGCATCGGCAAACGGAGTTGCACGTACAGCGCGCGAAATTCTGGAGACCAGAAAAGACGACAGCTTACTGCGGAATATCCCGGCTGAATCAATTACATCGAAAGATGTACATGATGCTGCCCTGCAAGGAGATATGGTTGCCCTGGAAATTTTTGAATATACCGGTAAGATTTTAGGTGAAGCCCTGTCGGACTTTGTTGCATTCAGTGCACCTGAAGCCATCGTATTATTTGGTGGTTTGACAAAATCGGGTGACTACATCATGAAGCCGATTGTTGAGCACATGGAGAAAAATCTGCTTGCTATTTGGAAAGGTAAAGTCAAAGTGTTATTCTCTGATTTAAAAGAAGCCGATGCTGCTATCCTTGGGGCAAGCGCATTAGCCTGGGAGATTTAACAACAGGATTTAATCAATAATTTTATAAACCCGGAACATCATTTTGTATGCTTCCGGGTTTATTTTCAAAAATAAATATTTACCTTTGCGCTGTTTTTGGAAAGTTGCCGGAGTGGTCGAACGGGCCGCACTCGAAATGCGGTGTACGGGTAACTGTACCGGGGGTTCGAATCCCTCACTTTCCGCGATATTCAACCTATATTATCAGTCCACCATCAAATGAAAGGTTTTCTAACCATCGCGTTGTTGATATTATCCAACACCTTTATGACTTTCGCCTGGTACGGGCATCTCAAATTTGCCGAATGGAAATGGTTTAACAAACTTGGATTAATAGCAATCATCCTGATTAGCTGGGGAATTGCCTTGTTTGAATACCTGTTTCAGGTGCCGGCAAATAAAATCGGATATGCAGGCAACGGCGGACCGTTCTCACTTGTAGAACTAAAAGTTATTCAGGAAATTATTACCCTTTCTGTTTTTGCCGTCTTTTCCCTGTTGGTATTCAAAAATGAAAGTCTGAAAACCAATCATATCATCGCTTTTGTGTTTATAATCCTGGCGGTGTATTTTATGTTTAAGAAATGATATATCAATCAATTATCTTGGCTGAACAGGCATTTACAAACAACACATTACCTAAGCGATCATAACCTTCAAAAACTTCACGACCATTTTGTTTTACATCTTCGGGGATAAATCCGATTATAGACAATCCAGCTTCTGATGAATAATCACTGATGATTTCTTTAATAGCTTTATTTTCTTTTCTGATAACTATTTCGATATTATGCCTGTAAATAGGCATTCTTCCACTCATGATTAATTCATCCAACCACGACTGAACAGATTCGGCTTCTTCTTCGCGGCACAAATAGTGAATTTTAATATTGCTTTTTTTCCAGTCGGGATGACCTAAAATAATAAAGCTCATTAATATCATCAAATTGGCATTCACTTCATCAAAAGTTTTAAGCCACACATGAATCCCATTTTTATAAAACACCGGTTTTCTGCTGACAGCCAGCACGCAAATATCAAAATTTCCAGCATTGACTACCCGGTAATTATCAATGATAACATCCAGTTCGTCAGAATCTTCTTTATCAAAATCAAAAATCAACATATTGTTTTCCATACCGGCAATTCCCGGCAGCTGAATAGCCTGAACAATCGCAGAAGTATTTGATGGTGAAACAATTGTGTCGACATAAACACTGTTTTCAATTTCAATATTTTTCAGAATTTTTTCTAACTCCTGATTAGCCTGCTCACTTGTACTTCTTGAATAATAATCCTTGATAAAATGAAGATAGGTACCAAAACCAAACCGGTAAGACAACCAGTTCAACAACCGGAATGCATTATCATACTTAAACGAATTCTTCGAGATACAAATAGCACTAGGCCTCCATTCTTTTTCTGTACGTGTTACCTTTTCACGCTGGATATAGACCTGCAACCAACGGTTAAGCTGAAAAATCGAATTGGCAAAAATCGATTCGAGTCCTTTACGGCTTTTGTGCAGGTAGTTAATATAAATGTATACCAGAACCAATACAGTCAGCGACAAAACGGTATATAAAACGCTGATCTGAAACATAATCCAGACAGAGGCAACAAATCCCACCAGCGAAAAAATCCATTTAGACCTGAATGAAGGACGATAAGAAGGCGATGATCCGAAATGATTCAGGAAAGAAATCAAACAGATTGAGCCGTATGTTACCATGAAAAACATCGAAATAATCTGGGCTACAATATTCACATCACCCAACAGTACAAAAAAGAATGCAATAATACAGGTTACAACGGAGGCATTAACAGGCTCACCGTCTTTCACGCTGCTTCTGCTCAACCACTCGTTGATTTTCGCGGAAGGGAATGATTTATCTGTTGCCAGAGCCTGCAAAGTACGTGGAGCTACCATTACAGAACCTAATGCTGAAGAGATGGTAGATGCTGCCAGTCCCAACGGCACCACCAGAAAACCCCAGACGGCTATATCCGCCATAATCATCTGATTGCCTGCGAGATCAGCAGGACTAGCAGACGCTGCCAGTTTATAAGCAATTAAAAAATAAACAACCATTCCAAGCAAGGTAGCTCCGATAGTACCTAAGGGTATCGATTTGCCTGGGTTTTTCAAATCGCCGGATAATCCCACTCCGGCAGTCATACCCGTAAAAGCAGGAAAAACAATGGCAAAGACCACAAAGAAACTACCCATATTCCTGAATTCTGCATTGGCCAAATTAAAAGATGACTCTGAGGCATATTCAGTTGAACCCAGAAAGAACATCAACAAAGAGAAGGCCAGAATACCTACGATGACATACAACGCTTTAACACCCATATTGGCCCCTTTGGTGATAATCAGGTAAGCTAATAAAAGCATTACAGGAATGCTGATTACCTGTCTGGGTAATAAAATATCAAATCTATCCTTCAGAAAATCAAACAAGAATGAAAATGCTTCCGTGAATGCAATCACATAAAACGCGACACTCACAGCCTGAGACAAATACAACACCAAGCCAATCGTCGCACCGATATTCAATCCAAACGACCTGGAAACGATATAATACTCACCCCCACCCTCTACCCTTTTATTGGTGGCAATTTCAGACAAAGCAAGTGCGGTAGGAATTGTCACAATATGTCCCAACAATATAATCAGGATTACGCCCCAAAAGCCAACAGTTCCAACTGCAAAACCAAATCTTAAAAATAAAATTGCTCCCAAAATGGTAGAAATAGCCGTAAAAAACACAGGAGCTGTCCCAAACTTTTGATGTGGATGCATTCAATACAATGATTAGAATTATTAATTACGCGTTGATTCAGACAAAGAGTAAAATTACACTTCTTTCACAAACCTGTTTTTATCACCGGATTTGCCTTCTACAAATCCCATCTTCCGCAAATATTCTTTGTGTTGTGGATGCTCAATTTCACAAATTAAACGTTTTACGCCAAGATCTTTCAACACATTTACTTTTTTCCTGTAAATATACTCGCCCGGTTTCAGGTCGCGATAAGGAGCTGAAACATAATCGAGATAAATAAACAGATCATCCGACTTCTTAATTCCAAAAAAAACGCCGGCAACCTGTGCATCCCGTAATAACAACAGTGTTATTGCATCTTCAGTTTGACCCTTCTTTGCTCCAACAAACTGCATAAAATCAGGAAAGAATGTCTTTATTTCTTTATTATTGAAATCAAGAAAATACTGCAGGTAAGATTCATTCAATGTGGTAGGAATCAGTTTGAATGTTTCTTTCCGGTTATATATCCTGATCAGGTAATAAATATTTGCCATTACAATAAACATATTGAGCAACCCTACAGGCAACGAACCAATCGCAAAACCGTAGAATGAAAAAAAACCTGCTCCAATAAGATTAAGCCACCTGAGTTTCACGATGGAACTCATGGTTAAAGACACCGCCACCAGCACTGAACTCAGATAACCAATCCACTCTAATAAACTAATATTTAAAAACATAACAATTTACTTTATAATTAATTCTTTTGATAGTAACCCATTGCTTCTGCCAATACATTTTTCATATTAGCTATCCTTTTGGCATTGGTTGGGTGTGTGCTCATAAAATCGAGTTGAGCATCCGGATCATTTGCCGACATGCGTTCCCAGAAAGCAACCGCCTCGTTGGGATTATAACCGGCCATTGCCATAAAAATCAGTCCCAGCCGATCAGCCTCATATTCGTGTTCCCTTGAATAAGGCAGTATTACACCCAGTTGAGCGCCCAGTCCATACAAAGTCTGAATTCCATAACGGGTAGTTTCCGACTTCTGCGAAAATAACAAATCAGCAGCTGAGGCACCATAAGACAGCAATATTTGCTGACTAAGTCTCTCCTTGCTGTGATTTGCTACCGCGTGGGCTATTTCATGCCCCATCACCACAGCAACACCGGCTTCGGTTTGAGTAACCGGCAATATTCCTTCAAAAAAAACCACCTTACCTCCCGGCATACAAAACGCATTTACGGTGGAATCTTTTACAAGATTAAACTCCCACTGAAAGTTTGAAATCTCAGCTTCATGACCATTGGCTCTTAAGAACGCCTCAACGGCAGCAGCTATTTTAGTCCCGGTTTTCTTTACCATAGTCGTATGTACAACATCATTCGACAACGGAACCGAATCTATAAACTGTTTATAACTTTGTAAACTCATGTTTAACAGTTCTGTGTCTGAGACCAAAACAAGTTGCTTTCTTCCCGTAATTAAAACCTGAGAACAGGACACGGTAAAGATCATTATCATGAATAATAAGCCTGTTTTTTTCATATCGTGCATGTTTTATTATTATACATATGCAAATATAACTAATTATGTTTATAAAAGTCAGGGTTATGACAGATAATTAGACATCATTCAAACCACCTATAGAGACATAAACAATATCTATTTGATTTATATTGATAAATTATATAAATTTGTAACATCAAAATAAAGATTATACTAACATTAAAAAATAAGACACAATGAAAACATTAGATTTTATCAGATTAGATGCTGAATCATCAAAAAAGACAGTTGAAGCATTACAGCAATTATTAGCGGATTATCAGGTATTCTACACAAATTTAAGAGGATTACACTGGCATGTAAAAGGTAAAAACTTCTTTGTATTGCACGAACAATTCGAGAGTTTGTATAACAATGCCGCAGAGAAGGTTGATGAAATTGCCGAGCGTATATTGATGCTCAACGGAGTGCCAGCACATAATTTCAGCGAATATCTCAAGGTATCCAAAGTAAAAGAGAGTGGATACGTAACAGATGGCGAAGCAGGATTGAAACATGTATTGGAAACATACGGTCATTTTATTGCATCAGAAAGAGCAATTCTCGAACTCGCTTCTGAGGCCGGAGATGAATCCACCGTCGCAATGATGAGTGATTACATCAAAGAACAGGAAAAAATGGTTTGGATGTTGGTCGCATACCATTCAAAATAAGTAAAAACGCACAATAAATTAATCATGACTTAAGAAACGGGTGGATAATTGAATTCACCCGTTTTTTTGCACCCACGCTAAAAAACACATATCACATTGATTTCATATTATTTACAACATTAAATAATATGTAATCACAAAGAATACCGAAAAATAATATTAAGTATTGCTTAATTTATCGAAATATTTATATTATCTTTGCACCAAAATTATTGGTATGCAAAGAATAGGTGAAAGAATAAAACGCAAAAGAGAACAGATCGGTCTGCAATTGAACGAACTGGCTAAGAAAGTAGGAATCAGTTCCAGCGCTTTATCTCAAATCGAAAAAGCAAAAGCCTTTCCCACCATCATCACTTTAAAGCATATTGCAGAAAGTCTACAAACAACTGTTGGAGATTTAATTGGAGAAAACGAAACAGAGGAAATACCTGTAATCAGAAGAAAAGAAGTTAAACTAACCGGGACAAATGAATTTGGCGCAGATATATTTTCTCTTTCCTATCAAGGACTTAACAAACTTATGGATACGTTCATGATACGTTTTCCTGAAAAATCAAACAGTAGCAATATGTTTGAAAAACAGTCTGGTCAGATTTTTTGTTATTTAATAAAAGGCGAATTGGAATTTGAACTGGACCATCAAACATTTAATCTGGAAGAAGGAGACAGCGTGTATTTCAATGCACGACGAAACTTCAGATTTTTAAACTCAAGTAAATACACGGCAGAACTGCTTTGTGTTACCTCATTTAAAAACATATAGATCCCGCAATATTAAGTATTACTTCATTTCGATTCAAAATTAATAGGTATTAAGAACAACAAATTCAATCATGAACAATTTCATTTCAAACTTAGAAAAAAAAGGTATCAAATTACCTGCTGAAGCAGTTGAAGTGCTAAACAACTGCAAAAGTTTCACTGTATTCAACAGTGTGGAAGAACTGGCTGTAGCCGCTTTGGGTGGTGAAGGCAAAAACACATTTGAAGTACAATATGACATACCGGGTAAAGGCTTATACACAGAAGCGATCGTACACAGGGTAAGCAATGGCGTTTCAGCCAATTATACCGACCCTTACATGCGTCGCCGCGACCCTGACACCATGGCGATTGCAGACGATGAACCAACAGACAAAGAAACATTTAAGACTAAATTCGGTTACGAATTCGACAATCTAAAAAAAGAAACATTTGACTGGTTGAAATCTCAGGACCTTGCCGTATTTTTCTATTTTGCCGGACGCGAAGGTATCGGCGTGAGCGGTATGGCCATCGCACCGGCCAATGCGGGATTTTTTGCTATGGGACTCGCCATGTTACAGGTAATCATGCCGGTAAGCGAGCTTCCTGAAAACATGGAACTGGATTCTATTATCTATGTTGCACCTACATTCAGGCATACCCATTTCAATGGCAAACAGATTGTTGTTCATAACCGCGAGAATAACCGCCACGAAATATTTTCATACAACCTCTATCCGGGACCAAGTGCCAAGAAAGGTTTGTATGGCGCATTACTCACCAAAGGTGAAAAAGAAGGATGGATTACCGCGCACTGTTCCACTGTTCAGGCTGTTAGCCCATACGACAACACGACTACTTTTATGCACGAAGGCGCCAGTGGCGGTGGAAAAAGTGAGATGTTGCAACACATCCTGCGTGAACCAAACGGTCAGGTATTAATCGGAGAAAACCCTCTCACTGGAGAGCGTCGTTTGATAAATCTCCCTCTGTTTTCTTCCTTTAATCCTGTTACCGACGACATGGCACTGTGTCATCCATCCATTCAGAAAGCCAATGGCAAACTGACTGTTCTTGATGCAGAAAATGCCTGGTTTATTCGTGTTGACAGTGTAAGAGAATACGGAGATGATCCTTTTCTGGAAAAGATTACCATTAAACCTCCGAAGCCTTTATTGTTTCTGAATTTGCAATCAAATCCTGATGGCACCGTCCTGATTTGGAATCACACCGAAGATGAACCCGGGAAGCCCTGTCCGAATCCGCGTGTTATCCTACCGAGAGAAATTGTACCGAATGTAATCGGCACACCGGTTTCTGTCGATGTGCGAAGTTTCGGGGTAAGAACCCCTCCAAGTTCTGCTGAAAAGCCTAATTATGGTATCGTGGGACTATTCCATATCCTTCCACCGGCATTGGCCTGGTTATGGCGGCTTGTATCTCCACGTGGCCATGCTAACCCGAGTATTGTAGGTGGTAGCGGAATGGGCTCAGAAGGCGTTGGTTCGTACTGGCCTTTTGCTACCGGCAAAATGGTAGAACATGCCAATATCTTACTGCAACAAATTCTCGATACGCCGGCAACCAGGTATACGCTTGTCCCTAATCAATATATCGGAGTTTGGAAAGTGGGCTTCAAACCACAATTATTAATGCGTGAATACCTGACACGTCGGGGTAATGCAAAATTGAGAAAGGATCAGTATCAGGCTGCCCGTTGTCCGCTTTTAGGCTACGAACTAAACTACCTGACCATTGAAGGAGCCAAAATCCCTTCAAGATTCCTTCAGGTTCACAAACAAACTGAAATGGGAACTGAAGGTTACGACCAGGGAGCCAATCTGCTCTATGATTTCTTCAAGAAAGAACTACAACAGTATCTGGTTCCTGAACTTAACCCACTGGGAAGAGAAATTATCGAAGCTTGTTTGAATGGAGCAAGTGTTGAAGATTACAATGCTTTTATCCCAATGGAATAGAACATATCACACACACACAAAAAACCGGTTATTCAATCAATAGCCGGTTTTTTTATGGAATATGCTGTTTTCTTTACGAAACATTTCTTTCTTCAGCGCGAAAAGGACATAAAAGACACCCATCAGAAACAAGGGTAATAAACCGTCACCAACAGGAACACTCACCAATTGGTCATCCTGACCTGGATTTCCTCCGGGATGCATAATGTCGCCTTCCCTATAATCATTGACAGGATTTAAGGGAACAAATGCCCTGAAAGCATTTCCAGGCTCAGCAGAACCTCCTGCAATCAACCCACTTCCATTCTGATTACCTGAAGTCGCACTTCCTTCTCCCGATCTGATCAGCGGCAAGGAAGGCATCACATTTACACCCTGACCCGTAACGGAGTTATTAGCTCTGTTCATACGGCTATCAAATAATCCTCCTGAATACAGTGAAGTAGATGCAAGGCCGGAATTACCACTTTGGGAAGGGAACACTGTATTTCCTTTTGCAACCGCTTTTTTACTCAAATCTTTCCCAATAAGACTCCGGGTTGTTGTTTGCGTTGTTTTGGAAGGACTATAAGTACTCTTAATATGGTTCATCTTGGAAAAATCAACACCGGGACTTACATAAACGGGATAATCCGTGAGAAAAAGCTCATTAGCTCCCTTTGAATTCAGGAGTATGATTCCAAGTCCCAGGATCACCACGCAAAATAATATGTATAAAAATTCTTTCATCCCTTGTTTACTTCCTGATCAATATCTTCTCTGTTTTACGAACTGCACCCGCATTTGCCCTTAAAATCATTACGCCCGCGTTGTGCTGAACTTTAAATGAGCTATATGTCCCTGCCTTCAAATAGCCTGTTTTCAACATGCTGCCAGCAATATCATAAAGGGCGTAAGTTCCGTCCTCTTCCGTTAAATTATGAATGATAACCCTGCTATCATCCACACTGTAAATTTTGATTAAATCATCACCGGATAGATTTGTATCAGAACCTGTCGTAATTTTAAACCGATTAGGAGACGTACCTGTTCCCGTCACCGAAAAGTTATAAATAGTGGTGTCCGGTTGAATATTAACGACTTTACCTTCATGCATGTCTACAAGATACAAATCGGGATACACTTCACCCATATTGCTGTTTACAATTCTCAGTGTGTAATTATCATTTTTGCCGGGTAAAAAGTGTAAATAAATATCGTTAAAATCACTCACCGTATTCACCTGAAGATCTCCTGCCGGCTCATTGGCATAAATCATGGCTGTCCCTTCTTTACTAAACATTTTAAAGCCATCCCATCCATTGTCAAACTGCTTACCCGCCGTAGGTTCATATAACAGCCAAACGCGATCCAACACCCGTTGGTCGGTTAATTCAACAGTCAGATACGGGTTAATCCGGTTGATTTTTCTTACTCTTTGCCGGGTTGTATTTCTGGTTGCCGAAGCATAAGGAATTGAAACACTTCCATGATTTGCCGTTGCTCTGACAATAAATCCCTGCATCGATGGAATAGCAGGTAAAATCATGCTTGCTGCGTTCTGAGGTACAGCCAGGTACTGTCCCCTTCCCGTACCGAGCCGACCGTTTTCCTGATCTTCATTCCAATCGGCATAAGATCCTGAATGATATATATAAACAGTTGCTTCTGTATTGGCACCAAACACCATATCACTGATATTGATTGAGGCTGTGTATGGGTTTGCCAATAAATGCTGACCGGCATAATATGGAACCGCAGATTTTGTCAACAATATGGTTGTATCCCTATTCTCGAGAATCCCTTTAAAAGTATACATCTTTTCATCCTGCTGAGCTAATTCATATCCTCTGAACGAAGTAAGCATATCGTTTACCGTCAGATTCTGCCATTTATTATAACCCGTCGAATCCTCCCTCAGCCATCTTACATACCAGCCAGCATCAGGTTCGGGAGGCAACGGACTTAGAGACCGCATCGGGATACCAAAAAACTGCCAGTTGAATTTATCTAAATCATCATCCGGTAAATTTTCATTGATATATGCCATGGAATACATTTCAACGCTTGCTGAAACAGGCACAGCATATGGGTTTCTAAAAATTAATGTCCCATTGGGAGAGGTAGCAGATGCTTTAATATGAATTTTATCCGGGCTTGTATTGTTAATTGTAGTTTTAACTTCCAGTTGAGCCATGGTATCAATCTGTATCTTACCGGCTTCACCAATCGAAATAATTGATTTTGAAACAGCGTCTACATTCGTCACCGTGGCTTTATTCACAACGGTGACTACATCATGTTCAGTAGGTATGCGTCCTACATTCCATTTAGCTATATTATTCCAGATACCATCACCTCTGTCAAATATCATGGAATACTCAACTGCTCCAATATCAATCCGGCCATTGTATATCCTGGGATTACCATTTATATCCTTGTCAGGAACATAAGACGGGACAGATTGATTTCCGGCATTTACAAAATCGGTAACCGGCGAAACGTAATATGAAAACTCATCCTTTGGCCAGGCTACATGATCTTTATACTCTGTAGTTCCCAGAATTGCCTTATTACCGGCTCCGGCAGGTACTACGTCACCTCTTACGGCTGAATAAGTCAGCACTACAGATGGTTCGGACTGATCGTACTTCTGATCATTATCGACAATTGAATTTGACACACTCAGGCTACCCGCTATACTGACAGGAGCTGTCTGTGCTATTGCTGTACAACTCAATGACAGCAAAACAAACATCAATATGTAATTTAACCATTTCATTTAATTATGTGCTACAATTGACATCGGTCGAACTTTCAGGCTGACTGATTTAGTTGTATTTGCCGGTTGTTGAGACGTATGCGGGAAAAAATAAGACCACGCCTGTTGACGGGAATACTCATTTGATGACCAATGACGACCTGAGATCGTTGTTTTCCCTAACTTCATAAGCACATGATTAACAAGCGTTAGTTCATTCTCCAACACCCTTAACTGTCCTAACGTTGGCAGGAACCATGTTGCTTCCTCTCCTGACAATCTTTTATATTCATAGCTGTATTTTGCCGCACAATTGCTTATTGTTAATGCATATGACATCGTGGGATTCTCTACAAAACCAGGTTCATTTACAATCAGATAGGTATTTTCTCTTCCCTCATAATCCATCAAAGCAGCCTCTGCATTTGGAAAGTTAAACAATCCCGGAATATCAATCGGGTTGTATCCACTTCCTCCAGTCATACCATTCGGACACCAAATTGTATTGGACTCGTCCACCGCAACAATCCAGGAACGTCCATCCATATAATTGTTATTGGTATTACTCCAAAAGCATACACCCACAACATTCGAAGCACTATATCCCTCTGGAAAAACAAGATTTCCATTTGTATCATATTGAGGTGTATAGACTACCCCATCGTCAAAAAACAAATCACCCGGATTTACAATAGAAGTTTTCAGATAAAAATTATCTTTGATTGTACTGTTAATTACCTCACCTGCAGTACCAGCTACACCAAAACCTGTAACAGCATAATTGTTCGTCACGATGCTGTTTATCAATTTTCCGTTATTTCTGATATAAACACCTCCACCCTCAGCAGTTTGTGAGTAAACCACTGAAAGAGAAACAAAACTGTTTAACAATAGGAGCAATATTTTTATCTTTTGTATCATAAATCAATCAATCCTGAGTTTGACTCTTTACTGAAACCGGAACAATATACCCACTCTGTGTTTTGTTACCCCTTGCCAGACCCCAGCCTCCCCAGGGGTAAGAATAGGTGGTTAAAGCCCATATTTCACCAGCATTATATTCTGTTGATGAAACGTAAAAATCCTTTTTAAACATAGGTGTCTGAGCAGTTGTCCAGCCCAGCACATCACGCGCACATGCCTCCATTTGCGGATGCACCTCCCACATCTTATAAAGTTCTCCTCCCGAAGGAAGATGCCATTGCCCCTGTGTGCCTGCCGGAATGTTATATTCATTCACATATTTTGCAGCATAATCCTGATTATACCAGGGATTACCCCCCATTTGCACTATCCATCTCGGAATATATGCATTCAGTGAATCTGTATTTGCGCGTCCGTTAAAATCCGCTCTGGCATCATTCGACAAGGCAGTATTAGGTATTCCTGGCACATCAAATGTAGGGTTAAAAAACACTTTCTTCGATGTGCTCACTTTCGCCATTACATAAAATTTATTTGCAGTAGGCGATGGATCCACATAAAAAACAATACCTTGCGCCACCTTTCCCGCCGGGATACCTCCATTAAGTGTTGCAATGATTTTCCCCTGTTGATTCAGGGAATAAACCGGCTGCAAGATAGTTCCGTCAGTACAATAAATATCGCCGATACTTGCCACAAAAGTACCCGGAATTGTTGCAGGAGAAGGTGTCACTTCCGAGGCAACATTATTATGGATAATACAATTCATCACAACACCCCCATCAATCAACACACCGCCACCCGCACCATTGATAGAATTTGGAATGGAATCAAAAACATAGCCTTTGGTAACCACAAATCCATCCAGCGTACCATATACAGTTACCACCCGGTGCGCATAATCGCCATCTAAAACCGATTGCTGATTTGAATTGGCATTTCCCGGATAAATTCTATCACTATACGATGTCGCACTGACAGGAAAACCTCCTATCAGGGTCACGCCCGAGGGTACAATAATCTCATCTTCTGTGTATTGCCCTGCTGCCACCCAGACTGTTGCGGGCGTTGAAATACCTGAGAGAGCAGCCGAGATGGATGTAAAATTAGCTGCACTTCCTATTGTATTACTGAAATTAACGGTTCTCTGAGGTAATTGCGAATACGAAAGAAGCGCAAACAAACTACTGAATATGATTAAATTTAGTTTCTTCATTCTAAACAAACAATCTAAACGCTTTTTAAAAGCTATATATAACGGTAACAACCTAAACTTGTGTTTGTTTTATGATTTCTGAAGTATTTCCATATATTCATAAAAACAAATAAATCCTGTAAGGTGACAACAGACGGAACCGGTTACTTCTGAATTGGCTTATTATTTACACACCTGATAAGCAAACCGGCAAAGAACAAATACACTTCATTACAACTCTATACACATACCCTTTCATAACATCAGTACCTTATCCATCAACTTTTAAGCAATATATGCACGTATATAACGACACAAAGATACTTGATTATATGGGACAACACAAAAAAAACAATGATTTTTGACATAAAAAACCTTATTTATCACGTTAACTTAATTAAAATGAAGTTAAAATTCGCATTATAAGGCTATTTATATTAACTCATATCTTTTAATCCGGCCAACTCCTCTAATCCGGCCTGTTTTTGATTCATGAAAATATCATTGTGATAATCATCCAGTTTTCGTAGCAAATAAACCAGGGTTTGTTGTTCCTCCTTGCTTAATTTTCCCACGATTATTTTCGCTACCATATTCATTTGTGGCAATATCGAAATAAGTTCTCTTCTTCCAGAATCCGTGATTCTAATCCTCTTGCTTCGCTTGTCACTCTCATCATCAAACTGACAAATGTATCCCTTCTTTATCAGGCGGTTAATAATCTCAATACCGGACGTTTTTTCCATTACCTGAATATTAATCAGCTCCTGCTTCGAGAGACTGTCGTAAGTAAGCAAAGTAATCAAAAATGAAAATTCATCAGCGGTATTAATCTGAGTTCCCTTTAACGCTTTTTTTATGTAAGTCTTGGCATACCTGAAAAGTAATGAAACCAAAATAGAAATATCCGTCGAAATTTTATTTTCAACAGACTGATCGGTTAGAAAATCATCTTTTCCTCCACTTATTGCATCCCGCTTGAGTGATGCTATCTCTATATTCTTATTGAGAAAACCTATAAAGTCGACCGTACTTAACTTTCGACCATCTCTCTCATTATCTGACACATAAAGTTCCAGATAATCAAGCAAATCAAGCAAAATATGTTTCGCCTTCATAAAAACAAATACTTAAAACGACACAAAAATACGATTAATTTCTGTTATCATTACAAATTTAGAACAATTTTGTACTTGTTTTGTTTGGTATAATACAAAATCATACTATATTTGCTTATCAAATGAATCAGATTATGGAAATATACAACAAAGCAACTTTTAAAACTTCGCAGCTTATTACCAAGTGTTACAGCACTTCATTTTACAGTGCTGTAAGCATGCTTGAGAAAGATATGCGTTCAGCTGTTTTTGGAGTTTATGGTTTTGTCCGGCTTGCAGATGAAATAGTGGATACTTTTCATGATTACAACAAAGAAAAGCTGTTAGATAAACTCGAAAGTGATCTTAAAGAGGCTATAGCCGATAAAATCAGTACAAATCCGGTTTTACATGCGTTTCAACTGGTTGTAAATGAATATGATATTTCTTATGACTTAATTAATGCTTTCATGCTCAGCATGAAAGCTGATTTGAATAAAAAGTCCTATACAAATAAAGATGAAACCGAACAATATATATATGGTTCAGCCAATGTAGTCGGACTGATGTGCCTGAAAATTTTTACCCGCGGAAATAAAAAACTATATGAGGAATTGAAATCGCCGGCCATGAAACTCGGGTCAGCTTTTCAGAAAGTAAATTTCCTAAGGGATTTAAAAACTGACATGCACGATTTACAACGTACCTATTTTTGCAATTGCAGGTTAGATTCATTCGAGGAACAAGCTAAGAATATTATTGTAGATGAAGTTAAGGCTGAATTCAAGGAAGCATACAAAGGTATCAGGTCTTTACCCGGACGATCGCGCCTGGCAGTATTAACCGCCTATTTATATTATTCAACTTTACTGAAAAAAATTGAATCCACTCCTTCTTCACAAATATTGCATATCAGGGTGCGTGTTTCGAATTTCAGAAAAACCTTGTTGTTACTGAAAGCGATGTTCATGTATAAATTAAAAATGATTTGATATATGGTGGATAATGACGTAATATTAGTAAACAAACAGGATATAACCATCGGGAGTATGAATAAAATGGAAGCGCATCAGGGAGCACACCTGCATCGTGCCATTTCGGTTTTCATCGTCAACAGCAAAGGAGAATGGTTATTGCAACAAAGAACAACGGAGAAGTATCATTCGAAAGGCTTATGGTCGAATGCCTGTTGCAGTCACCCCGCTCCAGGAGAAAAGACAGCCGACGCCGCTGTAAGAAGACTGAAATACGAAATGGGCATAACAGCACCGCTGACTGATTTATTCAGCTTTCATTACAGGGCCGAACTTGAAAATGGATTGACTGAACACGAAATCGACCACGTATTCTGGGGAGTATGCGATGAAAAACCGAATCCCAATCCGAATGAAGTAATGGATTATCGATATGTTGATTATGAAACGCTTCTGAATGAAGTAAATGCCTCTCCGGAAAAATATTCTGAATGGTTTAAGATGATTGTCCAAAAGGTTCAGGAGCACGTAAAAAACAGGCAAGCATGAAACCAAATAAACTAATAACGATCATAAGGGATCCACGGGAAGTACAACGATTCCTTGTTTGGTTTTATCTCATTGGAGTTGCAGGAATGCTCATTCCTGTTACTTCAGCATTCTTCATGAGACTAACTCCTTTAGCGCTGCTGATGAACTTCGGATTGCTGTTAATACACCACGAAAACAAATTTTCAACAAAAACAATACTGATTTTCAGTCTGATTTTGTTATCAGGTTTTTTTATCGAGATTCTGGGAGTTCAAACAGGTATTATATTCGGCGAATACATGTATGGTAAAGGTCTCGGATGTAAATTATGGGATACACCCCTTATCATTGGATTAAACTGGCTGCTACTCGTTTACACAACTACAACCATCACGCAAAAAATAAAAACACACAATATTATACGAATTGCATTGGGTGCGGGAATGATGTTGATTTATGATGTTGTGATGGAGCAGGTAGCACCCCGGATGGACATGTGGACGTGGAAAGACGGAATCATTCCGATTGAAAATTATATCGCCTGGTTTGTGATTGCGTCCCTGTTTCATACCCTGATCCAGTTCACGGGTATTAAAATCAGGAACAAACTCTCTGAAACAGTGCTTATAGCTCAGTTTGTTTTTTTTGTAATCCTGTTTATTCTGTTATAAATGATTATCAAAGCAAAACATAATCCATTAGTTGTCAATTTCTTCAATCTATATTCAAAGGAGAAAATCAGACATAATTTTCACCAGGTAGTGATTGAAGGAGACATTGATATAAGTAATCATGCTGTATTGCTACTATCCAATCACCTCAGCTGGTGGGATGGATTCTGGGCTTTGTATCTAAACATCAGGCTGTTTAAAAAGAAATTTCATTTTATGATGGATGAGAAAGAGTTAGCGAAAAGGTGGCTTTTTTCTTATGCCGGCGGCTTCTCAGTAGCCCCGCACAACAAGTCAATACTTGAAAGCATCCGGTATGCCTCTGAACTTCTGTTGGATACAAACAATCTGGTACTGGTTTATCCACAGGGAAAACTCTATTCATCCTATTGCAATGACATCCGGTTTATGAAGGGAATCAATCGTATCAACACAACTGAGAGGACTAAGGTAGTCTTTCTGGTTCAGTTTGTCGATTACTTTCAACACGAAAAACCAACTGTATTTTTTTACTTAAAAGAGACTGATAAGGAACAATTGCCTGAAAAAGATTATGAAAAACAATACCAGCATTTCTACCATGACTGTCTGGAAAAACAAAGCAAAATAATCATATGATATACTTCGCCTACTTCATAATAATCTTTGCAGGATTGCAATTTTTGATTGCATTACTGAATGTTGTTTTCAGGGCAAATTATTGCCTGTACAAAACCACATCCAACCACCTTATCTCAGTCATTATTCCGGTCAGGAACGAATCCGGAAAAATTGAAAATCTGTTGCACGACCTTACACAACAAAGTTACCGCAACCTTGAGATTATCGTGGTAGATGATGATTCGGAGGACAACACAAGGGAAATTGTATCAGAAAAAATAATTGCAGACTCAAGAATACAATTAATTAGCTCAGGATTGCCTGAGAATTCCTGGTTGGGAAAGAATCATGCCTGTTACCGGGGAGCAAAAACAGCAAAAGGTAAATATCTGTTTTTTTTAGATGCTGATGTCAGGTTAAAACCCGAAGCAATCGACAGCATCGCAGGGTATTTCGAAATAAAGCGCCCGGTTTTTCTTTCGGTATTTCCGAAACAAATACTCGGGAACCGGGGAATAAAGAAAGTGGTACCCATCATGAATTATATTTTGCTGAGTTTATTACCCTTATTTTTGGTCAGACGATCGGGATTTTCCTCCTTATCTGCGGCAAACGGTCAGTTTATGTTTTTCGATACCGATATTTACAGGGCATTTGAGCCACACAAAAGATTTAAACACGAGAAAGTGGAAGATATTCAAATTGCCCGTTTTTTGAAAAAGAAAAAAATGAAGATTGCTTGTCTGACCGGCAATGATGACATCAGTTGCAGGATGTATGAGAATTATGAAGAAGCCATGGAAGGTTTCAGTAAAAACGTAGCAGCTTTTTTTGGCAACTCATATTTACTGGCTATCATCTTCTGGTTCATTACTTTCACCGGAATAATATGGATAATGAGCTTTTTACCCTGGTTTTTTACCCCTATATATATTGTAATGACCATCGGGACACGCGTATTCATTTCAGTTACGAGCCGGCAAAAAATTGCTGACAACATACTGTTGCATTATACGCAGCTTTACAACTTAGGATTACTGATTAAAAAATCAATTCAACATAAAAAAAACAAGACATACCAATGGAAAGGAAGAAATATAGCCTAATTGTGCTGATGCTTTTGTTAATCTATTCTGCTGTTGCCGGGCCCACATTCAGCAGCAGGATATACGATGCCTACATTTCAGGTAACATGACTGAGTGGAAGAAAATTTTACAGGAAACAGAGCAACAAAAGAACCTGAGCAGCGCATTTCTGATGGAGCAAATTAATTACCAATACGGCTACATAGGTTGGTGTTTGGGTACCAACAAAAAAAACGAAGCAAAAATCTGGATGGAGAAGATGGAAAAGAACATGGAAATCTTAGAAAAAAGGAACTATCAACCTTCGATGATTGCTGCTTACAGGGGTTCGATGATTGGATTCAGAATCGGTCTGAATAAAATGCAGGCGCCCTTTATCGGAGGTAAGAGTATCACGTATGCCAAAACCGCTATGGAATCAGACCCGAAAAACCCGCTGGGATTCTTTTTGTATGGCAACATCTTGTTTTATACACCGGAATTTTTTGGCGGAGCTAAGGATGAAGCATTAAATCATTATCTAAAGGCATTAAAAAATATGGAGGAAAATCCTTCGTGGAGAAACAAAAACTGGAATTACCTGAACCTGCTGACCGTGATTGCGACAGCTTATTACGAATATAATCAGCAGGATAAAGCATTAATATATTTACAGAAAGCACTTAAGGCTGAACCTGAATTTCAGTGGGTAAAAAAAGAACTATATCCAAAATTCTCAACAAAAAAATAATATGGAAAAAGAAGTATTAGTGGTAGGCGCCGGATTGGGCGGATTAACAACTGCCTTGCGACTGGCAAAAAAGGGATACGATGTTGAAATAATTGAAAAAAACAATCAGGCCGGAGGCCGTCTGAATCAGATAAAAAAAGATGGATTTACCTTCGATACCGGCCCGAGTTTTTTCAGCATGTCGTATGAATTCAAAGAATTTGCCAAAGATTGCGGCATAGAGCTCCCGTTCGAGTTTATCGAACTCGACCCGCTTTATACTGTAAATTTCAGCGATAGTCCAAAAACCTATACGCTTTATAAGGACATTGACAAGCTGGCTGCAGAATTTGCAGAAAAAGAACCTGACTTTAAGGAAAAGATGCTGAAATACTTAGGTAAATCGGGAGCACTGTATAATGATACGGTTGACATTGTTATCAAATCAAATTTCGACTCGGTATTGCAGTACCTGATTACCCTGATGAAGGTAAATCCGGTACACCTGCCCGTCTTGCTGAAAACTTTCTGGCAGCAGGTAGAGCAACATTTTGATTCGAAAGAAGCACAACAGATTGTTTCGCTCATTGCTTTTTTCTTAGGCAGAACACCCTTTGATACTTCAGCAGTTTACACCCTGCTCTCGCATATCGAGTTTAAACACGATGGTTATTACAATGTTAAAGGCGGGATGTATAAGATTGTGGATGGATTGGTTGACGAGTTGAAAAAAGCCGGCGTTAAAATCAACTATGGTGTGGAAATCACCGGATTTAAAAAGAAAGATGGAAAAATAACAAAACTCATTGACCAGAGCGGCAAAGTCTGGACTGCTGATGCTTATGTGATCAATGCAGATGCGGCCGTATTCCGCGGCAGGGTGCTGAACAAAAGAAAATACCGAGAAAGCAGACTCCGGAAAATGAAGTGGACCATGGGTTATCTTACCTTTTACATAGGGGTAAAAGGTAAATTGCCTCAGGTAAACCACCATAATTATTTTCTGGGAACCAATTACAAGGATTACGCACTGAAGGTATTAAAACAACCTGACACGCTCGAAAAACCTTACTATTACGTCAACATGCTATCCAAGCATAATGATGATTGTGCGCCTGAGGGTTGCGAAAGTTTGTTCTTTGTCTGCCCCGTACCCAACATGCTTTACAAGAAAAACTGGGATGATAAAGATAAGATTGTAGATAGCATTATCAGCGATTTTTCCAAACGCATTGGGCAGGATATTACAAAATCCATCATTTCCAGAACAGTTTACACACCCGTGGAATGGGAGAAATACTTCAACCTATACATGGGAAGTGGCCTGGGATTATCTCATCACATGATGCAAATCGGAGCATTTCGTCCGGCCAACAAAGACGAAGATTACAACAATGTCTTTTATGTAGGTGCATCCACCGTGCCGGGAGCAGGCTTACCCATGGCGGTAATTAGTTCAAAATTGACTGCAGAACGGGTTGAAAATCATTTTAACGAATAATAAATATGAAGAAAATAATAAACATTACGCTCCTAATCCTCTTTACCTCTTTTGTATTTGCGCAAAAGGGTACCATCAGAGGCAGGATTTACAACTCGAAAACAAACGAGCCACTGGAGTTTGCGAACATCATCATCCAGGGGACAAACATTGGCTCCACGTCCGACTTAGACGGAAATTATATTTTCACAGGCATCGACCCGGGCTTTAAACAATTAGTGGTCAGTCTGGTTGGATTTCAGACAACCTTATCACCTGAAATACAGGTGCAGGGAAATCAAACAACTTTTCTTGATATACCTGTGAATGAGACGACACAAGTGTTGAACGAGTTCGTGGTAAAACGGAATCCGAATGCCAAGAAAATTGAGAGTCCGCTTTCGGTTACCAACATTGGTGTGCAGGAAATTGAAAAGAGTGCAGGGGTCAACAGGGACGTATCCAAACTGATACAGACGCTGCCGGGTGTGGCGGTGACCGACCCGAACCGCAACGACTTGATCGTGCGTGGTGGCGGTCCGTCGGAAAACGTGTTTTACTTAGACGGCATCGAAATACCTGTCATTAATCACTTTACCACACAAGGTTCTTCCGGTGGTGTGGTAGGGATCATCAACCCGGACTTTGTGCAGGACATCAGTTTTTATACCGGCGCTTATCCTGCCAACCGTACCAATGCCCTGAGTTCTGTGATGGAAATAAGACAAAGAGAAGGAAATAAAGAAAGAGTACAGGGAAAACTATCCATTGGAGCTTCCGATGCAGCCTTTACCTTAGACGGCCCCATCGGCGAAAAATCTAATTTTATCATTTCCGCCCGTCAGTCTTATCTGCAATTGCTGTTCAGCGTAATCGGACTGCCTTTCTTACCAACTTATAATGACTTTCAGGTTAAATACAAGATTGATTTTGACAAGAAAAATCAGCTGACACTGTTGGGGATTGGAGCGATTGATGACATGACACTAAATCTGGGAATTGAAAACCCAACAGAAGCTCAAACTTATCTTCTCTCCTATCTTCCGGTTTACAAACAATGGAATTATACGGTGGGAGCTGTTTTCAAACATTTCTCTGATAATCATTTCGACACCTGGGTGCTGAGTCGCAACATGTTGCGTAACTCCAGTTTTAAATACAAAGACAATAATGAAAGTCTGGGCAAAATTTCCGATTACACTTCAGATGAAATTGAAAATAAATTCAGGTTCGAACAAAACTATCCCGGGGGAAATATCAAATTTTCCTGGGGAGCAGGCGCAACTCTGTCGAGATACACCAACGCTACCTCCCGCTTGGTTTATTTCAACAACAACGTGAGCAACCTGAATTACAGCACCGACATCAACCTGTTTGGTTATCAGGCATTTGCTCAGGCATCCGACGATTTTCTGGATGAAAGACTGAAATTGTCGCTGGGAGTCAATTTCGTGGGGAATAATTACAACAACAACATGAGCAACCCGCTTAATCAGCTATCTCCGAGGATTTCGGCGACATACGAACTGACCGAAAACATCAACCTGAATGCCAATATAGGCAGGTATGCGATGCGTCCGGCATATACAACACTCGGATACAGAGACATCTCTACCGGAGTGTTGGTAAATCAAAATGAAAACCTGCGTTATACCATTTCGAATCAGGCAATTGCGGGATTTGAATTTCAACGGGGCCGACAACTCAGGTTGACCGTAGAAGGATTTTACAAGCAATATCAATATTATCCGTTTTCTGTTTCCGATGGACTCAGTACTGCCAGTAAAGGCACCAATTTCGGACAGGTTGGCGACGAAGAAATAGTTTCGACCGGTAAAGGACGGGCTTATGGCGTAGAATTTCTCCTGAAAATCATGGAGATGAATAATTTGAACGTCACCGCTACTTACACCCTTTTCAGAAGTGAATTTACGAACGACAAGGATGAATACATTCCCTCCACCTGGGACACCAATCAGTTATTGAACCTGATAGCATCTTACAAATTACCAAAAAACTGGAACATTGCCGGCAGGTGGCGTTTTTCCGGAGGTGCTCCCTACTCTCCTATCGATCAGAACCTTTCCGAATTGAAAGCCGCCTGGGACATCACCAATCAGCCTTACATTGACTATGACAACTTCAACAGTCTCAGGTTAAAGCCCAATCATCAGTTAGACATCCGTATCGATAAAGAGTTTTATTTTAAAAAATGGTTATTAAATTTGTACGCAGATGTGCAAAACGTGTACAACTATCAGGCGGAAAGCACCCCAATCTGGACCAATTTGAGTCCCGATGGCATTCCACAGGAAAAGGATGCCGACAGATATCAGTTAAGACAGATAGAAGCATTTGCAGGAACCGTTTTACCAACTATTGGCATCATTGTTAAATTTTAAAATCCACCACAATGAAAAAGATATTTTTTATCATCAGTTTGGCCATCATGGCAAGCATGACAGCCAATGCGCAGCGCACACCAGACATAGCCACATCAGGCTTATTCGGTAATAAAGACAATATTACCGTGCTTACCATCAATTTTGAAAAAGGCAAATCGCACAACCACCCACTGATGGCCATTTGGCTGGCAGATGAAAACGGAAAATACATCCAGACATTATATGTAGCCGAGTCGATAGCCAAAGGCTATTTCAAACGGGCAGACCGATCTAAAGGCATGTGGCAGGCCGGCGAAATTCAGCGACCAGCAACACTTCCATATTGGGCACATCAGCGGGGAAAGAAAAACGAGTACGGCACTTACATGCCCACACCCAAACAGCCCGTACCCGATGCCTATAGCGGCGCAACGCCTCCCGGATCATTCGTCTTCCACCTGATTCCGAAAGAAAAGCTTTCAGGCATATACAAGGTTTACATGGAAATCAATCAGTCGTGGGACTGGAACGAATTCTGGCACAACAACAAATATCCTGATGACAAAGAGTACAAAACCTCCAGTCAGCCAGCCGTGGTATATGAAGCCAACATCAATACCGGCGAATTAGGTAAAGAAGTTGAATTTAAACCAGTCGGACACAGTCATTACGCCGGCAGGGATGGAAAACTGTATCCGGAATTGAATACCTTGACAACAGCGTTGAATATTGTAAAAAGGTGTACGGTGATGGTGGAGTAGATACACCACTGATGGTGCATGTGACACACCATAGGTGGTGTATGGGTAACACCACTGGTAGTGTATCACATACACCAAAACAAATCAACTTTTCACCCGCTTCAAATACTCAGTAGGACTTTCATTGAAATACTCCTTAAAGCATTTTGTAAAATAAGAGGGAGAGGAAAATCCGGTATCGTATGCTATTTCGGAAATTGATTTTTCGCTATTGAGTATTGCTTGCTCCGCTGCTTTGAGGCGAATAATCCGGATAAGTTCATTGGGAGCATAATTGGTCAGGGATTTGATTTTCCGGTACAACTGAACCCGGGAGAGTCCGAGCCGCTGACCGATTTCATCTACATTCAAATCTGTTTCGATAATATTCTCTTCCACAATCTGCCGGAATTTTTCCATAAACGTTTTATCAATTTCAGCAACAGATTCTTTACGTTCTCCAAATGTGAGGTTTTGCTGAAAATAGGCCTTTACTTTTTCTCTGTTTTCGATGATTTTACGCACCCTGATTTTAAGCAACTCCTCATTAAAAGGTTTCGGGATATAAGCATCTGCGCCGCTTTCGAAACCAACTGCCCGCTGTTCATCCTGTGCACAGGCAGTAAGCAGCATCACGGGGATGTGACTGGTTGAGATATTTTCCTTGACCTGCGAGCATAATTCAAACCCATCCATCACATCCATCATCACATCACTGATAATCAACTCCGGAACATATTTCATGGCTTTATACAAGCCACTCTGACCATTATCAGCCTCAATCACTTCGAAGCTATCCTGCAATAATCCCTTCAGAAAAACCCTGATATCAGCATTATCGTCCACGATCAACACAAGTGGTTTTGCAGATCTTTGATACGCTCTATCCTTAATTTCCACGCTCGATTCAAGCAAGGATACCTCTTCCTTCTTATCCTCCAAAGAAGCATTCAGCACCGGATATTCTTCCGTAACCGATATATCACTTTGTTTATAGGGGATGGTGACGATAAAAACACTACCTTTCCCTTCCGTACTCTCGACTTCAATGGTACCATTGTGAAGTTCAACCAGTATTTTAGTGAGCTCAAGACCAATTCCTGAACCTGAACTTAATCTGTCAATTTTATAAAACCGATTAAAAATAAGATTCAGATGCTGTTCCGGAATTCCTTTTCCATTATCTGATACAACAATCCGGGCATATCTTTCATTGTCTTCAACAAACGATGAAAGACGGATATTTATACTCCCGTTCTCCGGTGTAAATTTAAAAGCATTAGACAGCAGATTATAACATATCTTTTCCATCTTATCAGAATCAAACCACACAATATAGTCATCGGTTGAAGCAGAAAAATCAAAATGAATATGTTTCTTTTTACTCAGTTCGTAAAAGGAGTCATAAATATCCCTGATGAATACTTTTAAATCACTCAGGGTAAAATACATCTGCATTTTCCCGTTTTCATACCTTCTGAATTCAATAATTTGATCTATCAGCTTCATCAGCACCTGAACATTTTTTCGCATCAACATAGCCAGGCGGGCTCCTTCCTCCGATAATTTTTCGTTTTTGACGATATTTTCTAAGGGGCCAAGCAGCAGTGTTAACGGAGTTCTGAATTCATGTGAAATATTGGTAAAGAAAACAAGTTTCGCCTGTGTTGCATCTTCAATATTTTTCGATAAGGTAATCAATTGATCTCTTTGTTCTGCTATAGCCTCTTTTTGTTTGTTGATTGCCGCATTCTGAGCTTCGAGTAGTTTATTTGTTTTGTTCTTATGTTGTACAGTCCTTATCAGGAGCAAAATAAAAGCCATAAACAGAACAAGAATAACAAAGGAAGCAAAAAGCAGGGTGCGTTGGGTGGCATATTTAGCCAGATTCTTATCTAACACCTCATTCAGCTGTCCGATTCTGTATTGATGTTGGTGAATCTGATCTGTCTGCAACTTGATAACGCGGGCATTGGTTTTGTCGACAACGGCTGTATACAGTATATTTTCTTTTTCGAAAATTTTATTATTCAGGATATTATACGCCGTCTGGATAGCCTTCTCACCTCCGGTCGGATATATAAAAGTTGCATCGAGTACGCCATTGATTACCTGTTGAATTCCACCATCCGGAGTCGACAGGGCATCAATACCGAGCATTACCGGAAATTTAATATCATTATGCACTTTTAACGCTTCATAAGCCCCGATTGCCATTTCATCATTATGTGCAAAGACCAGATCAATCTGAGGATTCTGCTTCAGTATCCCGTGCATGCGTTCTTTGGCATCCTTTCGCAACCAGTTACCAAAATCATCCGCTATGATTTGAATCTCCTGATACGACTTAATGACACTTAAAAAACCTTCGTGACGCTCTTTCTCCGGGGTAGAACCTTCCAGACCTCTTATTTCAACTATTCTTCCTCTTCCATTCAATAAATTAGCTGCATACACTCCGACTTCTTTCCCTATCTGATAGTTATCAGCTCCCACGAATGCCGTGTAATTACCCGAGCTTATTTTACGGTCAACCAAAATCACCGGGATTCCCTCTCCCATCGCTTTCTCAATTACAGGTGTCAGAGGGACCGCTTCATTAGGTGAAACAATAATCAGATCGACCCGATCAGCAATAAAACTTTCGATATCACGAATCTGCCTTTGATTACTGTCATAAGCTGTTTTAATGGTTACATTCAATCCGGCATAGAATGATGCTTCTCGCTGAATATCTTCATTCATAGTTCTGCGCCAGGCATCATCACTACATTGAGAAACACCAATATTAAACGAGGTCTTTTTCTTTTCGTTTGAGCACGAAACGAATGATAATGAAATCAGGGCGATTATCAGCAATGTTCTTATCATGGTAAAAAAAAACAAATATAAGCTTTTGTAATAAGAAAACAAACCGGCGAAACAATTGTTTCACCGGTTGTACACTAAAAAAGAAATCGTATATATCTAAATCAATGAATCGGGTAATAAAGGCATGGCACCATGTTGTGTACAAACATAAGCCGAGATTTCAACCGCCTTACGATGGGCTTCGCTGATGCTTTTCCCTTTTAAAAGCGAGGCTACAAAACCTGCGGTAAAAGAATCGCCTGCTCCAACTGTATCTGCCACTTCCACAAGTGGAGTTGGTAAAAAAGAGGTTTCAGCGGGAGTAAACACATAACTTCCTTCTGTTCCTTTGGTCAGCACCACAATATCAAGCTTATAATCCTGCATGAGGCGTGTCGCTGTTTCCGTTTCACTCATACCGTTCCACCCAAAAAGATTCGACACAAGCACCACTTCATCATCATTAATTTTCAACACATTACATCTTTTGAGCGACTCTTCAATTAATGCCTTGGAATAGAAATGCTGACGGAGGTTGATGTCGAATATTTTCATGGCATCAGCTGGTACTGAGTCTAAAAACTTATTGATTGTTGCATGTGAAACTGCACTGCGTTGAGCCAACGATCCAAAACAAACCGTTTTCGTACGTTTTGCCATCGTCTCCAGTTCATCAGAGAAAGGAATGTTATCCCAGGCCACGCCTTCGCATATTTCATACTGAGGAATTCCTTTCCCGGAAAGAGTTACCTGTACTGTTCCTGTGGGATAATTTACTTTCTCAATATGTGTACTAAGTCTTTTCTCATCAAGCACATGCAGAATTTCTTTGCCTAATTCATCATCTCCAATGGCACTGACAGCACATCCATTTAACCCGAGCTGTGACACATGAAATGCGAAATTAGCCGGTGCGCCACCCAACACTTTGCCTTGTGGAAAAACATCCCACAAAATCTCTCCTATACCTATTATCA
>JANJVQ010000021.1 GCA_024710005.1 Paludibacter sp. | reverse complement strand
GTTGTATTTCCAAGGGCGTCAAGGGCATCGGTACGTTTGCGGACTTCAGGATCCAGACCACTCATTTCAGCATTACCACCTGCATTATCAGCGATAGGGCCATAAGCATCTGTTGCTAAGGTAATACCAAGGGTTGAAAGCATACCAACAGCAGCAATACCGATACCATACAATCCGAGTGTCAGGTTACTATTGAAAGTAAAATTAATCACATCAAACTGAGCAGCCAGGAAGGCAAGTATAATTGCAAATGAAATAGTAACAACCGGGATAGCGGTAGATATCATACCCAGTCCCAAACCCGAAATAATAACAGTTGCAGGACCAGTTGCAGAACTTTCAGCCACTTTTTGCGTTGGACGGTAGCTCTGTGAGGTATAATATTCAGTAGCCTGACCAATAATGATACCAGCCACAAGTCCTACGATTACCGAAAATGAAATACCAATCCAGTTTTCAATGCCTAAAACATAGAGAATTCCGAAAGTCGAAACAGCAATAAGCACAGAGCTCACATTTACTCCCAATCCAAGTGATCCAAGCAGGTCTTTCATTTTTGCACCTTCTTTGGTTTTAACAAGGAAAATACCAATGATAGAAAGCACAACACCTACGGCAGCAATCATCATGGGAGCCATTACGGCTTTCACCTGCATTGCTCCATTGGAAATAAACGCAGCAGCACCCAGTGCAGCAGTAGCCAGAATAGATCCTGCATAAGATTCATACAGGTCAGCTCCCATACCAGCAACATCACCCACATTATCACCTACGTTATCAGCAATAGTTGCCGGATTCCTCGGATCATCTTCCGGAATACCTGCTTCTACTTTACCAACAAGGTCGGCGCCAACATCAGCAGCTTTGGTGTAGATACCACCACCCACACGGGCAAAGAGCGCCTGAGTAGATGCCCCCATACCAAATGTCAACATGGTTGTTGTGATATAAATCAATTTGTTGTGATCAACACTATCCACAAAACGATCTAAAATGAGGTACCATACTGAAATATCCAGCAGTGCCAAACCTACTACAGTAAGCCCCATTACAGCACCAGCACGAAAAGCAACTTTGAGTCCTTTGTTCAATGAGTTCTGTGCAGCGTTGGCAGTACGGGCAGAAGCGTAAGTCGCGGTTTTCATACCGAAAAATCCGGCAAGTCCCGAAAAGAAACCTCCTGTAAGAAAAGCAAAAGGCACCCAGTTGTTCTGAAGATTAAAATAAGCCATTACTGAAAAAATAGCTGCCAGCACTAAAAACACAATGATAACAACCTTATACTGTTGTTTGAGATAAGCCATTGCGCCATCACGTACGTGTTTAGCAATTTTTTTCATGGTATCAGTACCTTCGCTTTCCTTCATCATTTGTTTGAAGAAATAAAAAGCGAACCCTAATGCCACTAAGGAGGCTAAGAGAACGAGATAAATAAATTTGTTTTCCATTTTCTAAAAGTGATTTAATTGTTAATTATCAAATATTTATTAAATTGATTCAATATAATCTACAGACGCCGGTCTACAGTCAAAAGTCAGCATTATTAGTTAATAGTATCCACTAACCACTAACCATTATTCATTAACCGTATATATTCTTTTAAAATCGATAACGAATATTGTCCCGCGTGCTGATTCACAAATCCTACATAGCTAATTGCCTCTTTATCATCGGCGGTATCGGAAATTACCCGCACCACCGCGAGAGGAATTCCGAAATCATCGCAGACCTGCGCTACGGCTGCACCTTCCATTTCGGCACAAACAACCGAAGGCAGATTTTTAATCAGGGCATTTTTCATGGCAGGTGTTGATATAAACAAATCACCGCTGGCGATGTCACCTGTTATCAGTTTCGGATTTTTAATTTGCTGATCAACCAGAATTTTTCTGAATTCCTTGTCATTCTTTAAAAACTGATGAACAGCTTTCACCATCATTTCCTGATCCTGGGGATTTATTTCAAACGATGTTTTACCTGTTAACGGTATCTCGAAACGGCGCATCAAAGGTCGCGCATCCATATCATGCTGAAAAAGCCGTTGGGCAATCACGATATCCCCAATGTGTACATCTGGCGAAAGACCTCCTGCAACACCTGTAAACACAATACGGTCGACACCGAACTCCAGAATCAAACTTGTTGCTGTAGTGGCTGCCGCCACCTTTCCCCAACGGGAAAATACAACCACCACTTCCTGTCCGAACAATTCGCCTTTGTAAAATATCCGGCTGCCATGTTCCACTATTTCTTTGTTCACTACCGAAGCGATAATTAAATCCAGCTCTTCCGGCATAGCACCAATAATTCCAAGTCTCATGTCGATTTAATTTTAGTAATGCGTTGATATAGTGTTGGGTGAGAATAATTAAAAAACACGTACCAGGGATGTGGCAACAGGTTGCTCAACGATTTTGCAGAAAGCTTTTTAAGTCCGGAAATCAATTGTTCACCGAAACCGTGTTTATTAGCATAAGCATCAGCCTGGTATTCGAATCTTCTCGAAAGGATATTACCTGCTAAATCCAACAGGGTGGAAATAGGTGTATAAAGCGTGAAAAACGCGATGGCATTCAGGTGAAACACCGCTTTTTCTCCTCCCAATACCTGAGCAAGTAAGTCACTGTTCAACATCCATCCGAGCAAATAAAAGAGCAACAGACTAAAAGGCAACGAGAAAAGATAATTTTTCAGTACATGTTTGTGTTTATAGTGACCGATTTCATGTGCCAATACCGCTACGATTTCCTCTGTGGTCATTTGTTCCATCAAGGTATCGTATAGCACGATGCGCTTTTTGGGCCCCAGACCGGCAAAATAGGCATTGGCCTTGGTGGAGCGTTTGGAGCCGTCTATGACAAATATATTTTTCAACTTAAAATCAACTGAGGTCGCGAATTTTTCAATGGCCGTACGCAGTTCTCCTGCTGGCAGGGGTGTTTGTTTATTGAACAGGGGAACTATCAGTTCAGAATAGAACATACCCATCACGAGACTGAAAATGGTGGTCACAGAAAAAGCCAGCAACCAAAAATATTCAGGCGTAAGGGTGTAAATCCAGATGATGGCAGATAAAACCAACCCTCCTATGAGGATGCTGATTCCCCACGATTTGAGCTTGTCGGTGATAAAAATAGTTGGCGTGACCTTATTAAACTCAAATTTCTCCTCGATGACAAAGGTATGATACCAATCGAAAGGAATGTTTATAATATCGTTGATAATAAATAGTATACCGAAAAAAAACAGAGATTGAAGCAAAGCATGATCTGTCCACAACTGTACCATGCGATCGAGCCATCCAAATCCGCCAAACAGATACATCAACAGGATTACTACAAAGCTAAACGTGCCTGTCAGCAACCCAAACCGCGCGTTGGCACGAAAATAATCCTGTTGCCGGTTGTATTTATCCTCATCATAAATATCAGATAGAATTGCGGGAAGTTGTTTGCGGGAATGTTTGATGTTGAGAATGGTAAGGTACCGGTCGAAGCAAAACTCCAGGACCAGTATCGCGATGATTACAAAGAATAATGTCTCAACCATTCAATCGGTTTTTAATGTTGATTTTTCAGCATTTTTAGATTTTGCGACACAAAAGTAAAAAAAATGTGCATAATGATGAAACTTTTTGAAGATTTATCATTAAAAAGTATCTTTGCACGAATAAAAACAAAATATTTATGAGATTATATACATTTGCTTTCATTATTTTATTATTAACAGTCATTTTGCCGGACTTATTTTTTTATTTGAAACTAAAAAAGCACCGTGCAAAACTGCTTGTTCACCTCTTTAATTTTTTACCGACAATATTTTTCATCAGCCTTTTCTCGATTATGAAATTTGCTGATTCGCAGTCTTTTCAGCCTTCCTCCTTTCAGTTTTTTATGTGGATGAATTTTATTTTTATGATTATTTATCTTCCTAAATTAGTGTATATTATATTTCACTTCTTAAACTTTCTAATTAACTTATTTCTGAAAGAAAAGATTTACCTGATACGTTACGCCGGTGTACTGACCGGTATGTTTCTGGTGTTGCTTTTTGCACATGGTGCGTTTGTAAATCCTAAAAATATTGAGGTCAGGCATGCCGAAATTGCCGTGAGCGGACTTCCACCCGCTTTCGATGGTTATAAAATCGTACAAATATCTGACATACACTTAGGAAGCTGGGGGAAAAGTTATAGCTATATTGAACCAGCGATTCAAAAAATTAACGAGCAGGAAGCAGATATCCTTGTCTTTACAGGCGATATTGTTAATAATTTCAGCCAGGAAATGGATGGATGGGATACATACTTTCTTCAAATGAGAGCCAGGGATGGTAAATATGCGATACTCGGCAACCATGACTACGGGGATTATTCCCAATGGGAAAAGGAAGAAGATAAAGATGCGAATCTGGCTGCCATACAACAACATATCAGTAATTTCGGGTTTAAATTACTCACCAATGAATTTGTTAAACTCAAAAAAGACTCAGCTTCAATCGAATTATTGGGCGTTGGTAACTGGGGAAAGCCACCCTTTCCGAAATACGGCAACCTAAATCAGGCATTGGCAAATACAGATTCAGCAACTCTGAAAATTCTCTTGTCACATGATCCATCGCACTGGAAAGGAGAAGTGTTGAGGCATAACAACATCTTCCTGACCTTATCGGGACATACCCATGCTGCACAAATGGCCTTTAACATGTACGGCAAACTGAGATCGCCATCAGCCTGGATTTATGATGAATGGGACGGATTGTATCAGGAAGGTGAACAGTATTTGTTCGTTAACCGTGGTCTTGGATTTATAGGTATTCCGGTGCGGATGGGAGTAGCTCGACCTGAAGTTACAGTCATAACCTTGAGAACTAAAAAATAATCAAATGAAAACCAGAGCAATAACACTATTGATACTTGTTTTGATACTGGGATTTTCTTGTTCTGAGAAAAAAGACACCATCAAAATAGGTCTGTTAGATGGTCCATCAGCAGTGAGTTTTATTGCTATGATTGACAATCCTCCGGTTATTGATAACAAAAAAGTTGAGTTTATTATCCATTCCGAACCACTCCACATACAGGCTCTGATGATGCAAGGGAAACTTGATTTTGCGGTATTACCCACGGTCATGGCTGCCAATCTCTACAACAAAGGAATTGATTATAAACTGCTTGCAATCCCGGTATGGGGCACCCTGTATTTACTGACAAACATTCCGGAGATTCAACATCTGAAACAGTTACAACAAGAAAAAGTATATCTATTCGGACAAGGTTCCACCGCCGATGTTTTATTGCGGAGTTACTTAGAAAAAAATGCGCTGCATCATATCCAACCCGATTATTCATACTCCTCAAATGCTGAACTGGCAAATGCTTTTTTACAGCAAAAAATAAGATTGGCTGTTATTTCTGAACCAATGGTCAGTCTCCTGATAACAAAAGACTCAACTATCAGCATTTTACAAAAAATAAACCCCGAAGACACACCATCCAATTTAAGTGAATACACATTCGCACAAACTTCATTTCTTGTAAATTCCAATTTTACAGAGCATTATGGCTCATTAATAAAGGCGATTTCCGAACAATATAAAGAGAGTTGCGATTTCACTTATGAACACCCTGAAAAAACAGCTGAATTATTGGTCAAACATGGTTTTTATCCCAACACAGCAGTGTCCATACAATCTATTCCCCGATGTAACATCAGGTTCAGTTATGCGGCTGATGTAAAAGAAACCGTGATGGAATATCTGAGAATTTTTCATACATTTGAACCACAAAGCACGGGGGGGAATATGCCCGCTGATGATTTTATTTACAAACTGCCATCGAAATAAACAAAAATTTGTCTTTTATGAAATTCAAGCCAACGCCTGCCTTTTACAGCATCTTGCTTTTGCTGGTTTTCTGGCAGGCACTGGCTATGTTAATTGGCTATCCTGAATTGTTTCCCTCAGTGACGGGATTATTAAAGACTATTCTTATTTTACTGATAAACGCAGACTTTTACGCATCGCTTGGTATTACCATACTACGCGGACTGATTGGGTTTGCGCTTGCATTGACCTTATCCGGCGTATTAGCGGCTGTCGCCCTTCATCAGTCATTCTGGAAATCCTTTTTTCATCCCTGGGTGGTAATTATGCGTTCTGTCCCTGTCATTTCAATTGTTTTAATTGCCCTGCTTTGGCTTTCTCCTCCCGGATTACCGGTTTTCATTGCTTTCTTTACCATGTTCCCAATATTGTATCAGAATATGCTGAGTGGATTGGAACATACGGACATCAAGCTGGTAGAAATGGCAAAAGTATTCAATAAAAACAGCCTGCAACGACTACAATATATTTATCTCCCCTCGGCACGCGCTTTAATTCTTTCAGGTATGGCAACGGCTATGGGTTTTGGCTGGAGGGCAGTCATCATTGGCGAAGTGCTTGCCGGTCCGGTTCATGGCATCGGAACCAGTATGAAAAAAGCCCAGGCTTTTATTGACATGAAAGTATTACTCGCGTGGACTATCATCGCCATCGTGGTTAGTTTTATGTTTGATGTGTTATTAAAGTTGCTGGTCAAACACAGCGGTAATTTTAGCTTATCAATCCTCAAAAATAACACACAACCACACAATATATATACTGATATAAAAACAGTTAATATTAACTCATTAAACAAATCATTCAATAGCAAGGTTGTGCTTCGCAAGTTGAATCTTAGTCTGTCGAACGAACAAGTCAATCTACTCAAAACAGCCTCAGGCTCGGGTAAGACCACCCTGATGCACATTCTCGCCGGCATCCTGAAAAAAGATAGTGGCGAAATTACTTTTAGTCATGCCAAACCAATTATTTCCTGTTCTTTTCAAGACAAAAGATTAATCCCGTGGTTAAATGTTGAGCAGAATATTGCCTTTTCCCTCCCCCATTTTCCTCAAATTACTACAATTGAAAAAGACCGGATTACAGCATTAATTCACCTGCTGGAACTCGACAATCAACAGGATAAACTTCCCGACGCCATGAGTGGCGGAGAGCAACAGCGTGTAGCATTAGCCAGGGCTTTAGTACTTCCCTGTCATGTATTATTATTGGATGAACCGCTGACTGGCCTGGGGCAAGACCTGAAAACTAAAATTATAAAAGGAATTGAGGAATTTACAAACGATTTTAAGCCTTTGATTGTATGGGCGACCCATGAAGAGGTAGCATGCTTTCTGTCATCACCTCCCACAACTTCTCATCTTCAGGAACGGGCGCCGTAATCCTGATCAGTTCTTTGGATACCGGATGGATAAATTCTACAGAGAGCGCATGCAATGAAATGCCGCCATTAGGGTTGGAACGGGGAAAGCCATATTTCAGGTCACCTTTGATAGGACAGCCCATTTTGGCAAGCTGGCAGCGAATCTGGTGGTGACGACCAGTTTCGAGTTCTATTTCGAGTAGAAAGAAGGTGTCCGACTGACCGATAAGTTTATATTTCAGGGCTGCTTTCTTGGCATTTGGCACAATTTTATCGTGCGCGTAGGATTTATTTTGCTTCTCGTTGCGTACAAGATAATGTTCGAGACGTCCTTCGGGATTAGCTGGTTTGTTTTTGACTATCGCCCAGTAGGTTTTCTTAACCTGTTGCGTTTTGAACATTTCATTCAAACGGGTCAGGGCCTTGCTGGTACGCGCAAACAACACAACCCCGCTCACCGGCCTGTCCAGCCGATGGGTAACCCCCAAATATACATCACCGGGTTTGTTGTATTTCTCCTTGATGTATTTTTTGATGGTTTCCGATAAGGGTTCATCACCGGTCTTGTCGCCCTGCACAATCTCCGAAGAGGATTTATTGACGGCAATCAGATGGTTGTCTTCGTATAATACAGTCATTTCTTGTGTTAATTAGAAAGTAATGAATAGTGGTCAGTGATTAGTGGTTAGTGGTTAGTTAATTAACCACTGACCACTAACCACTATCAACTATATTCGTTGTCTCACTGTTTCATAAAGTATAACCCCCGCTGCCACAGACACATTCAGCGACTCAATGCTGCCAAGGATGGGAATGCGTACCAATTCCTGACAGATGCGCAGGTGGGCAGGGTCGATTCCTTCGTCTTCAGAGCCCATCACAATGGCAACCGGTACTTTGTAATCGACTTCTGTATAGTTTTGTTCTGCTTTTTCAGTGGCTGCAATCAGCTTGATGCCAGAAGCAGCTAAGAACTTCAGGGCGTTGCCGATGTTTTCTTCGCGACAAACCGGAATTTTCATCAAAGCGCCTGCAGATGTTTTCACCGCATCGGCATTGAGGGCAGCCCCACCCTTCATGGGTACCACGATGGCATCGACTCCGGTACATTCGCAGGTACGCGCTATAGCTCCAAAATTACGCACATCCGTGATGTTATCCAGCACCACAACAAAAGGCGTACGGCCTTCTTCATAAATCCCGGGAATGATGTCTTCAATACGTTGGTAAGTCACCGGCGAAATAAAAGCAATCACACCCTGATGGTTTTTCATCGTGATGCGGTTGAGTTTCTCGATGGGTACCTTTTGAATGGGCACATTCATACCTTCCAGCAAGGTGTAGAGTTCCTTAGCCAGTTCACCGGTCATATCACGCCTGAGCATGATTTTATCAATATCTTTTCCGGCCTCGATGGCTTCAATTACGGCACGAATACCGAAAATCATGTCCTTCTCGGGACGGGGTTTGTTTTTGTAATATGGAATCATGTCATTATTTTTTGTCATTTAGCGGAAAACTGAAAGCGGAAAGCGGAAAATGTTTTCGTCGGCAAAAGTACAAAATAATATTATATCTTTGCACAAATTTTCAGTTGGACAGATGAAAGCTTCCCGCTTTCCGCTTTCAGCTTTCAGTTAAAAACACATGTTCTTCGGAGAAATCGCCGCCCTCGTTGTGGCTATATGCTGGACGCTCAGCGCTTTGTTTTTTGAAAAGGCCGGTCGTAAAATCGGTTCTTTGTCGGTGAATATCATCCGGCTTGTATGGGCGTTCGTACTGTTGGGCATTACCCTGCTTGTTACCAAACAAACTTTTTTCCCGACTGATGCAACCGGCTACCAGTGGTTTTGGCTGGGATTATCGGGGGTAGTCGGACTTTTCCTCGGGGATTTATTCTTATTTAAATCCTATCTCATCATTGGTTCACGCACAGCTACGCTTGTCATGAGTTCGGTTCCGGTGATTACAGCTACCATCGGCTGGTTCTTTCTGGATGAAATTCTTTCGCTGAAAAGCATCATAGCCATCCTCGTCAGTTTGTCGGGCATCGTGATTGCCATTGCCGACAGGCGACTGAAGATACGGGTGCCTGCAAAAGGATTGTTGCTTGCCTTTGGCGGTGCAATGGGACAGGCAATCGGGCTTATCCTCAGCAAGAAAGGAATTGGCGATTACGATCCCATATCCGCTACCCAAATCAGAATTTTATTCGGACTGATATGTTTCATCATCATGATTACAGTGCTCAGAAGATGGCCGAAAGTGAAAGATGCTTTTAAAGATAAAAGTGGTATCCGGGCTGTTTCAATCGGTTCATTTTTCGGGCCTTTTTTAGGCATAACACTCTCGCTTTTCGCCATTCAGCACACCAAAACGGGGATTGCTTCTACCTTCATGGCATTGGTTCCGGTGTTCATCATTGTACCTTCAGCTATTATGTTTAAGGAAAAAATTGCACCTCACCATGTTATTGGCGCCATCGTCAGCATCATCGGGGTAAGTTTATTCTTCTTTTAAATAATAATTCAGTCAAATTTTCGTTTTCCTTACGAAAATCCGAAGTCAGTTCACTTCAGGATTTTTTGTTAATTTTGCACACGTTATGTCATTATTCACTATTCGCTATTCACTATTCGCTTTGTAACTTTTATCATTCCATGTTTAAAAAGATATTCATTTACTTATTACTAACCATATTCCTCTCTCCCATTCTTGCCCAGTCGAAACTCAGGGTTTTCGGATACGTGATTGATAACAATAACCGCGGAATTGAATTAGCCAATGTCTATTTTGACAAAACAACCGTAGGAACCACGACCAATCAGAACGGCTATTACGAACTATCAACCACCGTTAAAGATTCAGTAGTCATTGTTTTTTCGATGCTGGGATATGAAACTATCCGACACACACTTTATCCTAAACAGGCCGTGATGCAGATTTCAGTGGAATTACGTCCGACGAGTACGCAGATTCAGGATTTGGATGTGGTTGCACAACGCAGACAAACATCAACGATGGATTACCTGGATCCATTGAAATCAAAACTGATGCCCAATATCTCCGGAAATTTCGAATCGATTCTGATTACTTTTGCAGGTGTTACTTCCAATAATGAATTGAGTTCGCAATACAATGTGCGTGGTGGTAACTTTGATGAAAATATTGTGTATGTCAATGGCATAGAGGTCTACCGACCTTTGTTGGTACGGGCAGGACAGCAGGAAGGACTCAGCTTTATCAACAATGACATGGTACAAAAGGTAGGATTTTCTTCCGGCGCATTCAATGCTGAGTATGGTGATAAAATGTCGTCGGTACTCGATATAGAATACAAAAAGCCTGCTGAGTTTGAATCTTCCGTATCGATGAGTTTGCTGGGAGCAACCGCCTACGTGGGTACTTCCAAAAATAAATTCACTCAATTGCATGGTATCCGGTACAAGACTTCAGCCTATTTGTTGGGGTCACTGGACACACAGGGGGAATACAATCCATCATTCATTGATTATCAGGGCTATTTTACATACAAGCTTTCTGAAAAATCGGAAATGACATTCCTGGGAAACTTCTCGCAGAATATTTTCAATTTTGTACCGACAACCCGTGAAACCAACTTCGGGACGTATAACATGGGACGTAAGCTCACCATTTTCTTCGAGGGACAAGAAAAAGACATCTTCAGAACAGCTTTCGGAGCGTTGAGTTATCATTATCATCCTCAGCAAAATGTCAAACTGAGTTTGATTACTTCGGCTTTCCAGACCGATGAAAATGAAAACTTTGATATTCTGAGTGAATATCACCTGGGGGAAGTCAAAATGGATATTAAAGAAGAAAACCGTGAAGGCGCCACGCTGGGTATTGGAAAATACCACGAACATGCCCGTAACACTCTGAATGCAACTGTAGTTAACATCGGTCATACCGGAGAGTTCAACGGCATCTCGCACAAGCTGAAGTGGGGTGCAAACCTGCAACGGGAAATTATTGCCGATCAAATCAGTGAATGGGAGTGGCGCGATTCGGTGGGCTATTCCTTACCCTACGACGACCAAAGCGTGAACCTGTATTATAACATGAAAGCGTCGAATACGCTCACCAGTTGGCGTACAACCGCTTTTTTACAAGATACCTATAAATGGCGGGGCGATGCAGGTGGTTTTACCCTTACAGGTGGAGTGCGAGCCCATTATTGGACTTTCAACAAAGAATTATTGGTGAGCCCGAGGGTTTCACTGGCTTTTATACCTGCCTGGGAAAAAGATTTCAGCTTCAGACTGGGAACCGGTTTGTATTATCAGGCACCATTTTACAAGGAAATCAGGGATACTGTCAGTGATGCATTGGGGAATGTAAATATCGCGCTGAATGAAAACATCCGCGCCCAGCGTTCGGTACAGTTCGTACTGGGAGGCGACCACTATTTCAGGGCTTTCGGTAGGCCTTTCAAATTTACCACAGAGGCATATTTGAAATTAGCCGACCGGGTGATTACCTACGATGTGGACAACGTGCAGATTACCTATTCAGGATATAACAATGCCAAAGCCTATACAGCCGGTATCGATTTTAAACTTTTCGGAGAACTGGTTCCGGGAACAGATTCCTGGATTAATTTCTCGCTCATGAATTCGAAAGAAGACATCATTGACGACAGTTACCTGCAACATACTTATGACGAAAACCGGAACATCACTTCTTCTACCATGGTATGGCCGGGTTGGGTTTCTCGTCCGAACGAACAACGTTATGCTTTCTCCATGATGTTTCAGGATTACCTGCCCAACAATCCGAATTACAAATTGCAGCTGAAATTCGTGTATTCGGATGGCATGCCTTACGGTCCGCCCCGGAACAACCTGTATCGTGGCGTTCTGCGTGCTCCTGCCTACAAACGGGTCGATATTGGCGCTTCGAGGATATTAGTCAGCGGAAAAGATGCCCTGATGAATAAGAAATGGATGAAAGGTTTGCAGAGCATCTGGCTGAATCTGGAAGTGTTTAACCTGATGGACTTTAAAAACGTAAATTCGTATTACTGGGTAACAGATATTTACGGACAACAACTCGCCGTTCCGAATTATCTCACAGGCCGACAATTTAATGTCAAATTGATAGTGGATTTTAAATAATTTCACTAATTTTGCAGGCAAAACTAAAAAAAGCATGCCACAGACATCCCAACGCGGGAATTCAATGCCCGAATCGCCTATCCGTAAGTTAGTTCCGCTGGCCGACAAAGCCAAAGCACGCGGAGTTAAAGTGTATCACCTGAATATCGGTCAGCCCGATTTGAAAACTCCTCAGGTGGCGATTGACGCGATTCGCAATATCGACAGAACGGTACTGGAATACAGTCCGAGTGACGGGATTAAAAGTCTGCGCACCAAATTAGCCAGTTATTACCACCGCTTCAATATTGATGTAACGGAAGAAAACATCATCATTACCACCGGTGGTTCCGAAGCAGTAAACTTTGCCTTCATGAGTTGCTTAGACCCGGGCGATGAAATCATCGTTCCTGAGCCTGCTTATGCCAACTATACGGCTTTTGCCATTGCTGCCGGCGCTGTTATCAAACCTATATTTTGCAGTATTGAAGATGGTTTTGCATTGCCTCCGATTGAAAAATTCGAGGAACTCATCACACCCAGGACCAAAGGTATTCTGATTTGCAACCCGAATAATCCGACCGGTTATCTCTATACCCGCGCCGAGATGAACAACATCAAGAAACTTGTTAAGAAACACGATTTATACTTATTTTCTGATGAAGTTTACCGTGAGTTTTGTTATACCGGTGCACCTTATATATCAGCTTTCCATTTAGATGGAATAGAAGAAAACATCGTATTATTCGACTCCGTTTCTAAAAGATATAGTGAATGTGGTATCCGTATCGGCGCATTGGTAACAAAGAACAAGGAAGTACTGAAAAACGTGATGAAGTTTTGTCAGGCTCGTTTGAGTCCTCCTTTAATCGGACAAATCGCTGCTGAAGCATCCATCGACACCCCGGAAGAGTACATGCTCGAAATGTACAATGAATATGTAGAAAGGCGTAAATACCTGATTGACGGATTGAATCGTATTCCGGGTGTATATTCACCCATACCGATGGGCGCTTTCTATACCGTTGCCAGACTTCCGGTTGATGATGCTGATAAATTCTGCGCCTGGTTGTTATCCGATTTTGATTATGAAGGTCAGACGGTGATGATGGCTCCTGCATCGGGTTTCTATACGACTCCTGATATTGGCCGGAATGAAGTCCGCATCGCTTATGTACTGGAAAAAGAAGCCCTGAAAAAGGCCCTGATCGTACTCGAAAAAGCGCTGGCTGCATACCCCGGTAACACCTTGAAACAATGACATGAATTTAGAATACTTCATAGCAAAACGCATTCATTTCAGGCAGGACAGGAAACATGTTTCCCGTCCTGCTGTGCGTATAGCCATCCTGGGAATTGCCATTGGACTGGCAGTAATGTTGCTGGCTGTGAGTATTGTAACGGGGTTTAAGAAAGAAATCAGAAACAAAACGATTGGTTTCGGGGGGCATATTCAAATTACCAATTTCGATAGTAATAATACCTACGAATTAACTCCCATTGTGCTTAACGACACCCTGAAAGATGAGTTAGCAGCCATTCCCGGCGTGAAACACATCCAGGCTTTTGCCACCAAACCGGGTATCATAAAAACAAATGAGCAGTTCCAGGGAATTGTGCTCAAAGGAATTGATGAAAATTTCGACTGGGATTTTTTCAAAAGTAATTTATCAGAGGGTGATATTCTGCATATTAGCGACAGTCTGCAAAATCAGGCAGTCATATCCAAACACCAGGCTGATTTATTCAAATTAAAGCTGGGTGATACCTTTTTTGCTTATTTCATGCAGGATCAGGTCAGGGCCAGAAAGTTCACCATCAGCGGGATATATTCCACTAATTTTATTGAGTACGATAAACTTTTTATCCTGACAGATATGCGGCACATCAGGCAGCTGAACGACTGGCAGGATTGGGAAGTGAGTGGATATGAAATTCTTATCCAGGATTTTGATAAAATCGATGAAATAGGCGATCAGGTTTATTTCAAAACTGCCAACAAGGCACAAGCCAACGGCAATATGCTGTACACACAAACCATCAGGGACATCAATCCACAGATTTTCTCCTGGCTGGATTTGTTGGACATCAACGTGTGGGTTATATTATTCCTGATGTTGGCAGTAGCTGGTTTCAACATGATTTCAGGATTACTTATATTGATTCTGGAGCGTACTACCATGATCGGTATTCTCAAATCTATAGGCGCAACTAACTGGTCAGTCAGAAAGATATTTTTGTATCATTCCTTATTTCTGATAGGAAAAGGCATGTTGTGGGGAAACATCATCGGGTTGAGTATCTGTGCCCTTCAGTATTTCACGGGCATCATCCCGCTTGATCCGGAAGCATATTACATTGCTACCGTACCAATTTTGTTCAACTGGCCATTGATTATCGGATTGAATATCGGTACCTTGTTGGCATCCATCCTGATGATGATAGGTCCATCTTATTTGATCACGAAAATCCTCCCGGCAAAAATTATCCGGTACGAATAAATATTATTCCTCCCTAACCCGGTCGGTAAGCACCTGCCGAATCATATTGCGTAATTCCAGCTTCTTGGTATCAACTTCCGTTCTTCGGGCAGGACGATACATATTGGCATATTTGCATTTAACCGGACGGATTTTCATGTCGTCCAGATTGCCTTTCACATCAACTCCAAGTTGCAGTGGCAACGGACTGTCAATAAGCGAAATATGGTAATCGAAATTCATATCCAGGTTATGACGGCCTTCCACAATGGCTTTGTACTTATCCATCACGATCAGGAAAGGATACACGTACACATTGTTTTTGATAACCGTGAATTCGGCAGAAAGACTGTCGATTTTATTCTCAGTTTTTTTATTGAAACGCAACGTTTTGGCAATTTCCGTGAATGTTTCGCCATCGAGTAAAACAAGGTCTTGTCCGCGTACCGAAGCTGCACCCAATAACGTTGACTTTTTCAGGTTGTAAGCCGAATCCAGATACGTTTCGATGGTCATGTGGAATTCACCTGTGCCGGCAAACGATCGCAGCATCGGCATGATGGTGTCCACATCCGGAATCAGTTTCAGTAACTCAGGAATCTCTATTTCAAGCAAATGCAGGTCAATTCCTGTGAACAAATGATTTCTGCGCGGACTTTTATACATACCTGTGAGCTGCATTTTGGCAGCTGAAGTGGTAAATAACATACTTTCAAGGATCATCACCCCGTCTTTTACAGTCACCGTACCCTGCACATTGCGAGCGGTATCTTTTGAAACCAAAGCTTCGTTGACGCTTGTATACAAGGAAATATCCACCCCTTTGGGAACCATAAATGGTCCACTGTTCCCATTGGTATCCGGACTAACATCTTTTTCTTCAGCTGTCTCTTCTTCGGTATAGCCCATTCCACTTACCAAATCCAGCAATTGATTCACATCAGTAGTATGCGAACGGAAATTGAAATCACCTTTCAACAAGCCTTCATCCCTGAGAAACGGTCTCACATTTGTCAGCTGTCCCGTCAGATGAAAATCAGACTTATCGATTATCAAACGGCTGTCCCGTATCAAATACTCATCCGGTGTAAAGTCGAAATCAATGGCAGGTATCTGAATTTCTGTCGCCAATTGAGGCGTACTGATTCTCCCCTGATTCATTTTCACATAACCTTTCGGAATCCATTGCAACAGGAAATTCTTTTGCGACCCGTCATACGCTACACCTGCATCCACACTGATGTTTTCAGTATCGATTTTAGTTTCACCCATTCGTGCTGCAAGCCGGTCGCTGTGGTATTCCAACTGCATGTACGGGCGTTTCACATCGTGCGCATCAGGATGATAAAGTACCACGCCCCTCGGATTTGCAATATCAACCTGAATTGTATCCATGGATGCTGCAAGCTTGGACATATCAAAATCACAATCGAACACCGGAATGGCCGTAGAATCCTGCATATCCATGATCAGGTTGAAATTTCCTTTCGGGTTACCCACAAAAGCAGTCATATTATCCATGCCGGCCGTCATATCCATTCCCCTGAAATCACCTTTTACTGCTAAGGGAAGTTTTTCATTCATCATATTCGAAGTGGAAGTCACCAATCCAAGGTTTCGGATAACTGCTTTGGTATGTTTACCCATTTCCACCTCTACTTGTTTCGATGCTATGTCCAGTTCGATAAACGAAGTTTCTTTACTTTTGATGTTGGGCATCTGGAATGCAAGTTCTGCCACTTTACTGCGAAGAGAGATGGTGTCGTAATCAGCAACCAGATCTTTTACATTGAATTTACCCTGAATCAGCATTTTATCAAACTGATTCTCCATGAATTGAGAGTACAGGAATTTTATTTTGGCATTACCAATGGCCAGTCCACTGATGTCAACAGGCAAATCATCCGGTAGCATAGGTTTGGCATCAACCAGATTCAGTCGGGCTTTCGCATCAATATCGAAACGCATATCTCCCATAAGCTGGTCGACTAAAGCTGCACCGGAGAAAGAAGATTTACCGGTTTTCCCTTCGAAATCATATACCTTTACATACCATTTTTCATTGTCGTTCAAATCCATGGCAATATCTGCCTTTCCCGACATGTCAAAAAGCTCATAAGGCAACGATTCGTAGGCAAATTCAAGCTGGCGGAAATCAGCATTCAAGTCAAAAACAGGCAATAAAGAATCAGCAATAATGCCTTTCAAAGAACCGTTGACGAAAGTTTTACCATCGACAGTCATTCCTTCCAGATACTCACCGAAAGGGACATATAACAAGTCAAAAACCGGTTTAACCGGCAATTCAACCGAGTTAAAAGCAATATCCAGTAAAATTTCCTCCTGTTTATTTTGAATCAGCGCATTCACATCAAAGCTAAGATCATTCAAGGCAAGCGTACCAGCTTCAAATTGCAGCTTCATTCCCTTCAAATCAAAAGAAAATGGGGTGTTGATTTCAAGCGGAATTTGTTTGATATAATCAGTTTCATCCCAATAGAAAGAAAAATCAGCTGCATCACCCTGCATCTTACCGGTAATCAAATTACCTTTCCAGCTGAACTTGATTCCAGCATCCAGCTTGTTCAGCGACAACACCATATCCATGGGCGTATCATGATAAACAATGCGGGCATCCTCGAGCTGAATATTATCAAGCGCCAACCGTTTAAAAGGCAATTCAAAGGCAGTGGTATCCGGTTCTTCATCCGGTCGCATGATGTCATAATTAGCACGGCCTGTACTGTCGATAAAAGCCAAAATGAAAGGCTTTTCAATAAATAATTCATTCACAATCAGCTCCCTGTTTTTCCACAAAGCATTCAAATCGATGGTAGCTACCACTTTGTCGCTATTGAGCAGGGTGTCGGAAGGAGCTCCCGGTAGTGAGTTTTTCAGCAGGAATCCATTAATTTTCAATCCGAATTCCGGGAAAGTACTGAAAAAAGTCAGTTCCACATCACCGGTCTGATGTTCGCAAATCAACATCTTATCTAATTGGTTACGCACAATCGGGGTTAGTTTTTCAGGGGTGAAAATTACCCACGACAAAATGCCGACAGCAATCAGGCACACGGCCAGCAGCGACAGCAAACTAATCAGAAAGATGTTGAGCGCTTTTTTCATGATGTGTAATTTTTTAAGACACTAAGTCTCTGTACTTAATTAACTTTCGAATAAGTTTTTGAATCGAAGCCATCATTCAGTTTTAATCTGGTTGGCGTCAGTTCAATTACAGTATAAACATGCGGTACCCCATCACCCCCCATCGTTTGAATTCTGATGATGGTCAGGTCTGACTTAACCAGCGTCCAGGTAAAATTTCCACCCTCATCTTCTTCAGTACTATCCACTGTATCCCAGTTCTTACCTGTACCTGCTTCATCAAATCGATAATATTCTGTTCCCGATTTCCACCTGCCATACAGCAATGTTTCATCAAAAACATCCTCTTCCGGCAAACAGGATACCATTGCTATGGCTGTAATTACCAACGCGATGAGATAATTAAATGTTCGTTTCATGATGATTAAATTTATTATCGTTTTCCTGATATCAGGAAAACGATAAATAATAGCTTACAAAATAGCCTCTTTTTCAATATCTTTAAAATAATTGTATGTGCCAACTTTCAGCTCTGCACAAGCAGCTTCATCACAAACAATAATAGCTTTAGGATGCAATTGCAGTGCGCTGATGGTCCACATGTGGTTTATAGGCTCTTCTACCGCGTGACGTAATGCACGAGCCTTACCGTGTCCGTTGACAATAATCAGGACTTCTTTCGCGTCACAAACTGTACCCACACCTACCGTCAGTGCATTTTTTGGCACCTTATTCACATCATTGTCGAAGAAACGTGAGTTGGCAATGATGGTATCCTGGGTTAATGTTTTAATTCTGGTTTTTGAGGTCAACGAGGAACCCGGTTCGTTGAAGGCAATGTGTCCATCGGGACCAATACCGCCCATAAACAAGTCAATACCGCCATAAGACTTAATTCTCGCTTCGTACGATTCACATTCAGCCATTAAATCAGCAGCATTACCATTCAGTATATTTACCCGTTCCGGAAGAATATCAATATGACTAAAGAAATTAGTCCACATAAATGTATAATAACTTTGATCATGATCCTGAGGAATTCCCACGTACTCATCCATGTTAAACGTCACTACATTTTTAAAAGAAACCTTACCCTTTTTGTACAATTCAATCAGATACTTGTAAGTGCCAAGCGGGGTTGAACCAGTAGGTAAACCCAGCACAAAAGGTTTATCTGAATTCGCGTTTGCAGCATTGATTTTATCTGCAATGTAGCCGGCCGTCCATTTTGAAATCAGGTCGTAATTCTGCTGAATAATTAATCTCATAATTTTTTTAGTTTTATTTACCACATTAGTCACATCAGTAACATAAGTATTTTTATTAAATCAAATGACCTTAGTTTACCTATCAGAACTATTATGATTAAATTTTTGTAATTAATTGATAAAATGTTTAATAAAATTTTAGAGCAACAAAGATACAATTTTTTTCAATAGAATAAAAGGCAAACAGGCGCTCCTATGCTGAAGCTTTTACCGATATCAGCGAGTTTTCCGGTTTTTAAATCTCTTTTGAAAACAACAATATTATCTGTTCGCTGATTTCCCACAAAAAGGTATTTCCCATCAGGCGTCAGGGCAAAATTACGTGGCCCGACTCCTCCGGTAGATTCCTGCTGAACAAAACTTAATTTTCCACTCTTTTCGACAGCAAAACAGGTGATATCATTTGCAGTTCCACGGTTCGATGCATACAAAAATTTCCCGTCAGGTGAAAGATGGATGTCAGCTGCACCGGTTTCAACATCGGCCTTTATCACGACTGATGTTTCCTGAATTATTTTCAACTTACCTTTTTTCAAGGTCATTACACTAACCGTTCCATCAATTTCCTGAAGCAGATACACATATTTCCCGTTTTTACTGATGGTCAGGTGCCGCGGACCACTTCCAGCTTTAACTTGTACGCTATCAAATAAAATAAATGGTTGATTATTTGAGTTAATATCATATTTATAAACCATCACTTTATCAGTCCCCAAATCACAGGAAAGCAGAAATTTTTGATCCGGCGTGAAAACCACCTGATGCGCATAAGGTTTGGTTTGTCTTTTGGGATGAATACTGCTTCCTGTATGTTGGAGCAACTGGATCAGATCAGACAAAGAACCATCTGTATTTCTTCGGAATACAGAAATACTACCTCCGGAATAATTGGCGGTTACAACATGTTTGTCGGTAACAGCAACATGGCACGGACCTTTTCCTCCGGTAAATTCACTATTCAAAAACCTGAATGAACCACTTTCCGCATCAAAGGCAAATGCTCCGGCTTTACTCTCTGTACCGGATTCACTGATGGCATATACATACTTCTTATCGGATGTAAGCGCCAGAAAGCTGGGGTTAACTAACTCTTTCGCAACTTGTTTTTGATTGAAAACTCCCTTTTCTACATCAATTTCGTAACTGTAAATACCTTCGCTGATTTTTGTATTTGTATAAGTTCCAACTAACAAACGATATCTACCATCATCTGCAACCAGCTGAAATACAAATAAAAACAAAAACACACCTGCTAATAAAATATTTTTCATCCCTGCTAATATTTATTTATATGACTTATATGGTTATTATAAACAGCATCAAAAATAAACAAAATCATTTGTTGAAACAACTTATCTGTCTTGTGAGTTATAAATAATTTTCTCATCTTTGTTAGCACACTGATATACAAGAGAACAAACTCATGTCCGGATTTTCCTCTATCATAAAGAAATTTCTCAAAGTCATCCTGTTGACGATGGCTGGATTGATCGTTGTCTTCCTGCTTATGGCAGCGCTGATTCAGTTTCCTTCTATTCAAAACAAATTAGTTGATATTGCAACCAGTTATGTTAGCCGTACAACCAATACAAAAGTCGAAATTGGCAACATCAGTATTGCTTTTCCTCATACCATTGTTGTTAAAGACATCTATTTAGAAGACAATCATCAGGATACGCTGCTTTTTGCCGGAAAAACGAGTCTGAATATTAGGTTTAAAGCATTGATGAAACAGCACCTGTACATTCATGACTTTTTGTTGCAGGATGTATATTTGAATGTCTATAATTCGGCTGTTGATTCGCTTTTTAATTACCAGTTTTTGATTGATGCTTTCAGCGATACCATTTCGGTAAAAAAAGATACCACTCAAACAACAATCAACTGGACGGTTTATGCCGAAAAATTCAGACTGAAGAACATCCGTTTTCGCTATGCTGATGAGTGGAATAAACTGAAAGCCACAACACAGTTACAGTTATTTGAACTGGGAAAAACAAACATCCGGTTAGATACGCTGGCGCTCGACATTAAAAATATTGTACTGAAGGCTGATAAGCTTCATTACCTTTCGGGAGAAGTAAAAACTGCTTCAAATCAGTTTAATCCTGATGATATTGGTTTGAATAAGCTCAACCTGAAAGCACGAAATTTATCTTTTGCACCAGACATAACGTATATCGAAATTCAGCAATTAGCTATTGAAGAGCAACATGGAATGTCCATTCGCAAGTTCGCCATGCTATTTAATATGGATGAGAAATCAGCTAATATCAATAACTTATCCCTACAAACTCAACAATCATCTGTAGAGGCAGATCTCAGCTTACAATATCCTTCATTGGCTACTATAACCGATTCACTATCCAAACTTTGGATAGAAGCCCATATCAGGCAGGCAAGTTTCAGCAAGGATGAAATAAAGCTGTTCGCGGGTTCTGCAATTCCTGAAAATATAGATATTCCTAATCAACTCAATCTGAAGGCCAATTTTAGTGGAGGAATAGATGCTTTCGATGCATCAGTGACACTAAACAGCGATTTCGGAGGTGCTACGCTGTTGGCTGTACTCCGGAAAAATGAGCAATTTGACATCAACCTGGCTGTTTTGAACTTTGATGCCGGCAAAGTATTGAGAGATTCCCTCCTGTTCGGACCGGTTAGTCTTGTTGCACAAGTCCAGGGAAAAGGTTTCGACATGCAAACCGCCCAAGTTCAAATCATGACGGACGTATCACAGGCCTATTTCAATCAGTACAACTATCAAGGATTGTCCCTGAACGGAAATTATAATCAGCAACAGTTCGAAGGTTCTGTCAGGATGCGGGATGAAAATCTCCGGTTCGACTTGGATGGATTAGCCAATCTTGCCAAAGGAAAAGAAGCATTTCAGTATGAGCTCGACTTGATGGGAATTGATTTTCAGGCACTCAAATTCATGGAAGATGACCTGCGGGTAGCATGTAAAGTAAAGGCCGATATTAGTGGTATGAATCCGGAGCAGATAAACGGCACACTCAACCTGCATGATTTGAGTATCGTGCAAAACAACAAAAGTTATGCACTCGAATCACTCGCGCTGGAAACCAAAAATGCACCCGGAAAGAGTGAATTGAATCTCCGGAGCGCATTAATCGACCTCAGTTATGATGGGAACATATCACCTGTATTACTGCCGGAAATCCTTACGCCATTTATTTCAAAATACTTATCCAACGAACAGCAGCTTGTCAACAACAAAGAAGATGCGGCTTTTGATTTCAACCTGAATATCCACAACCATCCACTATTGACCGAATTCCTTGTGCCCGGTCTTGAAGTTTTTGTCCCCGAAAACATCACGGGCAGTTTCGATAATAAGCAGCACACATTCAACCTTCAAGCTGGCATCAGCAAAACAATTTACAACGGCATTCAAATAGAAGACCTTCAGTTTAAAGTCGATGCAAATGCAGATTCATTGTTGTATGCGTTAAATATTCAACATGCAGAAAACGAACAAATTCAATTAGACAACCTGTATCTGGGAGGCACCATGCAGGATCAATCGATTACGGCTCTGCTTTCTGCTATTGATGAGGAGGGAAATAAGCATTTTGTGGTGGATAGTCGTTTGCTGATTGAACCGGATGTGTTCCGTCTGCACTTCAATCCGGATAATTTTTTCGTGATGAATAAACAGTGGAGCATAAATCCGGAACATTATATTGCATTTGGGAATCAGGGTTTCCTCATTCATCAACTACAAATGCAACACGAAGAAGGTCTGCTGAGCATTCAGTCAGTCAACGAGCAATTCAACGACGACATTAGCATTCAGTTACAGCAATTCAGTCTGGATGAAATATCCCGCATAATCGACAAAGAAAACACCCTGGTTGGGGGAATGCTGAGTGGTGATATCCTACTGAAAAAGACGGCAGACAGTTACGGAATAATCGCGGATGCAAACATCGACAAGCTGGTCCTCATGGACGTACCCATTGGCAATCTGAATATTACCGCTAAAAATCCGGTTGCCAATCGCTTTGATGTACAAGGTAGCATCGAAGGAAGTGAAAACAACCTGACACTTGCCGGTCATTACACGATGGAAGATGATAATCAGTCGATTGATTTGAAAGCAAACATACAATCGCTTTCCATGAAAACCCTGGAAGCCTTTTCGGCAGGACAACTTGCAGCTTCTAAGGGAATACTTGCAGGTTATTTTGATGTTTCGGGCAAGCTGAACAAACCGAATATTGCAGGTGAACTTACTTTTCAAAATGTAGAAACCACACCTGCATTTCTTAACAACCGCATTGCGCTTAGCAACGAAACCATCCGCATGGATAACAAAGGGATTTATTTCGATGGATTCACGATGAAAGATGTGAATGACCAACCTGCCAGTATCCATGGAACCGTTCGCATGCAGGATTTTGCTGATTTCAGTTTCGATTTACGGATTGATGCCAATCATTTTCAACTGTTTAATACAACTGCGAAGGACAATGATTTATTCTACGGACGTATGCTCATCGACAGCAAAATACACATCACAGGTCCATTGGAATTACCCGTTGTGAATGCCAACCTGAAACTAAAACAAGGTTCACATGTAAGCTTTATCGTTCCCCGCACAGAACTGAACACCTACAAGGGAGAAGATGTGGTGGTGTTTGAGGTCAGGCAGGAGGAAATTCCGATTACAGAACGTGATAAGGAAAGTAACACAGGCAACATGCAGTTCAGAGGAGTTGATCTGACCGCTGTATTAGCAGTAGATAAAAACGCTACCCTGCGCTTATTCATGGATCCTTCTTCGAGCGATTCGTTGGTGGTAAAGGGTCAGGCCGATTTAAACCTCACGATGGACAGAAGCGGCAAGATGAGTCTGACGGGCTCTTACAACTTAGAAGAAGGCAGTTATCAGCTTACTTTCGAATCCATTATTCGTAAAAAATTCGACATCGTGCAGGGCAGTACGATTGTTTGGAATGGTGACCCGATGGATGCCAATGTGAACATCAATGCGGCTTACAATGTGCACACTGCACCTTATAATTTAGTTGCCGATCAGTTGGGCGGACTTACAGATATACAAAAAAGACCTTACCTGCAAGCATATCCTTTTATTTTACTGCTAAAGATGCGGGGTGAATTGTTGCAGCCAGAGATTGGGTTTGAAATTCAGCTTCCAACTGAAAATCAGCAGATATTAGGTGGGACTGTGCAACAAAAGCTGAATCAATTAAATGAAGACCCATCAGCCCTGAATAAACAGGTGTTCGCGTTATTATTGCTGAACCGTTTCGCGCAGGATAATCCCCTGCAAACCGAATCAGCAGGAACGCCTGCCATGTTGCGCTCTACCGTAAGCAATTTTCTATCGGAACAGTTGAATAAACTAAGTGCCTCCTTTATACCCGGTCTGGAAATGAATTTCGACCTGCAATCTTATGAAGATTATTCAGGCGGAGAAGCCGAAGGCAGAACCGAGTTGTCAGTCGGTGTAAAAAAACAATTGTTTGATGACAGACTCAGTGTGCAGGTTGGAGGAACAGTTGAACTGGAGGGGGAAAGAGCGACTCAAAATCAAGCAAATGACATTGCAAGTGATGTTATTATCGAATATAAACTTACCAAAGACGGACGATACAGATTAAAAGGTTTCCGCAAAAATCAGTACGAAGGGCTGATTGACGGACAACTGACAGAAACCGGTATCGGGGCGGTTTTGGTGAGGGAGTTTAATCGGTTGAAGGAGTTGTTTAAGAAAGCGAATAACGAATAGTGGTTAGTTGACCGTAGACTGTTGACTGTAGACTGTTGACTGTTGACTGGAAACAAGAGACATACAAAAATGATCAAAAAAACAGCATATCTGATTCTCGTTATTATCCTGGCATCCTGCACAGGCACAAAACGACTGGCTGAAGGCGAATTGCTTTATACCGGTGCGGAAATACGTGTAGAAAGCACAGAGGAAGTTGATGAGAACCTTGTTAAGTCAACTGCTAGACGGGCATTGCGACCAGAACCCAACAGCAGTTTACTGGGCATGCGACCCAAGTTATGGCTCTATCAGATTGCAGGTGAAAATCCGAAAAGCAAATTCAAAAAATGGCTGAAAGAGAAAGGAGAACCACCGGTATTGTTGCGCGATGTCAGAAAAGAGGCTGTTTCTGAAATTATTGACGCACAATTATTCAATATCGGGATATTTAACAGTCACACTACCAGCGAAGTGGCAGAAAAAAAGAAAACAGCCAAACTGATTTATACGACTGATGTACACGTCCCATACAAGCTGAATGCATACAGCATTAATATTAGTGATAACAACATTCAACAACTGATTACTGAAAGTACGCAGTCATCATTAATCAAGCCCGGCATGGCTTATCAGCTTGATTTGCTAAAAAGCGAAAGAAACCGGATTGATGCATTACTGAAAAACAAAGGATATTTCTATTTCAGTCCTGATTATTTGATATTCAAAATTGACACTTTAGTTACCGGGGTCAACACTTTCAACCTGCAATTAGTTTTAAAAGATGATGTTCCGGCAGAAGCACTGAAACCATTTTATATCAGACAGGTTTCGGTTGACCAGCATTATACTTTACAGTCCTCATCAAATGATACGACAAGATACGAACGGATAAACTATATCAGCGATATAAATGGTAAGCCGATTCGTCCGTCCGTTTTACAACGCGCCTTATTTTTAAATGAAAACGAGCTATATACCCGTCAGAACCACCAGCTTACATTGAATCGACTTATGTCGATGGGCAGTTTCAGGTTTGTGCAGGTGCATTTCACCGAAACCGACAGCAACCGGCTGGATGCAGACATTCGCCTCACTCCCCTGCCCCTGAACACCTTACGCGCTGAAATGGATTTGGTAACCAAATCGAACAACTATACCGGTCCGCGCATGAATGTTAGCTTGCTGAACAGAAACACTTTCGGCGGTTCTGAATTACTCAAATTAAATCTGGCAGGATCGTTTGAAGCTCAATTAAACAGATTAAGCGAGAATCTCTTTTCCTACACTTTTAACCCACAAATAGAGTTGACATTCCCCCGTTTGCTGGTACCATTTCGTGTTCCTTTAACCAATCGTTTATATACCCCACAAACGCGGATGGCTCTGTCTTACAACTTTATGCGGAGGATGGATTATTTCGACCTGCGGAATGTACAGTTCAGTTATGGGTATAAATGGAGAAAGGACATCAAAAGCGATCACGAGTTGAATCCCGTGAGCATCAGCAATACCGAACTGATGAACGAATCACAGGCTTTCCTGGATTTGCTTGCTACCAACTCCATCCTCAAAAAGAGCTACGAAGAGCAGTTTGTAGCCGGGATGAGTTATGCCTACACCTACAACGAACAAACCATCAGCAAGAAACCGACCCAATTTTATATCAACCTGACAGTCGAATCAGCAGGAAATGTTTTCTCGGCAATCAGTTCCATCAATGGGACACGACCTTCAAGTGACAATCCTGCAACGCTTTTGGGCTCCGTTTACTCACAGTTCGTCAAGTTTGGTGTTGATGGACGGATGTATCAGCATTTGGGCGACAAAAACCTGCTTGCTATGCGATTAATTGGTGGTTTTGCCAAAGCTTACGGCAACTCTGCCACCCTCCCCTACAACAAGCAATTTTTCAGTGGTGGTCCCAGCAGTATCCGGGCTTTCGCGATTAATTCAATTGGTCCCGGTAATTACCAGCAAATCAACACCGCCGGTTTTACACAATTGGGTGGCGACATCAAACTGGAGTTAAACGCCGAATACAGGTTCGACATTTACAGTTTTCTGAAAGGCGCTTTATTTATTGATGCCGGAAATGTCTGGTTACAACCTTCAAACCCATCCACCATGGGCTCACCGTTCAATATCAATACATTTGTAAATGAAATGGCTGTTGGCGCCGGCTTCGGATTGCGGTTTGATGTTTCTTTCTTCGTGTTGCGCTTCGACCTTGCCACTCCCCTGCGGAAGCCATGGCTTTCACCGGGTAACCGCTGGGTGGTTCAAGAATTTAATCCTTTTGCATCAGCCTGGAGAAAAGAAAATCTGATATTGAATGTGGCAATTGGGTATCCGTTCTAATCAACAAAATTTATTATTGAATCAACATCACCTCCCTCGAAAACCCATGCTGACACATCACTTCAAAAGTTGTTTTTTCTGCCGAAGCTGATGTTACGCGGATGTATTCGGAAGGCTCAGCGAGATGCCAGTTGCCGTTGAGAGTAAGTTTTATAACAGAATCTTTTGAAGGATTGTTAATCCAGTCGCGTGAATAAACGCTTCGCTCGATGCGTTTGCCATTTTCGTCGTATTGTTCGTCGGCCGGACCTTCATAAAAGCGCAGGTCGGGATCGGCAACACTAAGAAGCAGTTGATTGCCGGCAAGCGTTTCGGTCATGACCAAAGCGGGGATATTAACTTCAACCGAGCGGCTATCATCCTGATAACATCCGGCTTCGAAGAAAACATAAGCGGTAGTATTGGTAGCACGATCGTGTACAATGTGTGCCATAGAATCCTGTTGCAATACCTGATAAGGAAACTTGTTTTGTGAGGTGACTGCTTTACGCATTGATTTCAGTGATTTAACATCCGGCTGAATGAGCACCATGTATTCATAGCGGTCATCAGCAGCCATTTTGCCGTGATTGATACAGGCCAATGAAAAGGGATTCTGCGTGGGGGCATCGGTTTCTTCGTGAAATGAATGCTGCACACTTCTACTAAGCTTTACTTCAGCATTTCTTACAAAGAAATGGTTATTTAGTCCATCGGATATTTCTGTTAGTTTTTTGCTGATGGATTTTTGAACCGGGAAAGTATTGATCTTCTTTCCATTAAGCAACAGAGGTTTAATTTCAGCAGGCTGATACACCTGAAACAAGGTTGTGTGCACTTCATTTTCAGGTAAATCGGAACGAATATTACTTCCCAGTGCAATGACCCGGTTATCGAAAAAGAAAAACGATTTGCGGGCACGCAAGGAACCATTGTACTTATCGTGTTCATGCAGTTTCATGGCATAAGCGCCATTTTTG